>NZ_JBIRST010000011.1:0-299408 GCF_044334385.1 Streptomyces sp. NPDC020801
TTACATTCCGAACCCGGAAGCTAAGCCTTACAGCGCCGATGGTACTGCAGGGGGGACCCTGTGGGAGAGTAGGACACCGCCGAACAAATCTTGAAAGGGTTGGACCCCGAACTTCGGTTCCGGGTCCAACCCTTTTTTGTTTGCCGTCACTTGAAGTTCACGTTGCGCAACCAGCATCCGCACCATGGGTACTGCTGCCATGCTGAGAGCCGCCGGTGTCGGTGTCGGTGACGAGGTCGTCGTGCCGGCGTTCGGCAACGTGGAGGTCGCCGAGGCGGTGACCAAGGTCGGCGGCTTGCCGGTGTTCGCCGACATAGATCCAGTGACGTACTGCCTGGACGCGGCAGCCGTCGAAGCGGCCGTAACTCCGCGGACGGCGGCCGTGGTTGCCGTACACCGATTCGGTCGCTCGGCCGACGTCGGGCGGCTGCACGGGGTCGGGCAGCGGCACGGACTGCTGATCCTGGAACAGGGCGAGTCCGAGGCGCCGTACGACGAGACGGCGCAGCGCAGGGAGCGGGCCGCCTATCTGGACGCGAAGTTGAGGGGAGTGCGCACGCCCGACGGGGGCGACGGGCACACCTATCAGCAGTACGTGGTGCGGGTGCCGGGGAACGGCCGGCCGGACCGGGACGCCTTCGCACGGGCCATACGGACCAGGGGAGTTGATTGCCGGGTGCCGGTGAAGACGCCCGCTCACCGGCTGCCCGAGTTCCGTCGGTGCGTGTCCCTGCCCGAGACGGAGCGGGCGGCCGAGGAGACGCTCGCACTGCCGGTGGACGCTTCGCTGACGCGGCGCGAAATGCAGCGGATCGTTTCGGCGTGCAACGCGCTCGGCGGGCCGATCGCGGTTGGGGGCACGGCCGTGTTCGGGGTATGATCTATCCCGTTGCCGAGAGGGAAACCTCGAAAAGGTGACCGGCCCCTATAGCTCAGTCGGCAGAGCGTCTCCATGGTAAGGAGAAGGTCAACGGTTCGATTCCGTTTGGGGGCTCCAGCAGAAAAGGCCTCCGCCCACAGGGCGGGGGCCTCTTGCATGCCATGCCCGGCCTTGCGGTTCCCGGCCGGCCTTGGGTGCCTTACGGGTGGAGGCCGGGCACGCGCATCGCCAGGATCGCCATGTCGTCCGAGGGCGCGTCGGACGCAAAGCGCTCCACCGCCCGCATGATGCGGGCCGCCACGGCACCGGCCGTCAGGCCCGTGCAGGTGGTGAGGACGTCCGCGAGGCCGTCGTCGCCCAGCATGCGCGTGCCCTCACGGCGCTCGGTGACGCCGTCCGTGACGCACAGCAGGACGTCGCCCGGGTCCAGTGTGACCGTCTGCTCGTACAACTCCAGATCCTCCATGACGCCGAGGAGCGGCTGCGGCTCGGCGGCCGGTTCGACGGAGCCGTCCTGGCGCAGGCGCAGCGGCAGCGGATGGCCGGCGCAGACCACCTTCAACTGGGCGCTGCCGTCCTCCTGCGGCCACAGCTCGCCGTACAGGAGAGTGAGGAATCGGCTGCGGGCGCCCTCGTCGAGGATCGCGGAGTTCAGGCGTTCCAGGACGGCCGGGCCGCCGAAGCCCTCCCGGGCCAGCAGCCGGAGCGCGTGCCGGGCCAGTCCCGTGACGGCCGCGGCCTCCGGGCCCGTACCGCAGACGTCGCCGATGGCGAAGCCGTAGGCGCCGTCGCGGATGGGGAAGAGGTCGTAGAAGTCGCCGCCGACCTCGTTGCCCTCGCCGGCCGCGCGGTAGATGACCTCCACCTCGACGCCCTCGATGTGGGGGAGCCCCGGGGGCAGCAGGCTGCGCTGGAGGGACTGGCTGATGGCGGTGCGCTCCGAGTAGAGGCGGGCGTTGTCCAGGGCGAGGGCGGCGCGGCGGCTCAAGTCCTCGGCCAGTTCCAGGATCTCCTGGCGGAAGTGCTCGTCGGTGGGCTTGCCGAGGGTCAGCATGCCGATGACGCGGTTGCGGGCGACCAGCGGCAGGACGACGGTCTCGCCGCCGACCGCGGCGGCCGTGGCGAGGGTCGGGCCGATGGTCGTACCGATCCGGTGGTGCGAGTCGCCCAGGCTGAGGCTGCGCATGGAGGTGCGCAGAGCCGCCTGGTGGGCGGCCTCGCCGGGGGCGGACCAGACACGGGCACCGGGGGTCGGTACCGGGTCCGGCGGGGAGATCTTCGACAGCAGCGACTTGATGCCGTCGATCAGTTCCTCGTCCTCGTGCAGGACGTAGGACAGATACGGCTCGGAGGCCTGGTCGGCGATCGTGTAGACCGCGCACCAGGTGGCCAGGGTCGGGACCGTCATCTGCGCCATCAGGGCGAGGGTCTGGTCGCGGTCGAGGGTGCCGGCCAGCAGGTCGGAGGCCTCGACGAGGAAGCTGAGGGAGCCGCGGCGCAGCCGCTCCAGCTCACCCAGGCGGGCCGACTCGACGGCGAGCGCGATGCGGTCGGCGGCGAACTGCAGGCGCAGCGCCTCCTCGTTGGAGTATCTGCCCGGTGCCTCCGCTGCGACGCCGAGGGAGCCGGTGAGGCGGCCCTCGACCTTCAGCGGGACGGTCACGACCGAGCGCATGCCCGTGCTGTGCAGGAGGGGTACGGCGCCGGGGACGGCGGTGAGGTCGTCGTGGACGGCGGGCATGCGGGCGGAACCGTAGCGGCCGGGGCCGGCGTCGACGGGAACGCGGGCGAAGCGCTGGCGGGCGGAGGGCAGGCCGGTGGAGGCACGGACCTCCAGTTCGGTTTCGTCGTCGGTGGCCAGCAGCAGGAAGGCGGAGTCGCCGTCGAGCATGTCGCGGGCGCGTTCCACCGTGCGCTGCAGGAGGCCGTCGAGGTCGTCGGGGGCGGGGGAGCCGATGAACACCTCGAAGGGGTCGGCGCTCGGGCCGTCGGAGGAGGAGGCCGCGTCGGTGGCCGCCGTGACGCGCAACGGTGTCTGCAGAACGGCCCGTTCGTGGTCCCGTACGAGGAGGCACACGGTTGACGGCTCGCCGTCGGTGTCGCGGACGCGGAGGTGGGAGGCGTAGACGGGCAGTACGCGGCCGTGGGCGCCGCGGACGCCGTAACTGCCTTCCCAGCGCGAGAGTTGCAGCGCCTCGGCGATTCCGGTGCCGGTGCCGGGAGTGTGCGGCCAGGCCGCGAGGTCGGTCAGCGGCTTTCCGGTGACCTGCTCGGCGGCGTAGCCGAACAGGTCCTCGGCGTCCTCGTTCCACGCCGTGATGGCGCCGCCGCGGTCGATCTGGACGACGGCGACACGGACCCTGCCGTCGGCGAGCGGGAGGAGGTCCGCGGGCAGCGACGGACCGGCCGTGCGGGTGCCGACCGGGCGCTCGGGCAGGTCCAGCTGGAACCAGACGGTCTTGTGGGTGGGTGTGTACTCCACGCCCCAGCGGCCGGCCAGGGCCGCGCACAGCTGGAGGCCGCGGCCGCCCTCGCGGTCGGGGCTGCCCATGTTGACGGCCACGCTCTGGACCGGGACCTCGCGCTCGGGGTAGCGGTCGGAGACCTCGATCCGTACCCCTCCGTCACTGCGCAGGCACAGCACGTCGGCGGCCGTGCCGGCGTGCACGACGGCGTTGGTGACCAGTTCGCTCGTGAGTACAACGGCGTCGTCGACGATGTCGCCGAAGCCCCACCCCTGGAGGGTGTCGCGGACGAAGGACCGGGCGGTCGCGACCGATCGCCCGAGGGGCTCGAAACTGGCGGCCGCGCGCGCGGTGATCACAGAACTCCTCGTCCGGTTGTCGACGTGCAGGCCTTGGTGGCCGAACGGCTCGCGCCGCTGCTCCGGCAGCTGCGGGCCCTTCGGCCGTGGCTCCGGGGTCTGTCCCCCCGGGATCACTCCGGTGGTCATGTTGTGCGGCCGCCCTCCGATGCCCGCTCGTTCCCGTGCCACCGCCCAGGCCGGACGGACCGGCGTGGCTGGACAGCCGCATGCAAGGTTACTTACCTTCGCCGCCCGTGCGGATGCCGGTCAGCAGTGTTTCCGCCGGGAGGGTGTGCGGACGGTGTGCAAAGCTGCCGAACTGTTATGGCCTGGTTCGGCGGGGGTGAAACACTGGGCAAGCTTCCGGTGAAGGTCCGGGCAGGCCGAGTGTGTTCTCTGTACGCAGGGCAGCAACCCTGGGTCCGGCCTGATTACATCGGACAGGAATACGCAGCAGTAACTGGTACGCCGATCAGTAGTACGAGCAGTAGTACCGGAGCACAGCAGTACGACGGTCGATCCCTGCGGGAGGGACACAGTGGAGTCTGGCGCAGCGACGCGGGGCACGAAGACGCGCGCGAAAGGCGGACAGTCCCTGAACAACCAGCGCAAACCGCGCAGCGGCAGCACCGCGGTGGACGCGGCCGCCCTGAACCGACTGCTGGCCGCTCTGGTGTCGATGCGCGACGGCAATTTCCGAAAGCGGCTCACGGTGGCCGGGGACGGCGTGATGTCGGAGATCGCCGCCGTCTTCAATGAGGTGGCGGACCGCAATCTGCATTTGACGGGCGAGTTGTCGCGCGTGCGACGCATGGTGGGCCGTGAGGGAAAACTCACCGAGCGGCTGGAGACGGGCGCCTGCGAGGGCTCCTGGGCGACCGCGATCGACAACTCCAACGCGCTGGTCGACGACCTCGTACGGCCCGTCTCCGAAGTCGGCCGGGTACTGTCCGCGGTCGCCGAGGGCGATCTGTCGCCGCGCATGGAGCTGCGGACGCAGGTGCCGGAGGGGGCCGGGCAGCCGCTGCGGGGTGAGTTCCTGAAGGTCGGGCGGACGGTCAACAACCTGGTCGACCAGCTGTCGACGTTCACCGACGAGGTCACGCGCGTGGCCAGTGAGGTGGGCACCGAGGGCAAGCTGGGCGGGCAGGCGCGGGTGCGCGGCCTGTCCGGCTCGTGGAAGGACCTCACGGACTCCGTCAACACGATGGCGTCCCGGCTGACGGCGCAGGTGCGGGACATCGCGCTGGTGACCACGGCGGTGGCGAAGGGCGATCTGTCGCGGAAGGTGACCGTCCACGTCGCCGGCGAGATGCTGGAGCTGAAGAACACCGTCAACACGATGGTCGACCAGCTCTCCGCCTTCTCCTCCGAGGTGACTCGGGTCGCCCGCGAGGTGGGCACGGACGGCATCCTGGGCGGCCAGGCGCATGTGCCCGGGGTCGACGGCACGTGGAAGGAACTCACCGATTCGGTGAACCTGATGGCCGGCAACCTGACGGCACAGGTGCGCGGCATCGCGCAGGTGACGACGGCGGTGGCCAACGGTGACCTGTCGCAGAAGGTGACCGTCCCGGCGCGCGGCGAGGTCGCGCAGCTGGCCGAGACGATCAACCAGATGACCGAGACACTGCGGATCTTCGCGGACGAGGTCACCCGCGTGGCCAACGAGGTCGGTGCCGAGGGCCGCCTGGGCGGGCAGGCGAACGTGCCGGGCGTCGCCGGTACCTGGAAGGACCTCACCGACTCCGTCAACACGGTGTTCCGGAATCTCACCACACAGGTGAGGGACATCGCCGCGGTGACGACGGCGGTGGCCAGCGGTGACCTGTCGCAGAAGGTCACCGTCGACGTGGCCGGCGAGATGCTGGAGCTGAAGAACACGGTCAACGGCATGGTGGACCAGCTGTCCTCCTTCGGTGCCGAGGTGACGCGTGTGGCGCGGGAGATCGGTGTCGAGGGCGAGCTGGGCGGCCAGGCGCAGGTGCCGGGCGCGGCGGGCACCTGGAAGGACCTGACGGACTCCGTCAACACCGCGTTCCGCAACCTCACCGGACAGGTGAGGAACATCGCCCAGGTGACGACGGCGGTGGCCAACGGCGATCTGTCGCAGAAGGTCACCGTGGACGTCTCCGGCGAGATGCTCAAGCTGAAGAACACCGTGAACACGATGGTGGACCAGCTGTCGTCCTTCGCCGACCAGGTGACCAGGATGGCCCGGGACGTGGGCACGGAGGGCCGTCTCGGCGGTCAGGCCCGGGTGGATGGCGTGTCGGGAACCTGGAAGGAACTCACCGACTCCGTCAACTTCATGGCGGGCAACCTCACCTCCCAGGTGCGGCAGATCGCCCAGGTGACGACGGCGGTGGCCCGCGGCGACCTCTCCCAGAAGATCGACGTCGACGCGCGCGGGGAGATCCTCGAGCTGAAGAACACCATCAACACGATGGTCGACCAGCTCTCCGCCTTCGCCGACCAGGTCACCCGGGTCGCCCGTGAGGTGGGCACGGAGGGCCGCCTGGGCGGCCAGGCGCAGGTGCCGGGCGTCGCGGGTGTCTGGCGGGACCTGACGGACTCCGTGAACGGCATGGCCGGCAACCTCACCGCGCAGGTGCGCAACATCGCGCAGGTCGCCACCGCCGTGGCCCGCGGTGACCTCTCCCAGAAGATCACCGTGGACGCGCGCGGGGAGATCCTGGAGCTGAAGAACACGCTGAACACGATGGTGGACCAGCTGTCGTCGTTCGCCCAGGAGGTCACCCGCGTGGCCCGCGAGGTGGGTACGGAGGGCATCCTCGGCGGCCAGGCCGAGGTCCAGGGCGTTTCGGGCACCTGGAAGGACCTCACGCAGTCGGTGAACTTCATGGCGAACAACCTGACCATCCAGGTCCGCAACATCGCCGAGGTCACGACCGCCGTCGCCAAGGGCGACCTGTCCAAGAAGATCACCGTCGACGCCAGGGGCGAGATCCTCGAACTCGTCACCACCGTCAACACGATGGTGGACCAGCTGTCCTCGTTCGCCGAGCAGGTGACCAGGGTCGCCCGAGAGGTGGGCACGGAGGGCATCCTCGGCGGCCAGGCGCACGTGCCCGGAGTCGTGGGCATCTGGAAGGACCTCAGCGACAACGTCAACCTGATGGCCAACAACCTGACCATGCAGGTGCGCAACATCTCCCAGGTGGCGGCCGCGGTCGCCAACGGCGATCTGACCCGCACGGTGACGATCGAGGCGCGCGGCGAGGTCGCGCAGCTCGCCGACACCTTCAACACCATGGTGAAGACGCTGAGTTCGTTCGCCGACCAGGTCACCAAGGTGGCCCGCGAGGTGGGCACGGACGGCATCCTCGGCGGACAGGCGTACGTCCCGGGTGTGGCCGGCACCTGGAAGGACCTCACCGAGTCGGTGAACCAGATGGCGTCCAACCTGACCGGTCAGGTCCGCAACATCGCCATGGTCACCACCGCCATCGCCAAGGGCGACCTGACCAAGAAGATCGACATCGACGCGCGCGGCGAGATCCTCGAGCTGAAGACCACCATCAACACGATGGTGGACCAGCTGTCGAGCTTCGCCGAGGAGGTCACCCGGGTCGCCCGCGAGGTGGGCACCGAGGGCCAGCTCGGCGGTCAGGCACGCGTGCGCGACGTGGACGGCACCTGGCGGGACCTGACCGAGTCCGTGAACGAGATGGCCGGGAACCTGACCCGGCAGGTGCGTGCCATCGCACGCGTGGCGACCGCGGTGACCCGCGGCGACCTGAACCTGAAGATCGACGTCGACGCCTCCGGCGAGATCCAGGAACTGCAGGACTACATCAACAAGATGATCGCCAACCTGCGCGACACCACGATCGCCAACAAGGAGCAGGACTGGCTCAAGGGCAACCTCGCCCGCATCTCCGCGCTGATGCAGGGCCGACGTGACCTGGAGGACGTGGCCTCGCTGATCATGAGCGAGCTGACGCCGGTGGTCTCCGCGCAGCACGGCGCGTTCTTCGTCGCCATGCCGCTGGTCGACGACAAGGACCTCGGCGGCGACCCGGAGAACGCCTACGAGCTGCGGATGCTGGGCTCCTACGGCTACTCGATGGGCTCCATGCCGACCTCGTTCCGGCCGGGTGAGGCGCTCATCGGGACGGCCGCCGAGGAGAAGCGCACCATCCTGGTGGAGAACGCGCCCAGCGGCTATCTGAAGATCTCCTCCGGGCTCGGCGAGGCGCCGCCCGCACAGGTGATCGTGCTGCCGGTGCTGTTCGAGGGGAAGGTGCTCGGCGTCATCGAGCTGGCGTCCTTCACGCCGTTCACGCAGATCCAGAAGGACTTCCTCAACCAGATCGCGGAGATGATCGCCACCAGCGTCAACACCATCTCCGTCAATACCAAGACCGAGCAGTTGCTGAAGCAGTCGCAGGAGCTGACCGAGCAACTGCGGCTCAGGTCGGAGGAGTTGGAGCAGCGGCAGAAGGCCCTGCAGGCCTCCAACGCCGAACTGGAGGAGAAGGCCGAACTGCTGGCCCAGCAGAACCGGGACATCGAGGCGAAGAACTCCGAGATCGAGGAGGCGCGGCAGGTCCTGGAGGAGCGGGCCGAACAGCTGGCGGTCTCCATGCGCTACCGCAGCGAGTTCCTGGCCAACATGTCGCACGAGCTGCGTACGCCGCTCAACTCCCTGCTGATTCTGGCCAAGTTGCTCGCCGACAACGCCGAGGGGAACCTCTCCCCGAAGCAGGTGGAGTTCGCCGAGACGATCCACGGCGCCGGCTCCGACCTGCTCCAGCTGATCAACGACATCCTGGACCTGTCGAAGGTCGAGGCGGGCAAGATGGACGTCTCCCCGACGCGCATCGCGCTCGTCCAGCTCATCGACTACGTGGAGGCCACCTTCCGGCCGCTGACCGCCGAGAAGGGCCTGGACCTGTCGGTGCGCGTGTCGCCCGAACTGCCCGCCACCCTCCACACCGACGAGCAGCGGCTGCTGCAGGTGCTGCGCAACCTGCTGTCCAACGCGGTGAAGTTCACCGACTCCGGGTCGGTGGAGCTGGTCATCCGTCCCGCGCGGGACGACGTTCCGCAGACGATCCGGGAGCAGTTGCTGGAGACCGGTTCGCTGACCGATCCGGACGCCGCGATGATCGCGTTCTCCGTCACCGACACCGGCATCGGCATCGCGGCGAGCAAGATGCGGGTGATCTTCGAGGCGTTCAAGCAGGCGGACGGCACCACCAGCCGCAAGTACGGCGGTACGGGCCTGGGGTTGTCCATCTCGCGGGAGATCGCACAGCTGCTCGGCGGCGAGATCCACGCGCAGAGCGAACCGGGCCGCGGCTCCACGTTCACGCTGTACCTGCCCCTGCACCCGGGCGAACTGCCGCCGCACGGCTACCAGCAGCCCGGGTCCGCCCTGGACGCAGACGAGCTGGTGGCCGCCGAGCCGCATACGGCCGACCTCTCCGAGCTGTCCGGCGCCCAGATCGAGACGCCGGCCGAGGTGAAGTCCTACCACGAGACGCAGAACGGCGCCGCCGCGCTCTTCCGGCGCCGCCGCAGGGCGCTGCCGGCCGCCGAGCAGTGGCCCGTACCGCAGGGACAGCAGCCGCATGAGCAGTGGCCGGCCGGTTCGGCCGGTTCGGCGGGATCGGCGGGATCGGCGGGCGAGGCTGACGCGGTGTCGCAGATGCACCGGGACGTCAGGTTCGGCGGCGAGAAGGTGCTCATCGTCGACGACGACATCCGCAACGTCTTCGCACTGACCAGCGTCCTGGAACAGCACGGCCTGTCGGTGCTGTACGCGGAGAACGGCCGTGAGGGCATCGAGGTCCTGGAGCAGCACGACGACGTGACGGTCGTTCTGATGGACATCATGATGCCCGAGATGGACGGGTACGCGACGACCACGGCGATCCGCAGGATGCCGCAGTTCGCGGGCCTGCCGATCATCGCGCTGACCGCGAAGGCGATGAAGGGCGACCGGGAGAAGGCGATCGAGTCGGGCGCCTCCGACTACGTGACCAAGCCGGTCGACCCCGATCACCTGCTGGCCGTGATGGAGCAGTGGATGCGCGCGGAGTGACGGGAGCCGGTGGCGTGCCGTGCGGGTCGCCGACCGAGGGTGGCCGGAACGGAGCAGGGAAGTGGTTGACTCAGGGTGTCCGAAGCCGTGTAGAAGTACGGGATTCGGGGAACCTTCTGGTCTCCCGCTACGTTTCTGCTATGTGCACAGTGACATCGCGGTGACAGGGTGTGGCGACAGGCGGGGTGCGGCTACGATGACCGGCACAAGGACGGGCGGCGCAAGGGAGTCGTCCCCTGGGGCGGCACCCGTCGGTGCCTCCCCGATTCCTGCGGACAGGGGCGGCCCCAAGCCGGGGCGAGGAGGGCGGGCCATGGTGCAGAAGGCCAAGATCCTCCTGGTCGATGACCGGCCGGAGAATCTGCTGGCGCTGGAGGCCATCCTCTCCGCGCTCGATCAGACGCTGGTGCGGGCATCGTCCGGGGAGGAAGCGCTCAAAGCGCTGCTCACGGACGACTTCGCGGTGATTCTGCTGGACGTCCAGATGCCGGGCATGGACGGATTCGAAACGGCCGCGCACATCAAGCGGCGGGAGAGGACCCGGGACATCCCGATCATCTTCCTCACCGCGATCAACCACGGCCCGCACCACACCTTCCGCGGCTACGCGGCGGGCGCGGTGGACTACATCTCCAAGCCGTTCGACCCGTGGGTGCTGCGCGCGAAGGTCTCGGTCTTCGTCGATCTGTACATGAAGAACTGCCAGCTGAAGGAGCAGGCGGCCCTGCTCCGGCTGCAGCTGGAGGGCGGCCCCAGGAGCGGTGTCGGCGAGGCCAAGGAGTCGGCCGGCCTGCTGGCCGAGCTGTCCGCGCGCCTGGCGGCGGTCGAGGAGCAGGCGGAGGCCCTGTCCAAGCAGCTGGACGACGAGTCGGCGGACGCGGCGGCGGTGGCCACCGCGGCGCACCTGGAGCGGAAGCTGACGGGCCTGCGGCGGGCACTGGACGCGCTGGAGCCCGGTGCGGGGAGTGCTTCTTCGGTCCCATCGCAGGGCTGAACCAAGGGCGTTGGCGGCACGCCGGCGTCGGGACGAGGGCACACCGTGTGACCGGTCGTCCCTGGAACCGGCCGTGAAGGCGCGTCAGTCTGCCGTTCCAGTAGGCACGACACGAACGGGTGAAGCCCTCGGCACACGTGTCCGCAGTCGTCTCCACCGGTAATCTCACACCTATGGCCTCACGTCCCTCCGCAGCCAAGAAGCAGCCCCCGAAGAAGGCGGCCGCTCCCGCAAGGGCTCCGGCGAAGAAGGCCGCTGCGAAGAGGGCTCCTGCCAGGAAGGCGCCCGCCAAGAAGGCCGCGGCGAGCAAGCCCGTGCCCAAACCGGCGCCGAGCCCCACCGGGGGCGTGTACCGGCTCGTGCGCGCCCTGTGGCTCGGACTCGCGCACGCCGTCGGCGCCGTCTTCCGCGGCATAGGGCGGGGCGCCAGGAATCTCGACCCCGCACACCGCAAGGACGGCGTCGCCCTGCTGCTGCTCGCCGTCGCGCTCATCGTCGCCGCCGGCACCTGGGCCGATCTGCGCGGGCCCGTCGGCGACCTGGTCGAGATCCTGGTGACCGGAGCCTTCGGCCGGCTGGACCTGCTGGTGCCGATCCTGCTCGCGGTCATCGCCGTCCGCCTCATTCGGCATCCCGAGAAGCCCGAGGCCAACGGCCGTATCGTCATCGGCCTGTCCGCGCTCGTCATCGGAGTGCTCGGACAGGTGCACATCGCCTGCGGCGCGCCCGCCCGCAGCGACGGCATGCAGGCCATAAGGGACGCCGGCGGCCTCATCGGCTGGGGCGCCGCGACCCCGCTGACGTACGCCATGGGCGAGGTTCTCGCCGTACCACTGCTCGTGCTGCTCACGGTCTTCGGCCTGCTGGTCGTCACCGCCACCCCGGTCAACGCGGTCCCGCAGCGGCTGCGGCTGCTCGGTGCGAAGCTCGGCATCCTGCCCGACCCACAGGACGACGAGCCCACCGAGTACGGCGAGGACGACGCGCGCTACGACGAACAGTGGCGTGAGGCGCTGCCCGCGCGCCCCCGCAAGCGCCAAGGCGCCCCGCAGTCCTACGATCCCGACGGCGCGGAGCAGGAGGCCCTGTCCAGGCGCCGCGGCCGCCCCCGTCGCTCGGCCGTGCCGCAGCCCGACATGGAGCGGCCGATGGACGCCGTGGACGTCGCCGCCGCAGCCGCCGCGGCGCTCGACGGAGCGGTCCTGCACGGCATGCCGCCGTCGCCGATCGTCGCCGACCTCACCCAGGGCGTGAGCGTGAGCGACCGGGCGGAGACGGCGACCCCGACCCCGGTGCCGGCCGCCCGGCCGGGCCAGGACGGCCCGGCCGGGCGCCCCAGGCCGGGCGCACCGGCCGCGCGCCCCGCGGAGCGGGAGAACCCGACCGCCGGCGTCCCCGACCTCACGAAGACACCGCCGCCCCAGACCCGCGACCTGCCGCCGCGCGCCGAGCAGCTCCAGCTGTCCGGCGACATCACCTACTCGCTGCCCTCGCTGGACCTGCTCGAGCGAGGCGGCCCCGGCAAGGCGCGCAGCGCCGCCAACGACGCCATCGTCGACTCGCTCACCAACGTCTTCACCGAGTTCAAGGTCGACGCCCGAGTCACCGGCTTCACGCGCGGCCCGACGGTCACGCGCTACGAGGTCGAACTCGGCCCCGCGGTGAAGGTCGAGCGGATCACCGCGCTCACCAAGAACATCGCGTACGCCGTCGCCAGCCCGGACGTGCGGATCATCAGCCCGATCCCCGGCAAGTCCGCGGTCGGCATCGAGATTCCCAACACCGACCGGGAGATGGTCAATCTCGGGGACGTGCTGCGCCTGGCGGACGCCGCCGAGGACGACCACCCGATGCTGGTCGCGCTCGGCAAGGACGTCGAGGGCGGCTATGTGATGGCCAACATCGCGAAGATGCCGCACGTCCTGGTCGCCGGCGCCACCGGCTCCGGCAAGTCGTCCTGCATCAACTGCCTGATCACCTCGGTCATGGTGCGGGCGACCCCGGAGGACGTCCGCATGGTCCTGGTCGACCCCAAGCGCGTGGAGCTGACCGCGTACGAGGGCATCCCGCACCTGATCACACCGATCATCACCAACCCCAAGCGGGCCGCCGAGGCGCTCCAGTGGGTGGTCCGCGAGATGGACCTGCGCTACGACGACCTGGCCGCGTACGGATTCCGGCACATCGACGACTTCAACGAGGCCGTCCGCAGCGGCAAGGTGAAGTCGCCGGAGGGCAGCGAGCGGGAACTGCAGCCGTACCCCTATCTGCTGGTCATCGTCGACGAGCTCGCCGACCTGATGATGGTCGCGCCGCGCGACGTCGAGGATGCGATCGTGCGCATCACGCAGCTCGCCCGCGCGGCCGGCATCCACCTGGTGCTCGCCACACAGCGGCCCTCGGTCGACGTCGTCACCGGTCTGATCAAGGCCAACGTGCCCTCCCGGCTCGCCTTCGCCACCTCCTCGCTCGCCGACTCGCGCGTCATCCTCGACCAGCCCGGCGCCGAGAAGCTGATCGGCAAGGGCGACGGGCTCTTCCTGCCGATGGGCGCGAGCAAGCCGACCCGTCTGCAGGGCGCGTTCGTGACCGAGGAGGAGGTCGCGGCGGTCGTCCAGCACTGCAAGGACCAGATGGCGCCGGTCTTCCGGGACGACGTCACGGTGGGCACCAAGCAGAAGAAGGAGATCGACGAGGACATCGGCGACGACCTCGACCTGCTGTGCCAGGCGGCCGAGCTGGTCGTCTCCACGCAGTTCGGGTCGACGTCCATGCTCCAGCGCAAGCTGCGCGTCGGCTTCGCCAAGGCCGGACGGCTGATGGACCTCATGGAGTCGCGGAACATCGTCGGCCCGAGCGAGGGGTCCAAGGCGCGCGACGTGCTGGTGAAGCCCGACGAGCTGGACGGTGTGCTGGCCGTGATTCGAGGCGAGTCCGAGGGGTAGCAGAAAGAGGTCCGTCCGGCGGATGTGCTTACTGCGGGCGGGTGGGCGCACCGTGATCCACCCGTTAGCGAGCGGTGGGCAACCCTTTCCCTTGGACGTACGTCAAGTTGAGCGAGAGGACCGGTACGGGCCCCACCGGGGGCTCCGCGCCTGTCCCACCATCGGATCGTCCGGCCATTCCGATGGCCTACAAAGTCCTACCGCCGGGTCGCTCCAACCTCCGGCACCCCCCTAGACTGAACGTCCAGCACAGGCGGCTACACGCTCGAAAGGCGCCCCCGTGTCCATCGGCAACTCCCCTGAAGACGAGCGTCCCTTCGAAGACGTTTCCCAGGAGGCCCGCCCCTCCATCGGCCACGCCCTGCGGCAGGCGCGGATCGCCGCCGGGCTGACCGTCGACGAGGTCAGCAGCGCCACCCGGGTCCGCATCGCCATCGTGCACGCCATCGAGGCCGACGACTTCGCTCCCTGCGGCGGAGACGTCTACGCCCGAGGGCACATCCGGACCCTGGCCAAGGCGGTGCAGCTCGATCCGGCCCCGCTGATCGCGCAGTACGACGCCGAGCACGGCGGCCGACCCGCCCCCACCCCGGCTGCCCCGCTGTTCGAGGCGGAACGCATCCGCCCGGAGCGCCGCGGGCCCAACTGGACCGCGGCCATGGTCGCCGCGATCGTCGTGGTGGTCGGCTTCGTCGGCTTCACCGCCTTCAGAGGTGGCGACGGCGGCAAGGCACAGGTCGCCGAAGGCTCGACGCCCACGAGCAGCGCGCCCGCCTCGCCGACGCCGAAGAGCAGCAAGCCCGCCGACCAGAAGCCGGCGCCCTCCGACAGCGCCATCGCGGCCGCCCCGCAGGACAAGGTGACCGTCCAGGTCAGCGCCACGGGCGGACGCAGCTGGATCTCGGCCAAGGACCACAACGGCCGGATGCTCTTCGACGGGCTGCTCAAGCAGGGCCAGTCGAAGACCTTCCAGGACAGCAGCAAGATCAACCTGATCCTCGGCGACGCCGGGGCGATCCAGCTCTACGTCAACGGCAAGAAGATCGAGGACCAGTTCCAGCCGGGCGCCGTGGAACGCCTCACGTACACCAAGGGCGACCCGCAGGTCGGATAGCCCGTACCCAGCGGTGGGAGCAGGCAGGCGGAGACGGGGTTGGCCAAGATCGGCCAACCCCGTCGACGTGGGGTGTCGGAGAGACGAAGTAGTCTTGAGCCCATGCCTGAACGCCGTACCGTCGCACTCGTCACTCTCGGCTGCGCCCGTAACGAGGTGGACTCGGAGGAGCTCGCAGGCCGTTTGGAGGCGGACGGCTGGCAGCTCGTGGAGGACGCCGCGGACGCGGACGTCGCCGTGGTCAACACCTGTGGCTTCGTGGAAGCCGCCAAGAAGGACTCCGTCGACGCCCTCCTGGAGGCCAACGACCTCAAGGACCACGGCAGAACACAGGCCGTGGTCGCGGTCGGCTGCATGGCCGAGCGGTACGGCAAGGAGCTCGCCGAGGCCCTCCCCGAGGCCGACGGCGTGCTCGGCTTCGACGACTACGCGGACATCTCCGACCGCCTGCAGACCATCCTGAGCGGCGGCATCCACGCCTCGCACACCCCCCGCGACCGCCGCAGGCTCCTGCCCATCAGCCCGGCCCAGCGGCAGGAGGCCGGCACGGAGGTCGCGATTCCGGGCCACGGCCCCACCGACCTTCCGGAAGGTCTCGCTCCGGCCTCCGGTCCCCGCGCGCCCCTGCGCCGCCGCCTGGACGGCGCCCCGGTCGCCTCGGTCAAGCTCGCCTCCGGCTGCGACCGGCGCTGCTCCTTCTGCGCCATCCCCTCCTTCCGCGGCTCCTTCATCTCCCGCCGCCCCAGCGACGTGCTGAACGAGACGCGCTGGCTGGCCGAGCAGGGCGTCAAGGAGGTCATGCTGGTCTCCGAGAACAACACCTCCTACGGCAAGGACCTCGGCGACATCCGCCTGCTGGAGTCCCTGCTGCCCGAGCTCGCCGAGGTCGACGGCATCGAGCGCGTCCGGGTCAGCTACCTGCAGCCGGCCGAGATGCGCCCCGGGCTGATCGACGTACTGACCTCCACCCCCAAGGTCACCCCGTACTTCGACCTCTCCTTCCAGCACTCCGCGCCCGACGTGCTGCGCGCCATGCGCCGCTTCGGCGACACCGATCGCTTCCTGGAGCTGCTCGACACCATCCGCACCAAGGCCCCCGAGGCCGGCGTGCGGTCCAACTTCATCGTCGGCTTCCCCGGCGAGTCCGAGGCGGACCTGGCCGAGCTGGAGCGCTTCCTGAACGGTGCACGCCTGGACGCCATCGGCGTCTTCGGCTACTCCGACGAGGAGGGCACGGAAGCGGCGACGTACGAGAACAAGCTGGACGAGGACGTCGTCGCCGAGCGACTGGCCCAGGTCTCCCGGCTGGCCGAGGAGCTCGTCTCCCAGCGGGCCGAGGAGCGCGTCGGTGAGACGGTGCACGTGCTGGTGGAGTCCGTGGACGCCGAGGAGGGCGCCCTCGGCCGTGCGGCCCACCAGGCGCCGGAGACGGACGGCCAGGTGCTGCTGACGAGCGGCGAGGGCCTGAGCATCGGCCGTATGGTCGAGGCGAAGGTGGTCGGTACGGAAGGTGTCGACCTGGTGGCCGAACCGCTGGCGGGCTCGCTCGCATGGCGTGAGGAGGCAGGCAGATGACCGGAGTCCCGGCATCCGCGGCGGGCGGCTCCTCCGGTGCTCAGGGGGCGGCCTCGGGCCGTACCGGCGCGGGCGGGGCTTCCGGCGCTGCCGGCGCACCCGGTACCTCGGCCATGTCCGGTCCCTCTGCTTCCGGTGCCGGTTCCGGCGGGGCAGACCGCGTGCCCGAGGAGCAGGACGGCGGCAAGCCCGCGCGCGGCGGGAAGATCGCGGCGGCCGCCGTCAACCAGGCCAGCGTGTGGAACGTCGCCAATCTGCTGACGATGCTCCGGCTGCTCCTGGTGCCCGGCTTCGTGGCCCTGATGCTGGCCGGCGGGGGGTACGACCCGGCGTGGCGCTCGCTCGCCTGGGCGGCCTTCGCCGTCGCCATGATCACCGACCTGTTCGACGGCCACCTCGCGCGGACCTACAACCTCGTCACCGACTTCGGGAAGATCGCCGATCCCATCGCCGACAAGGCGATCATGGGAGCGGCGCTGATCTGTCTCTCCGGCCTCGGTGACCTGCCCTGGTGGGTGACCGCGGTGATCCTGGGCCGGGAACTCGGGATCACGCTCCTGCGTTTCCTGGTCATCCGTTACGGCGTGATCCCCGCCAGCCGCGGCGGCAAGCTCAAGACGCTCACACAGGGCGTGGCCGTCGGGATGTACGTGCTGGCGCTGACGGGCTGGCTGGCCACCCTGCGGTTCTGGGTGATGGCCGTCGCCGTGGTGCTGACCGTGGTGACCGGGCTCGACTATGTGAGACAGGCCATCGTGCTGCGCCGGCAGGGAATCGCCGAGCGCCGGGCGGCGTTGGAGGAGTCGGAAGCGTGAGTTCGCCGGCCGCCGAAGTCGTGGGACTACTCACGGTGAGGGGCGAGACGGTCGCCGTGGCCGAGTCGCTGACCGGTGGCCTGGTCGCGGCGGAGATCACCTCGGTACCGGGAGCCTCCAAGGTCTTCCGGGGATCGGTCACCGCCTACGCCACCGAGCTCAAACACCAGCTGCTGGGTGTCGATGCCACCCTGCTGGCCGAGCGGGGAGCGGTGGATCCGCAGGTCGCGGCCCAGATGGCGGCCGGTGTGCGCAAGGCCCTGGGAGCCGACTGGGGCATCGCGACCACCGGAGTGGCCGGCCCCGACCCCCAGGACGGACAGCCCGTCGGCACGGTCTTCGTGGCCGTGGACGGGCCACCTGGCACACGGCCGGGCACCCCTCGCGGCGGGAAAACGGCCGCACTGCGGTTGAACGGCGGCCGGGCGGAAATTCGTATGGAGAGTGTACGGAGCGTACTCGCACTGCTCCTGGAGCAGATCGCGGGCGAACAGACCGGGAATGAGCGGGCACAGGATACGGAACGGAACGGGGGGTTTTGATGTTTGCAGCCCTGAGTGAACACGACATCGCTCCCCGCACGGCCGCGGCGCGAGGCGGTACGGTGGGGCGTGAAGGATGCGGCTACGCGGTCCGAGGAGGGAGCCACCGATGATTCTGCTCCGTCGCCTGCTGGGTGACGTGCTGCGTCGGCAGCGCCAACGCCAGGGCCGTACTCTGCGCGAAGTCTCCTCGTCCGCCCGAGTCTCGCTCGGCTATCTCTCCGAGGTGGAGCGGGGGCAGAAGGAGGCTTCCTCCGAGCTGCTCTCCGCCATCTGCGACGCGCTGGACGTACGGATGTCCGAGCTCATGCGGGAAGTGAGCGACGAGCTCGCACTCGCGGAGCTGGCCCAGTCTGCTGCGGCTACCGATCCCGTGCCCACGCCGGTTCGCCCGATGCTGGGTTCCGTGTCGGTGACCGGTGTGCCACCGGAACGGGTGACCATCAAGGCGCCCGCGGAAGCGGTGGACGTGGTGGCGGCCTGATCTGCCACGCGCGCGTGATCTGACGCATACGTCGTGAGGCCCCGGCCGGGGCTCTCCGGGAAGACCGACCCGGAGAGGCACGGCCGGGGCCTTCGCGTTGTGCCCCCGCTCCCGTTTGCCGCCGCGTGACGAGGCGGTGATGGTGGAGGCCTGGCCGCGTTCGGGTGACCGGCGCCGGGAAGCGGCAGGTGCGCCTCCGTGTGCCCCGGTGCGCCCTGCTGCACGCGAGGACGGCGTTCTAGCGTCGGGCTGGAGGTGAGTGCGATGGCGCGGCCGACAGTGCGCTGGGGCGCGGCTCTGGGACTCGGGGCGGTGTGGTGGTGGGCGGTGCTGCGGCTGGTGCTGTCGGGCGACGCGGGCGTGCTGGAAGGGGCGGTCGCGGCCGGTGGCTGGGGGCTGAGCCTGCTTCCGGTGCACTGCGTGCCGAAGGGCGGTGCGAGGTGCGCCCTGGGCACGGGGCGGTGGCAGCGGGCCTGGGAGGCGATCGGGCGGGTCACGGGGCTGGACGCGCTCGGCGACGGATGCCTTGGGGGAGGACCGTCCACGCGGATGCGCGGGCCGCTGACCGAAGGCGACGGGGACACCACATGGGCGGGCACGGGGCCGTCGTCGGGGGAGGGGCCGGGGCCGGTGTCCGCGGGCGATTCGGCAATGGTGCCGGCGGACGGTTCGGGTTCGTTGCCCGTGGAAGGTCCGGGGCCGGTGTCCGCGGGCGATCGGGGAATGGTGTCCGCGGACGGTCCGGCGGTGCCCGCGGACGGACCGGGAACGCCGTGCGCCGACGCTCCTGGGGTGCCGCCCGCCGATCCCCGGGGACCGGCGTCCGCCGGCGCCCCGGAGGTGGTGTCCGGCCGTCGTGCGCCGGGGCCCTCGTCCGCCGACGGCGGCGGACCCTCGTCCGGCGATTCCGCGGGATGGCCGTACGGCTCCCGTGCGGGAGGGCTCGACACCGGTGGCGGGCGCTGGCCCTTCGGGGCTACCAAGGCATCGCCACCCCGCCGTTCGGGCGGAGAATCTGACCCGTCGTGAAGGCCGACGCGTCGCAGGCCAGGTGCAGTACGGCGTGGGCGACGTCGTCCGGCTCGCCGACCCGGCCCAGCGGTGACATCCGTGCCATGAGCGACTCGGTGTGCGCCTGGGCCCGTGTGTCGTGGCGGTCGGTCATCGGCGTGCGGATCCAGCCCGGCGCGATGGCGTTGACCCGGATCCCGTGCTCGCCCATCTCCGTCGCCAGCGTCTTGGTCAGCTGGATCACGGCCGCCTTGGCCGCGCCGTAGCAGAGCAGTCCGGGACCGCCGGTGTCGACGGCGCCCGAGGCCATGGTGACGATGCTGCCCCTGGTGCCGTGCGCCAGCATCACCCGGGCCGCCTCCTGGCAGGCGTACAGCACGCCCTTGAAGTTGACGTTCAGCACCCGGTCGAGGTCCTCGTCCCGGGTGTCGAGGACCGGGCTGCTGTGCATGATCCCGGCGATGGCGGCCATCACGTCCAGGCGTGCGCAGGACTCCACGGCCTCCCGGAGCCGGGTCCGGTCGGTGACGTCCAGGGGGTGGGTGAGGGCGGTGCCGCCGTGGTCCTTGATGAGAGCCGCCGTCTCGTGCAGGCCCTGCGTGTCGCGGTCGGCGCAGTGCACCGTCGCGCCCGCCTCGGCGAGCAGGACGGCCGAGGCCCGGCCGATGCCACCGGCGGCGCCGGTGACGAAAGCGGTGCGTCCGGTGAGGTCGTACGCCTTGACGGGCATGCAGGGACCGTACGAGCGTTTCTGACGGGTCGTCAATTGGCTGTGCGGTAATAGCGGTCCCGCCATCTCTGCGGGACGCCGGGCGCCGGCGCGGGACCGGACTGGCAGGTGGGGCACCAGTACGTGGGGCGCTCCTGCGAGCCGTCGCCCTGGTCGGCCACGCGGACGGAGGTGCCGCAGCGCAGGCAGGGGCGGGGTGCCCGGCCGTAGACGAACAGGTCCTGGTTGCGCAGGCCCGTGGTCCGGCGCACCATGCGGTCGCGGTTGGCCTCCAGGAGCTTCTGGGCGAGCGTGGGCAGCTTGGCGGCGCGGGCGGCGGGGAGGGCGCCGACGGGCAGCCACGGGGTGGCGCCGAGCAGGAAGCACAGCTCGCTCTTGTAGACATTGCCGATTCCGGCGAGGTTGCGCTGGTCGAGCAGTGCCTCGCCGAGGGGGCGGGCGGGGTCGGCGAGGACGTTGGCCAGGGCCCGGTCCGGGTCCCAGTCGGGGCCGAGGAGATCGGGGCCGAGGTGGCCGACGGCGCGCTCCTCCTCGGTGGTGCGCATCAGCTCCAGCACCGGAAGGCGGTAGCCGACGGCGGTGCGGTCGGCGGTGCCGAGGACCGCACGGATCTGATGGGCGGGCCCGCCCTTCCAGTGTTCGCCGGCGCCGTACACCTTCCACGCGCCCTCCATCCGCAGATGCGAGTGCAGGGTCAGGCCGCCCTCGACCCTGGTGAGCAGATGCTTGCCGCGGGAGACGGTGTCCAGGACGGTACGGCCGGAGAGGTCGACGGTGGCGTACTTCGGAACCCGGAAGTCGCTGCGGGTCAGCACCTCGCCCGCGAGGGCGCCGTGCAACCGCCTCGCCGCCTGCCAGACCGTGTCACCTTCGGGCATGGGTCCAGGGTGACATGCGCCGGTGCGGGTCTGCCCCGGTCATGCGCGCAGGCGCAGCCCGCGCGGGGTCGCGATGAACCCCGCCGCTTCCAGGAGGGCACCGATGGGAGAGGTCAGGGCCGAGGTACCGTTGATCCTTTCCACCGTGACCGTGCCGAGGGAGCCCGCGCGGGCGGAGGCCGCGAGCGTCTCGGCGGCGGCCCTGAGGCGCGGGTCGTCGGCCGCCGTGCCCTCCGGGTCGGCCGGCCAGGCCAGCAGCGTCTTGCCGCCTCTCTCCATGTAGAGCGTCAGCTCCCCGTCCACGAGCACCACCAGGGAACCCGCCTTCCGCCCCGGCTTGTGCCCGGCGCCGGTCGGCGGCTCGGGCCAGGACAGTGCCCCACCATAGGCGTTCGCCGGGTCGGCGGCGGCGAGGACGACCGCCCGGGTGTCGGCCGAGGCGTTACGGCCACCCCCGACTCCCGGTCCGGAGCCGGGCGCTGAACCGGGGCCGGGGCCGTACGGGAAGGTCTGCCCGCTGCCTCTGGGGCCGCCGTGGCCGGGGGAAGCGAAGTCCCTTGGAGAGACACGGTCATCAGGTGCGGTGCGTGGGGTGTCCAGCCAGTCGAAGTCACCGTCGAGTCCGGCGGCACCGAAGTCCCCTGCCTGCGCGAAGTCCCCTGCCTGCGCGAAGCCGCCGGCCTGCGCGAAGTCACCGGTCTGCTCGAAGCCTGCGGGGGGCGTCCGGCCACCGCTCCCGAAGCCCGCGCCCGGCAGGCCCTCGCCGCGCTCCCGGGCGTTGGCCACCGCCCGGAGGCGGTCGACCGCGCCGTCCATGGCGAACTGGGCGGCGCCCAGGCCCTCCACCACGTAGCCCCGCCGGGCCTGGCCGCTCTCCTCGAAGGCGGACAGGACCCGGTACACGGCCGAGAAACCGCCCTCGACGCCCTCCGCGGACACCGCTCCTCTGGTGACCACGCCGTGCCGGTCGAGGAAGGTGCGGGCCAGGGCGTGCGCGCGCACGGTGAGGTCGGCGTCGCGGTCCGGCAGCAGGGACCAGCGGCCGGCAACGGTCGGCGGGCCGCCGCGGGAGGCGGTGCGAGCGGCGGCGGCCAGCGAGCCGTAGCGGCCGCGCGGGACGGCGCGCTTGGCGCGGTGGGCCGTGGAACCCGCGGTGCGGCCCGAGCCCAGCAGGGAGCGCATCGGGGCCAGTGTGTCATTGGTGAGCCGCCCGGACCAGGCCAGGTCCCAGAGGGCGTCGGCCAGTTGCGGGTCCGTGGCCTGGGGGTGGGTGGTCGCGCGGACCTGGTCTCCGATCTGACGGAAGAACAGTCCGTAACCACCGGAGAGTGTGTCGAGGACGGACTGGTGCAGTGCGGTCAGCTCCAGGGGATGCGGCGGTGGCAGAAGCAGCGGCGCCGCGTCCGCGAGATACAGGGACACCCAGCCGTCCTTGCCGGGCAGCCCGCCGGCGCCCGCCCACACCACCTCGCCCGCCGCGGTCAGTTCGTCCAGCATCGACGGGGTGTAGTTCGCCACCCGGGACGGCAGGACCAGCTTCTCCAGCGCGGAGGCGGGCACGGACGCACCCTGCAACTGCTCGACCGCGCGCACCAGTCCGTCGATGCCCCGCAGACCGTGCCCCTTGCCGATGTGCTGCCACTGCGGCAGGAACTGCGCGAGCGCGGCCGGCGGCACCGGCTCCAGCTCGTGCCGCAGCGCGGCCAGCGAGCGCCGGCGCAGCCGGCGCAGGACCGCCGCGTCGCACCACTCCTGGCCGATGCCCGCCGGATGGAACTCGCCCTGTACGACCCGGCCGCCCGCCGCCAGCCGCTGCAGCGCACCCTCCGTGACCGCCACGCCCAGACCGAACCGGGTCGCCGCCGTGGCCGACGTGAACGGGCCGTGAGTACGGGCGTAGCGCGCGAGGAGGTCGCCCAGCGGGTCCTTCACCGGCTCGGTGAACGCTTCCGGGACGCCCACCGGAAGTGCCGTGCCGAGCGCGTCCCGCAGGCGGCCCGCGTCCTCGATCGCGGCCCAGTGATCGGCCCCCGCGATCCGGACCCGGATGGCCCGGCGTGCCCCGGCCAGTTCCCGGGCCCAGCCCGGCTCGGCACCCCGCTCGGCCAGCTCCGCGTCGGTGAGCGGACCGAGCAGCCGCAGTACGTCCGCGACGCCTTCGACGTCCTTGGCGCGGCGGTCCTCGGTCAGCCACTGCAGCTCGCGCTCCAGCTCGACCAGCACCTCGGCGTCGAGCAGTTCACGCAGCTCCGCCTGGCCCAGCAGCTCGGCCAGCAGCCGCGAGTCCAGGGACAGGGCGGCGGCGCGGCGCTCGGCGAGCGGCGAGTCCCCCTCGTACAGGAACTGGGCGACGTATCCGAAGAGCAACGAGCGCGCGAAGGGCGAGGGCTCCGGTGTGGTGACCTCGACCAGCCGTACCCTGCGGGACTCGATGTCGCCCATCAGCTCGACCAGGCCCGGAACGTCGAAGACGTCCTGGAGGCACTCGCGGACCGCTTCCAGGACGATCGGAAACGAACCGAACTCGCTGGCCACCTGCAGCAGTTGGGCCGCGCGCTGGCGCTGCTGCCACAGCGGGGTGCGCCTGCCGGGGTTGCGGCGCGGCAGCAGCAGCGCGCGGGCGGCGCATTCGCGGAAGCGGGCGGCGAACAGGGCCGAGCCGCCGACCTGGTCGGTGACGACCTGGTCGACCTCGCCCTTGTCGAAGGCGACGTCCCCCGCGCCGACGGGCGCCTGCTCGGAGTCGTACTCCAGGCCGGCCTTCATGGGCTCCTGGTCGAGGAGGTCCAGGCCCATCAGGTCGGCGTCCGGCAGGCGCAGCACGATGCCGTCGTCGGCGTGCATGACCTGCGCGTCCATGCCGTACCGCTCGGACAGGCGGGCGCCGAGCGCCAGTGCCCACGGGGCGTGCACCTGGGCGCCGAAGGGGGAGTGCACGACGACCCGCCAGTCGCCCAGCTCGTCCCGGAAGCGCTCCACGACGATCGTCCGGTCGTCGGGGACGTGGCCGCAGGCCTCGCGCTGCTCGGCCAGGTAGGACAGGACGTTGCCGGCGGCCCACGCGTCGAGGCCGGCCGCGAGCAGCCGGAGCCGCGCGTCCTCCTCGGACAGCGAGCCGACCTCGCGCAGGAACGCGCCCACCGCGCGGCCCAGTTCCAGCGGCCGGCCCAGCTGGTCGCCCTTCCAGAAGGGCAGCCGGCCCGGCACTCCGGGAGCGGGGGAGACCAGGACTCGGTCGCGCGTGATGTCCTCGATGCGCCAGGAGCTGGTGCCGAGCGTGAAGACGTCGCCGACCCGGGACTCGTAGACCATCTCCTCGTCCAGCTCGCCGACCCGGCCGCCGCCCTTCTTGGGGTCGGAACCGGCGAGGAAGACCCCGAACAGGCCGCGGTCGGGAATCGTGCCACCGGAGGTGACGGCGAGGCGCTGCGCCCCGGGGCGGCCGGTGACCGTCCCCGCCACGCGGTCCCACACCACGCGCGGGCGCAGCTCCGCGAACGCGTCCGAGGGATAGCGTCCGGCGAGCATGTCGAGCACGGCCGTGAACGCCGACTCCGGCAGCGAGGCGAACGGCGCCGCCCGGCGGACCACGGCGAGCAGGTCGTCGACCTGCCAGGTGTCCAACGCGGTCATCGCGACGAGCTGCTGGGCGAGGACGTCCAGGGGATTGGCGGGCACCTTGAGGGACTCGATGGCACCCGAACGCATCCGCTCGGTGACCACCGCGGCCTGGACCAGGTCGCCGCGGTACTTCGGGAAGACCACGCCGGTGGAGACCGCGCCGACCTGGTGTCCCGCGCGGCCGACGCGCTGCAGACCGGAGGCCACGGACGGCGGGGACTCGACCTGGACGACGAGGTCCACGGCGCCCATGTCGATGCCCAGCTCCAGGCTGGAGGTGGCGACCACCGCCGGGAGACGGCCCGCCTTGAGGTCCTCCTCCACCAGCGCCCGCTGTTCCTTGGAGACCGAGCCGTGGTGGGCGCGGGCGATCACGGGGGGCGCGCCGTGCGCCGCGCCCGAGCCGCCCATCAGCTCGGCCGGGGAGTGGTGCTCGTCCAGGGACTCCCCGGTCGCCCGTTCGTAGGCGATCTCGTTGAGCCGGTTGCACAGGCGCTCGGCGAGCCGGCGGGAGTTGGCGAACACGATCGTCGAGCGGTGGGCCTGCACCAGGTCGGTGATCCGCTCCTCGACATGCGGCCAGATCGAGGGCCGCTCCGCTTGCTCGTTGCCTTCGGTCGCCGGAGAGGCGCCGAGCTCGCCGAGGTCCTCCACCGGGACGACGACCGAGAGGTCGAACTCCTTGCCGGAATCCGGCTGGACGATCTCCACCTTGCGGCGGGGTGACAGATAGCGGGCGATCTCGTCGACCGGGCGGACGGTCGCGGACAGGCCGATGCGCCGGGCCGGCCTCGGCAGCAGTTCGTCCAGGCGCTCCAGGGACAGGGCGAGATGCGCGCCGCGCTTGGTGCCCGCCACCGCGTGCACCTCGTCAAGGATCACCGTCTCGACGCCGGTCAGCGCGTCGCGCGTGGCCGACGTCAGCATCAGGAACAGCGACTCGGGGGTGGTGATCAGGATGTCCGGCGGGCGGGTGGACAGGGCGCGGCGCTCGGCGGCCGGGGTGTCGCCGGAACGGATGCCGACCTTCACCTCGGGCTCGGGCAGGCCGAGGCGCACGGACTCCTGGCGGATGCCGGTGAGGGGACTGCGCAGATTGCGCTCCACGTCGACGGCGAGGGCCTTGAGCGGAGAGACGTACAGCACCCGGCAGCGCTTCTTCGGGTCGGCCGGGGGCGGGGTGGAGGCGAGCTGGTCGAGGGCGGCGAGGAACGCGGCCAGGGTCTTGCCGGAGCCGGTCGGGGCGACCACCAGCACGTCGGAGCCCTCGCCGATGGCCTGCCACGCGCCCGCCTGGGCGGCGGTGGGCGCGGAGAAGGCCCCCGTGAACCAGCCGCGGGTCGCGGGGGAGAAGCCGCCGAGGGCTCGGTGTGCGTCGCTGACCATGCGTCCATCGTGCACCCCGGCACTGACAACGCCCTCCGCCGCGGGCGGGCCGCGCACGCTCACGGCCGCCCCCGCCCGTGCACAGCACCGCGCCGACGGCGCAGAATCGACCCATGGCGGGGTCTGATGCGGAACGCGCACGGCACTGGCAGTACGCGGAACTGCCCGGTGTCGATCTGTTGCGGGCCCGGTACGTCCGCAAGGCCTTCGTACGCCACACCCACGAGCACTTCGTGATCGCCGCCATCGCCGAGGGCGTCGAGGTGTTCCACCACCGCGGGGCCGATCAGTACGCGGGGGCGGGCGCGCTCGCGCTGGTCAATCCCGACACCCCGCACACCGGGCGGGCGGGGGTGCCCGAGGGATGGCGGTACGGGGCGGTGTATCCGGCGCCGGAGCTGGTGGCCGAGATCGCCGGGGAGACCACCGGCCTGCGCGGGACGCCGGGGTTCGCGAGCCCGGTGCTCGACGACCCCCGCGCCGCCCACCTGGTGCACCAGGTGCTCAGGGCGGCCGAAGAAAGGAACGCGCTGGCCGCCGACACGCTGCTGCGAGTCGCCGTGACCCGGCTGCTGCGGCTGAACGGCGGGCCGCTGCCGCAGCGGGAGGTGCGCACGGCGGGGACGCGGACGGCGGCACGCGCGCGTGCCGTCCTGGAGGAGCGGATGGCCGAGCCGCCCACCCTGGAGCGGCTGGCGGCCGATCTCGGGACCGGCCCGTTCGCGTTGCTGCGGGCCTTCCGGGACGCCTACGGGATGCCGCCGCACGCCTGGCTGACCGACGCCCGGGTGCGCCGGGCCAGGCGGTTGCTGGACGAGGGCACCCCGCCCGCGCAGGCCGCCGCCCTGGTGGGGTTCACCGACCAGTCGCATCTGAGCCGGCACTTCTCCCGGATCGTGGGTGTGCCCCCGGGCGCCTACCAGCGCGAGCGCAAGAACGTACAAGACGTGCGGTCGCGCCTCCACCTACCGTCCGGGGTGTGACAGAACGGACAGCTCCCGCGCACATACGCGCCGGCGACGGAGGAAACGGCCCTGGAGGAAGCGGTGACGAAGGACATCGCGACGGAGGAAAACCGGACGCCGCCGTCGTCCGGGACGCCCTCGGAGTCGGGGTCGCCGTAGGCCTGTCCGGGTTCGCCTTCGGGGTGACCTCGGCGGGCAGCGGGCTCACGCTGCTGCAGACCTGCGCGCTCAGTCTGCTGGTGTTCACCGGTGCGTCCCAGTTCGCGCTCGTGGGGGCGCTGGCGGCCGGGGGAAACCCGTTCACGGCGGCGGCGGGCGCCTTCTTCCTGGGGATGCGCAACGCCTTCTACGGGCTGCGGCTGTCGCAGCTGCTCGCTCTCCCGCGCGGGATTCGGCCCCTCGCCGCCCAGTGGGTCATCGACGAGACCACCGCGGTGGCACTCGCCCAGCCCAACCGGCGCGGCGCACGGATCGGCTTCACCGTCACCGGGCTGAGCCTGTACCTGCTGTGGAACCTCACCACACTGCTCGGCGCACTGGGCGCCAAGGCGCTCAAGCACACCGATGCGTGAGGCCTGGACGCGGCCGGGCCCGCCGTGTTCCTGGCACTGCTCGCACCGATGCTGAAGACCACCACCGAGCGGGCGGTCGCCGGTCTCGCCGTACTCCTGGGGCTCGGGCTGCTGCCCGCGCTGCCGGCCGGCGTACCGGTGCTGGCAGCCGCGCTCGCCGCCCCGGCCGTGCTGTACCTGGACGGCCGCCGTCATGGGAGCGGGGCCGGGGACGACGTACGGGAGGAGGATCGTTGAACACGTGGATCGCGGTCGCGGTGACCGCTCTCGGCTGCTACGCCGTCAAGCTCGCGGGGCTGCTCGTCCCCGCGGGTGCCCTGGAGCGGCCGCTGGTGAAGCGGCTAGCCGCGCTGCTGCCGGTCGCCCTGCTCGCCGCCCTCACCGCGCAGCAGACGTTCGCCGACGGGCACACGCTGGTCCTGGACGCGCGGGCGGCCGGTCTCGCGGCCGCCGCCGTGGCGCTGGTGCTGCGGGCGCCGTTCCTCGTCGTCGTCGCGGCCGCCGTGGTGGTGACGGCCGGGGTGCGGGCCATGGCGGGATGAGCCGGGGGGACAGCCCTCCCCGAAGGGGCATCCCTGGAAGGGACACCCCTGGAAGGGACACCCCTGGAAGGGACAAGCATCCTCGAAGGGACATCCCCCTTCGCAAGGGCGAAGGGCCGCCTCTGCGTCAGCCGACGGCGCGGCCGTAGGCCCTGAGGGTGCGCAGGGCCTCGATCGTCACCATGGGGCGTGCCTCCAACGCGATGCCGGGCGCCCACTGGCGCCAGGTGATCGGCCAGCCGCCGTCCTCCTGCTGCCGGCCCGCCAGGAAGTCCAGGGAGCGGTCCATCTCCGCGTCCGTGAACCACGCGCGCGCGAGGGAGCCCGGTGTCCTGGCGTAGTCGTGCGGGAAGTGGTGCTCGCCGGGTGCATAGCCGGGCGCGACCGGCCAGGCGTCCGGGCGGTCGGGTTCCAGCGCCGCGAGCCGCTGGGCGCGGACGAGGGAGCCGAGCCGCTCGGCGGCCGCCTGCGCGCGCGACCGGTCGGGTGCGGAGTCCAGGAAGGTGACGGCGGCCTCGATCTCGTAGGGATGGGACTTCTCCAGGGACTCGATCCGCTGCCAGCAGTAGTCGGTCGCCCGGAACAGCCACGCGTGCCACACCTCGTTGCGGTGCAGCAGACCCACCACCGGCCCGGTGGCCAGCAGGTCGCTCGGCGGGTCGTCCACGATCGGCACGAAAGGGGCCGCCGGATAGCCGCGCTGACCGGGGTGCACCGCCGGCAGCGCGCCGTCCGGGGTGGAGACCGAGGTCAGATAGCGGCACACGCGCTCCACGCGCTGTCCGCCGCAGCGCCCGACGGAGTCCAGGACGTACAGCGCGTGGGCGGTGTGCAGCGGCTGGCTGACGGGACCGCGCAGATCCGGCTCCAGCGCGTGGCCGTACCCGCCGTCCTCGTTGCGGTAGGCGTCCAGTGCGGTCTCCACCGGGTCCGCGCCGCCGTTCAGGAAGTGGTGGGCGAACAGCCGTTGTTCCAGCACGCGCGCGGTGAGCCATACGAAGTGCTCGGCGCGGAAGAGCGGGGAGGACGCCGGGGGCGGCGGGGGGAGTGCGGAAGCTCCTGTCTCGGCCATGCGTCAGACCGTAGGGCGGAAAGCGGTCTCGGCAGGCGGTCCCGGCTCGGGGTCACCCCCAGGGGCGGGATACTGGAGTCATGCGGTTGACGGTCTTCTGGGAGCGGATGGCGGAGCACTTCGGCACGGGATACGCCGAGACCTTCGCACGTGACCACGTGATGTCGGACCTCGGCGGGCGCACGGTGCACGAGGCGCTGGCGGCCGGCTGGGAGGCCAAGGACGTGTGGCGCGTGGTCTGCCATGTCATGAACGTTCCTGGGGAGAGGCGCTGACCGGTCACGAAGAGCGCGGACCGGGCGGGAATGCCGGCGGCGTGGGCGAGACTTGCACCGTGGCACCCACTGACGAGTCCGGGCAGACGGCCCAGCACGCACTCCCGGCCGGCACGCCGCCGGCCCCCCGGCCCCCGGCCGAGGGCGCGGCCGGGCCGGGCGCCCGCATGCCACGCTGGCTGCCGCGCGCCATGGTGCTCGCACTCGCCCTCATCGCCGTCTTCCAGTTCGGCAGCTGGGCCTTCCACCAGCTGACCGGCCTGCTGATCAACATCCTCATCGCGTTCTTCCTGGCCCTCGCCATCGAGCCCGCGGTGAGCCGGATGGCCGCCCGCGGCATGCGCCGGGGTTTCGCGACCTTCCTGGTCTTCCTCGGCCTGACGATCGTCGTGGCCGGCTTCGTCACCCTGCTCGGCTCGATCCTCGCCGGGCAGATCATCAAGATGGTCGAGGGCTTCCCGGACTACCTCGACTCGGTCATCAACTGGGTCAACACCACGTTCCACACCGAGCTCAGACCGGTGGACGTGCAGGAGGGCCTGCTCCACTCCGACTGGCTGCGCAAGTACGCGCAGAACAGCGCGGCGGGCGTGCTCGACGTGTCCGCTCAGGTGCTCGGCGGCCTGTTCCAGCTGCTGACGATCGCACTGTTCTCGTTCTACTTCGCCGCCGACGGACCGCGGCTGCGCCGTGCCCTGTGCTCCGTCCTGCCGCCCGCCCGGCAGGCCGAGGTGCTGCGGGCATGGGAGATAGCCGTCGACAAGACCGGCGGCTATCTCTACTCGCGCGGCCTGATGGCGCTCATCTCGGGGATCGCCCACTACATCCTGCTGCAGGCGCTGGGCGTGCCGTACGCGCCCGTGCTGGGTGTCTGGGTGGGCCTGGTCTCGCAGTTCATCCCCACCATCGGCACGTACCTCGCCGGCGCCCTCCCGATGCTCATCGCCTTCACGGTCGACCCGTGGTACGCGCTGTGGGTGCTGGTCTTCGTCGTGATCTACCAGCAGTTCGAGAACTACGTGCTGCAGCCCAAGCTCACCTCGAAGACCGTCGACATCCACCCCGCGGTCGCCTTCGGTTCGGTCGTCGCGGGCACCGCCCTGCTCGGCGCCGTCGGCGCGCTGATCGCCATCCCCGCGGTCGCCACCCTGCAGGCCTTCCTGGGGGCGTACGTGAAGCGGTACGCCGTCACGGACGACCCCCGTGTCCACGGCCACCGCAGGCGGGGCACGGCACCGGGGCTGCTCGCACGCGCGCGACGGCTGTGGACGGTACGGCAGCCGGCCACGGAGTCCGGGAGCGCGGACGCGCCGGGCACGGCGGCGGCCGAGGAGGACCCCTCCGGGGAGCGGCCGGGTCCCTAGCGCTGTGGCCGGAAGGATCAGCAGGTGAGGGCCGCCCAGACCCCGGCGCCGACCACGGCGGCCGCGTAGCCGCCGACCGCCCCGTACACGATCCGCTGCCTGGTGACGTCGCTCCAGGACGTGCGCGACAGCAGCCAGGCCAGTGCGGGCAGCACCAGCACGGCGTGCAGGCTCACCCCGTGCGACGGCTTGAGCGGCGCCGTGGAGTGGTACGCCGCCTGCTGATGCCCGGCGCGCGAGCGGGCCGTCGGCGGATCGCGCGCGAGGTCTCGGCGGTGGCCGTGATGCGCTTGACACGAAAATCGAACATCCATTCTTATGGAGGTTCCGGCGAAGCTCAACGGAAGGGACTTCACCCCGTTTTGATGGGATAAGTGCCTGAGTTATCCACAGGCCGGACGGGCGACGAGGCGCATTGTCAGTGGCAGGCGTTAGCGTCTTTGACGTGAAGCGATCGACTCAAGCAAACCGGGTGGAACCCATGGCAGGTACCGACCGCGAGAAGGCGCTCGACGCCGCGCTCGCACAGATTGAACGGCAATTCGGCAAGGGCGCGGTCATGCGCATGGGTGAGCGCTCGAAGGAGCCCATCGAGGTCATCCCGACCGGGTCGACCGCACTCGACGTGGCTCTCGGTGTCGGCGGCCTGCCGCGCGGCCGGGTCGTGGAGATCTACGGACCGGAGTCCTCCGGCAAGACGACCCTGACCCTGCACGCCGTGGCGAACGCGCAGAAGGCCGGCGGCCAGGTGGCCTTCGTGGATGCCGAGCACGCCCTCGACCCCGAGTACGCGCGCAAGCTCGGCGTGGACATCGACAACCTGATCCTCTCCCAGCCGGACAACGGCGAGCAGGCGCTGGAGATCGTGGACATGCTGGTCCGCTCCGGCGCGCTCGACCTCATCGTCATCGACTCCGTCGCCGCGCTCGTTCCGCGCGCGGAGATCGAGGGCGAGATGGGTGACAGCCACGTGGGTCTGCAGGCCCGTCTGATGAGCCAGGCCCTGCGGAAGATCACCAGTGCGCTCAACCAGTCGAAGACCACGGCCATCTTCATCAACCAGCTGCGCGAGAAGATCGGCGTGATGTTCGGTTCCCCGGAGACCACGACCGGCGGCCGGGCGCTGAAGTTCTACGCCTCCGTGCGCATCGACATCCGCCGTATCGAGACCCTGAAGGACGGCACGGAGGCGGTCGGCAACCGCACCCGCTGCAAGGTGGTGAAGAACAAGGTCGCACCGCCCTTCAAGCAGGCCGAGTTCGACATCCTCTACGGCCAGGGCATCAGCCGCGAGGGCGGCTTGATCGACATGGGCGTGGAGCACGGCTTCGTCCGCAAGGCCGGCGCCTGGTACACGTACGAGGGCGACCAGCTCGGCCAGGGCAAGGAGAACGCGCGCAACTTCCTGAAGGACAACCCCGACCTGGCCAACGAGATCGAGAAGAAGATCAAGGAGAAGCTGGGCGTCGGCGTGCGGCCCGAGGAGCCGGCCGCCGAGCCGGGTGCGGACGCGTCGGCCCCGGCGGCCGCGGCAGACGCCGCCAAGACGGTGCCCGCCCCGGCGGCCGCCAAGGCCACCAAGCCCAAGGCCGCCACAGCCAAGAGCTGACCCGTGACACGACGAACCGACTGGGCCGAGTACGAGTACGCCGCCTCCGGTGCCCCACGGGGGAGGGGCATCGGAGGCCACCGGGGCTCCGCCGGTGGCGGTGACAGCGGGTACGGAGGCGAGGGGCCCGACGAGTCGTACCGGCAGGGCGGCGACGGGGACGCCTTCCCGGCCGACGGCCTGCCCGGCACATACGGCGACGCCCCGGCCGACGGCCGGCGCCGGAGCGACGGCGGACAGCGGGGCGCGGGCGGCTCGCGTGACGGCGGGTCGCACGGTGGGCGCGGGCGTCGCCGGCGGAGCTTCGGCGAGCCGTCCGCAATGGACGGGGACTCCCCCTCCTCGTCGAGGGCCGAGCAGGGGGAGTCCCCGGGGGACCCGGTGGAGCGGGCGCGAGCGATCTGTCTGCGCCTGCTCACCGGGACCCCGCGTACCCGTAAACAGCTGGCGGACGCCCTGCGCAAGCGGGAGATCCCGGACGACGCGGCTCAGGAGGTGCTGTCACGGTTCGAGGAGGTCGGGCTGATCGACGACAGTGCCTTCGCGGACGCCTGGGTGGAGTCCCGGCACCACGGGCGCGGACTGGCCCGGCGCGCGCTGGCCCGGGAGCTGCGCACCAAGGGCGTCGACGCGGCGCTGATCGACGAGGCGGTCGGCCGGCTCGACGCCGATCGGGAAGAGGCCACCGCGCGCGAGCTCGTCGCCCGCAAGCTGCGCTCCACCCGGGGGCTCGACCGCGACAAGCGGCTGCGCCGCCTCGCCGGAATGCTGGCCCGCAAGGGCTACTCCGAGGGCCTGGCCCTGCGAGTGGTCCGCCAGGCACTGGAGGAGGACGGCGAGGACACGGAGTTCCTCGCGGACGAGGGACACTGAGAACGAGGAGTCCTGTGGACGAGGCGCACTGAGGCATCGGCTCCGGGCGGTGGCGGGCCCCATCGCCACAGGACCAAAACGGCACGCGGCGCGCAGGCCTGACCCGGCGCCGGAGCTGTCTACGCCGTCGTCACCTCCAGCCCCGCAGCCCGCCACGCCTGGAAGCCACCGACCAGGTCGGTCGCCCGGTGCAGGCCCAGCTGGTGCAGGGACGCGGCCGCCAGACTCGACGCGTAGCCCTCGTTGCAGATGACGACCACCCGCAGGTCGTGGCTGACGGCCGCGGGGGCCCGGTGGCTGCCGCGGGGGTCCAGCCGCCACTCCAGTTCGTTGCGCTCGATGACGAGGGCGCCGGGGACCAGGCCGTCCCGCTCGCGCAGCGCGGCGTACCGGATGTCCACCAGGAGGGCCTCGCCGGACCGGGCGGCGCCGTATGCCTCGCGCGGCTCGACGCGCTCGTAGCCCCGGCGGACCCGCTCCAGCAGCTCGTCGATCCCGACCGGTGGCCGCCGCGCGCTCACTGCCAGTCCTCCGGACGCTCGACCTGCTCCAGGCGCAGCGTCTGCCCGGTGCGGCTGTAGCGGCGGATCCGCGGCAGCGGCGGGTAGTAGGCGTGCACGGAGATCGCGTGCCGGCCGGTGGACTCGTTGAGCACCTCGTGGACGTGGTGGCGGCCGAAGGAACGGCCCCGGCCGGCCGGCAGCCGCCGCTCGCGGTCCACGCCTTCGGTGAGTTCGAGGGTCTTCCAGCCGTCGGTGGGCAGCCGGGCGGCGAGCGAGTACTCGGTCAGCTCGCCGGCGGCCGTGAGAAAGGCACCGACCGAGTCGGCGTGGTCGTGCCAGCCGGTACCGGTACCGGGCGGCCAGCCGATCAGCCAGGCCTCGCTGCCGCCGGGCCCCTTCAGGCGTACCCAGGTGCGCCCCTCCGGGTCGAGCGGAAGGGAGGCGATCAGTTCGGTGTCGGCGGCGGTGCGCCGGACGAAGCCGAGGAGTTCGCCCTGCGTGGGCGCCGTGGCGGACGCGGATTCCCAGGCAGCGGCTGGCGCGGCAGAGGAGACAGTGGCAGATGAGCCAGAGGAGGAAGCAGAAGGGGAGGCAGAGGGAGAGACAGGAGGTGAGACAGACACGTACACCGTCCTGATGAGCGTTCACGGAAGGCGCGCGACGGCACAGCGGCGGCGCGCGGGGAAGGCCGGGAAGCGAGAAAGGATGCGAACTCAGCAGGACGAGCGACACACACAGCCCGCATAGCGGACGAGGTCCATGTGGACCCTCCGCCACAGGCGCACATCGGTGTCGGTCACGATCCGGAGTACACCATGGCGGTGGTAACCGGTCAACTCACCGTCACCATGTGGACCGCACCGTGACGGCGAGTACGGTCCACCGGTTCCGTCGTCAGCGCGCGCCCGCCTCGGCCCGCGCCTCCAAGTGGGCCGGACCGCCGAGCGTCGCCTCCGCCGCCGCGTACAGATCGGCGGGGCGCACCCCGCTCAGCGCGGTGACCAGATGTCCGTCGGGGCGTACCAGGAGCACGGTGTGGGGGGCCGCGCCCGGGTAGCTCTCGGCGACCAGCAGTTCGGCGGGGTGCGGCAGCGCGCTGACCGCGGCCGCCAGCCGGGGCATGAGCCCGGCGCTCATCCAGTGCCGGCGCTCCCACACCACCGTTCCCGGCGCCACCAGCACCACCAGCAGGGCACCGCGGCCCAGCCGGCCCCGCAGCGGGACGAAGGAGCCGTCCTCCGCGGTCACCGTCACATCGGCGACCGGCCCGCCCGGAGGTGTGTCGACGGGCACCTCCGCCTCGGAGGGCGGGGGCGCGAGGGGGGAGGCGGCGTACGTCCCGGGCGCGCCCAGTGATCCGCGCCCCAGCTGGCCGTCCATGAGCAGCGCGTCGTGCCCGCGCGCCGACCCGGGCACGTACGACCGCAGGCCGCCGCCTCCGCGCAGCAGCGGCAGCACCTGGTCGGCTGCGCGCAGCCGGGCGGCGACGATCGCGCGGCGCTCCGCCTGGTAGCTGTCCAGCAGGGCCTCGTTCGGACCGTGGTGCCAGACCAGGGCCAGCTTCCAGGCGAGGTTGTCGGCGTCGCGCAGCCCCTCGTCCAGCCCCTGGGTGCCGAACGCGCCCAGCAGGTGCGCCGCGTCCCCGGCGACGAAGACCCGCCCGGCACGCCAGCGGCGGGCCAGCCGGTGGTGGACCGTGTGGACTCCGGTGTCCAGAAGTTCGTACGACGGTGCCGTCTCGCCGGTCCAGCCGGTGAGGGTCTCCCGGATACGGGCGATGAGCAGTTCGGGCGTGACGAGGTCCTTGCCGGGCGGCAGCAGCCAGTCCAGCCGCCACACGCCGTCCGGGAGTGGGCGGGCGGTGATCTCCCCTGCCGAGGGGCCGGTGGCCCGCCACGGCGGCGACCGGTGGAGGAACGCTTCGTCGGGCCGGGGCAGTTCGGTGCGCAGCGCTGCGACGGCGTGCCGTTCGACGGCCGTACGGCCGGGGAAGCGGATGTCCTGGAGCTTGCGCACGGTCGAGCGCGGCCCGTCGCAGCCGACCAGGTAACTACCGCGCCACCAGGTGCCGTTGGGGCCGCGGGTGTGGGCGGTGACGCCGGTGGGCTCCTGCTCTGTGGTGTCCAGCCGGCTGCCCGTGGCGAGCTCGATCAGCGGCTCGTGGGCGACGGCGGCGCGCAGGGCGCCGGTCAGGAGGTGCTGGGCGATGTGCAGCGGGGCGGCTTCGGTGGTTCCGGCGTCGCCGAAGGCGACCTCGCGCATCACCTGTTTGCGCCGCAACGACCGCCATCCGGCCCAGCGCAGCCCGGCCTGCCCGAGCTCCACTCCGGCCAGCCGCTCCACGAGCGCGGCGGTGTCCTCCCGCAGCACGACCGTCCGCGCGGCGCGCGGCGCGTCGCTGCCCGGCCCCTCGTCGAGAACGACGGACGGCACCTCCTGGCGCGCCAGCGCCAGGGCGAGCGTGAGCCCGACGGGCCCCGCTCCGACGACGATCACCGGGTCCACGGCGCGGCGCTCCCTGCCCGCGGCGGCGTCCTGACGGACAGACGTGGGCAAACGGTTGGAGCAGGGTGCACGATCACAGAACGTATGCAACCTATTGCCGCTGCTTGCGTCAAGTGACGGGGGCAGTAGTGATCACTCCACTGTCCCCATGTCACATGTGTTCGGGTGACCACCCGTCAGATGTGCGTCTTTCCGGCGTAGCCGCCTGCCGCGTCGCCACCGCCGGCTCCGGTGGCCTGCGTACCGGCCACCGCCGCCGGCGCAAGCACCGCCCCAGTGGACTTCTTCCCGCGTCGCAGCCGCTGCTCCAGCCAGCCCGCGAAGGTGGTGAGGCTGAAGTTGAGCACCACGTAGATCAGCGCCACGATCGTGAAGCAGGCGATGACGTTCGCACCGTAGTACGAACTCATCGGGCCGACCGCTGCCAGCAGTTCCGGGAAGGTGAGGATCGCGCCGCCGAGCGCGGTGTCCTTCACGATCACCACCAGCTGGCTGACGATCGCCGGCAGCATCGCGGTGACCGCCTGCGGCAGCAGGATCGAGGTCATGGTCTGGGTCTTGCGCAGACCGATGGCCTGGGCGGCCTCCGTCTGGCCCTTGGGCAGGGCCAGGATTCCCGCGCGGACGATCTCCGCCAGGACCGAGGCGTTGTAGAGCACCAGGCCCGTGACCACGGCGTACAGCGGGCGGTCGTCCGAGCTGACGTTGGTGTACTGCGCGAACAGGGCGTTGCCGAAGATCATCAGGATCAGCACCGGGATGGCGCGGAAGAACTCCACGACCACGGCGGCCGGCACCCTGACCCAGGCGTGGTCGGAGAGCCGCGCTATGCCGAAGACGGCGCCGAGGGGCAACGCGATGACCATCGACAGGGCCGCCGCGATCAGCGTGTTCTTCAGCCCGGGCAGGAGGTAGGTGTTCCACGCCTCGGAGCCGGAGAAGAACGGCTTCCACTTCTCCCAGTCCAGCTGGCCCTTGTCGTCGAGGCTCTTGTAGACCCACCACAGCAGCCCGGCGAGGGCGGCGAGGAACACGACCGTGTAGAGGACGTTGCGCCGCTTGGCCCTGGGGCCCTGCGCGTCGTACAGCACGGAGGTCATCGCTTCACCGCCACCTTCTTGCCCACCCAGCCCAGGATCAGGCCGGTCGGCAGCGTCAGACACACGAAGCCGAAGGCGAAGACCGCGGAGATCAACAGGAGTTGTGCCTCGTTCTCGATCATCTTCTTCATCAGGAGGGCCGCCTCGGCCACGCCGATGGCGGCGGCCACCGTGGTGTTCTTGGTGAGCGCGATCAGGACGTTGGTGAGCGGGCCGACCACCGAACGGAACGCCTGCGGCAGCACCACCAGGGTCAGGACCTGGGTGAAGCTCAGCCCGAGGGCGCGGGCCGCCTCCGCCTGGCCCACCGGCACCGTGTTGATGCCGGAGCGGATCGCCTCGCAGACGAAGGCCGAGGTGTAGGCGATCAGGCCGAGGACGGCGAGCCGGAAGTTGATGGTGTCGAAGGCCTGAGCGCCGAGGCTGACACCGAGGGCCTGGTTCAGGCCCAGCGAGGTGAACAGGATGATCACCGTCAGCGGGATGTTCCGCACGATGTTGACGTAGGCGGTACCGAACCCGCGCATGAGGGGCACCGGGCCGACGCGCATGGCGGCCAGCAGGGTGCCCCAGACCAGGGAGCCGACGGCCGAGAGCAGCGTGAGCTGCACGGTCACCCAGAAGGCTCCCAGCAGGTCGTAACCTTGAAGAAAGTCGAACACGATCTCCCGCGCTTCCGCGTGTGGGTGGGCCCCGGGTGCGCCACCCCCGTGGGTGGCGCACCCGGCGGGCGCTGACTCAGCTCTTGATGTCGCCGATCTTCGGCGCGGGCTCGTTCTTGTAGTTCGCGGGGCCGAAGTTGGCCTTCACGGCCTTCTCCCAGGAACCGTCGGCGACCATCTCCTCCAGGGCCTTGTTGATCTTGGCCTTGAGGTCGCTGCCCTTCTTGACGCCGATGCCGTAGTTCTCGTTGGTCATCCTGAAGCCGCCCAGCTTGAACTTGCCCTTGAACTGGGCCTGGGCGGCATAGCCCGCGAGGATGGAGTCGTCCGTCGTCAGGGCGTCGATCGCCTTGTTCTGCAGACCGCCCAGGCAGGCCGAGTAGGTCGGGTACTGCAGCAGGTTGGCCTTGGGCGCCAGCCTGTCGTGGACGTTCTGGGCCGAGGTCGAGCCGGTCACCGAGCAGAGCTTCTTGTGGTTGAGGTCGGCCGGCGACTTGATCGTGTTGTCGTCGGCGCGGACCAGCACGTCCTGGTGGGCGAGCAGGTACGGGCCGGCGAAGTCGACCTTCTTCTCGCGCTCCGGGGTGATCGAGTACGTGGCGGCGATGAACTGGACGTCACCACGCTGCAGCATGGTCTCGCGGTCGGCGCTCTTCGACTCCTTCCACTCGATCTGGTCCTCGTTGTAGCCGAGCTTCTTGGCCACGTACTTGGCCACGTCGACGTCGAAGCCGGAATAGCCCTGCGGCGTCTTCTGACCGAGGCCCGGCTGGTCGAACTTGATGCCGATGGCGATCTTCTTGCCGCCCCCCGACGACCCCCCGCCGTTCTTGTCGTTCGACCCGCACGCCGTCGCCGAGACGGCGAGGGCGAGCACGACGGCCGAGGCGGCGGTGACCTTGCGGAGCTTCATGGTGGACATCCTTCGGGTGTTGAGGAGTTGAGGGCCGTCGGGAACGGGCGACGGCGCGTCGTCACGGGACCGGTGACGACGGTCGGCACAGGCGGTTCGGGCCGCGTGCGGGCCGCGCGGCCCGTTTCAGTGGTGCAGGATCTTCGACAGGAAGTCCTTGGCCCGGTCGCTGCGCGGGTTGCTGAAGAACTGGTCGGGCGCAGCCTCTTCGACGATCCGGCCGTCGGCCATGAAGACCACCCGGTTTGCAGCCGAACGGGCGAATCCCATCTCGTGGGTGACGACGATCATCGTCATGCCGTCCCGGGCGAGCTGCTGCATGACCTCGAGGACCTCGTTGATCATCTCGGGGTCGAGGGCGGAGGTGGGCTCGTCGAAGAGCATGACCTTGGGGTCCATGGCCAGCGCCCGCGCGATGGCCACGCGCTGCTGCTGGCCGCCGGAGAGCTGGGCGGGGTACTTCTCGGCCTGCGCGCCCACGCCGACCCGGTCGAGCAGGGCACGGGCCCGCTCCTCGGCCTTCTTCTTGTCCGTGCGGCGGACCTTGACCTGACCCAAGGTCACGTTCTGGAGCACTGTCTTGTGGGCGAAGAGGTTGAAGGACTGGAAGACCATGCCGACGTCGGCGCGCAGCCGGGCCAGCTCCTTGCCCTCGTGGGGCAGTGGCCTGCCGTCGATCGTGATCGTGCCCGAGTCGATGGTCTCCAGGCGGTTGATGGTGCGGCACAGGGTGGACTTCCCGGACCCCGAGGGCCCGATGACCACCACGACCTCGCCGCGGGAGATCGTCAGCTCGATGTCCTGGAGCACGTGCAACGCGCCGAAGTGCTTGTTGACGCTCTTCAGGACGACCAGATCGCCGGTCGAGGCCAGGTCTTCCCTGGCCACCGATACTTCGGTCATCGCTTTCAGGCTCCGTCCTCCTCGGTTTCGCTGGACCATAGCCACGCCGCGCGACCAGCGTCATTACATCTGAGCGAGATCTGAGCATCACGATCCGGTAGCGGCCGGACACATGACGTAGCGGACCCGCGCGGGGCGCGTACCGGCTGGGTAACGACCGGTGGCACGCAACCGGAACCCTCTTGACGGCGTCGTCGTCCATCAGCGTGACTGCCATGGTGCACGCGCGCGTGCGCGCATTTTGTACACATCATGACCATACGACTGATGAACCGGAGGGGGCCGGGATGAGACTGCTCCTCGTCGAGGACGACAATCATGTGGCGGCGGCCCTGTCCGCGGTCCTGGCCCGGCACGGTTTCGACGTCACGCACGCCCGCAGCGGCGAGGAGGCCCTCCAGGCGCTCGTCCCCGAAGGCGCCGGATTCGGGGTCGTCCTGCTCGACCTCGGTCTGCCGGACCAGGACGGCTACGAGGTCTGCGGCAAGATCCGCAAGCGAACCAGCACCCCGGTGATCATGGTCACCGCCCGTTCGGACGTCCGCTCCCGCATCCACGGCCTCAACCTCGGCGCCGACGACTACGTCGTGAAGCCCTACGACACCGGGGAACTGCTCGCCCGTATCCACGCCGTCAGCCGGCGCACCGCCCACGAGGACGCGAGCGGCGGGGGCGACAGCGCCCTGCGCCTCGGCCCCGTGCGCATCGAACTGCCCAACCGGCAGGTCAGCGTGGACGGTTCGGTCGTCCAGCTGACCCGCAAGGAGTTCGACCTGCTCGCGCTGCTCGCCCAGCGCCCCGGGGTGGTCTTCCGCCGGGAGCAGATCATCAGCGAGGTGTGGCGCACCAGCTGGGAGGGCACCGGACGCACCTTGGAGGTGCACGTCGCCTCCCTGCGTTCCAAACTGCGAATGCCGGCCCTGATCGAGACCGTGCGCGGAGTCGGCTACCGGCTCGTCGCCCCGGCCGCGTAGCGGGACGGGGCACGGGTGCGCACACGTCTGCTGCCGTTGCTCATCGTCCTGATGGCAGCGGTGCTGCTCGCCCTCGGCTTCCCGCTCGCCGTCAGCCTGGCGGCGGCCCAGCAGCAGAAGGTGGTCGTCGACCGGATCGACGACACGGCACGCTTCGCCGCCCTCGCCCAGTTCGTCACCGACCGGCCCACCGGCTCCCGCCAGACGGTCCCGGACGAGCGCCTGGAGACCCTCAGCCGGGAACTCGCCAGCTACTACGAGGTCTACGGCATCCGGGCGGGCGTCTTCTACCGCACCGGCACCCCCATGGCCAACGCGCCGGCCGACTGGTCCCTGCTCCCCACGGGCGAGGTCCGCGCGGCCTTCGACGAGGCCCTGCTGAGCCGGCGCAGCCACGACCCGGAGCAGGTCTGGCCCTGGCAGCGGCACCGGCTCGTCGTCGCCTCGCCCGTCATCCGGGACGGTGACGTCGTCGCGGTGGTCGTCACCGACTCGCCGACCGGGCAGATGCGCTCGGCCACCCTGCACGGCTGGCTGCTCATCGGCGCGGGTGAGATCGCCGCGATGCTGCTCGCCGTCGGTGCGGCCCTGCGGCTGACCGGCTGGGTGCTCCGACCCGTACGCGTCCTGGACGCCACCACCCACGACATCGCCACCGGGCGGCTGAAGTCCCGGGTGGCGGTGGCGAGCGGGCCGCCGGAACTCAGAAGGCTCGCCCGGTCGTTCAACGAGATGGCGGACAACGTCGAGGACGTGCTGGAGCAGCAGCGCGCCTTCGTCGCCGACGCCTCGCACCAGCTGCGCAACCCGCTCTCGGCGCTGCTGCTGCGCATCGAACTGCTCGCCCTCGAACTGCCCGAGGGCAACGAGGAGATCGCCTCGGTCCGCACCGAGGGCAAGCGCCTCGCGCAGGTCCTGGACGACCTGCTCGACCTGGCGCTGGCCGAGCACGCCGAGGCGGACCTGCAGCTGATCGACATCGGTGGGCTGGCGGCGGAGCGCGTCGCGGCGTGGACGCCGGCCGCCGAGGCCAAGGGGGTGCGGCTGGTGGGCGACTGCCCGGCCACCACGGCCTGGGCCGACCCCGTGGCACTGTCCTCGGCACTGGACGCCGTGATCGACAACGCGGTGAAGTTCACGCCCGAGGACGAGTGCGTCGAAGTGAGGGTCTGCGGGGGCGGCGGCACGTCGACCGTCGTGGTCACCGACCACGGCCCCGGCCTCACCGACGAGGAACTCGCCCGGATCGGCGACCGCTTCTGGCGCAGCGGCCGCCACCAGAACATCAAGGGTTCCGGCCTGGGCCTGTCCATCTCCCGGGCCCTGCTCGCCGCGGGCGGCGGCTCGATCTCCTACGACCACCACCGGCAGGGCGAGCCGCGCGGACTGAAGGTGACGGTCACCGTGTCGAGGTCGGACCCGGAGCCGTCGTCAGTGCCGTCGTAGGAACCGCCGCAGGGCGCTACGGCTTGACCGACCGGTAGTAGCGCCGCGCGCCCTCGTGCAGCATCAGCGGATCGGTGTAGATCGCGGTGCGCAGGTCCACCAGCTGGGCGGAGTGGACGTGGGCGCCGATGCCGTCACGGCTCTTGATGACGGCGCGGGTCACCCACTCGGTGAGCCTGGGGTCCATGTCCTGGCGCGTCATCAGCAGGTTGGACACGGCGATCGTCGGCACGGTCGAGCCGTTCTGGACGGTCGGGTACGCCGACTCCGGCATGTTGGTGGCGCGGTAGTAGCGCGTGGCACCACCCTCGGCGTGGAGCTTGGCCACGAGCCCGGGCTCGATCGGCACGAACCGGAACGCGAACGTCCCGGCGAGCTGCTTGAGGCCCTCCGTGGGCAGCCCGCCAGACCAGAAGAACGCGTCGATCGCGCCCTGCCGCAGCCGGCCGGGACCGGTGTCGATGCCGTCGGCCATGGGCCTGATGCCCTTGTGCGGATCGATCCCGGCCGCCCTGAGCACCCGCTCGGCGATCAGCCGGACCCCCGACTCCGGCGGCCCGATCGCCACCCGCTTGCCCCGCAGGTCCGCGACCGAGCCGATGCGGGAGTCGCGCGGGACGACGAGCTGCACATAGTCGTCGTAGAGACGGGCCACCCCGCGCAGCCGCCCGGCGCCCGGGCGGTTGTCCAGCTCGTAGGTCTCCACCGCGTCCGCCGCGGCGATGGTGAAGTCGGCCTGGCCGGTCGCCACGCGCGTGACGTTCTCCTGCGAGCCGTCACTGGTCATCAGGCGCACCTTCAGGTCCGGCATGTCCTTGTGGAACGCGGTGCGCAGCCGCACGCCGTACTCCTGGTAGACGCCGCGCAGGGTGCCGGTGCTGAAGGTGACCGTCCCGCCCGGCGGCTCCTCGCCCAGCGGCAGCAGCCACCACAGCAGCAGCCCGAGGACCAGGGCGCCGACGGCCGAGCCCTGCAGGGCACGGCGTCTGCCGATTCGGGAGAACACCATGGACATGCGCGCGATCCTGCCAGCCGGGACATGGTGCTGGCCAGGGCGGGGTGCCCCGGGCGGCCGGCCGGGGCCGTTCGGGGTGACCCACCAGGGCGTCGGGGCCACCCACCAGGGTTGCCGGGGAGTCCGGCCGGGGGTGTGGGAGGCGGCCGGTCCGGGCCGTCGACCGGCGTGTGGGCGGCAGTTGGCGCGAGCCGTTTGGCCGAGGGTGTGGGAGGCGGCCGGTCCGGGCTTCGGCCGGGGGCGCCGGAGGCGGCGGATAGAGTCGCCGTATGAGCAGCTCGCCCGCCGACCTCGTCCGTGAGTTCCACCGCGCCTTCGGCCTGGACGCCCGCCGCACCCCCACCGAGGTGTCGCCCGCGCTGGCCGCGCACCGAGGGGAGTTGCTCGCCGAAGAGGCGGCGGAGGTGGCCGAGGTCTCGGTCGGCGGCCCGCTCGACCGGCTCGCGCACGAACTCGCGGACGTCGTGTACGTGGCCTACGGCACCGCCCTGGTCCACGGCATCGACCTCGACGAGGTGATCGCCGAGATCCACCGTTCCAACATGACCAAGCTCGGCCCCGGCGGCCGGGTCGCACGTCGCGCCGACGGCAAGGTCCTCAAGGGAGACCACTACCGGGCACCGGACGTCTCGGCGGTGCTGCGCCGCCAGGGCTGGGTCCCCGGCGGCGCCTGACATCACTCTTCCAGGACTGTCCCGCTAGGACTGTCCCGCGGTGCCGCCGCCCGCCAGCCGCCACTCGCGGTGCAGCGAGCCCAGCGGGATGCTGCGCTCGAAAACCGGGGTACCGAAGACGGACAGCTGCAGGCGCAGGGTGCCGGTGAGGTCGACGCCGCCGTAGAGGCCCCAGGAGGCGCCGGCCTTCGCACGTCCCGCGCCGGCCGGACCGGCGCCCCTTGCGCCGACGCCACCGGCCGCACCGGTTCCGGAAGCCGGCCTCACCGCGCCGGTCACGCTGCCGGAGGCCTCCCCGCGCAGATACGGCGCCAGGTCGGCGCTGACACCGACGGTGCCGTAGAGGCCGACGGTGGCCTCGGCGCCGAGCGCGGCCTTCACGCCGCCCGCGCTGGTCAGCGACGAGCGCACCGGGGTGCTCGTCATGTCCGCGGAGCTGACCGGGGTCCAGCCGTGCGCCGGGCCGAAGGCGCCGCCCGCCGTGAAGCCGCCCTTGAGGTTCTGCTCCACGTCGACCGTGACCCGGCCGTCGCCGCTGATCTGGAGGTAGCAGGTCAGGTCGAGGTTGACCACGACGGGAACGGGCCCGACCTGGAGCACGGGGTCGGCGTGCAGCTTGGCGAACGGGATGCGCAGCGGCGTGGCGGAGGCGGCGGCGCGGCCCTTGAGGGCCCAGCCCGAGGTCCAGTCGCCGGAGACGCCGAGATAGGCGGAGCCGGGCGCGGTGTCGGTGCCCTGGCCGCCGTAGCGGAAGTCGACCCGTGGGGCGACCTGGACGAAGCCCGAGACGGACGCGGCCGCGGACACCGGTGCGCCCTTGGCCGTGGGCACGTTGGCGCCGACGTCGAGCCGCAGGCTGCCCAGCGGCACGGTCGTGCCCTTCGGACCCACGTGCACGTCGCCCGGCTTGGACCAGGAGACCTTGACGTCGGGCAGCAGCCTGTCGATGTCGAAGGAGGCGGGGGAGACCGGGACCGAGCCGCGGGCCGTCCGGTCGCCGAGAACGGAGTTGAGAGCGGCGGGTTCGGTCTGCACCTCGGTTCCCCTGCCGGTCTCGCCGATCACCCTCGTCACCTTGGCGAGCAGGCCGTGCGGGGCGCCGGGCGCGGGGGCACTGGCGATGACGTCGCCGACGGCGGCGCCGTGCGGCTTCGCGCCGGCGCCGGGGGTGGGCGCGGAAGTCCCGTGCGCATGCGTGGATATGACGGCGCGCCGGGTGTGGCTGTCGTACGAGTCGACGGTGAGCGAGGTGCGGTGCGCCGGCCCTCGACCGCCCGAGCCGCGTGCGCCGTCCGGGCTCGCGGCGGCGGCCGCGGCGGTGGCGGGGGCGGCCGCGACGGCGAGTGTGCGGTCCGGGGCGGCGGCCGAGTCGTCTTGCTGCTGCCGGGCCGTCGCGTTCCCGGAGGCGACCGGCCGGCCGCCCGTGGGCGGCGGTGCGGAGCAGCCGGCGGCGAGGAGGAGGGCGGTCACCGCGAAAGCGGGCATCAGGGCACGGCTGTGCCTCGTGCGTCTGCGCAAGGTGGGTCCTGAGAAAGGTGAGAAAGGTGGGGGGTGACATGAGGAACCGGCATCGCAGGCACCGGGCCGGGAAAACACCGGCACCGGAGAAACCGGCACGAGGTGCCGGTGGGACACCGGTGGAGTAATCAAACATGAGCATGCCACGGACGGACCGGCGGAGCGTGACATTCCGGCAGTCTCCCGAGGTGACCTGAACCACGGCGCTTTTCGGCCCACCGCCCAGGTGGTCGGCCGAAGTCGGCCAGGTCGGCCGAAGCGGCGGAGACGACAGCCCCGCGGCAACGCCGATTCGGCGGGGGCCACGGGACGGGCGGGCGCAGCGCGGCGCCGGCAACAGCGCCGGCACGGACGCGGCGAGACCGCGAACCCCGACTCGAACTCGTCGGCGATGGATCAGCGGGTTCTAGGCTCGCGGGCGCTGCGCGATCTTGATGGAGGGACCTGAACTGCAATGGCGGACAAGCGGGTTGTGATCGTGACCGGCGGAGGTACGGGCATCGGGGAGGCCACGGCCCGATCGCTGAGCCAGGAGGGTCACCGCGTGGTGGCCTCCGGCCGGCGGCCCGAACCACTGCGGCGCCTCGAACGGGAGACCGGGGCGCTGGCGTATCCGTCCGATGTCGGGGACCCGGCTGCGGCCGAGGGTCTCGTCCGGAATCAGCGTCTCGCTGCCGTCGGCTATGTCTGGGCATTCGCTTCCCTGACCGCCTCAACGGGCGCCAGAGCCCACTACGACCGCAGACGCACCCACGGCGAACGCCGCATCTCAGCCCTGCGCAATCTCTTCAATCGCACTTCAATCGCATGATCGGGTGCCTGCACCACTGCCTCGACCAACGCGTCCACCACGACGAAATGTCAGGCAACCGGATCGTTGGGCCCGGTGCTGCCGAACCCGAGGACGCGAGCCCGCGGATCGTCCGTCACACGCTTGGCCAATTCATCCAGGTCATCGCGGGCATGGACGAATCGCCCATGCAACATGTCGTACTGCCCGGACACCAGGGCAACCACCTTCTTCGCGGGCACCGTCACGGGCAGGAATGCCTTGTCCGGAAGTTCGTGGTAGCCCGGCCGTTGCTCGGTCATCGCGGTGCGTACCATTCCGGGGTTGATGTCGAGCACGACGACACCACGGTCGGCGGTCTCGTGGGGGCGCGAGGGCACCGGTAAATCGGGCCAGCGCCGCCTTGGACACACCTAACGCACTGTAGGTGGCCACTGAATCATCCCGGACCGCCACCCGGGTATTGATGTTGATCACATATCCACAGCCCCGTTCGAGTATTGACGGGACCAGGCGGCGGCAAAAGAGCATGGGCCCGCACACATTGGTCTTCATGACCTCCCACCAGTCGTCCGGATCCGTCTCGGTGAAGCAACCGAACCTTCGGCGTAACCGGCGTTGTTGACCAGGACATCGATGCGCTCGAAGCATTTCTCCACGGTGTCATAACAATGCTCGACGTTTGCCGGGTTCGTGACGTCTCCGGTTACCGTGACGACCTCGCCACCCATCCGTTCAATGTGTTCCGCTGTGGCCGAAAGCTCGGCCGACAGCTTGTCCACAAGGCCCGTGCGATAACCGTTCTCGGCCAAACTGATTGCGATCTGCTGACCAATTCCGCGGCCCGCTCCGGTCACCCGTGCGACTTTGCCCGCGCCGGCGCTCATGAGTCCAGGCAATTTGCCTTCCTTCATGGCGTACGGTATTTGGCCCGACGGTAGCGGCACTCCGTGATCCTGTCGATCTGTTCAATCGCGCCACCACGACTTCTCGGAAACCGGGTGTACGTCGTCCTGCTCGTCAGTACGTCCCGTCGAGGCGGGGATCCAAGAGGTGACCAGCCCGCACAGCCCCTTGCACGCGCCGTGGCGGCAGCGCCATGCACCGGACAGGAGGGCTGCAGCCGCGTCTCCCGGAACCGCCTACCCTTGACCCATGACCAGCAGCAGCGACCGGAGCTCCACCGTGGACGTTCAAGGATCCAAGAGTTACGAAATCCGCACCTACGGGTGTCAGATGAACGTCCACGACTCCGAGCGGTTGGCCGGGCTGCTCGAGGACGCGGGGTACGTGCGGGCGCCGGAGGGATCGGACGGTGACGCGGACGTCGTCGTCTTCAACACCTGCGCCGTACGCGAGAACGCCGACAACCGGCTCTACGGCAACCTCGGCCACCTGGCGCCGAAGAAGGCGAAGCGGCCGGGGATGCAGATCGCGGTCGGCGGCTGCCTGGCGCAGAAGGACCGCGACACCATTGTGAAGAAGGCGCCCTGGGTGGACGTCGTCTTCGGCACGCACAACATCGGCAAGCTGCCGGTCCTGCTGGAGCGCGCCCGCGTCCAGGAGGAGGCGCAGGTCGAGATCGCCGAGTCGCTGGAGGCGTTCCCCTCCACGCTGCCGACGCGCCGCGAGAGCGCCTACGCGGCCTGGGTGTCGATCTCCGTGGGCTGCAACAACACCTGCACCTTCTGCATCGTCCCGGCACTGCGCGGCAAGGAGAAGGACCGCCGTCCCGGCGACATCCTCGCCGAGGTCGAGGCCCTGGTCGGCGAGGGCGTCTGCGAGATCACACTGCTCGGCCAGAACGTCAACGCCTACGGCTCCGACATCGGTGACCGCGAGGCGTTCAGCAAGCTGCTGCGCGCCTGCGGCACCGTCGAGGGCCTGGAGCGCGTCCGCTTCACCTCGCCGCACCCGCGCGACTTCACCGACGACGTGATCGCCGCCATGGCCGAGACCCCCAACGTGATGCCGCAGCTGCACATGCCGCTGCAGTCCGGCTCGGACACGGTCCTCAAGGCCATGCGCCGCTCCTACCGGCAGGAGCGCTACCTCGGGATCATCGAGAAGGTCCGCGCCGCCATCCCGCACGCCGCGATCACCACCGACATCATCGTGGGCTTCCCCGGCGAGACCGAGGAGGACTTCGAGCAGACCCTGCACGTGGTGCGCGAGGCACGGTTCGCGCAGGCCTTCACCTTCCAGTACTCCAAGCGGCCCGGCACCCCCGCTGCCGAGATGGAGAACCAGGTTCCCAAGGAGGTCGTCCAGGCGCGCTACGAGCGGCTCGTCGCCCTCCAGGAGGAGATCTCCTGGGAGGAGAACAAGAAGCAGGTCGGGCGCACGCTGGAGCTCATGGTCGCCGAGGGCGAGGGCCGCAAGGACGGCGCCACGCACCGCCTCTCCGGCCGCGCCCCCGACAACCGCCTCGTCCACTTCACCAAGCCGGAGCAGGACGTCCGCCCCGGCGACGTGGTCACGGTCCAGATCACCTACGCCGCCCCCCACCACCTCCTCGCCGAGGGCCCGGCCCTCGCCGTGCGCCGCACCCGTGCGGGCGACGCGTGGGAGAAGCGCAACGCCGCCGGGGCGGCCAAGCCCGTGGGCGTCATGCTCGGCCTGCCGAGGATCGGCGCCCCCGAGCCCCTGCCGGCCGCGGCGACCACCGGCTGCGGCTGCGACTGATCCGGTCCGGCGACCGCCCCGGCAGCGCGGCGAACAGCGCGTCGGCCGGGTCCGGCGTGGCCCGGTGCGGCGTTCGGCCGAGCCGGGGTGGCCGTCGGTGTCCGGTCGGGCCGGGGCGGCCGTCGCAGTGCCGTTGCGGTGTCTTACGGCGTTACCCTGCCGATCATGCTTGTCGCCGCCGCAGTCTGCCCCTGTCCGCCCCTTCTCGTGCCCGGGATCGCCGCGGGAGCCGCGCCCGAGCTGGATACCGCGCGGGCCGCGTGCACCGACGCGCTGGGCGTGCTCGCCGCCGCTCGGCCCGACCTGCTCGTGGTCGTGGGACCCGACGAGCAGCCGGGGTGCGTCCCGTACCCGGAGGGCGCCCGGGGGTCCTTCCATGGCTTCGGCGTGGAACTGGACGTACGGCTCGGCCGGGACACCGGCGCCGCGTCCGAGCGCGAGCTGCCGTCCTCGCTCGCCGTCGCCGGATGGCTGCTGGAGCGGACCGGCTGGTCCGACGCCCCGATCGAGGGGCTCGGCGTGGGGGAACTGCTGGCGCCCGAGCGATGCGCGGCGGCCGGACGGGACATCGCCGCGCGGTCCGATCGTGTGGCCCTGCTGGTGATGGGCGACGGCAGCGCGTGCCGTTCGCTCAAGGCGCCCGGGTATCTCGACGAGCGGGCGGAGCCCTTCGACGCGGAGGTCGCCCGCGCGCTCGGCGCCGCGGACCTGGCCGCGCTCGAGGCACTCGACGCCGAGCCGGCCCACCGGCTGAAGGCGTCGGGCCGGGCCCCGTGGCAGGTGCTCGCGGGGGCCGCCGAGGGGGCCGGGCTCTCCGGTGCGCTGCTCTACGACGACGCGCCGTACGGAGTGGGGTACCTGGTGGCCGCCTGGTCGTGAGGAGGGAACGGGCGGCACGGCGGACAGCCGGAGGCCGGTGAGGCCACGCGAGGCCTGCGAGACCTGCGAGGCCTGCGAGGAACGCGAAACCAGTGACGCCAGTGAGGCATGCGCTCCCGGCCGTCCGCCGTTGTGCTGCTCAAGGTGTGCCGTTCAGGACGTGGGCGGTGGTCCCTGCGGCGGCGTCGGCGGGGCGGCGCCACCCGGCGCCGTGCCGCCGTGCGGGGCCGGGCCGTCCTTGTGGGCGAGCCGGTGCACTGCGCCCTTGGCCTTGCCCGTGCCCGCGTGGATCTTGTCGCTGTACTTGCCCCTGGTCTTCTCGTCGACAAGCTTCGCGGCTTTGACGAGGCCGTGCTCGATCGAGCCCTCGTGCCGCTGCGCCAGGTGCGCCACCCTCTCCTTGGCCGGACCGAGTCTGGCCTTCATGTTGTCCAGCAGACCCATGCTTCACCTTCCCTGGCGGGCAGTTACGTGCGGGCGCCCTCGACGGCCTGGTGTCCGACCGCCTCGCCGGCGGACTGCTGCTTGGGAATCTCCACGCCGTCGGAACCGGGGCTCCCGGCCGTCCGCCCGGCGGCACCCTCGGCGTCGTCGACGGCCTTCCTCGTCTCCTGCGCCGGGCCGCCCGTGCCACTCGCGGCGTCGGTGTCCGCCCCGGAGGGCTTCCCCTCCGCTGCCGCCCCGGCCGCCTCGGAGTCCACCGTCACCGCTTCACCCTGCGACTCAGCGGTCGGCACCTCCTCGGCAGCCGTCGCCTCCGCAGCCTTCGACCTCCGAAAAAGTCGCGCAAAAACTCCCATATCAACTCCATACGTTACTCGTGAGGGCGAGATCCCGCGTGACCCGGTGCGCCAGTGCGCACTGCCCGGACCACCGCCCGGCGGAATCCGGCCGTGGGAACCTCGCAACGGGCAACGACCCCGCGCGCATGACGTCACGCAACTCGTTCGAGGCGCCCTCGTGACGTTTGCGAGACTGGTGCGGTGAGCAGCGCACCCCCCGCCCCCCGCGTCATCGCCGTCGTCGGCCCCACCGCGGCCGGAAAGTCCGACCTCGGCGTCTTCCTGGCCCAGCGTCTCGGCGGTGAGGTCGTCAACGCCGACTCCATGCAGCTCTACCGAGGGATGGACATCGGCACCGCCAAGCTGACGCCCGAGGAGCGCGGCGGAGTGCCGCACCACCTCCTGGACATCTGGGACGTGTCGGTCACCGCCTCCGTCGCCGAGTACCAGCGGCTCGCCCGGGAGCGTATCGACGCGCTGCTCTCCGAGGGGCGCTGGCCGATCCTGGTCGGCGGATCCGGACTGTACGTCCGTGGGGCCGTGGACAACCTGGAGTTCCCCGGCACCGACCCCGAGGTGCGGGCCCGGCTGGAGGAGGAGCTCACGCTGCGCGGCTCCGGAGCGCTGCACGCCCGTCTTGCCGCCGCCGACCCCGAGGCCGCGCGTGCGATCCTGCCCAGCAACGGCCGCCGTATCGTCCGGGCCCTCGAGGTGATCGAGATCACCGGCCGGCCCTTCACCGCCAACCTCCCCGGCCACGACTCCGTCTACGAAACCGTCCAGATCGGCGTCGACGTGGCGCGCCCCGAGCTCGACGAGCGCATCGCCCGCAGGGTCGACCGTATGTGGGAGGCAGGGCTCGTGGACGAGGTGCGCGCCCTGGAGGCGCAGGGCCTGCGCGAGGGGCGTACGGCCTCGCGCGCGCTCGGCTATCAGCAGGTGCTCGCGGCGCTCGCGGGAGAGTGCGCGCTGGATGAGGCGCGCGCAGAGACCGTCCGCGCCACCAAACGCTTCGCACGCCGCCAGGACTCCTGGTTCCGGCGCGACCCGCGTGTGCACTGGCTGAGCGGTGCTGCGGCGGATGTCACAGAACTTCCGCACCTCGCGCTGGCGTTGGTCGAACGACCGGTTACAGCCTGATCACGTGATGGCATCGGGACGCCCAGGCCGTCATCCCGGCCTCCGCAGGCGTGCCATCATCGAGCTTCGATCGACAAGTGGAGTCCTAGTTGGGAGGGCGCGTGGCGATGGAGGCCGGCCCTCGCGACACCGCACAAGGCACCGAGCGCGTCACTGTGGAGCGCCCCGGAACGGACCCGGACGAGGGCTCGCTGAGCCCCGACGGGCCCGACGAGACCCAGGGCGGCGTGACCGCTGACGGCCCGGAGCCCGGGGAGATGTTCCCGGGGCCCGAGGTGGAGGTCGAGCTGCGCCCGCAGCGGCGCCTGCGCATCTGGCAGCTCGCGCCCATCGTGGGGCTGGCCGCGGTCGGCTCGTTGATGTTCGCCTTCCCGCTGGCCTTCGACGGCGACAGCGGCGCCGTGATCGCCATGCTGGGGCTGCTGATCTGCTCCTGTGCCGCCGGCTGGGGCATGATGGCCGCCCGTCGCGTCGGCTACACCTGGCCGGGCGTACCGCCCCGGGGCTCCGGGCGCCGCCCCGACTGGCGGGTCATCGGCGCCTACGTCCTCCTCGTCGCCCTGGTGGTCGTCCTCGCCGTCTGGCGGGTGGCCCGGCTCCGCTAGTGCTGCGGCCGGAAAGGTTCACCGGCTCGCGACGCCCGGCACGGCACCTCGCCGCGTTGTCGCATCACCCGAGTACGTCCGGTACGCGGGCGATGCTCCGCCTTGCGATGCACCGCACCGGACGCCGCGAGCCTTCCGGCAAACCTTTCCGGCCACAGCACCAGGCTGCTGGTCGCCGCCGGGTGCCCGGCCGTCCGGTGTCCCGGTGTCGGGCCGCCGTGGCCGGGCTCTCCGCGGCGGGCTGCCCGTGGTCCGGCCGTGCGGTGCCGGGCCGGCCGGTGAGCGTGATCGTCGGCCTGTCGTACCCACCCCGTACGATCGAGGCATGAGCACGCGCATCGCCTTCCTCAAGGGTCATGGCACGGAGAACGACTTCGTGATCGTCCCCGACCCGGAGAACGCCGTCGACCTGTCCCCGGCCGCCGTCGCAGCCCTGTGCGACCGCCGCGCGGGCATCGGTGGGGACGGCGTGCTGCACGTCGTGCGGTCGGCCGCGCACCCGGAGGCCCGGGAGATGGCGGCCGAAGCGGAATGGTTCATGGACTACCGCAACGGCGACGGCTCGATCGCGGAGATGTGCGGCAACGGCGTCCGGGTCTTCGCGCGCTACCTCCAGCACGCCGGGCACGCGACCGAGGGCGACCTCGCGATCGCCACACGCGGGGGCGTGAAGACGGTCCACATCGCCAAGAACGGCGACATCACCGTCGGCATGGGCAGGGCGCGGTGCCCCGAGGGCGATGTCACGGTGAGCGTCGGCGAGCGCCGCTGGCCCGCGCGGAACGTGAACATGGGCAATCCCCACGCGGTCGCCTTCGTCGACGACCTCGGGGACGCCGGCAACCTGTTCTCCCCGCCGCACTTCGGCCCGGCCTCCGCCTACCCCGACGGCGTCAACGTCGAGTTCGTGGTCGACCGCGGCCCGGGCCGTGTCGCGATGCGCGTGCACGAGCGTGGCTCCGGCGAGACCCGCTCGTGCGGCACGGGCGCGTGCGCCGTCGCCGTGGCGGCCGCCCGGCGCGACGGCGTCGACCCCGCGGTCACGGGGACCCCGGTGACGTACACGGTGGACGTGCCCGGCGGCACCCTGGTGATCACCGAGCGGCCGGACGGGCAGATCGAGATGACCGGACCCGCGGTGATCGTCGCCGAGGGCGAGATCGGCGCGGAGTGGCTGGAAACAGTGGCCGGCTGATCCCGGCCGAGCGGGCATCGCGGCGTCGGTGACCGAGGGCCTGGGCAACATCCAAGCCCTGGTGCCAGGGCGCGGGTTGGATTCCACGGCTGACGGCATGTCAGGTGGCCGAAAACCGTAAACCTCGAAATCATCGCTCGATTGGGTGATCCGTTTCACGCTTGCCGAGAGGCGGTCGGCCGGACGTGCTGGGCTCGGTAGCATCAAGCACCGGCCCGGACGGGGGATCCGTCGCCAACCCCTGAGCCGAGTACGCCCTGGGGCACCCCGTCCGCCGGTCCACGCAGCCGGAGGTGCCCATGAGTGCCGATGCCACGAATCCCGCGGCCCCGGGCCCGGTGGCTCCCGCGGCGCCCCGCAGAAGGGCCCGCCCGCGGATCGACCTGCGCCGCCTGGGCCGGGCCGCACTCCTCGGACCCGCCGCGCGCGACCGGCTGCCCGACGCCATCGGCCATGTGGCCGAGGCCCATCGCGCACACTTCCCCGACGCCGACCTCGAACCGCTGCGCCACGCCTACGTCCTGGCCGAGTCCTCCCATCGGGGCCAGATGCGCAAGAGCGGCGAGCCGTACATCACGCACCCCCTCGCGGTGACCCTGATCCTCGCCGAACTCGGCGCCGAGACCACGACCTTGACGGCGTCCCTGCTGCACGACACGGTCGAGGACACCGACGTGACGCTGGACCAGGTCGGCGAGCAGTTCGGCGCAGAGGTCCGCTACCTCGTCGACGGCGTCACCAAGCTGGAGAAGGTCGACTACGGTGCCGCCGCCGAGCCCGAGACCTTCCGCAAGATGCTCGTCGCCACCGGCAGCGACGTCCGCGTGATGTCGATCAAGCTCGCCGACCGGCTGCACAACATGCGCACCCTGGGGGTGATGCGCCCGGAGAAACAGGCCCGTATCGCCAAGGTGACCCGGGACGTCCTCATCCCGCTCGCGGAACGGCTCGGAGTGCAGGCACTCAAGACCGAACTGGAGGACCTCGTCTTCGCGATCCTCCACCCCGAGGAATACCAGCACACGCGCGAGCTGATCGACGAGAACGCGGCCCGCCCGGGCGACCCGCTCGCCGAGGTCGCCGAGCAGGTCCGCGGTGTGCTGCGCGAGGCGGACATCCCGGCCGAAGTCCTCATCCGGCCACGCCACTTCGTCTCCGTGCACCGGGTCGGCCGCAAGCGCGGCCGGCTGCGCGGCTGCGACTTCGGCCGGCTGCTGGTCCTGGTGAACGAGGACGCCGACTGCTACGCGGTCCTCGGTGAACTGCACACCTGCATGACGCCGGTCGTCTCGGAGTTCAAGGACTTCATCGCCGTCCCTAAGTTCAACCTGTACCAGTCGCTGCACACCGCCGTCGCCCGCGAGGACGGCCAGGTCGTCGAAGTCCTCGTCCGCACCCACCAGATGCACAAGGTCGCCGAGGCCGGCGTCGTGGCGCTCGGCAATCCCTACGCTCCTCCTCCTTCGGAGGAGCAGTCGGCGGGCAGTGACGGGGAGCGCGCCGACCCCACCCGGCCAGGCTGGCTCTCCCGCCTCCTGGACTGGCAGCAGGCCGCGCCCGACCCCGACACCTTCTGGTCCACGCTGCGCGAGGACCTGGCCCAGGACCGCGAGATCACCGTCTTCCGGCCCGACGGCGGCACGCTGGGCCTGCCCGACGGGGCCACCTGCGTGGACGCCGCGTACGCCCAGTACGGCGAGGACGCGCACGCGTGCATCGGCGCCCGGGTCAACGGTCGCCTGGCGACGCTGAGCACCGTCCTGAGGGACGGCGACACCGTCCAGCTCCTCATGGGCCAGGACCCTGCCTCCGAGCCCTCCAGGGAGTGGCTCGACCACGCCCACACCCCCGCGGCCCGTATCGCCATCCAACGGTGGCTGGCAGCCCACCCGGCGCCCGGCCACGCCCCGGCTCAGGCACCGGGCGGGGTGGCCGGCGGCGGCGAGACGACCGCGACCCCCGGCATGCCGGGCGGCGCTGCCCCGGTCCCGGAGACCGGCACGGGAGTGGAGACCGGCCGCGCTCCGCGCGCCGGCGCGGAGCCCTCCGCGGCCGGCTCCCGCGCCTCCGACGGCGCCCTCGCGGACGGCCGACCGGCCCGGCCCGGCAGGGCGAGCGTCCTGGTCGTCGACCAACCGCACGCGACCGCGCGGCTCGCGGGCTGCTGTACGCCCGTGCCGCCCGACGAGGTCACCGGCTTCGCAGTGCGCGGGGGAGTGGTGACGGTGCACCGCGTCGAGTGCGCCGCGGTCGCGCGGATGAGGAGCACGGGGCGCGCGGGGATCGACGTGCGCTGGGGCGACACCACCGAGTGCCGTGTCACGCTGCTCGCCGAATCGTTCGGCCGCCCCCATCTGCTGGCCGACCTCACCGAGGCCATCGCCCTCCAGGGCGTCGAGGTCATCTCGGCGACCGTGGCTCCGCCCACGCAGCAGCGCGTCCGGCACACCTACACCCTCCAGCTCCCCGACGCCGCCGGCCTCCCCGCCCTCATGCGGGCTATGCGCAACGTCCCGGGCGTGTACGACGTGAGCCGCACCCAGCCCCAGCCGCCGCCCGCCTGACGCCCCTTGGGGCCTCCGCGTCCCCCCTCGCACGCCCCCGACACAACGTCACGCGACCGCGCGCCTCCGCGCTCTGTTTGACCTCCGCGCCCAGTACCGCGCCGGGGCATGGCTCTGCGCCCCCGGCATGGCTCTGCGCCTCCGGTACGGCCCTGCGCCCCTGGCGCGTTCCTGCACCCCGGTACACCCCCGCGCCCCGGCGCGGCCCCGGCCGGCGTGCTTCGGCAGGCCCCGTTCGGGTGGGCCGGGCGCGCGTCGTCGCCGTGGCGCGTGCGTGCGCTGGTAGCGGTGGTGCATGCCGCTCAGCCTCCGATCCCGCGTCCCGCGCCGCCCGAAGGCGGCTCTCCTCGCCTGCGCCGCCTGCGCCGCCTCCCTCTGTCTCGTCGCCGCGAGCGCCCCGCCCGCACCGCTCGGCATCGGCGACCGGCTCTTCCCGTACCTGGGCAACCCGGGATACGACGTGTCGTCGTACGACCTCTCCTTCAGCTATCCCGGCGACAACAGCAAGCCGCTCCAGGCCGTCACCACCATCGACGCCCGTACGACCCGCGACCTGGACCGCGTGAACCTCGACTTCGCGCACGGCAGGGTCGGCTCGGTCGACGTGGACGGGCTGCCGGCCACGTTCGCCACCGCCGGTGAGGACCTCGTGATCACCCCGCGGACTCCGCTGCCCCGGCACAGCTGGATGCGGATCACCGTGCACCACACCAGCGATCCCGTCGCCGAGAAGGGCCGGGACGGCGGCTGGGTGCGCACCGCGGACGGCCTCGCCATGGCCAACCAGGCGGACGCCGCACACCTGGTGTTCCCGTGCAACGACCACCCCTCCGACAAGGCGATGTTCACGATCCGGGTCACCGCCCCCGACGGCTACACGGCCGTGGCCAACGGTCTGCCCGTGGGCGCCCGGCGCCGTGCCGGGACGACCACCTGGACGTACCGCACCCGGCACCCGATGGCCACCGAGCTGGCACAGCTCTCCATCGGCCGCTCCACCGTGGTGCACCGCACCGGCCCGCACGGCCTGCCCGTGCGCGACGTCGTCCCCACCAAGGACCGAGAGGCGCTCGAGCCGTGGCTCGCCAAGACGCCCGACCAGATCGCCTGGATGGAGAGCAAGGTCGGGCGCTACCCCTTCGAGACCTACGGCGTGCTCATGGCATCGGCCGCCACCGGCTTCGAACTCGAGACGCAGACCCTCTCTCTCTTCGAGAGGAACCTGTTCACCGAACCCGCCTACCCGAAGTGGTACGTGGAGTCGGTGATGGTGCACGAGCTGTCCCACCAGTGGTTCGGCGACAGCGTCAGCCCGCGCACCTGGTCCGACCTGTGGCTCAACGAGGGACACGCCACCTGGTACGAGTCCCTCTACGCGGACGAGAAGGCGCACAAGTCCATGGAGGCCCGGATGAAGGCCGCCTACGGCGCCTCCGACCGCTGGCGTGCGTCCGGCGGCCCGCCCGCGCTGCCCAAGCCGCCGCAGCCCGGCCAGAAGATCGGCATCTTCCGCGCCAACGTCTACGACGGTGCCGCGCTCGTCCTGTACGCGCTGCGCCAGGAGATCGGCAAGCCGGCCTTCGAACGTCTGGAGCGCGCCTGGGTGCGGGCCCACCGGGACGGCACGGCGACCACGGCCGACTTCGAGCGACTGGCCTCCGACCTCGCCGGACGCGATCTGAGCGGCTTCTTCAAGGCCTGGCTGTACGGCGCTAAGACCCCGCCGATGCCCGGCCACCCCGACTGGAAGCCCACGCCGCCGCCGAAGAAGGCCCGGAAGTGACGCGGGCCAGAGCCCGGAAACCAGTGCGTGGGACCATGCGGAGATGACAGGGGGGCGGAGACGGCACCGGGGACGGTGTGGGAGTGACGCCGGGGCGGCGCGGGAATAACACGGTGACGGGATGTCCCGTGCCGTGCGACCATCTTCGGGTCGGCGCGGCACGGGCCACGGGAATCTCCCGGGGCGCTCGTGCGTTGTGAGCATTGACGGAACGGCTGCCGAAGCCCCCAGGACTCCGCCGCGGCTGCGCCGTCGCACCACGGTTTCACCAACGACGTAAGGACCCAATGACCTCCTCTTCTTCCTCTTCCCAGGCCACCAAGCGCCTTGCGCACACCCATCCCGAAGGATTTCGGGCCGATGCCCTGATGGAAGAGGACGTCGCCTGGAGCCACGAGATCGACGGAGAGCGGGACGGCGATCAGTTCGACCGCTCCGAGCGCGCGGCCCTGCGCCGTGTCGCGGGCCTCTCCACCGAGCTCGAGGACGTCACCGAGGTCGAGTACCGGCAGCTCCGGCTGGAGCGCGTGGTGCTCGTCGGCGTCTGGACCTCGGGAACCGCGCAGGACGCGGAGAACTCCCTGGCCGAGCTCGCCGCCCTGGCGGAGACCGCGGGCGCGGTCGTGCTCGACGGCGTGATCCAGCGTCGCGACAAGCCCGACGCGGCCACCTACATCGGCTCCGGCAAGGCCGACGAGCTGCGTGACATCGTCCTGGAGTCGGGCGCGGACACCGTCATCTGCGACGGTGAGCTCAGCCCGGGCCAGCTGATCCACCTCGAGGACATCGTCAAGGTCAAGGTCATCGACCGTACGGCCCTGATCCTGGACATCTTCGCCCAGCACGCGAAGTCCCGGGAGGGCAAGGCGCAGGTCGCGCTCGCGCAGATGCAGTACATGCTGCCGAGGCTGCGCGGCTGGGGTCAGTCCCTGTCCCGGCAGATGGGCGGCGGCAGCGGCGGCCTCGCCACGCGTGGTCCCGGTGAGACCAAGATCGAGACGGACCGGCGGCGGATCCGCGAGAAGATGGCGAAGATGCGCCGGGAGATCGCGGATATGAAGACCGGCCGCGAGATCAAGCGCCAGGAGCGGCGCCGCAACAAGGTGCCCTCCGTCGCCATTGCGGGCTACACCAACGCCGGCAAGTCCTCCCTGCTCAACCGCCTCACCGGCGCGGGCGTACTGGTCGAGAACGCCCTGTTCGCGACCCTCGACCCGACCGTGCGCCGGGCCGAGACGCCGAGCGGACGGCTGTACACGCTGACCGACACCGTCGGCTTCGTCCGGCACCTGCCGCACCACCTGGTCGAGGCGTTCCGCTCCACCATGGAGGAGGTCGGCGACGCCGACCTGATCCTGCACGTGATGGACGGCTCGCACCCGAACCCGGAGGAGCAGCTGGCCGCCGTGCGCGAGGTGATCAGGGACGTCGGCGCCACCGACGTGCCCGAGATCGTCGTGATCAACAAGGCGGACGCGGCGGATCCGCTGGTGCTCCAGCGGCTGCTGCGGGTGGAGAAGCACTCCATCGCCGTCTCGGCGCGCACCGGGCGGGGCATCGCAGAGCTGCTCGCGCTCATCGACAACGAGCTGCCGCGGCCGTCCGTCGAGATCGAGGCCCTGGTGCCGTACACCCACGGCAAGCTGGTCGCCCGTGCCCACACCGAGGGCGAGGTGATCTCCGAGGAGCACACCGCGGAGGGCACCCTGCTCAAGGCCCGGGTGCACGAGGAACTGGCGGCGGACCTGGCGCCGTACGTGCCGGCTCCCGCGCTCTGATCCGCGCGTCCACGGACACAGAGCCCGCAACTCCCATACGGTCCGAGGGCCCGCACCTGTCAGCAGGTGGCGGGCCCTCGGCCTGTCGTCGGCGTCACCGGCCGCCGCGGCCTTTGCCGCCTACCGCCCGGCGAACTTCCTGCTGACCGAGTCGTAGACGCCCTTGGCCACCGTGCCCAGTCGCGGGCCCGCCAGCCAGCCCGCCGTCACCGGGCCGATCGAGGTGTTGGACACCAGCGCGGGCTTGCCGTCCGGCCCCGTCTCGACCCAGCCGCCGCCGGAGGAACCGCCGGTCATGGTACAGCCGATGCGGTACATCGTCGGGTCCGAGGCGCCCAGCGACAGCCGTCCCGGCTTGTCCTGGCACTGGTACAGCCGCTGGCCGTCGTACGGCGGCGCGGCCGGGTATCCGGTCGCGGTGATGTTCTCCACCCTCGGCACCGCCGGTGCGCTGAAGTTCACGGGCAGCGCCGCGCCGACGGTCTCCTGGAGCGACTTGCCGTTGCCGCCCTTCTCCGGCGTCACATGGATGACGGCGAAGTCGTACGACGCTCCCTGCCCGCCGGTCGGACCGCCCTGCTCGATCCACTGCTTCGAGGTCTGTGCCCAGTCGCCCCACCACACGCCGTAGGGCGCGGCCTCGGCCTTGGTGGCGTTCTGCAACTGGGCGGTGCTGCGGCCCGCATCGTTGTACGACGGCACGAAGGCGATGTTGCGGTACCAGCCGCCCTTCTTGCCGGCGTGCACGCAGTGGCCGGCCGTCCACACGAGGTTGGACTTGCCCGGGTGGGCCGGGTCCTCGACGACCGTGGCCGAGCAGACCATCGTGCCCTCGGGGGAGTCGAAGAACACCTTGCCCGCCGTCGCCGCGTTGGCGTGGTACGTCGGCGACACCGCCCGTGCCGTCACCGGGGCAGGGGTCGGGTCGGTGACGCCCTGGTCACCGGTGAGGTCGTTGTTGTCGACGCCCTTGTCGGGGTCCTTGGCCCTGCGCATCCGGTCCGGGTCCCACAGGCCCTGGATGATCGGGTTGATGAAATCGTCGGCCTCGCGCAGCCAGTCGTCCTTGTTCCAGTTCTTCCAGGCGCCGCTCTTCCACTTGTCGATGTCGATCCCGTGTTCCTTGAGCTTTCGCCTGATGTCGTCCGGGATCTTGATCTTGCCGTCGCCGATGCTGCCGGCCCCGACCGCGCTCGCGGAGGCGGAGGGCCGGCCGTCCGCCTTGCTGTCGCCCGAGTTGCAGCCGGTGGCGGTGAGCGCCAGCACCGAGGCCAGCGCGACCGCGGCCGGCACGGGGGAGGTCGTGCGGCGGGCGCCGCCTCCTCGGCGAGCGATGAAGGGCGGACGTATGGGTCGCATGGTTCTGACTCCCCCTGCTGTGAAAGGACTTGCCGGCTGCCGCCGTGCTCGCGAGCCGAACCCGGGCCCGTTGCGGCCGAGTTCGGACGCTGTTCACGGCGTATGGAACGGCACCACACACTATGCGCTCGCTGTGGGGGAGCGCCGACGGAACGGCAACGGTTCCGTCACGGCAAGGATCTTGAGACAACCCGTAACCGCGCGCTCGATCGGCGGTTGTAGCGGTGGGGAGCCTGCTGCCTGCGTCCGGGACCTCCGCGTCCGGGGCCCTTGCGTCCGGGGCGTCCGGGGTCTCTGCCTCCGGGCTGTGCGCCGAGGGCGGCGAGACGGCCCCGACGACGGAAGGCCCGCGCCCTGCGGCAGCGGAGGCCGACGCCTTGGGAGTGTGGGAGGACAAGGAGCCGTGACCGTGACGGAGTCTGCGCCAGAGGCGGGTGCGTCCACGGGCGCGCGCGCCGCGCACGAGAGGATCCTGCGGCGTCAGTCGGCGCGCGAGTCGGCGGCGCGCACCTACGCGCGCGCCCTGCCGATCGTGCCCGTCCGGGCCCGCGGGCTCACCATCGAGGGCGCGGACGGCCGCCGCTACCTGGACTGCCTCTCGGGCGCGGGCTCCCTTGCCCTCGGGCACAACCACCCCGTCGTCCTGGAGGCCATCCGCAAGGTCCTCGACTCGGGCGCGCCGCTTCACGCCCTGGACCTCGCCACTCCCGTCAAGGACGCCTTCGTCACCGAGCTGTTCCGCACCCTGCCGCCCGGACTCGCCGGCCACGCGCGCGTGCAGTTCTGCGGTCCGGCCGGCACGGACGCGGTGGAGGCCGCGCTCAAGCTCGTCCGGGCCGCCACCGGCCGCAGCGGCATCGTGGCCTTCGCCGGCGCGTACCACGGGATGACCGCGGGAGCGCTCGCCGCGTCGGGGCACGCCGCCGATGTGCGCGTCGCGCGCCTGCCCTATCCGCAGGACTACCGCTGCCCGTTCGGTGTCGGCGGCACCCACGGCGCCGAACTCGCCGCGCGCTGGACCGAGTCCGTCCTCGACGACCCCAAGTCGGGGGTGCCGCTGCCCGCCGCGGTGATCCTCGAACCGGTACAGGGGGAGGGCGGGGTGATTCCCGCCCCGGACGACTGGATGCGGCGCATGCGGCACATCACCGCCGACCGGTCCGTCCCGCTGATCGCCGACGAGATCCAGACCGGGGTCGGGCGTACCGGCGCCTTCTGGGCGGTGGAACACAGCGGGGTGACGCCCGATGTGATGGTGCTGTCGAAGGCCATCGGCGGCAGCCTGCCGCTGGCCGTCGTGGTCTACCGGGAGGACCTCGACGTCTGGGAGCCGGGCGCCCACGCGGGAACGTTCCGCGGCAATCAACTCGCCATGGCGGCCGGCACCGCCACGCTGGCCCATGTCCGCGAGAACCGCCTCGCCGAGCGCGCGGCGACCCTCGGCTCCCGCATGTTGTCCCAACTCCGCGCCCTGGCGGGGGCGTACCCCTGTGTCGGTGAGGTGCGGGGACGGGGACTGATGATCGGCCTGGAGCTTGTGGATCCGCATGGCGAGCCGGGTCCACGGGGCGGTTCCGGTCCGCACGTCGGGTCCGCTCCGCACGTCGGGTCCGGTTCGCAAGGCAGGTCCGGTCCGCACGCCGAGTCGGGTCCGCAGGGCGGGTCGGACCGGCATGCGGGGTCCGCGCTGGATGGCGGGGGCAGTTGGGGCAGTTGGGGTGGTGCGGAGGGAAGCGCTGCTCCTGGCCGGGGCGTCGCGCCGTTCCATGCGAGCCCTCGGGAGCCTCGTCCCGCAGCGCCCGAACTCGCCGCCGCGGTACAGCGTGAGTGCCTGCGGCGCGGTCTGATCGTCGAGCTCGGCGGTCGCCACGCGAGCGTCGTACGGCTCCTTCCCCCGCTGACGATCAGCGACGAGCAGGCGGCGGCGGTGCTCGACCGGCTGGCCGACGCGGTGGACGCGGCGGCCCGGAGCCATCCGGCCCCGGACGGCCGGGAGGGCGGGCCGGCTCGGCGGCCGCAGCGACCCACCGGGCTCGCGGAGGGGGCGGGTTAACGCCGCCCCCGAGAGCCGCGGCGGCGGGATGGACCCGGAGGGGGCGCGACAGACCCGGGGGCGAACCAGCCGCACCGCATGCCATACGCCCCCGGTCCGCCGCCCGTGCCCCGGCCACCCGTCGTGCCCCGGTCACCTGACCTGCCCCGGTCCCCCGCCTTGCCTCACCTCCGACGACCCGCCGCTGCCCGGCCACCGATGCCCCCCGACATCACGAGGAACCGTTTTGAACGCCACCCCCACACCCCCCGGCCACTCCCACACCCACGAGGCGGCCGAAACGGTCCCCCGCCAGCCGACCCGGGCCTGGCACGCCGACGTGCCGGACGCCGGGGCCAACGATCTCCTGGACCACCCCGACCCCTGCACCGCCGCCCAGGCCGCGGCGGTGGAGAACCTCCTGCGCTGCTGGGTGCGCGAGACCGGCACCGCCGCCCCCCGCGACGACACCCTCCGCATCCCCCTGCCGGCCAGCGGCACGGTGCTGCTCGTGCCGGTCCGCCACTGGTCACCGACGGGCTGGCACCGTTTCGGCCTGCCGCGCCTGGCCACCGCCCCGGAGGACTCCCCACCGGCCGACGCGGTCACGGTCGCCGCCCTGCTCACCCGGGAGGCCCCCACCACGGCCGCGCAGACCGGGGCCGAGCCCGCCCACGCCGAGCCAGCCGGTACGGACGCCGTCGATCTGGTGGCCCGTGTCGCCGACTCCGTCCGCCGCACCGCCCTCTTCCTCAGCGACCGCCGGCAGCACCCCGCCGACGGGCCCGACATCTTCCTCTCCGCGGAACAGGCCCTGGTGCTCGGACACCCGCTGCATCCGAGCCCGAAGAGCCGCGACGGTCTGTCGGAGGGCGAAGCGGCCCCCTACTCGCCCGAGTTGCGGGGCTCGTTCCCCCTGCACTGGCTGGCTGTCGCCCCCTCCGTCCTCGCCGCCGACTCGGCCTGGACCGAACGCGGCCGAATCGTCCCCGCCGACCGGCTCACCGCACGGCTGGCCGGAGCGGGGCTGCCGTTGCCCGAGGGATACGCCGCACTGCCGCTGCACCCGTGGCAGCTGCGCGAGGTGCGGCACCGCAGGGACACGGCGGCGCTGCTCGACGCGGGGCTGCTCCGCGACCTGGGGCCCTGTGGCCCGCGCTGGCACCCGACCTCCTCCGTGCGCACCGTCCACCGCTCCGGCGCGGCCGCCATGCTCAAGCTGTCGCTCGGCCTGCGCATCACCAACTCCCGCCGTGAGAACCTCCGCAAGGAACTGCACCGTGGCGTCGAGGTCCACCGGCTGCTGCGCGGCGGCCTGGCGCGACAGTGGCGGGCCGCGCACCCAGGGTTCGACATCGTCCGCGACCCGGCCTGGCTCGCAGTCGACGACCCCGGGAGTGCTCCAGGGGGTGCTCCCGTACCCGGGCTGGACGTGATGATCCGGCACAACCCGTTCAGTCCCTCGGACGACGTCTCCTGCGTCGCCGGGCTCGTGGCGCCCCGCCCCTTCCCCGGGACCGGCGCCGCTCCGGCCGTGCGGTCCAGGCTGGCCGACGTCGTCACGCGCCTCGCCGTGCGCACCGGGCGTCCGCAGGGCGCCGTGGCCGCCGAGTGGTTCCTGCGCTATCTCGAACAGGTGGTCCGTCCCGTGCTGTGGCTGGACGGCGAGGCGGGGATCGCCCTCGAGGCCCACCAGCAGAACACGCTCCTTGTGCTGAACGCCGACGGCTGGCCCACGGGCGGTCGCTACCGCGACAACCAGGGCTACTACTTCCGCGCCTCCCGGCAGGCCGAACTCGACGCCCGGCTGCCCGGCATCGGTGAGCGGAGCGACACCTTCGTCCCCGACGACGTCACCGACGAACGCTTCGCCTACTACCTCGCACTCAACAACGTCTTCGGCCTCATCGGCGCCTTCGGCTCCCAGCGGATCGCCGACGAACGGCTGCTGCTGGCCGCCTTCCGCCGCTTCCTCGGCGACCTCGCCTGCGGCCCCGCCCGGACCCGCTCCACCCTGCCGACCCGCCTGCTCGACTCCCCGGTCCTGCGCTGCAAGGCCAACCTGCTGACCCGGCTGCACGGGCTCGACGAACTCGTCGGCCCGGTCGACACCCAGTCCGTCTACGTCACGATCGCCAACCCCCTGCACTTCTGACCCGTCCTCCGAGAGGAGCGCGCCATGTCTCCCACCGACGCCGGCGCCGCCACCGGCCGCGCACCGGCCCCCGCCCCCACGATCGCCCCCGGTGCCGACCCGGACACGGTGCGGGCCGTCCTCGACGCCGGCCCGAGCGCGACGGGCACGGTAACCCGCCCGGAACCGGCCGCCGCGGCCGTCGGCACCGAGGCCGTCGGCACCGCGCCCGCCGGCACCGGGACCACCGCGCCCGCCGGCACCGGGACCACGGTGGCCGCCGGCACCGGGACCACGGTGGCCGCCGGCACGAAGGCCGCCGCGCACGCAGCCGTGGACGCACCCGTGCACGCACATGTGCACCTGGACGCGCCCGTGGACACGGACGCGCGGGGCGCCGGCGGGCACGCGGAATCGAGGGACGCGCGCGCGCAGACGCGGGACGCAGACGCGCACACGGACGCAGCCCCGCACGTGGACACCGACAGCGAGGACACCCTCGATCTGCGCCTGCCCGACGACTTCGTCGCGCTCTTCGCCCAGACGACGGCAGGCGACCCCCCGCCCGCGGCCGACCTCCTCGACGGCGTCGGCGACTGGGGCCCCACCACCACGCCGGTCGGCGTCTTCCGGCTGATTCCCGTCCGCATCGAGCGCGACCTGCCCGTCGTCAGCCGCTGGATGAACGATCCCGCGGTCGCGGAGTTCTGGCAGCTGGCCGGTCCGCAGAGCGTGACCGAGGCCCATCTGAACGCGCAACTCGGCGGCGACGGACGCAGCGTTCCCTGCATCGGGCTGCTCGACGGCACCCCGATGAGCTACTGGGAGATCTACCGGGCCGATCTCGACCCGCTGGCCCGCCACTACCCCGCCCGGCCGCACGACACCGGCGTCCACCTGCTCATCGGCAGCGTCGCCGACCGCGGCCGCGGACTCGGCGGCACCCTGCTCAGAGCCGTGGCCGACCTCGTCCTCGACCGGCGCCCCACCTGCGCCCGGGTCGTGGCGGAACCCGACCTCCGCAACGCCGCTTCCGTGGCCGCCTTCCTGACCGCCGGTTTCCGCCTCTTCGCCGAGGTCGACCTGTCCACCAAGCAGGCCGCCCTGATGGTCCGGGACCGGCCCCTGCGTCATCTGCTGTGAGGGCGGGCCACTGCATTGTTCGTCACCGCCCAGGTCCCCGCCTTGATCGCCCGTTTGTCAGTGCCGAGCCTTAGGGTGGTCGCGCTATGACGAAGCCCTCACTCCCCGAACTCCTGCATGCCGCCGTCACCGCCGTCGGCGGCACGGAGCGCCCCGGCCAGGTGACCATGGCCCAAGCCGTCGCGGACGCGATCGACGACGGCTCGCATCTGCTGGTCCAGGCCGGCACCGGCACCGGAAAGTCCCTCGGCTATCTCGTGCCGGCGCTCGCCCACGGGGAACGGGTCGTCGTGGCGACCGCCACCCTCGCCCTGCAGCGCCAGCTCGTCGAGCGGGACCTGCCGCGCACGGTCGACGCCCTGCACCCACTGCTGCGCCGCCGCCCCGAGTTCGCGATGCTGAAGGGCCGGTCGAACTATCTCTGTCTGCACCGTCTGCACGAGGGCGTGCCACAGGACGAGGAGGAGGGACTGTTCGACCAGTTCGAGGCGGCCGCGCCCACCAGCAAGCTGGGCCAGGACCTGCTGCGGCTGCGTGACTGGTCGGACGAGACGGAGTCCGGCGACCGTGACGACCTCAGCCCCGGTGTGTCCGACCGGGCCTGGGCACAGGTCTCGGTCTCCTCCCGGGAGTGCCTGGGCGCCTCGAAGTGTGCCTACGGCGCCGAGTGCTTCGCCGAGATGGCCCGCGAGCGCGCCAAGCTCGCCGAGGTCGTCGTCACCAACCACGCGCTGCTCGCGATCGACGCCATCGAGGGCGCGCCGGTCCTGCCGCAGCACGAGGTGCTGATCGTCGACGAGGCGCACGAACTGGTCTCCCGGGTGACCGGCGTCGCCACCGGTGAGCTCACGCCCGGCCAGGTCAACCGTGCGGTGCGCCGCGCCGCGAAACTGGTCAACGAGAAGGCCGCCGACCAGCTCCAGACCGCCGCCGAGGGCTTCGAGCGGCTGATGGAGCTCGCCCTGCCCGGCCGTCTGGAGGAGATCCCGGAGGACCTCGGCTACGCGCTGCTGGCGCTGCGGGACGCCTCCCGCAATGTGATCTCGGCACTCGGTGCGACCCGCGACAAGTCCGTGCAGGACGAGGACGCGGTCCGCAAGCAGGCACTGGCCTCCGTGGAGAACGTGCATGACGTGGCGGAGCGGATCACCAACGGCTCCGAGTGGGACGTCGTCTGGTACGAGCGCCACGACCGCTTCGGCGCATCGCTGCGCGTCGCGCCCATGTCCGTGTCGGGTCTGCTGCGGGAGAAACTGTTCGCGGACCGCTCGGTCGTCCTGACCTCCGCCACCCTCAAGCTCGGCGGCGACTTCAACGGCGTGGGCGCGTCCCTGGGCCTTGCTCCGGAGGGCACGGAAGGCGATGACGTCCCGCAGTGGAAGGGTGTGGACGTCGGCTCGCCCTTCGACTACCGCAGGCAGGGAATCCTGTACGTCGCCAAGCACCTGGCGCGTCCCGCGCGGGACGGCGACCGCGGGGACATGCTCGACGAGCTGACGGAGCTGATCCAGGCGGCGGGCGGCCGGACGCTCGGTCTGTTCTCCTCGATGCGGGCCGCCCAGCTCGCCGCGGAGGAGCTGCGCAGCCGCATCCCCGAGTTCCCGATCCTGCTGCAGGGCGAGGAGACGCTCGGCGAACTGATCAAGAACTTCGGGGCGGACCCGAGGACGTGTCTCTTCGGCACGCTGTCCCTCTGGCAGGGCGTCGACGTCCCCGGCCCCAGCTGTCAGCTGGTCGTCATGGACAAGATCCCGTTCCCTCGTCCCGACGATCCGTTGATGAGCGCCCGGCAGAAGGCCGTCGAGGACGCCGGCGGGAACGGCTTCATGGCGGTCGCCGCCACCCACGCGGCGCTGCTCATGGCCCAGGGTGCCGGGCGTCTCGTACGCGCCTCGGGGGACCGCGGCGTGGTCGCCGTACTGGATCCACGGCTGGCCACGGCCCGGTACGGCAGCTATCTGAAGGCGTCGCTGCCCGACTTCTGGTGCACCACGGACCGCAACCAGGTGCGGAAGTCCCTGGCAGCCATCGATGCGGCGGCGCGGCAGGGCGAGGAGCAGCAGACGGCGGCGAAGTGATCGCGGGGTAGCCCGACCCGGCGCCGGGTCGGGCTACCCCGCGATCCAAAAGGCCCGTGACCAGGCCCTGCACGGCTGGAGCGCGCACGTCGTCCCACGCCTCCACACGCCAGAGGCCGCCCGGACAGCACAGGGCCCCGGAACCGGCGCAGGGGTCCCGGGGCCCGATCAGGAGGCGGGCGGGTCGGCCCGCCCGCCGCGGCTCTCACACGCGCCGCAGCACCGCCACGACCTTGCCGAGAATGGTCGCGTCGTCGCCCGGGATCGGCTCGTACGCCGCGTTGTGCGGGAGGAGCCAGACGTGGCCGTCCTCGCGCTTGAAGCGCTTGACGGTGGCCTCGCCGTCGATCATGGCGGCCACGATGTCGCCGTTCTCGGCGACCTGCTGGCGGCGGACCGTGACCCAGTCGCCGTCGCAGATGGCGGCCTCGATCATCGAGTCGCCGACGACCTTGAGGACGAACAGCTCACCGTCGCCGACCAGTTGCCGGGGGAGGGGGAAGACGTCCTCGACCGACTCCTCGGCGAGGATCGGGCCACCGGCGGCGATCCGGCCCACCAGCGGGACGTACGACGCGGCCGGCTTGCCCACGGTGTCCGTGGGCTGCAGGGTGGTGGCCTGGTCAGAGCCGCGGACCTCGTAGGCGCGCGGGCGGTGCGGGTCGCGGCGCAGGAATCCCTTGCGCTCGAGTGCCATCAGCTGGTGTGCGACCGAGGAGGTGCTGGAGAGGCCGACCGCCTGGCCGATCTCGCGCATGGACGGCGGGTAGCCCCGCCGCTGCACGGAGTCCCGGATGACCTCGATGACCCGGCGCTGCCGGTCGGTCAGGCCCGAGCTGTCCGCCCGGATGCCTGGAGGTCGGCCCGGCAGGGAGCGCTTGTGCCCCTCGGGATTCACGGCTTCGTTCATCGCATGCACCGGCTCGAGTCGGCCCTGGGAGCGGTCCTGGGCAGTGATGGTGGCACTGTCTGCGGTGGTGGTCACGTCGTCGGCCCCTCTCGATGGTCTCCCTCCGGCACAACGGTAGTTGCTTTCGAAAGGTTGCGCCAAACACACGTTCGAGTGAAAAACCGCGGATTGCCTGACTTGATCATGTGTCCGGGTGTATAGCCGACGGATTCCCTGGCGGCCGAAAGGCACATCGCCGTACTTTTCGCCGCTGGGGTGGCCACCTCGCGGGGTGCCGCCCAGTCTGCCATCCGGCCTCCCGTCAACCGGGGGCCGGTTCCCGCCCGCCCGGAAGTCCCGCGCGTCCTCCGTGCGGCGCCCACGGTATCTCCGCAAGTGTCCGGGTGGTACGGCTGTGCACCGGCGTGTTTTCCGTGGTGGCGCGGGCAGACGGCTCGTGACCGCCCGCGTGCGACACGCGCGTATGGATGTGCATGTACGAGCCAATCCCCACATCTAGTGGTTGGATGGCTACAGCAGCCCACAAGTTGTGTTCCCCCCGGTCTTCGGCCCGCCGATCATCGCCTATGCTTGGGGCTGCTTCGCGGGGCTCCTGGGGCCCGGCGAGGCTATTGAGTCTGCTGTGAGGAGGGTTGGAGTCCATGCACTGCCCCTTCTGCAGGCACCCCGACAGCCGCGTCGTCGACAGTCGTACGACGGACGACGGCACGTCGATCCGCAGGCGCCGCCAGTGCCCTGACTGCTCCCGTCGGTTCACGACCGTGGAGACGTGCTCGCTCATGGTGGTCAAGCGGTCCGGAGTCACCGAGCCCTTCAGCCGTACCAAGGTCATCAATGGTGTGCGCAAGGCATGCCAGGGACGGCCTGTCACCGAGGACGCACTCGCCCAGCTCGGCCAGCGGGTCGAGGAGGCCGTGCGGGCCAGTGGAAGCGCCGAGGTGGCCGCTCACGACGTGGGACTGGCCATACTCGGCCCCTTGCAGGAGCTCGACCTCGTCGCCTACCTGCGATTCGCGTCCGTGTACCGGGCGTTCGACTCGCTCGAGGACTTCGAGGCCGCCATCGCGGAACTGAGGCAAGGGGCGCGACGCCCCGCCGCGGAACACGAGGACGGCGGCGACGGCGGAGGCGACGGCGTCGCGAGGAGCCGGGAAGACGATCGCGGGTGCGGAGGGGCGACCGAGGTCCCCGTGCCCGCAGCCGCCGCCGACTGATCGGCGGGCCGGCCAGGACCGTGCGTCCGGGCCCGGCCCGCGGCGGCGAGGAAGACGGTTGCGGGCGAAAGTGACAACGGTTCCCGCAACATCAGACAGAACACCGTGTCTCCGGAACATCGGGGCACTTCAGGGCGTTTTCGCCCGTAGAGGGAGGCGGCATGACAGAGACGGCGAGCGGTCCGGCACGAGGTTCCCGAGCCAAGGGCGGCAAGGCGGGGAACAAGGGACTGCACATCGAGCGCATCCACACCACCCCCGGAGTACACCCGTACGACGAGGTGGCCTGGGAGCGCCGGGACGTCGTCATGACCAACTGGCGCGACGGCTCGGTCAACTTCGAGCAGCGTGGCGTCGAGTTCCCCGACTTCTGGTCGGTGAACGCGGTCAACATCGTCACCAGCAAGTACTTCCGCGGTGCCGTCGGCACCCCGCAGCGCGAGGTCAGCCTGAAGCAGCTGATCGACCGCATCGTGAAGACGTACCGGAAGGCCGGTGAGGACCACAAGTACTTCGCCTCGCCCGCCGACGCCGAGATCTTCGAGCACGAGCTGGCCTACGCCCTCCTGCACCAGATCTTCAGCTTCAACAGCCCCGTGTGGTTCAACGTCGGCACCCCGCAGCCGCAGCAGGTCTCGGCCTGCTTCATCCTGTCCGTCGACGACTCCATGGAGTCGATCCTCGACTGGTACAAGGAAGAGGGCATGATCTTCAAGGGCGGCTCCGGCGCCGGCCTGAACCTCTCCCGCATCCGCTCCTCCAAGGAGCTGCTGTCCTCCGGCGGCAACGCCTCCGGACCCGTCTCCTTCATGCGTGGCGCCGACGCCTCCGCCGGCACCATCAAGTCCGGTGGAGCAACCCGCCGCGCCGCCAAGATGGTGATCCTCGACGTCGACCACCCCGACGTGGAGGACTTCATCGAGACCAAGGTCAAGGAGGAGGAGAAGATCCGCGCCCTGCGCGACGCGGGCTTCGACATGGACCTGGGCGGCGACGACATCACGTCCGTCCAGTACCAGAACGCCAACAACTCCGTCCGTGTGAACGACGAGTTCATGAAGTCGGTCGAGCAGGGCGGCAGGTTCGGCCTGCGCGCCCGTATGACGGGCGAGGTCATCGAGGAGGTCGACGCCAAGTCCCTCTTCCGCAAGATGGCCGAGGCCGCCTGGGCCTGCGCCGACCCGGGCATCCAGTACGACGACACCATCAACCACTGGCACACCTGCCCGGAGTCCGGCCGGATCAACGGCTCGAACCCCTGCAGCGAGTACATGCACCTGGACAACACGTCCTGCAACCTGGCCTCGCTGAACCTGATGAAGTTCCTCAAGGACGACGGCAAGGGCAAGCAGTCCTTCGAGGTCGAGCGCTTCTCGAAGGTCGTCGAGCTGGTCATCACCGCGATGGACATCTCGATCTGCTTCGCGGACTTCCCGACGCAGAAGATCGGCGAGAACACCCGCGCCTTCCGCCAGCTCGGCATCGGCTACGCCAACCTCGGCGCCCTGCTGATGGCGACCGGTCACGCCTACGACTCCGACGGCGGCCGCGCGCTGGCCGGTGCCATCACCTCCCTGATGACCGGCACCGCCTACAAGCGCTCCGCCGAACTCGCCGCGGTGGTCGGCCCGTACGACGGCTACGCGCGCAACGCCCAGCCGCACCAGCGCGTCATGAAGCAGCACGCCGACGCCAACGCCACGGCCCCCCGCATGGACGACCTGGACACCCCGGTGTGGGCCGCCGCCACGGAGGCCTGGCAGGACGTGCTGCGCCTCGGCGAGAAGAACGGTTTCCGTAACTCCCAGGCGTCCGTCCTCGCCCCGACCGGCACCATCGGCCTGGCCATGTCCTGCGACACCACCGGTGTCGAGCCGGACCTCGCGCTGGTCAAGTTCAAGAAGCTGGTCGGCGGCGGATCGATGCAGATCGTCAACGGCACCGTCCCGCAGGCCCTGCGCCGCCTGGGTTACCAGGAGGAGCAGATCGAGGCGATCGTCGCCCACATCGCCGAGCACGGAAACGTGATCGACGCCCCCGGCCTCAGGCACGAGCACTACGAGGTCTTCGACTGCGCCATGGGCGAGCGCGCCATCTCCCCGATGGGCCACGTCCGCATGATGGCCGCGATCCAGCCGTGGATCTCCGGCGCCATCTCCAAGACGGTCAACATGCCGGAGACGGCGACCGTCGAGGAGGTCGAGGAGATCTACTTCGAGGCGTGGAAGCTGGGCGTCAAGGCGCTCGCCATCTACCGCGACAACTGCAAGGTCGGCCAGCCGCTCTCCGCCAAGAAGAAGGAGGAGGAGAAGGCCGAGATCACCGAGAAGGCCGAGGACACCATCCGTACCGCGGTCGAGAAGGTCGTCGAGTACCGCCCGGTCCGCAAGCGCCTCCCGAAGGGCCGTCCCGGCATCACCACCTCCTTCACCGTCGGCGGCGCCGAGGGCTACATGACCGCCAACTCCTACCCGGACGACGGTCTCGGTGAGGTCTTCCTGAAGATGTCCAAGCAGGGCTCGACCCTCGCGGGCATGATGGACGCCTTCTCCATCGCCGTCTCGGTGGGCCTGCAGTACGGCGTGCCGCTGGAGACGTACGTCTCGAAGTTCACCAACATGCGCTTCGAGCCGGCCGGTATGACGGACGACCCGGACGTGCGGATGGCGCAGTCGATCGTCGACTACATCTTCCGCCGCCTGGCGCTGGACTTCCTGCCCTTCGAGACGCGCTCCGCGCTCGGCATCCACTCCGCCGAGGAGCGTCAGCGTCACCTCGAGACCGGCTCCTACGAGCCGGCCGACGAGGAGGTCGACGTCGAGGGCCTGGCCCAGTCGGCGCCCCGGCAGACCGACCTGAAGGCCGTCGCCACGCCGATGGCCGAGGTCGAGGCGGCCAAGCCCGCCCCGAAGCAGGCGCACACCAGCGCCGAACTGGTGGAGATGCAGCTGGGCATCCAGGCCGACGCCCCGCTGTGCTTCTCCTGCGGCACGAAGATGCAGCGGGCCGGCTCCTGCTACATCTGCGAGGGCTGCGGCTCCACGAGCGGCTGCAGCTGACGCGGCCGAGCTGACGGAGACGTCCTGAGGTAAGGGGCGCCGGCCCATGGCCGGCGCCCCTTACGCGTGCCGGGGCGGCCGGAGGGTGGCGCGGACCGGCCGCGCGGCTGCTCCGGCTACTGCAGGTGCGCGCGGCCCATGCTGCGGGTGAACGTTGCCGGGTCGTCCTCGAAGCCGTGGACGCCCGGGCGGAACACCCAGTTCCCCGGCTCGTCGCGCACGAACTCGGCGACCGCCGCCGCCGTCGCCCCGGGCACCCCGCCGAAGTCGTCCTCGGCGAGGACGGTGTAGCCCTCCCGGATGCGCAGCCCCGGGCCGAGCACGTCGACGAAGGTGCGGTGCGCGGCGCGCTGCTGGATGACGACGCCGACCACCACGCGCGTGTACCGCTCGGCGAGGCGTTCCAGCTCCAGGGTCATGACCTCGTCCCAGCCGAAGCCCATGCCGTCCCTGCTGTCCCGGTCCAGATGGATCGTGCCGTCGGGCGAGCGGCTGTCGAAGTGCACCACATAGGCGGGAGCACCGTACGGATCGCCCGCCAGGTAGGTGGCGGCGACGACGTCCAGATCGGTGGGCGGCTGCCCCGCGGGACTCGGGTCCCACTTGAGCGCCACCTCGACTTTGCGGATCCCCTTGCTGAGCCCGCTCACCGGACTCCCCCTTCCCGGTCCCCGTGCGCCCCTGTGCCCCAACTCTCGGATCGTGGGCGCTCGTTGTCCATCGTGCCACGCACGCGGGGGCGCCTGCGCGGGCGCTGTCCCCACGAGAGTGACCGAGGCCACGCTCCTGGGCCTTACGATGGCGCGGTGCTGGTCAAGTGGATTCGCTGCACCGTGGTGGATCGCCGCGGCTTCGAGCGGGGGCAGCGAAAGTGGGCGGGGCTTCTGGGGGAGCCGGGGTTTCGGGGGCAGGGGGGTGGCTGGAGCCGGCGGCGGCCGGGTGTCGCGCACACCTTCGCGTTCTGGGAGAGCCGCGCCTTCTACGACTCCTTCATGGCTCGTTCCCACGACCGGCTGGCAGCGGCACAGACCGGCACCTTCAAGGACGCCCAGGTCCGGCTGTTCGACTACCGGTTCGATGTGAAGACCGGGTTCGAACCGCGCTTCACCGACGCCGACCTGCTGCGGGTGGCCCTGTGCCGGGTGCACCAGGAGCGCGCCGAGCACTTCACGCAGATGCAGGAGAAGGTCTGGAACCCGGCGATGGCCGGCTCGCCCGGCATGGTCCGCGGCCTGTTCGGCGAGGCGCCGGGCAGCGAGTTCCTGGTGCTCTCCATGTGGCAGTCCTCCGCGGAGCACGGCAAGTACCGCACGGAGCGCGTGGAGCGGCTCGCGCTGCGGGCCCAGACCGAGGCGGACGTCGCGGCCCTCACGGGCGACATCGTGGAGCTGGAGCCCACCTGGACGGTTTGATTCCCGGACCGGCACATCGTGTGCCCAGTGTGGTACACGATGCACAATCCGTGTGACCTACGCCGTACGAGCGCCGCTCGAGTCCTCGATCGGCCGTCACCCGATCTAGTGTTCTGGCATGGCACGACCACGGCGCATCGTCCTTGTCCGGCACGGCGAGTCAACGGGCAATGTTGATGACTCCGTGTATGAACGCGAGCCCGACCACGCACTGGCCCTGACCGAGCGGGGCCGGCAGCAGGCGGAGGAGACGGGCAAGGAAGTGCGGGAGGTGTTCGGGCGTGAGCGCGTGAGCGTGTACGTGTCGCCCTACCGTCGCACCCACGAGACCCTGCGCGCCTTCCACCTGGACCCCGACCTCATACGGGTGCGCGAGGAGCCCCGGCTGCGCGAGCAGGACTGGGGGAACTGGCAGGACCGCGACGACGTACGCCTCCAGAAGGCCTACCGGGACGCCTACGGGCACTTCTTCTACCGCTTTGCCCAGGGGGAGTCCGGAGCCGACGTATACGACCGGGTGGGCGGTTTCCTGGAGAGCCTCTTCCGCAGCTTCGAGGCCCCCGACCACCCGCCGAACGTGCTCCTGGTGACGCACGGCCTGGCGATGCGGCTGTTCTGCATGCGCTGGTTCCATTGGACCGTCGCGGAATTCGAGTCGCTGTCGAATCCGGGGAACGCGGAGATGCGGATGCTCGTTCTCGGGGGCGACGGCAAGTACACGCTGGACCGGCCGTTCGAACGATGGCGGGATCCGGAACCCTACGGGATCAGCGGATGGAGTGGCTGAGCGATGACCCCTGACTCCGTGCCCGCCGGGCGCCTGGAGCGCGCCCTGTCGGGCCTGCGTGGACTCGCGGTGGGGGACGCGCTGGGCTCGCAGTTCTTCGTCCCGGCGAACTACCCGCTGCTCAGGCGCCGGGAGCTGCCGTCCGGCCCGTGGCGGTGGACGGACGACACGGAGATGGCCTGCTCCGTGGTCGCCGTGCTGGTCACCCACCACCGCGTCGACCAGGACGCCCTGGCGCGGTCCTTCGCCGAGAACCACGGATCGGACCGGGGCTACGGCGCGGGCACGGCGCGGCTGCTGGAGGAGGTCCGGGCGGGCGGTGACTGGCGCGCGCTGGCTCCCGCGCTGTTCAAGGGTCACGGATCGTGGGGGAGCGGCGCCGCGACCCGCACCGCCCCGCTCGGCGCCTGGTACGCGGACGACCCGGAGCAGGCCGTCCACCAGGCCGAGATCTCCGCCTACCCGACGCACCAGCACCGCGAGGCCGTGGTCGGCGCCATGGCCGTCGCCGCGGCCGCCGCGCTGGCCGCCGCCCCCGGCGGCCCGCCGAGCGCCGAGGCCCTGCTGGACGGCGTCCTCGCCTTGGTACCGGCCAGGAGCGCCGTGGGTGCCGGCCTGCGGCGCGCCCGCGACATGCTCGACTACGACGACGCGGTCACCGTCGCCGCGGTGCTGGGCTGTGGACGGCGCACGACGGCCCACGACACGGTGCCCTTCGCGCTGTGGTCGGCCGCCCGGCATCTCGGGGACTTCGAGGACGCGTTCTGGACCACCGCCCAGGCCGGCGGTGACGTGGACACCACGTGCGCCATCGTGGGCGGTGTGCTCGCCTCGGGGAAGGCGGGGGCCCCGCCCGCGGAGTGGGCCCGGCGCACGGAGACACTGCCGGAGTGGGTTCCGGCCGTCGGCTGACTTCGACTCCAGCTCCGATTCCGATCCCGATTCCGACTCGGAACTCGGACTCGGACCCGTTCTGCGAACTCTCCGTGTTCGGCGGGAACTCTGTGTGACAGGTGGTCGTTGTACCGGCAGCGGCCCCACGACGCGTGGTCGTGCAGGGGCCGGTGACAGCCCAGGGGGCACGGGGGCGCGGGACGCAGGGGGGTGGTCGGTCGTGCGGTGGTGGCTGGTTCCGGTTGTCGAGCCGCTAGCCGCGGCCGTTTACGCCGTCTGCGTCTGCGTCTACGCCGTCCGCATCTGCGTCTGCGCCGTCTGCGTCCTCCGGGCCGTCACGGCCGGGATGCGGCGGGTGGCCTCGGCCGCTCCAGCCCGGACAGGCGGAGCCGGTGCACCGGGCCGGCCTCGTGGGTTGCCAAGGGGCGGACTCCGGCCGGGCGTCCGTCGGGGCCGGCCGGACGTCCGCCGGCGGGCCCCCGTGGTGCCCGCCGGCGAACCGGCCCGCCACGCCCCGGCCCGTGGTGGCCGTGTGTCAGCCGGTCCCCGGACCCGCCGTTCCGGCCAGAGCCTCGAGATCGCTCTTGCGGACCCGGATCACCAGCCAGGCGGTGACCAGGGCGAGCGCGGCCATCGCCGCGGCCGGGACGAATGCGGTGGAGATCCCTTGGGGCAGGACCTCGTGTCCCCAGGGCGCGGGCAGCTGGTGGGTCTTGGCGAACTCCGCCTTCTGCTGCGCCGACCCGTCGGCGAGGAACTTCGGCAGCTGTTTGTTCGCCTCGTCCTTGCTGGCCGAGCCGAATACCGTGGTCAGGATGGACAGTCCGAGCGAACCCCCCACCTGCTGGGTGGCGTTGAGCAGACCGGAGGCGGCACCCGCCTCGTGCTGGGCGACACCCGAGACCGCGGTGACCGTCGCGGTCACGAAGTTCAGCCCCATGCCGAAGCCGAACACCAGCATCGGTCCGAGCACCACGCCGAGGTAGGAGCTGCCGGGACTGATGAAGGTCTGCCAGACAAGCCCGATCACCACGAACGCCGAGCCGGTGAGCATGAAGGGCTTGGGCCCGAGCACCGGAAGGAAGCGCTGCGACAGACCCGCGCCGACCGCGATGGCCACGGTGACCGGAAGGAAGGCGACCCCGGCCTTGATCGGGCTGTACCCCAGCACGTTCTGCACGAAGAGCACGATGCAGAAGAACATCCCGAACATCGCCGCGGCCAGGCTGAGCATGATGACGTACGTGCCCGTGCGGTTGCGGTCGGCGAACATCCGCAGCGGGGTGATGGGCTCCTTGGCCCGCCGCTCGGTGAGCGTGAAGGCCAGCAGCAGCAGCACCACCGCGGCCGCGAAGGACCCGAGCGTCAGACGGTCCCGCCACCCGTCCTCCGAGGCGCGGATGAACCCGTAGACGAGGGCCGCCATGCCCGCCGTCGAGGTGAGTGCGCCCGCGAAGTCGAACCGCCCGGGGTGGCGCTGGGACTCGTTGATGTAGAGCGGTGTGAGCAGCGCGATCAGCACACCGATCGGCACGTTGACGAAGAGCACCCAGCGCCAGTCGAGCCACTCGGTCAGCGTGCCGCCGGCGAGCGGTCCGATGGCGCCGCCGCCCGCGGAGACCGCCGCGAAGACGCCGAAGGCCCGGTTCCGTTCCGGGCCTTCGGAGAAGGTCGTCGTGATGAGCGCCAGCGAGGTCGGCGACGCGATCGCGCCACCCATGCCCTGCAGGGCGCGCGTGGCCAGCAACTGCCAGGGTTCCTGGGCGAGTCCGCCCAGCAGCGAGGCGAAGGTGAACAGCAGGATGCCGGTCATGAAGACCCGGCGGCGGCCCAGGATGTCACCGGCCCGGGCACCGAGGAGCAGCAGACCACCGAAGGTGAGCGTGTACGCGCTGACGACCCAGGTGAGGTCGGTCGTGCTGAACTTGAGCGCGTCTTGAATGTGCGGGAGTGCGATGTTCACGATCGTCGCGTCGGGAAGCGTCGGGCCATGTGTTCTGAGGTTCCGAGTTCAGCTTGCCCGCTGACGGCAGCCCTTGGTTCGGGGCGGAGGCTTCGCACGGAGCTTCTGCCCCGCGTGGCGTGAGGAGTGGCCGGAAGCCTGCGGTAATGCTGCGGGCGCCGTACGCTCGAATCATGAGTGCCGACATTGGCAAGCGGCTCCAGGAAGTACGCAAGCGACGTGGCATGACGCAACGTCAGCTTGCGAGCGAGTCCGGCGTGTCCCTGTCCTTGATCAGGAAGTTGGAGCAGGGGGAGCGGGCTGACACGCGTCTGGAGACCGCGCGCCAACTGGCACACGCGCTGCGAGTGCCGACGACAAACCTCCTCGCCGACCATGAGGACGAGCCGGAAGCGGCGCCGGGGGCGGATGATCGCTGGGAAGGCGTCCGGCGTGCGCTCGTGGCTCCTGTGCGTGCGGACGGGATGGCCGAAGAGCCGACCGTGGACGGCGTGCGGCACGCCCTTGAATCCGCCCTGCCGTTGTTCTCCAGCGATCGTTTCGCGGAGCTGAGCGTCATCCTTCCGCCCTTGCTGCGGGACGCTGACCTCGTCGCCGAGACAGGCGCGGAGGGTCGGGAGGTGCGCGTGCGGCTCGCACAGCTCACAGGGTGGCTGCTCACTCAAACTCGGCAGTTCGAGGCTGCTGACATCGCCCTTTCCCGATCCTTGGAAGATGCCTCGGACCGGCTTCAAGGAGCGGCAACGGTCAACACACAGTGCTGGCTGCTGCTGCGGCGTGGTCGTCTGGCTGAGGCACGCGAACTGGCCACGCGGTGGGCGGACGACGTGGAACCTCGCATTTCGCGGGCGACTCCGGCGGAGCTGAGCGCGTGGGGCTGGCTGCTGCTCCGGGCCTCCGCTGCGGCGATTCGGGACAACCGGCCGGGAGAGGCTGAGGACGCGCTGCGCTACGCCAACTCGGCGGCGGTCGCGATGGGGCGGGAGTTCGCTCCACGTGACGACTTCTTGCAGGCGTTCGGCCCGGTCACGGTGGCTCTGAAACGGGCCGAGAACGCCATGATCGTTGATAAGCCTGACTTGGTGCTCAAGCTTTCGGCACGTATCCCGACGGGCGGTATGCGCCCCACATCCAACAACCGCAACCGTCACCTCCTGGATGTCGCGGAGGCGCACGCCCGATCACACGACTACGCGAAGACCGTAGAAGTCCTTCAGGGCATCCGCGCGGACGCTCCTCAATGGCTGCCCAACCAGCGTTACGCGCGGGACATCTTCGGCCGAGTGATCGGTCGGCGGCGCACTCTCACCCCGGAGATGCGGAGCCTTGCCGACGCGATCGGCGTCCCGTTGTGACGCCCTGTGGCACTTCGCTCTGACACCTCGCCAAAGTGCCATTGAGGTGCATTCGCGTCACTACGTAGCGTCATTGACATGGCGACTCAAAGCAGCACAGCACAAACGGCCGTCCCTGAGCGCGGAGAACTGATGTACGACCCGGCAAGACGGAAAGTCGGGGAGTATCAGGACATGGCCGGTCCGTACGCCATGCTGCGCCCGGTGGGTGGTGGCCGGGAATGGGAGGCGAACCCCGCCGTGATCCGCCCGGCTACTCCTGCGGAGCGGCTCAGCGCGAACGTGAAGGCGGCCAACCTGCGAGCGGAGCGGGAGCGGTGAGCGTCCGGTCGGTGATTCGCCATGAGACGTGGACGCTCACTCCGGACCGTGAGCCGGATGCGGAGCCGACCACGTACGCGATGGAGTGCGCGGTGTGCGGTGAGTCCTCGGACGGCAGCGAGGACTTCGCGGACGGGCAGAGCTGGGTGTTAGAGCACTGCGGCACCCTTCGCACCACACGTTCCGGGAGATCATCATGCGCCCGTGGCGCACTTGGCGGCACGCGTGATGCGCCGGGTGGTGAGCTGGTTGGCCCTCTTCACGGGCCCGCTGCTGATCATCATGGTCTCTGGCTCGTGCGGCTTCGTGCTGGGCGTCGCTGCCGCGTCCGGTTCCCCGCTGCCGTAGATCTCCCGTCCCCGCCGGACGTAGCTGACGAGACTCCCCCGACTCAGAGAAGCCCCGGCGGGGCGGGTCTTTCCGCAGGTAGTGGCGCGGTGTGGCGCACCGCCGGCCGTAGAGGCTTTGGACGGGAGCTGCCATGGGGCGAGTGAACAGGGGGCCTTACGCTCGCCAGCGGATCGGGCAGTCTTTGGGACCTGCCCGCGATAGCCCGATCGGCCCCCTGTTCTTAGAGGCTCGCCCCATGGTGGCTGTCTAAAGCCTCGTAGGCCGTCGGCCCCAGCCCAAGAGGGTTTACTCCCCGGCATCGTCCGTGCTGGGGCTGTCCATGTTCGGTTACTCAGTGAGGTGCATGTGAAGCACTGCGATGATCAGTTCGCGCCCCCGCCGGAGATGCAGGCGGAAGCGTGCCGCGTGGCGGGGGTGGAACCGGACGTCTCTCCCGCGTTGGTGCTGCGCTGCGAACTGGAGGCGCATGAGGGGCCTGATCATGCGGCGGGGATCGTGGAAGCGCAGGACGCCACGGGCCGTATGACGTGGGTGTGGTGGCGCTCGGGAGTGGAGATGCGCAATCCGTGCATGGTGCGCCGGTTCGGGGATGAGACACGGGTGGACAACGTCGTGTGCGGCCTGTTCGAGGGGCACGAGGGTGAGCACGCTTGGCCCTAGCGGGCAGCTCACACCTGAGTCTCGTGCCGGGCGGCGGCACCCCGGACCGGACCGGCCGAAGGCCGCACGCCGGGGAGGGGAGCGCAAGCCGCCCGGCACTTGGAACGGGCTTGATCGGTATTCCGGCTGTGTGTCCGCCTTGTTCGTACTGCGCGCTGAGTGGCGGGGCCGCCGCAGCGGTGGCGGAGACAGGGAGCGGCGGCGGCCCCGGCCGCCAGCGCGCGCGGTCCGCCGAAGGCGGGCCGCCTGGAGTAAGTGAAGAAAGATTCCGACACGGCTTCCGCAGGCACATGGTCCGGGGCGTTACCGGCTGACCGCGCCCCCTCCAGTCACACGCAGGCCGCCCGCCATGTCGGTTCAAGTGCCCTGCCCTCGACCGAAATTCGCTCGCGTTGGGTTGGCGCTCATGCGATCATGGGTGTTCGAGCGACGAGCCCTTTCGGCGATTCTCATACACAAACTTAGACACAGACTTCTTCAGCAGACATCACATACTTCTTCTGCCTTCTCTGTCTTCGCTCTCATTCACGCCGCCTCGACACGCTCTCACACTCACACCTGACACTTCATCACTTCGCATCCAAAGGACATCAGACATGACTCACGCCCGCGCCTCGGCTCGCGCTCCTCCCTGCCCGTCTGTTCTGGAGGTGCCCTGTGCTCAACGCCTCGCATGAGGTGACTCATTCGACCTTCCGCTCTGCTGCGCTGGAGCGTGAGAAGCGTCTGCGGCTGCTGCCCGATGCTGATCGGGACATCATCCGCCTCGCGCACGACCCCCTGTTTCCGCGCTTGCTGGAGCAGATCAAAGCCGTCGGGGGTTGTGCCCATCCGGTCTATCTGTCCGGCTCCACGATCACCCACGACACCCTGACGGGTGAGGTGATCTCGTCCTACTCGACCGCCGGAGAACCGGGCGAGCGGCTGGCCGTCCACTGCCGTAACCGCCGTGCCTCGGTCTGCGCGCCGTGTGCCTACCTGCATGCGGGTGACACGTACCAACTGATCCGGGCGGGTCTGTCGGGCGGCAAGAACATCCCCAATGCCGTCCGGGATCAGCCGCGCCTGTTCGTCACTCTGACGGCACCCTCGTTCGGAGCCGTCCATCGCTTCCGAGATAGCCAGCGGTGCCGACCGCGAAGGGATGGCGGTCTGTGTGAGCACGGGCGTTCTGTCGGCTGCGGCCTGGTCCACACTGAGGATGACCCGGTGCTGGGCCGTGCACTGTGCGCTGATTGCTACGACTACGTGGGCCACGTGCTGTGGCATGCGCACGCGGGGCGACTGTGGGACCGGTTCACGACCGCCGCACGGCGTCACCTCGCCTCCGTCGCAGGGATACCGCGCTCACGGCTCGGTGATCACCTGGTGGTGTCCTTCGCGAAGGTGGCCGAGTACCAGAAGCGGGCGGCGATCCACTTCCATGCGGTGGTCCGCCTCGATGGTCCGGCCGGTCCCGGTGACCCGTCTCCGGCCTGGGCCACGCCCGAACTGTTAGCTGATGCCGTTCACGCGGCTGCCGTGTCTGCGAACGTGCGTGCCCCGGAATCAGATGCCTACGGGGACGTACTGCTTGTCTGGGGGCGACAGCTCGACGTACGGCCAATCCGGGCCTTCGCGGACGGCGAGGGACCCACCGATGACGCTGTGGCCGCTTACGTGGCCAAGTACGTTTCCAAGGGCACTGCCGAGACCGGTGCCGGATTGGACTACCGCGTCACCGGTCCCGATGACATCCACGCGGCGGTTGTCACACCCCACGTGCGGGCCTTGATGGCCACCTGCTGGCGTCTGGGAGGCCTGCCCGAACTGGAACACCTCAGACTGCGAACCTGGGCTCGCGGCCTTGGCCACCGGGGTCACATCCTCAGCAAGTCCCGCCGCTACTCGACCACGTACACGGCGCTGCGCGAGGAACGAGCTGCACACCAGCGGGCTGATATCGAGCCGACTGGCAACCCGACTGTCGTCACGGAATCGAATTGGCGCTACGTCGGCTCCGGCTACACCCCCGGTGCTGCCCGGCTCGCCGCCGGCATCGCCGAGGAGATCGCCACAAGCCGCGAACTGGTCCGTGAGGAAATGGCGGATCGGGGGTTCGAGGCATGAGCCGGAAACGGATCGATCGTCGGGCCGACGGATCCACCGTCACGGAAGTTTGGCGTACGGCTGACTGGGGTCCTGCTGAGCGCAGGCGGCTTGCCCGGCTCCTCTTCAGGCATCTGACCGAGAAGGAAGGTAATGCTTCTGAGAGGAACGAGAGTTGATGGAATGGAACCTGGCCACGACGCAAGGCGTGAAGGCTAAAGTAGCCGCACAAGAGAACGACCCCGGAGAGACGTTGGCGCGCGCTCCGGGGTCGGGCCAACCGACAGGCTGGCCTGCCAGTCGCGAAGGGACTGACATGACCCATCCTCTCACGTCCGCTGTCAAGGTCGTGGACACAGCTGTCAAGGGTGCTCACCTCCGGGCCGTCGACTACCTCAGAGTGTCGACCGAGGAGCAGGCCAAGGGCTACGGCATCGCCTACACCGGTAAGAAGACGGCGCAGTACATCCACAAGAAGGGGTGGGAACACATTGCCACCTATGCCGACGAGGGAGTGAGCGGGAGTCTCGAAGCGCATGAGCGAGACGACCTGAAGCGACTCATGCAGGATGTCCGGCAGGACCCCCGGCCCTTCGATGTCGTGGTAGTTCCTGAAGGCCGTGCGATTGGTCGTACCGGGCGGGCATTCTGGCGCTGGGTCTGGGAACTTGAAGATCTTGGCGTCTACGTCGCCGTTGTAAAGGGCGACTACGACAACACAACCGTCGACGGCCGTAAGAAGATGCGCAAGGATGCCGACTACGCGGAAGAAGAGCGTGAGGTTATCCGAGATCGCACGCAGGGCGGTGTTCAGGAAAAGGCAGAAGAGGGCGGCTACACGGGCGGTACTGTCCCGTATGGGTGGCGAGTCCAGGATCAGGGCGTGAAAGGGCAGAGTCGCCTCATCCTCGATGTGTATCAAGAGGGTGAGTGTCTGACAGGTGAAGCAGTCGCTGTCCGCAGGGCCTATGCGCTGATCGTCGATGAGGGGCTGAGTTGGACTGACGCGGCTGCCAAGTTGAATCTTGAGGGTTTGGTGACTCGCTCGGGAGCGCCGTGGTCGAGTGAAAATCTGAAATGCCGCATGATGTCACGTGCCGTACTTGAGGGTGTCCAGGTTTTCAGGGATGTCGAGTCAAGGGATTCCCGGTACGGTCGCGGTGCAAAGGTTGACTCCGACGGAAACCCGCTTTACGGGGCGACGGTCACGATTCGTCTGGATCCTGTGCTTGACGAAAAGCGGGTGCAGAAGCTGAAAAATGCCGCTGAGAAGATTACAAAGCGGCGCTCACCGCGAAAAGGGAGGAACATTTACCCGCTCTCTATGAGGATTGAAAGCCTTTGTGGCTCCTATTACGTAGGTCGAGTGCAGTCCTCCACGGGTGAGCGCACCTATGTCTGCTCTGGGAAGCAACCGAAGTATGCCGGGGCTCCCGTATGTAAGTGCAGTCAGATAAACGCCGAACAGATCGAGGCTGAGGTCTGGGGCCGTACCGCCAAGATATTTGGTGATCCGGACGAATTGATGGCCCTTGCCTCTGAGTGGATTGATGTGACCCTCGGAGGTAATTTGGCGCATGAAGACCGAATCGAAGACATTGATCGCAACATGGCAGTACAAGAAAAAGCGATTGCCGCCGTCATGGGGATGACGGCGAAGCAGGCTGCGGAGATGGGCTTGGAAGGTGAGGCGGCGCAAGATTTGGTTGCGGCCGCAGTCAAGCCGCTGACTGAGGAATTGGCGCGGCTGAAGAAACTCAAGAGTGAAGCCGTAGCCTGGCAGTTGGAAACCCTTGCAGCCGAACAGCGGGCGCGAGATCTTCGGTCGCTGGCTGAGCTGGCCCGTACGGAAATGCCCAGCATGCCGCCTGAAGATCAGGCAGGGGTGATTGACCTGGCAGACATCAGGGTCCGGATTCAGGGGCCGGTCCCGGTGAAGAAGGCGGGCAAGGAATGCTCAGTTGGCGCGTGGTTCCGGGAAAGCAGCCTGGGGATTCCCCTAGGGATTACCGATGATGAATGGGCTCTGATTGAGCCGCTGGTGAAGAAGACTGGCCGAGGGTCTGGAAAGAAGACTGATCTTCCGCTGAGGGATGCAGTCGAAGCCATCCTGTGGAAGGGGCGCACGGGGGAAGGGTGGAGCGAGGCTGCTGCGCGCATGCAGCGAGGCGCAAGCAAGTCCCTCATGTCGCGCTGGTCAAGGTGGACTGACGACGGGACCTGGGGCCGTGTCGTAGTCGTCCTTGCTGGCGCTGAGACGGCTCCGGTGCCGGACGTGTCCACGGCGGTTGGCCTGCCTGACCTGGAGATTTCGGGGGCCGTTGAGCCTCGGCTCCTTTTGGAGGACTCCGAGACTCATGATCAAGCTGTCGCGTCGAGTACCACCATGAGTTGGCAGGCGGCGATGACGGTGAGCGCGATACCGGGATGCCCCTCCCGGCGGGCCGCACCCGGCTTCTGTTCCTGAATCAGCTGAGAGGTTGTCACCATGGTCCCCCACAAAAGCGTTAGTGAACGAAAGCGTTCACTGTGGCGTCAGCGGTAGTGAGCCCCCAGTAGTGAACGCAAGCGTTCACTCAAGGGTTCGTCGTGCGGCTCGTCCCCTCGCCGCTGCTGCATGGCGCCCGCATGCCCGCAGTCCCCGCTCCCCGCTCCCTGGAGACAACAGATGGTCACCTCCCCCTGGACGGCCGCCCCCGCTCAGGCGGCCTCTCTCCGCCGACGTGGGGCCGTACTCGAACGCGCGATCCTTGACGCCGCCCTGGAGCAGCTCGGCACGGTCGGCTGGAAGGGGCTCACCATGGAGGGGGTGGCCGCCGGCGCCCAGACCGGGAAGGCCGCCGTCTACCGGCGCTGGCCGTCCAAGGAGGACCTCGTCGCCGACGCGCTGCAGGCAGGACTGCCCCGTGTCGAGGAGGCGGCCGACCTCGGAAGTGTGCGCGAGGACCTGCTGGCGCTCTGCCGGCAGGCCCGGGAGGCGATGTACTCGCGTCCCGGCTTCGCGCTGCGTGCAGTGATTCACGAATGCGACCCGGCTCGGGCGGAGCGCTTCCATGGGGTGATCTTCGGAGGGGTGGTGGAGCCGACTGTCAGGCTCCTGCGGGAGGTGATCACCCGTGGAATCAGGAGAGGAGAGGTCCGGCCCGACGCCGCGAACGGCTATGTCTACGACGCCATTCCGGCCATGATGATGTACCGCTCGAAGATGTGCATGAGTGAATGGACCGATCAAGACCTTGAGGAAATGATCGACCAGTTGATGGTTCCGCTGCTACGTGCGACCGGGCCCTGAGCGACGGATCGCCAGACGCTGCGGTCGCTGAGGGAAACCGGGGTGTCGCTGCCGGATCCGGGCGGCGTACGCTAAGGGCGCCATGCCGTACGAACCACCCACCCACACCGTCGAGCGCTCCCTCAGAGCCACGACCGGCGCGAAGGTCATTGCCGGTGTCGACGAGGTCGGGCGCGGTGCGTGGGCCGGCCCCGTCACCGTCTGCGCGGCGGTCACCGGACTGCGCCGCCCCCCCGAGGGCCTCACCGACTCCAAGTTGCTCACCGTCAGGCGGCGCACCGCGCTCGCCACGGAACTACGGCAGTGGGTGACGGCGTACGCCCTCGGGCACGCCTCTCCGGAGGAGATCGACGACCGGGGCATGACCGCGGCACTGCGGCTCGCGGCGGTGCGCGCCCTGGAGGCCCTGCCCGTCCGTCCGGACGCGGTCATCCTCGACGGGAAGCACGACTACCTCGGCGCCCCCTGGCGGGTCCGTACGGTCATCAAGGGCGACCGGTCCTGCGTGGCTGTCGCGGCGGCCTCGGTGATCGCCAAGGTTCACCGCGACAAAATGATGGCCGAACTGGGTGTCGACCATGCAGACTTCGGTTTTGCGGCCAACGCCGGATATCCGTCGCCCGTGCACAAGGCCGCGCTGGCGGAGCGGGGACCCACCCCGTACCACCGGCTGTCGTGGGCGTATCTTGATGCGCTGCCCCGGTGGCGGCACCTCAAGAAGGTCCGCGGCTGGGCGGACGGAGGCGTTCCGGAGATCGAGGGTCAGCTCGGCTTCGATTTCTGACCGTACCGCTCGCCCCGATGTGGCACCCGCCCGCGCGAGCCGCACCAACGTTTGATAAATATCAGCCCATGCCTCTCCTTCCCGAGGAGCCTCAGATTCACGAGAGTGCCCAGGGTCCCCGCGTCACTCCGGCCACCGGCCGTACCGCGCCGACCCCCCGCCCCGTACCCGGCCCCCGCCCCGCGGCTCCGTCGCGCCCCGGTCGTCCCGGTCCCCTGCGGCCCGCGCCGCCGGTGCAACGTACGCCGCGGGACGTGGCCGTGACCAAGCCCGGACCGTCGGGTCCCGCTGCCCCCACCGCCTCGGCGGCTCCGCAGATCCAGCTGATCCCGGCCTCGGCCGAGGGTGCGGTCGACGCCGCCGAGGAAGCCGTCGACCTGCTCCTGGAGTCGGGCCGCGCACCCGGCGACGTGCTGGTGATCACCACCGGTGACCCGCACCCCTGGGCCGCCCACGAGCTGTCCTTCGGCGAAGCGTCCTACTGGGCGCAGCACGACGCGGGCGACGACGTCTTCTACACGGACGCCGCCGTGGCCGATCGTGCCGCGCCCCGTCCCGTGGTCGTGGTCGCCGTCAACGGTGGCCCGGCCGACGCCGCCGCCACGGTCCTGCCCGTGGCCCACTCCCGGGCCGGCGCGCTGCTGATCGTCTGCGGCGACCCGCAGCAGATCAACTCGGTGCCCGGCGCGGGGGTCTGAGCCGTCTCCGTGCCTCCGGGGCCTTCCTGGCCGTCCGGGGGAACGGCCGGCGAGGCGGAACGGCCCCGCCGCGGCAGCATCATGCGGCGGGGGCTTCGGCGTGCGCGGACCAGCGCGCCGAGCACCGGGGGCCGCCGTCGTGCGCGCACCTGCGGTTCGGCCGACGGCGGGCGCCCCGGGCGAGCGCCGCGGCAAGCCCTGCGCCGGCGAGGCGCACGGAGGCGGGGCTCAGTGGTGTCTGCGATGCCCGGACGCCGGGGACCAGTGGTGGTGCGGCCGGTGTCAGCGGGCCGCTGCCCGCCGCAGCACCTCGGAGGCCGCGCCTCCGGTGCGGGGCGGCGGGGGCGGTGCCTCGGCGATGCCGAAGGATTCGGGTGCCGAGTCCGCGTTCGGGCGACGACCGCCGCGGCCCTCCCCGAGGACCTGCCAGCCGTCCCGGGTCAGCGTGATGTACGCCCCGCAGCGCAGCCCGTGGAGGGTGCAGGCGTCACGCAGGCCCCACATCCAGGCGCCGTCCTCCTCCGTCCAACGCCCTTCGCCCTCGCGGCAGTAGAGCAGCACGGCGGTGCGCACCGGAGTCCGGCGCCGCAGGTCGTGCGGGATGACCCGGCGCAGCTGTGAGAGCAGGGCGTTGCGGAACATCCAGCCGTCGGCGAGCGCCGGACGGCGGACGAACGAGGCACTCGCCCGCAGCCGCTCATCCGCGTCGAGGACCGCGACCACCGCGGTGGCGGGCTCGGGGCGGTGCCGGGCGTGCAGCCCGCTGACGACCTCCCGGGGGTTGCGCAGCAGCGGGATGCCCGCGGCGGCCCACTCCGCGGGTTCGAGCACGCGGTGGGCGGAGGCGGCGGACGTCGACAGCGATGCCGCCGAGGACGGAGCGAATCCGAAGGTCACGGTCCTCCCTTCGGCTACGCGCCCACACTGAGGGCGGGGTCGGATTCGGGGGAGCGCACACCGCAGCAGAGCCCTACCTGATCACGGTCGAGCCGTGCGGGGAGCGGACTTCAATTCTTCCTGTCGAACTTGGATGCGGCAACGAGCAATTGAGGTTGCCGACCAATATCGGATGACCCGTGGCTTATATCCCTACCCAGTGTCATGCCGTGCGACGCCTGAGCCGCTTGCCCCTACACGTTCCTACGCCACGAGGACCCCAGCGGTCCAGAGGGATGCACCACCCTGTCACCGGCCTGCCACCCACAGCAGCGGCCGCCGGAGATCAAGGGCCGGGGAGGGGGTCCGGCTCGGGGCCGGGGCTGGGTCCGAGGTCGAGCTGGAGTCCGGGGCCGGGGCCCGCTCCTCCCGGCTTCGTGCGCGGAGCCCGGCGGACAGCGCCGGCTCAGCCCTGAATGGCCAGAACCAGCGGCATCACCCCCTGGGCGCCGGACCTTCGCAGCAGCCGGGCCGCGACCGCCAGGGTCCACCCGGTCTCGGTGTAGTCGTCCACGAGCAGCACCGGACCCGCGTTCTCGGCGAGGGCGGACGCCAGCGCGGGCGGCACGGTCAGCGCTCCGTCGAGGGCCTTCAGGCGCTGGGCGCTGTTGCTCCGGGACATCGGGTGCGTGTCCTCGGTGTACTCCACCGTGCCCAGCAGCGGCAGCCGGCCGATCTGTGAGATGTGGGTGCCCAGGGAGTGGATCAGCCGGGGCCGGGTGCGCGAGGCCAGGGTGACGACACCGACCGGGCGTGGCTGCGCGTCCGGTACCCCCGTTGCCCAGCCGCCGGGGCCCTTCGCCCAGTCGGCCAGCACGCCCACCACCGCCCGTGCCACGTCCTCGGGTACGGGGCCGTCGGGAGCGTGGGGCATGAACATCGGCCGCAGCCGGTTCCCCCAGCCGATGTCCGACAGACGCCCCAGTGCCCGTCCGGCAGCGGCCTGTTCACCGGCCGGGATCCGCCCCCTGAGGTCGACGCCGATCGCCGGGAGACCTGTCGGCCACATGCGGCGGGGCTCCACCTCCACACCGGCCCGGCCGAGGTCCACGCGGGCGGCGTCCAGCGCCGCCGCGGAGGTGCCCGCGGTGAAGCGGGCGCCCGCGCAGTTGTCGCAACGGCCGCATGGTTTGGCGCTGTCGTCGTCGAGCCGGCGCTGCAGGAACTCCATCCGGCAGCCCGTGGTCGCCGCGTACTCGCGCATCGCCTGCTGCTCGGTCCTCCGCTGCCGTGCGACCCAGTCGTACCGCTCCGCGTCGTACGTCCAGGGCCGGCCGGTCGCGATCCAGCCGCCCTTGACCCGCCGGACCGCCCCGTCCACGTCGAGCACCTTGAGCATGGCCTCCAGCCGGGAACGGCGCAGCTCGACCAGCGGCTCCAGGGCGGGCAGCGACAGGGGACCCTCCGCGCGGGCGAGCACGTCCAGGGTCCGGCGCACCAACTCCTCGGAAGGGAAGGCGAGCGAGGCGAAGTACTCCCAGATCGCCTCGTCCTCGTTCCCCGGAAGCAGCAGCACCGCGGCGTGCTCGACGCCACGGCCGGCGCGGCCCACCTGCTGGTAGTAGGCGATGGGGGAGGAGGGTGAGCCGAGGTGCACGACGAAGCCGAGGTCGGGCTTGTCGAAACCCATCCCGAGCGCCGAGGTGGCGACCAGGGCCTTGACCTTGTTCGCGAGCAGGTCGTCCTCGGCCTGCTGCCGGTCGGCGTTCTCCGTCCGGCCGGTGTAGGAGGCGACGGGGTGTCCGCGGTGCCGCAGGAATGCGGCGACCTCCTCGGCGGCCGCCACGGTGAGCGTGTAGACGATCCCGGAGCCGGGCAGCTCCTCCAGGTGGTCGGCGAGCCAGGCCATCCGGTGCGCGGCGTCCGGCAGCCGCAGGACGTTCAGGCTCAGGCTGTCCCTGTCCAGAGGGCCGCGCAGCACCAGGGCGTCCGAGGCGTCGCCCGTTCCCAGCTGTTCGGCGACGTCGGCGGTCACGCGCGCGTTGGCGGTGGCGGTGGTCGCGAGGACGGGCACACCCGGTGGGAGTTCGGTCAGCATGGTGCGCAGCCGCCGGTAGTCGGGGCGGAAGTCGTGGCCCCAGTCGGAGATGCAGTGCGCCTCGTCCACGACCAGCAGCCCGGTAGCGGCGGCGAGCTTGGGCAGCACCTGGTCCCGGAAGTCGGGGTTGTTGAGCCGCTCCGGACTGACCAGCAGCACGTCGACCTCGCCGGCGGCGATCTCGCTCTGGACGGTGCCCCAGTCCTCGGTGTTCGCCGAGTTGATCGTCCGGGCGTGGATGCCGGCGCGGGCCGCGGACTCCACCTGGTTGCGCATCAGCGCGAGCAACGGGGAGACGATCACTGTGGGGCCGCTCCCTGCCTCCCGGAGCAGGGACGTGGCCACGAAGTAGACCGCGGACTTTCCCCAGCCCGTGCGCTGGACGACCAGGGCCCGGCGCCGCTCGGCGACCAGCGCCTCGATCGCCCGCCATTGGTCCTCGCGCAGCCGTGCCGTGCCCGTGCCGTCATCGACGAGACGGGCGAGAACCGCATCGGCCGCCGTCCGGAGGTCGGCGTTGCTCGTGTGCTCCATGGGTCCCATACAACAGGACGGCACTGACAATCGAGACACGCTCACCCGGGCTCGCCCGACCCTGACGTGTCCCTGCTCGGACTTATCCACAGGCCGAAGCGGATCTCGGCATTTCGCGAGATCGTCGGCGCATGACGAATCACAGCGAAACGACCGGACCCTCCGACAACGGCGACATCGCCTACGACCGTCCCGGCCCCGAGCACCAGGTCACGCTCCGCACCCCGGCCGAGCTCGCCGACGCCCTGCCCTATCTGCTGGGGTACCGGCCGGAGGACAGCATCGTCCTGGTCGCACTGCACGACCGGGACGGACGGGGCCGGTTTGGCGGCCGGGCCAGGCTCGGCATCCCCCCGAGCAGCGGAGACTGGCCGTCCGCGGCCCGGCAACTGGCCCACGGTCTGATCACGGGCAGCGAGCGCAGGGGCGCCAAGCCGGAGCAGATGGTCGCCTTCCTCTGCCAGGAGCCGGCGGAGGGTGAGTCGGGACGACAGGTCATGCGGCGGCTCGAGCCGCTGGCCCAGAAGCTGCGCATCGAGTGCGGTCGCCTCGACGTCCCCGTGATCGAGGCACTGTGCATCTCCGGCGGCCGCTTCTGGTCGTACTGCTGCCCGACCGACGGATGCTGCCCCGACGACGGACTGCCCATGGGACTGCCCGGCACCTCCGTGCTGGCCGCCGCGGCGGCCTACGCCGGAATCCAGGTGCGCGGCAGCCTGCGGCAGATGCGGGCCAGGCTGCTTCCCTGGGAGACCGCCGGAGCTGTGGAGCAGGAGATCGCCCTGGACGCCGCCGGCATGGCTCTGGTGCCCAGGATCCTCGACGAGGCGCGCCGGGCCGAGGTGGCCGAGGAGACCCTGGAACTGGCCGAGCGGGTCATGCGGCGGTTCGCCGAGGCACCCTTCATCGCCGGCGCGGACCCCGCGGACCTCCGCGACGACCACCTGCTCGAATACGAGGAAGCCGCGAAGCTGATCCTCGGCCTGCAGGACCGCACGACCCGCGACCGCGCCGCCGAGTGGATGGAAGGAGACGAGGCCGCCCCGGCACTGCGGCTGTGGCGTGCGCTCGCCCGCCGTTGCGTCGGACCGTACGGCGAGCACGCCGCCGCGCCGCTCACCCTCGCGGGCTGGGTCGCCTGGTCCACCGGTGACGACCTCGAGGCCCGCGAAGCCCTGGCGATGGCGCTGGGCGCCGACCCCGACTACCTCTTCGCCCGCCTCCTCCACCAGGCCTGCAACGAGGGGCTGGACCCGGAATCGGTTCGCCGGTGCCTGCGCACGGAGCGCCAGGGACGCGCGTGGTCGAAATCCGGTGGAACCGGCGGCGGAGAACCGGATGAGACCGACACCGGGCACAAAGAGCCGGCTCCCGGGCATGACATGGACCCCGTCCCGACGGACAGCTCCCGCGGCACGGGCGGCTCCTGCGCGTCGGCGACACCGCAGCCGGCATCCCGGCGCCGGCGCCGGTCCCGGACGGACGGATCGGGTCCGGCCTCGCCGGGGCGGGACGGGACACGGCCGGCGACCGCGCGGGCCGACCGCGCGCACCCCGGTGCCTGCGGGGCGCCGGGCCGCCCCCGTCCGCGCACCCGCGCGAACGGCGCCGCGGACCGCCAGGACATCGGTGGGCCGGGCAGGGGTCCGGCGAGGGGCACGCCCGAGGGGGACGTGTGAACGAGCCGACCGGGCCCCCTCGCAGCCGCCATTCGGTCGGCTCCCTGTGCCACGGGCGTGACCCGGACGAGTTCCGCCGCGTTCACCTGAGTGGCAGAACGCCCGGCCGGGGCGCGCCGCTGAACCTGTCTTGCCTCTTCGGAGCCCGCGCCAGGCGCCGAAACCGCCGGAGGCCCAAAGAGCGCAGAGGAAGCCGCCTCATGCACCACCCGACTCCGTCCGCCGCCACCGGCGACGCCGCTGCGCTCGGCAGGCCCGCACCCTCCTCCGGCACGGTGACAGGCTCTCCGCCGCGCTCGCCTGACCGGGACGCGCCCCTGTCCCCGGCTGTCCGCCGAGGCTCCCGGGCGGCGGTGCCACCCGCCCCCGCCCGCTCGTCGGGGCTGCCCTCGACCCACGACACCATGGTCTGCGCGGCTCTCCCCGGACTGGCGATCTCCACCGCACAGGGTCAGCTGAGTGGCCGGGGACTGGAGGGTTTCTACCGCGCGGGCCGCCGCCTGCTCTCCCGTTGCCAGGTCCGGGTCGCAGGGCGTGAACCTCTCGTCGTCCAGGCCCGGATGACCGCGGCCGACCGCGTCCGTTTCGTGGGCACCCTGCGGGCGTCTCCGGGGGCCGGCCCCGACCCGGACGTGATCGTGGAGCGCACACGTGACGCGGACGGCACGGAGCGGATCACCCTGCGAAGCGCATCCCGTCGTCCGCTGCGCCTGCCCCTCGAGGTTGCTCTCGGCACGGACCTCGCCGACCTGAGGGAGATCGCCACCGGCCGTGCCGGCGGTGAACTTCCGGCGAGCGTGCGCGACTCGGGTCTGCGCTGGTCCTCGGCCACCGTGAGCGCGTCGGTCACGGCGGATCCGCCGCCCACGGACGCGCTCGCCTCTGCGGGATTGCTGCGCTGGGAGCTGGAACTGCCTCCGGGCGGCACCGCGAGCGTGGAGCTGCGGGTACGGCAGGACGGCGTGGGCCCGGTCCGATCCGCGGGCCGCGCCGCGCGCAGTCCCCTCGCGGCCGCGCGGGCCACGAGCGACGCCCCCGGAGCCGAGGCACTGTTGCGCACCGCCATCGACGACCTCCAGGCCCTGCTGCTGCGCGACCCCGTGCGCCCCTCGGACCTGCATCTCGCGGCAGGGGCCCCCTGGCGGTGCGGCCTCGCCCCGGCCGAAGCCCTCGTCGCGGCCCGGATGGTGCTGCCGCTGGGCACCCGGCTCGCCGCGGGCACCCTGCGCACCCTCGCCCGCGCCCAACGCGCCGGGCCCGGGCCGCGATCCGGCATGATCCCAGGGCCCCTGCGGGACGCCGGCCCGCACCTTCCGCCCGGCTGCACCGGCACGGAGGCCACCCTGCTCTTCCCCGCACTCCTCGCGGAGGCCCGCCGCTGGGGCCTGCCGGAGCGGGAAACGGAGGAGCTGCTGCCGGCGGCCGAGCGCTGTCTGACCTGGCTGCGCACCGCCGTGGGCGACGGCACATACGTGCGCGAGCCGCTGCCCGGCGCTCCCGTCCGCTGTGAGACGCAGGCGCACGCGCACCGTGCCGCACTCCTCGGGGCCGACCTGCTCGACGCGTCCGGCCGGCCTGGCGCCGCCGAGCTGCGGCAGTGGGCCCAGCAGTTGCGGACGGCGTTCGACGAGGACTTCTGGATCGAGGACCGGACCGGCGGCAGACCGGCCGCCGCCCGGGCGCCCGATGGACGTCTGGTGCCGCACTTCGGCGCCGCCGCCGTCCACCTGCTCGACACCGGCCTGCTGGGCGGGGGCGAGCATGCTCCCGGACTGCTCGACAAGGTCCGGACCGAACAACTCGCCCGGCTGCTCGGCGGCGCCGCCATGGACTCGGGCTGGGGACTGCGCGGGCTCGCCGCCAAGGAGGCCGGATACAACCCCTTCGGTCACCGTGCAGGCGCCGTACGCGTGCCGGAGACCGCCGTCGCCGTCGCCGGCCTGGCCGCCGCGGGCCACGAGAAGGAGGCGGGCTCGCTGCTGCGGGGCATCCTGGCGGCAGCCGGGACGTTCGGCCACCGGCTGCCCGAGATGTACGCCGGGGAACAGCGCAGCGAAGGCGGTGCTCCCGTCCCCCACCCGGTGGCCTGCCGCCCCTCGGCCACGGCGGCGGCCGCGGCGGTGTCGCTGTTGACCACCCTCGCCGGCATCCGCCCCGACGTCCCGGCCGGCACGGTCACGCTCCGGCCCGTGCGCACCGCACCGCTCGGCGCGATCGGCCTCACCGGACTGCGGGTCGCCGGCGCCCCCTTCTCCGTACGGGTCGGCCGGATCGGACTAGCCATGGTCGAGGAGGCGGCCGAGGGCCTGCGACTGGGAGTGTGACCTCGTACGACGCCACACCGACGGGGCGGGAGGGCGAGTCGTGAGACCCGTGGCGGACCGAAGTGGATCAGCCATCGATGCGACCGACGAAGGGAGTGTTTATCGTCAGGCAGACGACTATGATCGCGGCATGCCCTACGACCCGTCAGCCTTTCCACCCTTCGCCGTCACCGTGGACCTGGTCGTGCTGACCGTACGCCGCCATGCCCTGTGCGCGCTGGCGGTGCGCAGGGGCGAGCCCCCGTTCCAGGGGCGCTGGGCGCTCCCCGGCGGCTTCGTACGGGCCGACGAGGATCTGTCGCAGGCGGCGGCGCGCGAACTGGCCGAGGAGACCGGGCTGCGCGCCCACGAGCCGTCCGTCCCCGTCCAGGACCACGGTGCGCACCTGGAACAGCTCGCGACCTACGGCGACCCCAAGCGTGACCCCCGCATGCGTGTCGTCAGCGTCGCCCACCTCGCCCTCGCCCCCGACCTGCCCGCGCCCCGGGCGGGCGGTGACGCCAGCAACGCCCGGTGGGCGCCCGTCGAGGAGTTGCTGGAGCAGGGCGGCTACGGCCGTAACGGCGAGCCGGTGGCGCCGCTCGCTTTCGACCACGCCCAGATCCTCGCGGACGGAGTGGAGCGCGCCCGCTCCAAGATCGAGTACTCGTCGCTGGCGACCGCCTTCTGCCCGCCCGAGTTCACCGTCGGGGAATTGCGCCGCGTCTACGAGGCGGTGTGGGGCGTGGCCCTCGACCCCCGCAACTTCCACCGCAAGGTGACAGGCACCCCGGGCTTCCTCGTGCCGACCGGAGGCACCACGACCCGCCAGGGCGGCCGGCCGGCCCAGCTGTTCCGGGCCGGCGGCGCCACCCTGCTCAACCCGCCGATGCTGCGCCCGGAAGTCTGACTTCCACCAGCGGGCGGGACAGCTCGCGAACCGGCCCTGCGCCCTGTGCTTCCCCGCGCCTCGTTCCGATCCCTGTTCCGAACGGCGAACAAGAGGCCGAGGTGTGGCCGGCGGTCGGCGAGTGCGCGGCGTGATACCCGAAAAAACAGACATAACGCGCTATCTTGCTGCGGGTGATCCAGGCCTTCGGACTGACCAGCGACTCCCGTAAGGACCTCCCGCCCGCCGTCGACGACGTCTCCTTCGAAGCGCACGCCGGTCGTGTCACCGCTCTCCTCGGCGCGGCGGGTGCGGGCAAGACGACGACGCTCAGACTCATGCTCGAACTTCAACAGGGGCGCGGCATCACCTACTTCAAAGGCCGTCCCCTGCACCGCATCGCCCACCCGTCGCGCGAGGTCGGAGTCCTCCTCGGCGACGTCCCGGGACACCCCTCCCGTACGGTTCGCGGTCACCTGCGCATGCTGTGCGCCGCGGCGGGCCTTCCGGTCCGGCGTGCCGACGAGGTCCTGGAGGTCGTCGGGCTGGTCAGCCTGCGGGAGGAGCGCCTGGGCACCCTGTCGAGGGGAATGGACCGCCGTCTCGGCCTGGCCTGCGTCCTGCTGTCCGACCCGCACACGCTCGTGCTCGACGATCCGGCCGGCGGGCTCTCCGCGCGGGAAAGCCGCTGGCTGCACGGCATGCTGCGGGCCCACACGGCCCAGGGTGGCACGGTCCTGTTCGCCACGGCCGATCCCAAGGAGGCGGCGCGCACGGCCGACCGGGTCGTCACGATCGACACCGGGAGGCTCGTCGCCGACCAGGAGGCCGCGGACTTCGCCCGCCATCGGCTGCGTCCCCGTGTCGCCGTCCGCAGCCCGCACGCCGCCCGGCTGGCCGCCCTGCTGGCCAAGGAGGCACGCACGGCCCGCCGCTCCGTCGAAGTCGTACGCGAGGACGGCAACCGACTGTCCGTCTACGGCAGTACGTGCGCCGATATCGGTGAGGCCGCGTTCCGCCACGGCATCCCCGTCCACCAACTCGCCGACGAGGTGGGGGACATGGGCCCCGGCGCCGGGTCGACCCCGTCGGCCGGCACGAACACCGTCGAGGAGCCCCGGGCCTCGGGAGTCCCGGCAGCCCCGGAGGAGCGGCAGGCGCCGACCGGCACATCGGCTGCCGGCCGGCGCGAGAGCACCGTCGACCGTCGGCTCGCCGACACGCATGCCTCCGGCGACGGAACTCCCCACGGCGCGCCGCTCCGCGAGCCGACGGCAGCCCCCGCCGCCGCGGTCACCACTAAGGCAGCGGCGCAGTCCGAGCCGGCGGCAGACTCCATGGTCGCTCCCGCCCACGCCGCTCCCGCCGCCGGAGCCGCGTCGCGGGCGGCGGACATCAAGGCCACGTCCGGCCTCGAGGCCCCGCGGCGTGTGACGGCGAGACTCGGTGACGCGCTGGTCACCCATGCTTCCGATGCCCCATCGGTCACTGCGGTCTCCGGCGACGCATCCGTCACCACAGGCCCGGAGGGGGCATCCGTCACCACCACCCCTGAGTCCGCCTCCTTCACGGCGCAGTCCACGGGGGAGTCCACCCGCGCGGACACCCTCAACCGATCCGCCGCCGCGACCACGCACCCCGCGACCACGCGGCACCCCGCGACCGCTCAGTCGTCGACCAGGACCGCCACATCGCACCCTGCTGCGGCACACACCCCCGCGACTCACCCCACCACGTCGCACTCTTCGGCCCCGCACCCCTCGATCCCCACCCCGCGCCCGGCCGAGGCCGTCACGCTCGACGCCTCGTCCCCTCTCCCACCCTGCATCTCCGTCCGCCCGGGGCCCAGCCCCCTGCGCCCCTTGCGCTACGAGCTCCGCCGCGCCGCCGGTATCGGCACGGGCTTTGCCACCGGCGCCGCCGTCCTCGTCGTCGGCGTCCTCACTGCCCTGGTCATGGGACGGCTCGGCCACACCCCGCAGCCGAGACTGCTGGCCGCATGGCCGCAGCAGCTGCCCCTGCCGCCGGCGGCCCTCGGTGCCGGGCTGCTGGGCGCGCTCGCCTTCGGCGACGAGTTCCGCCACCCCGCGCTGGCGGCGGACCGCGGCACCGTGCCCCGCCGACTGGGACTGCTCACCGCGAAGCTCCTGGTCACCGCCGCCACCGCGCTGATGCTGGCCTTCCTCGCGGTCGGCTGCGATGCCGAAGGACTCTACGTCGTCTACGGACGGGAGCTCGCCCAGGTTCCCGGCGACTGGCTTCCGCTGGGTGCGAGTTGGGCCGGTCTGGTGGTCGGGTGTGCCTGGACCGGGGTGCTGGCCGCGGGACTGTTCCGGTCCACCACGGCGGGGCTCGCGGCCGTGGTCGCCGTGCCGGTCGCCGTCGTACCTCTGGTGCAGAAGGCCTGGGGAGGGGCGGTCTGGAGCGCCACGGACCTGCCCGCGCGGCTGCACCGCACGCTCCTGCTCCAGTGGCCCTTCGGAGGGGACCACTACCTGGCCGCGGCGGCGCGTGTGATCACCCAACCCCTGGGCGGCGCCCTGGCGTTGTCGCTCACCGCGCTGCTGTGCGCGTACCTGCTCACGACACTGCGAAGCAGGGTCCGATGACCATCAATCGGGCTCTTTCGGTCGCGCCCTGTGCGCAACTCCCCGCGGAAAGCCCATTTCTTTCCGATAAGGCGTCAATTGCGACGAAGTGAGCGATCACCCTTTCGTGTGCTTTTCACCAAAGCCCTCAAGGGAGTTGGAAGCGACGCCGACAAAGGATGCGTGAGTACCCTTGCGCACACCATGATGACCGCCGCCCGCTCAACAGACTCCGGTCTCGCAGGCCCGGGCGAACTCGACCGCTACCCGTACGCCGAGGCATCCCTCCCCGACCGCGTCACGAGCCCCTCCTGGGAAGGCGCGGACCCCGAACTGGGCCGCGTGGGCCGCCGTGCCGGGGGCAGCCGCGGCCGCGGGCTGCACGGCCAACTCGTCCAGCAGCTGGGACAGATGATCGTCTCCGGTGACCTGGGTGCCGACCGCCCGCTGGTGCCGGAGGAGATCGGCCAGCGATTCGAGGTCTCCCGCACCGTGGTGCGCGAGTCGCTCCGCGTCCTGGAGGCCAAGGGCCTGGTCAGCGCCCGCCCGAATGTCGGCACGCGCGTGCGCCCGGTCAGTGACTGGAACCTACTCGACCCGGACATCATCGAGTGGCGCGCCTTCGGGCCGCAGCGCGACGACCAGCGGCGTGAGCTGAGTGAGCTGCGCTGGACGATCGAGCCGCTGGCCGCACGTCTCGCCGCCGGGCACGGGCGCGAGGACGTCCAGCAGCGCCTGTCCGACATGGTCGAGATCATGGGTCACGCCCTGGGGCAGGGCGACGCGCTCACGTTCTCCCGCGCGGACACCGAGTTCCACACGCTGCTCATCCAGGTCGCGGGCAACCGCATGGTGGAGCACCTCTCGGGGATCGTCTCGGCCGCCCTCCAGGTGTCGGGCGGCCCCGTCACGGGATGTGACCGGCCGAACGAGACGTCCCTGGCACAGCACGCCCGGATCGTCGACGCGCTCGCGGCCGGCGACGGCGCGGCGGCGGAGGGAGCCATGCGCCAACTGCTCACGGTGCATCCCGAGGTCGAGCGGGTGGTCCCCGCGCCGCGCGAGCACTGACCGCCGGAGCAGTGACCGCGCGCGGACGGCATGGCGTCGGGCCCTGCCGTCCGCCCGCGGCCCCACCCCGTCGGCGAACCGTCTCCAGGACGACCCCCGCCGGACACCAGGCAGACCCGGCGGGATCCGGCGGGACCCGTGCGACGAGCGGGTAGAACCCTCGGCGGCGGTCCGGCCGATGACGCAAGCGATCTCCCCTGCCCGCATCTGACCGTTTTTGAACGCTTACGGGGTGTGACTCGGGCCACGCGGATTGGGCGTAACGCTCGTGGGAACAACGCGATGACCTAAGAGGTGACAGCCGCGGAGGGAATACGGACGCCGTTCATGGCGCTGTGCATCCTCCCGGCCCCCGCCCGTGCCGTCGGCCGATTCCCAGGCCGGTGGTCGGCTCCTGTCCGCTGTGGACGGGGCCGGAAGCCGTTTTCCAACGTTCCGAGAGGTTGTTCGTGTCGGCCAGCACATCCCGTACGCTCCCGCCGGAGATCGCCGAGTCCGTCTCTGTCATGGCGCTCATTGAGCGGGGAAAGGCTGAGGGGCAGATCGCCGGCGACGATGTGCGTCGGGCCTTCGAAGCTGACCAGATTCCGGCCACTCAGTGGAAGAACGTACTGCGCAGCCTCAACCAGATCCTCGAGGAAGAGGGTGTGACGCTGATGGTCAGTGCCGCGGAGCCCAACAAGCGCACCCGAAAGAGCGTCGCAGCGAAGAGTCCGGCCAAGCGCACCGCCACCAAGACGGTCGCGGCGAAGACGGTGACCACCAGGAAGGCCACCGCCACCGCCACTCCGTCGGCGCCCGCCGACGACACGCCGGCCGAGGACGACGCCCCCATCAAGAAGGCCGCTGCCAAGAAGGCGCCCGCCGCCGCCAAGAAGACGGCGGCGAAGAAGACGACCGCCGCCGCCAAGAAGACGGCAGCCAAGAAGACCACCTCCGCCGCCAAGAAGGACGACGCCGAGCTCCTCGAGGAAGAGGTGCTCGAGGACCCCAAGGCGGGCGCGGAGGAGCCGGAGGGCGCCGAGAGCGCCGGCTTCGTGCTCTCCGACGAGGACGAGGACGACGCCCCGGCCCAGCAGGTTGCCGCCGCCGGCGCCACCGCCGACCCGGTCAAGGACTACCTCAAGCAGATCGGCAAGGTCCCCCTGCTCAACGCCGAGCAGGAGGTCGAGCTGGCCAAGCGCATCGAGGCCGGCCTCTTCGCCGAGGACAAGCTGGCGAACTCCGACAAGCTCGCCCCCAAGCTCAAGCGTGAGCTGGAGATCATCGCCGAGGACGGCCGCCGGGCCAAGAACCACCTCCTGGAGGCCAACCTCCGTCTGGTGGTCTCCCTGGCCAAGCGCTACACCGGCCGCGGCATGCTCTTCCTGGACCTCATCCAGGAGGGCAACCTCGGTCTGATCCGCGCGGTGGAGAAGTTCGACTACACCAAGGGCTACAAGTTCTCCACGTACGCCACCTGGTGGATCCGTCAGGCCATCACCCGCGCGATGGCCGACCAGGCCCGCACCATCCGTATCCCGGTGCACATGGTCGAGGTCATCAACAAGCTCGCGCGCGTGCAGCGCCAGATGCTCCAGGACCTGGGCCGCGAGCCCACCCCGGAGGAGCTGGCCAAGGAACTCGACATGACTCCGGAGAAGGTCATCGAGGTCCAGAAGTACGGCCGTGAGCCCATCTCCCTGCACACCCCGCTGGGCGAGGACGGCGACAGCGAGTTCGGTGACCTCATCGAGGACTCCGAAGCGGTCGTCCCGGCAGACGCGGTCAGCTTCACGCTGCTGCAGGAGCAGCTGCACTCGGTGCTCGACACGCTGTCCGAGCGCGAGGCGGGCGTCGTCTCCATGCGCTTCGGTCTCACCGACGGTCAGCCGAAGACCCTCGACGAGATCGGCAAGGTGTACGGCGTCACGCGTGAGCGGATCCGTCAGATCGAGTCCAAGACCATGTCGAAGCTGCGCCACCCGTCGCGGTCGCAGGTGCTGCGCGACTACCTCGACTAGGCAGGGTCTTACGACGGCGAAGGCCCGGTTCCCCCGGTGGGGACCGGGCCTTCGTGCTGCGGCCCGCGTCGCTCTGCGTGACTCTGGGTGTTCCATGACCATCCCAGAGTGAGGAGCAGGCATGCGACGTCGTATTGCCCGGGCACTGGCCCGGCCGCTGGTACTGGCGGCCGCGGGGGCCGCGATACCGCTGGTGACCGCGGCCCCCGCGGCCGCCGACAGTGTCGTCATCGGAGGTTTCCCCGTCGACGTGGCCCAGAGCCCGTGGGCTGTGGCGCTCTCCAGTCGTGACCGGTTCGGGGGTACACGCGCGGGGCAGTTCTGCGGAGGTGTGGCCATTGGCCGGACCTCCGTACTGACCGCGGCCCACTGTCTGGCCAGAGAAGTCGTGGGCGTGCCACCGACGCGGGATCTGAAAGTCATCGCGGGCCGCACGGATCTGCTCTCGGGCGAGGGCAAGGAGATTCCCGTAAGCGCCACCTGGGTCAACCCGCGGTACGACGGCGTGACCAATGCCGGCGACTTCGCCGTACTCACCCTCGCCGAGCCGTTGCCCCAGAGCGCGGTCATCCCCATGGCGGGCGCGGGCGACCGGGCCTACACGCCGGGCACGAGTGCCTTGGTCTACGGCTGGGGGGACACCACCGGCACGGCCGCCTATGCGCACAGTCTGCACGCCGCGAGTGTTCACGTGCTGCCCGACGCCCAGTGCGAGCGGGCCTATCCGAGCAGCCTCGACGCCGCGTATCTGCCCGAGACCATGCTGTGCGCGGGGGAGACGACCGGAGGCCGGGACGCGTGCCAAGGGGACAGCGGAGGCCCGCTGGTCGCGGACGGGCGGCTGATCGGGCTGGTGTCGTGGGGGAACGGCTGTGGACGCCCGGGGAGCCCCGGCGTCTACACGCGTGTGTCCGAAGTCGTACGGACACTGGGCCAGGGCGGCGGTGCCAAGCCTTCGCGCCACGGGTCCGGCGCGGCCTGAGCTGTGTCGCTGGTGGCCTGAGCTGTGTCGCTGGTGGCCTGAGGTGTGTCGCTGGTCACACGGACGGGCGGCCGCTCCTGTGGGTCAGGAGCGGCCGCCCGTTCGCCGGCCTGCGCCGGAGCTGGCTCGTCGTGCGAGATTGTCAGCGCTCTTCGTCGGACGTGCTCGCGGGAACGGACGTCAGCCGCTCCGTCTCGTCCTGTATCTCAGCGGCGATCTTCTTGAGTTCCGGCTCGAACTTGCGACCGTGGTGGGCGCAGAAGAGCAGTTCGCCACCGCTGAGCAGGACTACGCGCAGGTAAGCCTGGGCGCCGCAGCGGTCGCAGCGATCAGCGGCCGTCAGCGGGCTCGCGGGGGTCAGAACAGTAGTCACGTCGCCTCTTCTCTAGCTCGACGAGCTGTCGTACCAGGGTCAACATCCAACCAGCCCCAAACGTTCCCGCTCGCGGCTTTTCCTCGAAAAATCTTTCCGAGGGGCTGTCGGTTGCCGGTTTGGCGGCGAATGTGCCGTATTGCGTGTCTGTGTGTCTTACGGTTTCGCGCTGTCGGTCATGGTCGGTCCTCCCCGGCCGGGTTGCCGGTTGTTCATGAGGACGTGCCCGGAGCCTAAATGGTTCATGCCTCGAAGGGAACGTGATTCCCGCTTCACTCCATCGAGGGATCGAACATTCATGCGACTCTCTACTAGTCTTGGTCCCTGCCGAGGGTGGCGTTACAAGGGCTCTACCAGCCCTCGGTACCCTCTGAGCGGCTACCCAAGCCGCGCCCTGGTCATCAGGGCCCCATCCGAAATTCAGCGAGGAGCGAACCGCGTGACCGCCGAGACGTCCGTGCCGTCCACGGCTCTGCTGGCAGGAGCAGACCGGGACGGTTCCAACTACACCGCGCGGCACCTGCTCGTCCTCGAGGGGCTCGAGGCCGTACGCAAGCGCCCGGGCATGTACATCGGCTCGACCGACAGCCGCGGTCTGATGCACTGCCTGTGGGAGATCATCGACAATTCCGTGGACGAGGCCCTCGGGGGCTACTGCGATCACATCGACGTGATCCTGCACGACGACGGCTCCGTGGAGGTGCGGGACAACGGCCGCGGCATCCCGGTCGACGTCGAGCCCAAGACCGGCCTGTCCGGTGTCGAGGTCGTCATGACCAAGCTGCACGCGGGCGGCAAGTTCGGCGGCGGCTCCTACGCCGCCTCCGGCGGTCTGCACGGCGTCGGCGCCTCCGTGGTCAACGCCCTGTCCGCCCGGCTGGACGTCGAGGTGGACCGCAGTGGCCACACCCACGCCATCAGCTTCCGGCGCGGCGTGCCCGGTGCGTTCACGGGGAACGGGCCGGAGGCGAAGTTCGAGGCCAAGAGCGGACTGCGCAAGGCCAGGAAGATCCCCAAGACGCGGAACGGCACGCGCGTACGCTACTGGGCCGACCGCCAGATCTTCCTGAAGGACGCCAAGCTCTCCCTGGAGACGCTGCACCAGCGTGCCCGCCAGACGGCGTTCCTGGTGCCCGGCCTGACCATCGTCGTCCGTGACGAGTACGGCCTCGGCGAGGGCGGCAGCAAGGGCGAGGAGTCCTTCCGCTTCGACGGCGGCATCAGTGAGTTCTGCGAGTACCTGGCGAATGACAGGCCGATCTGCGACGTCCTCCGCCTCAGCGGGCAGGGCACCTTCAAGGAGACGGTCCCGGTCCTGGACGACCACGGTCAGATGACGCCCACCGAGGTCACCCGCGAGCTCGGCGTCGACGTCGCGCTGCGCTGGGGGACCGGCTACGACACCACACTCCGGTCCTACGTCAACATCATCGCCACTCCCAAGGGCGGCACCCACGTCGCCGGCTTCGAGCAGGCGGTCACCCAGACACTGAACGAGGTGCTGCGCGCCAAGAAGCTGCTGCGCGTCGCCGAGGACAACATCGTCAAGGACGACGCCCTGGAAGGCCTGACCGCGGTCGTCACGGTCCGCCTCGCCGAGCCCCAGTTCGAGGGTCAGACCAAGGAGGTCCTCGGCACCTCGGCGGCGCGCCGCATCGTGAACAACGTGGTCACCAAGGAACTCAAGGCGTTCCTGACCTCCACCAAGCGGGACGCAGCCCAGCAGGCCCGCGTGGTCCTGGAGAAGGCCGTCGCCGCCGCCCGCACGCGCATCGCCGCCCGCCAGCACAAGGACGCGCAGCGCCGCAAGACGGCCCTGGAGTCCTCTTCGCTGCCCGCCAAGCTCGCCGACTGCCGCAGCGACGACGTCGACCGCAGCGAGCTGTTCATCGTCGAGGGCGACTCCGCGCTCGGCACGGCGAAGCTGGCGCGCAACTCCGAGTTCCAGGCGCTGTTGCCGATCCGCGGCAAGATCCTCAACGTCCAGAAGTCGTCCGTCACGGACATGCTGAAGAACGCGGAGTGCGGCGCGATCATCCAGGTGATAGGGGCAGGCTCGGGCCGGACCTTCGACCTGGACGCGGCACGCTACGGCAAGATCATCATGATGACCGACGCCGACGTGGACGGCTCCCACATCCGGACCCTGCTCCTGACGCTGTTCCACCGCTACATGCGGCCCATGGTCGAGTCGGGCCGGGTGTTCGCCGCGGTGCCGCCGCTGCACCGCGTCGAGCTGATCCAGCCGAAGAAGGGCCAGGACAAGTACGTCTACACGTACTCGGACCGCGAGCTGCGCGACAAGCTGCTGGAGTTCCAGAGCAAGGGGATCCGGTACAAGGACTCGATCCAGCGGTACAAGGGTCTGGGCGAGATGGACGCCGACCAGCTCGCCGAGACGACGATGGACCCGCGCCACCGCACTCTGCGCCGCATCAACCTCTCCGACCTGGAAGCCGCGGAAGGGGTTTTCGACCTGCTGATGGGCAACGACGTGGCTCCCCGCAAGGAGTTCATCGCGAGCTCGGCGGCCACGCTGGACCGCTCGCGCATCGACGCGTAGCGACCCCGCCCGGCCGGCCCCGGACCAGGGATGGAGGCGAGCCGTCTCCACCCCTGGGTGGAGAGCGCCGGCCCTGCGGAATCCACCTCTGATCCACCCCGGCTCCGATCAGCGGGCCCGTGTTCTTCCGTAGCGTCGAGGGCGTCGGCGGCACTCGGCCGCCGGCATCCCCTTCCCGCTCACGGAGGCTCTGATGTCCGGGCTCGTCAACGCGCTGGTGATCGTGGCCGTCGCCGCCCTGGTGATCTCGCGGCAGTTCCGCGCACGCCGGCTCGACGCCGACCGGCGCTGGTGGCTCATTCCTGCGATCCTCGCGGTCGTCGCGCTGCGCGAGCCCGGCATCCTCGACGCCCACCACCGCACCGAGTCCGCCCTGCTGCTTGCGGTCGAAGTGGTCATCAGCCTCGGTATCGGCGCGGGCTGGGCCTGGACGACGCGGATATGGGTGGAGCGGGACGGCTCCGTGTGGACCAAGAGCACGAAGGGCAGTGCCGCCGTGTGGATCGGCGGCATCGTCCTGCGCGTCGGTCTCTTCGCCCTCGGTGCGCTGCTCGGCGTGCACCAGGACAGCTCGGCCCTCATGCTCGCCCTCGCCGGCACCCTGCTGGTCCGCTCGGGGATCCTGGTCTGGCGGACCCGGGCCCTCGCCCCGGCCGACCCCCGGACGGCGCCGTACGGTGACGCCATGCCCCGGCCCGCGTGGAAGGAGCGCGTGTGACGGAGAACGCCTGGACGCGCTGGCCCTCCCAGGAGGCCCTGGGACGCGCGGGAATCTCGCAGCCGCGTCGCATGCTCGGGTGGGCCGTGCGCCTGCTGGTCACCGGCATGCTGCTGTGGGGCGCCTTCACCAGCAACCGGGTCCCCCTCTGGGGTGCGGTCGCGGCGGCGGTGGGCGTCCTCGTGGCGGCGGCCGCCGCCTGGGCCTTCTTCCAAACCACGCTCGCTCACCGGCTCTGGCCCTCGCTGGCGCTCATCACGGTGCTCCTGGGCCTCGCGGTCGCCGCCCAGGCCGCGGGTTTCAGAGTCCCCGCCCTGGTCATCTGGTGCGGCTGCGCGGTCGGATCTCTGGAGCGGCTTCCTGTCGCCGTCGCACTGCCCGTGACCTCGGTCGCCCTCGCGGCCTATGCCGCGGTCAACAATGACGTGTGGCTCACGACCGCGGCCACGACGGCGGGACTGGCCCTCGCCGGCTACGTCCTCCGGCTCGACGCCGAGGCGCACGGCAGTGCCCAGCGGCTGCTCGCCCAGGAGCGGGCCGCCCGCGCCGCCGAGGCCGAGTCGGCCGCGCTGGCGGAGCGGGGCCGGATCGCACGGGAGATCCACGACGTACTGGCCCACAGTCTCTCGGCGCAGCTGGTGCATCTGGAGGCAGCCCGGCTGCTGATCGAACGGGGCGCGGACCGGGAGAAGATCCTCGAGAGAGTGGTGGCGGCCCGCGGGATGGCCCGCGACGGCCTCGCCGAGACCCGGCAGGCCCTGTCCGCCCTGCGCGGTGAGCTGACCCCGCTGGAGGACTTCCTCTGCGAACTCGTCGGCGCGAGCGACCGCGCCGCGGTCACCATCTCGGGTGAACGCAGACGGCTGCCCGCCGAGGCGTCGCAGGCCGTGCGCAGAGTGGCCCAGGAGGCTCTGACCAACGTTCGCAAGCACGCTTCTGGCGCCAAGGTCCAGGTGTGCCTGGACTACGGCGAGCACCAGGTCACGCTCGACGTACGGGACACGGGCGGCACGCCCGGCGAGCTGACCGGGTCCGGCGCCGGGTACGGTCTGCGGGGCATGCGGGAGCGTGCCGAACTGCTGGGCGGTTCGCTGGAGGCAGGGCCGTACGAGGAGGGGTTCGCGGTGACGTTGAAGGTGCCGGTATGACGGAGGAAGCCGGCAGGCGGCCCGCGCGGGTGGTGGTGGCCGACGACCAGACGGTCGTGCGGGAGGGCATCGTGATGCTGCTGGGGCTGCTGCCCGGCATCGAGGTCGTAGGCTCCGCGGGCGACGGGGACGAGGCGGTGAAGCTCGTCGCGGAACTGGCCCCGGACGTGGTCCTGATGGACCTGCGGATGCCCCGCTGCGACGGCGTCGAGGCCACCCGGCGCATCCGGTCCGAGCATCCCGGGACCCAGGTGGTGATCCTCACGACCTTCGCGGACGACGAGTCGCTGTTCCCCGCACTCAGAGCGGGAGCGCGCGGTTACCTGACCAAGGACGCGGGGGGTGACGAGATCGTCCGGGCCGTGGAGAGCGTGCTGTCCGGGGACGCGGGACTCTCGCCCAGCATCCAACGGCGGCTGCTGGAGCGGCTGTCCGAGCCCGAGCCGCAGCCGGCCGTCGCCGCCCAGGCGCCGGACGGGCTGACCGCGAGGGAGTGTGAGGTGCTGATGCTGATCGCCGAGGGGCTGACCAACCAGGAGATCGCCCGCACGCTGCATGTGTCCACCGCGACCGTGAAGACCCACATCAACAACCTGTTCGCCAAGACCGGCCTCAAGGACCGTGCACAGGCGGTGCGTTACGCGTATGCAAAGGGGCTGGTGCGGCCACCGGCGGGTTGAGTCACCTGATGGGGTGAGAGTGCACAGAAGAGAAGTCAGGGAACTTCCCGTTCTGTCCATCCTTGGGCATGCAGTCAAGTAATGATCGTCCCCACGGGGGCGGGGGCGGTCCCGAGAACACGTCCGGGAACCACGATGGCCAGGACCCGCCGCCCGAGGACATGAGGTACCGCGACCCCTGGTACGACGCGCTGGCCGCAGGCTGGGGCGAGGGGGACGGCACCGGCGTCCCTGCCGCGCCCGTGCCGGCCGCCCGGCGCGAGGGCCAGGCCGGAGGGCGCGTCGGCGCGGCGGCCGAGGTGTACCTCGAGGTGCAGCGCAGCGCCGCGTTCCAGGAGGTGCGCAGCCGGTACCGGAGGTTCGTGGTGCCGGCGGTCGCGGTCTTCTTCGCCTGGTACGTGGCGTACGTGGTGACCGCGACGGCCGCGCCCGGTTTCATGGCGCGGCCGGTGGCGGGCGCGGTGAACGTGGCGATGATCGCGGGGCTCGGGCAGTTCCTCACCACCTTCCTCTTCACCTGGGCCTACGCCCGGCACGCGCGGCTCCGCCGGGACCGGGCCGCGCTCGAACTGCGCTGGGACACGCAGGAACTGACGCGCGGAGTGCAGGGCGGTGCGTCATGAGCGGCAACCATCAGACCCTGGCGCTTTTGCTGTTCAGCGTGTTCGTCGCGGTCACGCTGGCGATCACGACCTGGGTGAGCCGCCGCCGGCACGGCTCGGCGGAGGAGTTCTACGCGGGCGGTCGGCTTTTCTCGCCCATGGAGAATGGTTTTGCCATCGCGGGTGACTATGCATCGGCCGCCTCCTTCCTGGGCGTCCCCGGGCTGATCGCGCTCTTCGGCTACGACGGCGTGCTGTACGTGGTGGGCTTCCTCGTCGCCTGGCTGGTCGTGCTGTTCCTCGTCGCCGAACTCGTTCGCAACTGCGGACGGTTCACGCTCGCCGACGTGGTCGCGTCGCGGATGAGCGAACGACCGGTGCGGATCGCGGCGGGAACCTCCTCGGTCACCGTGTCCGTTCTGTATCTGGTGGCGCAGATGGTGGGCGCGGGCAGCCTGGTGGCACTGCTTCTCGGCCGGACGGGCGGGGCGGCTCAGGCCTGGACCGTCATCGGCGTCGGTGCGCTGATGGTCATCTATGTGTCGCTGGGAGGGATGCGGGCCACCACGTGGATCCAGATCGTCAAGGCCGTCCTGCTGCTGGGCGGCACCGTCGTCCTGACCGTGCAGGTCATGGTCCGCTTCCACGGCGACCTGGACCGGTTGCTGCTCACCGCGGCCGAGCGCAGCGGCCGCGGGGACGCCTTCCTGGCTCCCGGACTGAAGTACGGCGGCGACTGGACCGCGCGCCTGGACTTCATCAGCCTCGGGCTCGCACTGGTGCTCGGCACCGCTGGGCTGCCGCACATCCTGTCCCGCTTCTACACCGTGCCGACCGCGCGGGCCGCCCGGCGCTCGGTGATCTGGTCCATCGGGCTGATCGGCGGCTTCTACCTGATGACGATCGTCCTCGGCTTCGGCGCGGCCGCGATCGTCGGCCCGCAGGCGGTACGGGGGGCGAACGCGGCCGGGAACACCGCGGTTCCGCTGCTGGCCCTGGATCTGGGCGGCGGCGCGGACTCCACGGGCGGCACGGTTCTGTTCGCGGTGGTCGCCGCCGTCGCCTTCGCCACGATCCTCGCGGTGGTCGCCGGCATCACGCTCGCCTCCTCGGCGTCGGTGGCCCATGACCTGTACGCGTCGCTGCGGCGCCGTGGCACCCGGCAGCGCAGTGAGGTCGCCGTGGCACGCGTAGCGGCGGTCGGCATCGGTGCGGTCGCGATCGCCCTCGGCCTGCTCGCCCGTGACCTCAACGTCGCCTTCCTGGTCGGTCTCGCCTTCGCCGTCGCCGCCTCCGCGAACCTGCCGGTGCTGCTGTACTCGCTGTTCTGGCGCGGTTTCACCACCCGCGGCGCGGTGTGGGCCGTATACGGCGGGCTGGTCCCCGCCCTCGGGCTCGTCGTGCTCTCCCCGGTGGTCTCCGGCAGCCCCGACTCTCTCTTCCCGGGGGTCGACTTCCAGTACTTCCCGCTGCAGAACCCCGGCATCGTCTCGGTTCCGCTCGGTTTTCTCGCCGGGTGGCTCGGCACCGTCACCTCCGCCGAACTGCCGGACGAGGCCAAGCACGCGGAGACGGAGGTGCGGTCGCTCACCGGGGCGGGAGCCGCGTAGCGGCGGCCGCCCCACGGTCGTGGTGGCCCACCATTCCCCGGCGGGCAGGGCTACGGCGCCACCCACGCGTAGCGGTGCTCGGGTCGCCCCGTGTCGCCGTACTTGAGGGAGAGACGCAGCCGCCCGGCCTGCTCCAGATGGCGCAGGTAGCGCTGGGCCGTGGAGCGGCTCAGACCGGTCCTGGCGGCCACCTCGTGGGCCGACAGGGGCCGGCCGGCGTGGTGCAGGACGCCGCAGATCAGATCGGTCGTCGGTTCCGAGTGGCCGCTGGGCAGGCCGGGGGACGGAGGCGCGGGCGTGGTCCGCAGCGCCCCGAAGATCCGGTCCACCTGCTCCTGCCCGGCGACGCCGTGGCCGCCGACACGGTCGACGGTGCGGCGCAGGGCGGCGTAGGAGTCCAGTCGGGTGCGCAGAGCGGCGAAGGTGAAGGGTTTGACCAGGTAGTGCAGCGCGCCCAGGCGCATCGCCTGCTGCACGGTCGCCACGTCGCCGGCCGCCGTGATCATGATGACGTCGGTGCCGAGACCCTGTTCCCGCATCCGGTGGACCAGCTCCAGGCCCGTCCGGTCGGGCAGATAGTGGTCGAGCAGCACCAGGTCGACACCCCCGCGCTGTACGGCGGCCAGTGCCTGCGCGGCATTGTGCGCGCGGGCGGTCACCCGGAAGCCGGGAACCTTTCCCACGTATTTGGCGTTTATCTCAGCGACACGGAAGTCGTCGTCGACCACCAGCACGTCAATCATCGGGCCTCTTTCTCCCAAGGCCAGGCGAGCGTTGAGCCCGTGTTTCGGCTCCGTTGTTGTAGCGCGAGCAAAATGAGCACAACAGGTCCTTGCGAGCAAAAGAACGGCTTGCGCTCAGAAGACTGCTGCTGTGGCAGGGGCCACATCTACCGTCCCGGGCCATGAGCGCAGACACCAGCCCCGCCATCGAGCTGCGGGGCGCGAGCAAGACGTTCAGGACCCCGTCCGGGGGCCTGCACACGGCCGTGAGGGATCTCGACCTCACCGTGCGGCGCGGCGAGTTCGTGGCCGTGGTCGGCCCCACCGGCTGCGGGAAGTCGACCACGCTGACCCTGGTCAGCGGCCTGGAAGAGCCCACCGAGGGTGAGGTGCTGGTGGCCGGCGAGCCGGTTCGCGGCGTCGGCGGCAAGGTCGGCTTCGTCTTCCAGCAGGACGCCACCTTCCCCTGGCGCACGGTGCTGTCCAACGTGATGGCGGGGCCGCGCTTCCGCGGCGTGCCGAAGGCCGAGGCGAAGGAGAAGGCGCGCGCCTGGCTGGCCCGGGTCGGCCTCGCCGCCTTCGAGGACCGCTACCCGCACCAGCTCTCCGGCGGTCAGCGCAAGCGCGTCGCCCTCGCCGCCACCTTCGTCAACGACCCCGAGATCCTGCTGATGGACGAGCCCTTCTCGGCGCTCGACGTCCAGACCCGGGCACTGATGTCCGACGAACTCCTCGAACTGTGGGAGGGCACCGGCGCCTCCGTCGTCTTCGTCACCCACGACCTGGAGGAGGCCATCGCGCTGGCCGACAGGGTCGTCGTGATGACGGCCGGTCCCGCGACCGTGAAGCAGATCTTCGACATCGACCTGCCGCGCCCGCGCAAGGTCGAACAGGTGCGCCTGGAGTCGCACTTCATCGAGATCTACCGCGAGATCTGGGAGTCCCTCGGCGAAGAGGTCCGGATCACCCGTGAGAGGGGCGCCGCCCATGTCGCCTGAAGTCCTGAGCACGCCGGTCGTCGACACGGCCAAGACTCCCGGCCGCGCACACTCCCGGGCCCGTGCCGCCCGACGGCGCAAGGCGGTCGTCACCTCCGCCCGCGCCCTGCTCCTGGTGGCCGTGCTCGGTCTGTGGGAGGCGCTCTCCCGGGCCAGGCTCATCGATCCGTTCAACTTCTCGATGCCCTCCCAGATCTGGGACCAGATCTGGACCTGGATCACCCACGGCACCGCCCTCGGTTCGCTGGGCGAGCAGATCTGGTACACGCTCTACGAGGCGCTGCTCGGCTGGGTGTTCGGTGTGGTGGCCGGCGTGGTCCTCGGCATCGCGCTCGGACGCATCACGTTCCTCGCCGACGTCCTCGGCCCCTACATCAAGGTGCTCAACTCCATACCGAGGATCGTCCTCGCCCCGATCTTCGTGATCTGGTTCGGGCTCGGACCGGCCTCCAAGGTCGCCTCCGCCGTGGTCCTCGTCTTCTTCCCGGTGTTCTTCAACGCCTTCCAGGGCGCCCGCGAGGTCGACCGCAACCTGGTGGCCAACGCCAGGATCCTCGGTGCGGGCGACCGCAGGGTGACGCTTCAGGTGGTCATCCCGTCCGCGACCTCGTGGATCTTCACCAGCCTCCACGTCAGCTTCGGCTTCGCCCTCATCGGCGCCATCGTCGGCGAGTACATCGGCGCCACCAAGGGCATCGGCCTGCTCGTCGCGCAGTCCCAGGGGACCTTCAACGCGGCCGGTGTGTATGCCGCGATGGTCATCCTCGCCGCGGTCGCGCTCGTCGCCGAGGGGCTGCTCACCTTCGCCGAGAGCCGCATCTTCCGCTGGAAGCCGGCGGACTCCGGGCACTGAACCGCGCCCGCCGCCGCCCGGCAGCTCTCCGCCGACAGTTCCGGGCCCGACAGTTTCCTTTCTCCCGCACAGCCCTCTCACAAGGACGTGAACCGCCATGCGCAAGTCCGCCAGATTCGCCGCGACGGCCGCCGCCGGCCTGCTCGCCCTGTCCTCCCTCACCGCATGCGCCAACGACGCGGCCAGTTCGACGGCCGACACCGGCAGCGGCGGGGGCGGCGGCAAGGGCGAGCACGTCAAGATCATGGTGGGCGGCCTGGACAAGGTCATCTACCTGCCCGCGATGCTCACCCGGCGCCTCGGCTACTTCACCGGCGAGGGGCTGGACGTCCAGCTGCTGAGCGAACCCGCCGGAGTCCAGGCCGAGACCGCGCTCGTCTCCGGCCAGGTCCAGGGCGCCGTCGGCTTCTACGACCACACCCTCGACCTGCAGGTCAAGGGCAAGTCGGTCGAGTCCGTGGTTCAGTTCTCGCATGCGCCCGGTGAGGTGGAGGTCGTCTCCAGCAAGGCTGCGGGCACCGTCACTTCACCGAAGGACTTCAAGGGCAGGAAGCTCGGCATCACCGGCCTCGGATCCTCGACCGACTTCCTCACCAAGTACCTCGCGGTCAAGAACGGCGTGAAGGTCGGCGACTTCACCCCGGTCGCCGTCGGTGCCGGACCGACCTTCATCTCCGCCCTCCAGAAGGGCTCCATCGACGGCGGTATGACGACCGACCCGACCGTGGCGACGATCCTCGACAAGAAGGTGGGCAAGGTCCTCCTCGACATGCGCACGCCCGAAGGTTCGCAGCAGGCGCTCGGCGGCCCGTACCCGTCGTCCAGCCTGTACATGCAGACGGACTGGGTCAACGGCCACAAGGAGACCGTCCAGAAGCTGGCCAATGCATTCGTCAAGACGCTCAAGTGGATGTCCACCCACAGCGCGTCCGAGATCGCCGCCAAGATGCCCGCCGACTACTCCCAGGGCAACAAGACGCTCTACGCGGAGGCGATCAAGAGCACGCTGCCGATGTTCACCAAGGACGGCGTCATGCCGGCGGGCGGACCGCAGACCGTCGAGAAGGTCCTCAAGGCGTTCAACCCCGACATCAAGAACGCCAAGGTGGACGTGAGCAAGACGTACACCACCGAGTTCGTCGAGAAGGCCACCGGCTGACATCCGTATACAAGGGGGGACACGGTCTCTTCCCCCGCCCCACGAGCCGTGTCCTCAGGCGCGGGCCGCCCACACGTAACGGTGTTCAGGGCGGCCCGCGTCGCCGTACTTGAGGGTCAGCCGGGCCCGTCCCGTGCGCTCCAGGAGCTTCAGATAGCGCTGGGCGGTCTGCCGGCTCACCCCCGTCCGGTCGGCGATCTCCTGGGCCGACAGGGGCCCTTCGGCCTTCATCAGGCACTGGCGGACGAGTTCGGCGGTGGCCGGGGAGTGCCCCTTGGGCAGCTCGGGTTCCGACGGCGCGGACAGCGCGCCGAAGATCCGGTCCACCTCGGCCTGTCCGGCCTCGCCGCCGCCGTCCAGGGTGCGGCGCAGCCGCGCGTACGCCTCCAGCTTCGTCCGCAGCCCCGCGAAGGAGAACGGCTTGACCAGGTACTGCAGCGCTCCGTGCCGCATGGCCGCCTGCACGGTCGCCACGTCCCGGGCCGCGGTCACCATGATCACGTCGGTCCGGTGGCCGCGGCGGCGCATCTCCTGGACGACCGCCAGCCCCGTCTCGTCGGGCAGGTAGTGGTCCATGAGGACCAGGTCGAGACGCGGCAGCGTCTCCAGCCGGCGCAGCGCCCCGGCCGCGCTGTGCGCCTCGCCCGCGACATGGAAGCCCGGCACCTTCTCGACGTAGGCCGCGTTGACCCGTGCGACCCGGGTGTCGTCGTCCACGACGAGGACCTCGATCATCGCGGTTCCTCCTCGGCGGCCATCTCGGCGGCGGCTTCGGCGGCGGGGAGGGCCGGCTCCAGGTCCGCGGCCGCGAGCTCGGGCTCGGCGAGCGCCTCGGGCAGCACGACCGTGAACTCCGCGCCGCCGCCGCGCGCCTCGCCCACCGTCACCCTTCCGCCCTGCCGTTCGGCGAGCCTGCGCACGAGGGACAGGCCGATACCGCGCCTGCCGTGCGCCGGCGGCTGCTTGGTGGACCATCCTTCCGTGAAGATCAGATCGCGCCGGTCGGCCGGGATCCCGGGCCCGGTGTCGCGCACCCTGAGGACGGCGGTGCGTCCCTCGGCGCGCAGTTCGACCTCCACGCGCGCGTGCGGCGTCGCCGCGACGGCGTCCAGCGCGTTGTCGACCAGGTTGCCGACCACGGTCACCAGGCCCCTGGGGTCGACCAGCCGGTCCGGCAGCCATGTCCGGTCCGAGACCCACAGCGCGACACCGCGCTCGGCCGCGACGGTCGCCTTGCCGACCAGCAGCGCGGCCAGCAGCGGGTCCTGGATCTTCTCCGTGACCTGCTCGGCCGTGGCCCGGTGGTCGCCGACGACCTCCCCGACGAACTCGACGGCGTCGTCGTACATCTCCAGCTCCAGCAGCCCGAGCAGCGTGTGCATGCGGTTGGCGTGCTCGTGGTCCTGCGCGCGCAGGGCGTCGATCAGGCCGCGTGTCGAGTCCAGCTCCCGGCCAAGCTGCTCCAGCTCGGTGCGGTCGCGCAGGGTGGCGACCGCACCCCCGTCGTCGGTGGGCATGCGGTTGGCGACCAGGACGCGCTGCCCGCGCACGGTGAGCAGGTCCGTGCCCGTCACCCGGCCGGCCAGCACATCGGTCGTACGGCCCTCCCCGAGCGCCGTGTCGAGGGACCGGCCGACCGCTTCGTCGCCGATGCCGAGCAGCCGCCGCGCCTCGTCGTTGAGCAGCCTGATGCGGCCGCCGCGGTCGAGGGCCACGACCCCCTCACGGATGCCGTGCAGCATCGCCTCGCGCTCGGCGAGCAGGGCGGCGATGTCCGAGAAGGCCAGGTCCCTGGTCTGCCGCTGCACCCGCCGGGCGATCAGCCAGGCGGCCAGCGCGCCGACGGCCAGGGCGCCGCCCGCGTAGGCGAGCAGGCCCGGGATGGCGCTGATCAGCCTGGCGCGGACATTGTCGTAGGCGATGCCGACCGAGACCGCCCCGATGATGTGGTGGCCGGTGTCGTACAGCGGCACCTTGCCGCGGGCCGAGCGGCCCAGGGTGCCGGTGTCGATCTGCATGACCTCGTGGCCCGCCAGGGCCGGTTTGGGATCCGTCGAGACGGTCTTCCCGATCTGCTCCGGATCGGTGTGCGACCAGCGCACACCCCGCACGTCCATCACCACGATGTACTCGGCGTGTGTGGCCAGCCGGATCCGCTCCGCCTCCCGCTGCACGGGCCCGTCGACGGTGGGGGCGGTGTTCTGCAGGTCCCGGGCGATCCGCCGGTCCTTGGCGGTGGTCTCGGCGATGGCGAGGGCGCGGCGCATCGCCTGGTCGTCGAGCTGATGACTGAGCGGCGCGAGGAACAGCCCGGTGGCCAGAACGGTGACTCCCGCGGCGATCGCCAGCTGCATCAGCAGTACCTGCGAGAAGACCCGCCGCGGCAGACCCAGGCGCCGGCGGCGTGCGGGGGCAGTGGGGCTCATGCCCACGACGGTACGTGGGCGGGCAGGACCGCCCCAGGGGTGTGGTGTGCATCTCTTGGCCCACTCTCGGGGAACCGGAGCTGCCCGGTGCCGTGGCGCCCCGGCGGCAGTCGCGGCGGTCGCGGCCCGCACGGGCCAGGCCGCCGCCGAGTCGGCTCGCGCCTCGCCGTCAGCAGGCGAGCCGGGTCGCCGTCAGTTCGTGGACGGCCAGCACGTCCATGTGCGCCGGCCCGCCGAGGACCGCCGTACCGCAGCTCTCCGGGCGGGGCGGTGCAGCCGCGTCCTGCGCGACGGTCACGTGCCACCGGCGGCCGTCGGCGTGCGCGACGGTCACCTGCCAGCGGGGCGCGGCACCGTCGGTGCGCACGACGGCCAGCGCGTCCGCGCGGTACTCGGCCGCCGCCTTCCGCACGGCCAGCTCAGCGGCCTGTCCGGGCCGTTCCCAGGCGGTACGGCCCCGGCACCCCTCCAGGACCACCCGGCTCTGCCGCACGCCGTGCAGGGCGTCCTTGACGGCGTGCGCCTCCGCCCTGCCGTACGCGTATCCGTACGGCAGGACGAGCAGCGTCGGCGAGAAGCGATGGCCGCCGAGGTGCGTGACCTCCCAGACGCCGCGGACCCCCAAGGCGGCGAGTTCGGCCGCGAGGGGCCGGCCCAGGAGGGCGCAGCACCTGTCGCGCTTGCCGTTGGTGCACACGAGCGCGAGCGGGTCCCCCGTGTGGGGACCGCCCCGCAGGGCCGCGTCGAAGGTGTGGTGGTCGCCGCCGCCCAGTGCGGCGAAGTCGAGGTCCAGCAGGTGTTCCGGATCGGAGGTCACGGCGCTGTGCAGCCATGCGTTCCCCGGAAGGGTGTGGGCCGCGTACACGTGCCGGACGGAGGGAGCGGAGGGGGTACGGCAGTCGGCGTGCCGCCCCGGGCGGCGGATGAGCGCGATCCGGACGCCGGTGCCCCGCGCGGCCCGCTCCAGGGCACGGCCGAGGGCGGGGTCCAGATGGCTCGAAGTGAGCGCCTTGGCACCCCAGGGACCGGGCTGTTCGAGGAGCAGCCATGTCGTCGCCGTGACCGCGGTGGCGGCCATCGGCTCGTCGAGCTGCCGGGAGACGGTCGAGCACGTACTCACACAGGTGAGCCTAACCTGACTGCAGCCGGAGCGGCTTCCGGCCGTCGGAGTGATCTGCTCCCGGGGCCGCTACGACTGCGGCTCGGGGAGTGGCTGAGGGGGCCGTGGACCGACGTACTGGCCGCTCGGGCGCATGCGCAGGGGGCGTTCGCCGTACTCCTCCAGGGCGTGGGCGATCCAGCCGGCGGTCCGGGCCACGGCGAAGATCGTCTCGCCCGCCGTCGACGGCATGCCGGAGGAGGCCGTGAGCACGGCCAGGGCGAGGTCGACGTTTGCGTGCAGCGGGGCGTGGCGCGCCGTGGTCGCCACGATGTCGCGGGCCGCGGCGAGGGCCGGCGCGGCGCGCGGGATCTCCTCCAGCAGCGCGAAGAGGGCACGCGCGCGCGGGTCCTCGCCGGAGTAGAGGCGGTGGCCGAGTCCCGGGATGCGGCGGCCGTCGCGCAGTTCGTCGGCGATCACGGGCCCCGCGGAGCCCCGGTCGAGCACCTCCAGGAGCAGCCGGTGCGCGAGCCCGCTGGCCGCGCCGTGCAATGGCCCCTCGATCACGCCGAGTCCGGCGGACACGGCGGCATAGGCGTGCGCGCGGGCGGAGGCGGCGACGCGCACGGCGAGCGTCGAGGCGGCCAGGTCGTGGTCGACGAGCAGTGCGAGGGCGGTGTCCAGGACGCGCAGTGACGCCTCGTCGGGGGCGCGGCCGGTCAGCCGCGCCCACAGCCGGTGGGCCAGCGGGCCCCGGTCGCGGTGGCCGCGCGGCACCGGCGGCAGCGCGGCGACGAGGGTCGGGATAAGGATGCGGGCCGTGCCGAGCACGGCGTCCTCCGACAGGTCGAAGCGCAGCGGGTCCGCGGCCGCGGCGGCGATCGCGGCGACCCGCAGCCGGTCGGTGGGCCCGGCGTGCTCGGGCAGGGCGTCGACCGCGCGGCGGGCCACGGCGACGGAGGCGCCGGGCGCGGTGAAGGCGGCGCCGGGGCGCAACCGCCCGGTCCACAGCCACTCGGCGACCTCCTCGTAGGTGTGCCGGGCGGCCAGTTCGGTCGCGTCCACACCGCGGAAGTAGTAGCGGTCCCTGTCGATGAGCGTGATGCGGGTCCGCACCGACAGCTCGCCGCCGGAGCCCGAACCGCCGCCGGCCTCGCGCCGGTTGCGGCGGGCGAGCGTCTCGACCTCCTTGGCGTCGAAGGTGCTGCCCCGCCCGCCCGGTTCGCGGCGGCTGCTCAGCTGCCCGCGACTGACGTACGCGTACACGGTCTCGGGCTTCACACCTAGCAGTTCGGCGGTCTCCTTGGTGCTCAGCCGCCGTTCCGCGGGGCCGGCGGGGGGTTCTTGATCGCGCATGACGCTCACCGTATCTGTCTGGTGTTCATACAGGTCAGAACGTTGATTCAATCAATATTGACAGCCCTGTAGTCAAGCATGGACAGTCGAATCAAGTCCAGGGAGGAAACATGTCCGTCAGCAGGGCCGCAGCCACTCTTGTCGACGCACCGCGGGGACTCGCGGGAGTCGTGGTCACCGACACCCGAATCGGTGATGTCCGGGGGCTCGAGGGCTTCTACCACTACCGCCAGTACTCGGCTGTCGAACTCGCGCAGACCCGCGGCTTCGAGGACGTCTGGCACCTTCTGGTCCACGGGGAACTGCCGGACGCGCCACGCAGCGCCGCCTTCGCGGCCACGACCGCCGCGCTGCGCCGGCTGCCCGAGGAGGTCCGCGCGGCGCTGCCGGCCATCGCGGCGGCGAGCGCAGGGTCCGGGCCGCTCGCCGGTATGCGCACGGCGCTCTCGCTGCTGGGCACGGCGAAGGGCTTCCGTCCGGTGTACGACACCGACGCCGAGCAGCGGCGGCAGGACGCTCTGGTGGCGTGCGCGGCCGTACCCACCCTTCTCACCGCGCTGCACCGGCTGGGGAGGGGGCTGGAGCCCGTCGAACCGTGCGAGGACCTGTCGTACGCGGCCAACTACCTGTACATGCTGACGGGTTCCGAGCCGGACCCCGAGCGGGCCCGGGCCGTCGAGCAGTACTTGATCTCCACCATTGATCACGGATTCAATGCGTCAACCTTCACGGCACGGGTCATCGCATCGACCGGAGCGGATGTGGCGGCGTGCCTGGTGGGTGCGGTCGGCGCACTGTCGGGGCCCTTGCACGGAGGCGCGCCGAGCAGGGCGCTGGACACCCTGGACGCCATCGGCACGCCCGACCGCATCGATCCCTGGATCAGGAGACGCGTCCTCGCCGGCGACCGGATCATGGGCTTCGGCCACGCGATCTACCGTACCGAGGACCCCCGTTCCCGCATGCTGCGTGAGACGGCCCGGCGGTTCGGCGGCCCGCGCGTCGACTTCGCGGTCGAGGTCGAGCGCCGGGTGGAGGCCATCCTCGCCGAACTGAAGCCCGGCCGCGAACTCCACACCAACGTCGAGTTCTACGCCGGCGTGGTCATGGAACTCTGCGGCCTGCCCCGCGAGATGTTCACCCCGACCTTCGCCGCGGCGCGTGTGGTCGGCTGGAGCGCGAACATCCTGGAGCAGGCCGAGGACTCGAAGATCATCCGGCCGGTGGCACGGTATGTGGGACCTCGGGCACCGGTGGCGGTGCCGCGGGCGGCCTGATCCGGCCCGGGCCCGGCACCACGAAGGTGCCGGGCTGCACGGGCGCACCGACTGGCCCGCCACACGGGGGCGCCGACTGGCCGGCCGCACGGGTGTGCCGGCCTGTGTGAGGGCCTTGTTCGCTGGGGCCCCATTCACTCGGACCCGCCGCGCTCGTCAGGCGTCGGGGATGTCCGCCTTGGCTCGCACCAGCGTCTCTCGTGTGATGACCACGATGCGCTCGTAGCCGGCTCGTGCGGCGTCGGACGGAAGCTCGGGGTCGAGTTCCGCGGTCGCCTCGCGCCCAATGACAGCGAAGTCGCCGTTGCTGAGCTCGAAGATGTCGGGGCACGTCTGGCCGGTGGCGCTGCCGCGCTCCCGGGGAGAGGCCCCGACACGTCGCACGATCTTCACCGAGAGATACCGCCTTACAGGCTCGAAGGGATGGATTTCCTCCGAGCCCGGCTTCTCCGAACTGGTGTCTGATCGGAGTGATCTCTCTCCGAGCGCAGGGGTGTTCGTCGGAGTGCCCGGAGAGGGCCAGGCGACAAGATATCGACTCCGGTGCGTGTGTTGCGTCAGTTCTCACTCGGCGATTGAGTGAAATCCGGCGAGCGGTCTTGACGATGTGAACATACCGAGGGGATGGCCCCTTTTTCCGCCGTGCGTCCTGTGTGCGGCGTAAGGGCGGCATGTTCCCTGCGGGAGCCCGCACTTACGCCGGCTCGTCCGGCGGCTCGCCCACGACCCACCACTCGTCGGAGTCGGAATCGGCGAGTTCCTGGATCAGATCGTCCATCATCCGCCCCAGCGCGTACTCCTCCGATGTCCCGGGCAGGCTCTCGCGGTGATGCCGGGTCGCTTCCCAGTACTCGCGGAACACTGCGTTCTGCCCCATGACTCGCAAGTGACCGTAGAGCTCTGCCCGGGACATCACCCCGATCCGGTGGAAATACAGCGCATTGATGTAGAGAGCGTTCGCGAAGAGGAACTGACGCTGCTTCTCGAGAGGTATCTCGCTCTCGTAGGTGTCGAGGACCGCGGTCAGTGCGGGATCGTCCATCGCTTTGCAGAGCAGGTCGAAATGGAGCCGGTGCTGTTCGGTGAGAGCGACTCTGCGTCGGTGACGCGATCCCGGTGCGGAGATGGAATCGGTAACGGCAGCGAAGCCTGCTTTGACTGCCGAAACGATCCTCCGTACTCCTGAACTCTGTGTGGCCATGTCAACCCCCGATCCAGGCGGCCGTCCGCCGGTCGTCGGGGCATGGGTCGGGTGACGGGTACCGGCGAGCGGTGGGCGGCGCTTGCCGTCTCCCAGGGTGCCGAACGGCTCTGATCGGCGGGGAGGCGGAGAGGAGGCGCACAGAGGGAAGCGAGGGTCGCACAGTCCGGCGCCATGTCCATCGTCTGCCCCACAACTGCTGCTAACAATCGTTCACTTCATCGGGATTCCTGCGGCTCGTATCCTGGGGCGGCATTCAATCTTCGTACGTGCACCGTGGACGTGAGCCGGTGCACGCGTCGGCGTGAGAGAGGTCGCACGGTGAGTCAGCCGAGCCCGGGTCCGGGGCCGAGTCCGAGCACGAGCGCCCACACGCGCCCCGGTACGAGCACACCCCAGATCCCGGTCGTCGTGCTCGCCGGATTCCTCGGCTCCGGCAAGACCACGCTCCTCAACCACCTCCTCCACCGAAGCGGCGGCAGCCGCATCGGCGCGATCGTCAACGACTTCGGCACCATCGAGATCGACGCCATGGCCGTCGCGGGCGCACTCGGGGACTCCACCGTCTCCCTCGGCAACGGGTGTCTGTGCTGTGCGGTCGACGCGAGCGAGCTCGATCTGTATCTCGAACGGCTGACCGGCCCCGCCGCCGGTGTCGACGTCGTCGTCATCGAGGCCAGCGGGCTCGCCGAGCCCCAGGAACTCGTCCGTATGGTGCTGGCCAGCGAGAACCCCAGGGTCGTCTACGGCGGGCTCGTCGAGGTGGTCGACGCCGCCGAGTTCGACGACACCCGGGCGAGGCATCCCGAGATCGACCGGCATCTCGCGCTCGCCGACCTCGTCGTCGTCAACAAGGTCGACCGGGCCGACGGCGGCGAACGGGTCCTCGGGCTCGTCCGCTCCCTCGCCGACCGGGCCGCCGTCGTACCGGCCTCCTACGGGCGTGTCGACCCCGGGTTCCTCTTCGACTGCAGGCCGGGCGAGGAGCGCGTCGGACAGCTGTCCTTCGACGACCTGAACGTACGCCGCGAGGCCGACGGGCCCGGCGAACACGACGGTCATGACGGTCACGCCGGGCATCCGCACGCCCGTTACGACAGTCTCTCCTTCGTCTCCGGAGCGCCGCTCGATCCACGCCGGCTGATGCGTTTCCTCGACAGCCGGCCCGATGGGCTGTACCGGATCAAGGGGTACGTCGACTTCGGCCCCCACGACCCCCGCAACCGCTACCTCGTGCACGCGGTCGGACGGTTCCTGCGCTTCTACCCCGAGCCCTGGCCGGCCGGTGAGCCCCGTCCCACCCAGCTCGTGCTCATCGGGTCCGGCATCGATGCCCCGGCCCTCGCCCAGGAACTGGAGGCGTGCAAGGACGACGCCCCACACGCCGACGAGCACGGAATGTGGGGCGTCCTGCGCTACGTACGAAGCCCCGGGGAACCGGACCCCGAGGATTCTCCGGTCTAGGCCGGCCCCGCGACCGTCGCCACCGTCTTGGGCAGTGACACGCCCGATCCGTCGCGACGCGGGTCGACGTCGGGGAGCTCGGCGGGGTTGCCGTTCTTCTGGGCGGCCCGGGCCGGGGTGGGCCCGGCCCAGGCGAAGGACAGGCAGTCCTCGCCCTTCAGGAACCGCTGGCAGCGGACGCCCCCGGTGGCCCGGCCCTTGCGGGGGTACTGGTCGAAGGGGGTCACCTTGGCCGTCGTCTGGACGGAGTCGTCCAGGGTGCCGCGCGAACCGGCGACCGTGAAGACGACGGCGTCCACGGCCGGGTCGACGGCCGTGAACGAGATGACCTTGGCACCCTCGGCGAGCTTGATGCCCGCCATGCCGCCGGCCGCCCGGCCCTGCGGGCGGACCTGGGAGGCCTGGTAGCGCAGCAGCTGGGCATCGTCGGTGATGAAGACCAGGTCCTCCTCACCGGTGCGCAGCTCGGCCGCGCCGACGATCCGGTCGCCCTCCTTGAGGGTGATGACCTCCAACTCCTCCTTGTTGGACGGGTAGTCGGGGACCACCCGCTTGACGACACCCTGTTCGGTGCCCAGCGCGAGGCCCGGCGACGACTCGTCCAGGGTGGTCAGGCAGACCACCGTCTCGTCGTCCACCAGGGACACGAACTCCGCCAGCGGCGCGCCGCCGGAGAGGTTCGGCGCCGATGCCGTCTCCGGCAACTGGGGCAGGTCGACGACGTTCACCCGGAGCAGGCGGCCGGCGGACGTCACCACGCCGACCTCGCCGCGGGCCGTCGCCGGAACCGCCGAGACGATCACGTCGTGCTTGTGCCGCTTGCCGTCCGTGTCGTGCGGGAACGGATCGACGCTCGCCGTGCGGGCCAGCAGACCCGTCGAGGACAGCAGGACCCGGCACGGGTCGTCCGCCACCTGCAGCGGCACCGCGGCGGCCGGGACGGCGCCCGCCTCCAGGAGCAGCGTGCGCCGCGGATTGCCGAACTTCTTGGCAACCGCGGCCAGTTCGGCCGAGACCAGCTTGCGCAGCTCGGCGTCCGACTCCAGGATCCCGGTCAGCTCCGCGATCTCCGCGGTGAGCCTCTCCTTCTCCGACTCCAGCTCGATGCGGTCGTACTTGGTCAGGCGGCGAAGCGGCGTGTCGAGGATGTACTGCGTCTGGACCTCGCTCAGCGAGAAGCGTTCCATCAGGCGCTGCTTGGCCTGCGCGGAGTTCTCACTGGCACGGATCAGCCGGATGACCTCGTCGATGTCCACCAGCGCGGTGAGCAGGCCCTCCACCAGGTGCAGCCGGTCGCGCCGCTTGCCGCGGCGGTACTCGCTGCGGCGCCGCACGACGTCGAAGCGGTGGTCGAGATAGACCTCCAGGAGCTCCTTCAGGCCCAGCGTCAGGGGCTGGCCGTCGACCAGCGCGACGTTGTTGATGCCGAAGGACTCCTCCATCGGCGTCAGCTTGTAGAGCTGCTCCAGGACGGCCTCGGGTACGAAGCCGTTCTTGATCTCGATGACCAGGCGCAGTCCGTGCTGGCGGTCGGTGAGGTCCTTCACGTCGGCGATGCCCTGGATCTTCTTCGAACCCACCAGGTCCTTGATCTTGGCGATCACCTTCTCCGGGCCGACGGTGAACGGCAGCTCGGTGACGACCAGGCCCTTGCGGCGGGCCGTCACGGTCTCCACCGAGACCGTCGCACGGATCTTGAAGGTGCCTCTGCCCGTCTCGTAGGCGTCCCTGATCCCGGACAGGCCGACGATCCGGCCGCCGGTGGGCAGGTCGGGGCCCGGGACGTGCTTCATCAGCGCGTCCAGGTCCGCGTTCGGGTAACGGATCAGATGGCGGGCGGCCGCGACGACCTCGCCGAGGTTGTGCGGCGGCATGTTCGTGGCCATGCCCACGGCGATGCCCGACGAGCCGTTGACCAGCAGGTTGGGAAAGGCGGCGGGCAGGGCCACCGGCTCCTGCTCCTGGCCGTCGTAGTTGGGCGCGAAGTCGACCGTGTCCTCGTCGATCGACTCGGTCATCAGGCTCGTCGCCTCGGCCATACGGCACTCGGTGTACCGCATGGCGGCGGGCGGGTCGTCGTTGCCCAGCGAGCCGAAGTTGCCGTGGCCGTCGACCAGGGGGACGCGCATCGAGAAGGGCTGGGCCAGGCGCACCAGGGCGTCGTAGATCGACGCGTCGCCGTGCGGGTGCAGCTTGCCCATGACCTCGCCGACGACGCGGGCGCACTTCACATAGCCCCGGTCGGGGCGCAGGCCCATCTCGTTCATCTGGTAGACGATGCGGCGGTGCACCGGCTTGAGGCCGTCCCGGGCGTCCGGCAGGGCGCGGGAGTAGATGACCGAGTACGCGTACTCGAGGAAGGAGCCCTGCATCTCGTCGACGACGTCGATGTCGAGGATCTTCTCCTCGTACGGGTCGTCGGGCGGCGGGGTCTTCGTGCTGCGGCGGGCCATCGCTGCCGGCTCCTTGCTGAAGCGTGTGACGGGATCTGACGCGCACCATTGTGGACCGCGCGACTGACAACGCGGACCAGGACCCGTCACCGGCGGCTCTCACCTGCCGCTCCGGGCCCCCTGACACGCCCGCGCCGCCCTGCCCCGCCCCGGTTCGCGCCGCCCCGCCCCGGTTCGCGCCGCCCCGGTCCGCCCTGCCCAGCGTCCGGCCGCGCAGGAGGGTTACCACTGCTGGGGCGTCCGCCCCCGGCGCGCCTTCGGACGGACCCGCGGTCTTCGCCCTCCCGGGCGAACGCGGTGTTCGCTCCGCGGAGTGACTTCCCTTTGTCCGGAGCGGGCTTGGGACGGGCCGTGATGTTCCCGCGGGCCTGGCGCCGGTGCCCAGGAGGCCGGGGACGTGCGTGCCGGGGTGTGCCGTGCTGGACCGTTCAGTTCTCCGCCCGGGCGCCTTCGGACGCATCCGCGTCCCGTCGCGGGGCGTCCCGTCGGCATCCCTGCCGCCTCGCGTGCCCCAGCGCCCACGGGTCCCACAGGGTCCCCAGCCGCACCGGCGCCGCCGCCGGCGTGCCCGGCTGCCCTCGAGGCGAGTCGCCCGAGGCGGCTCGGCAGTCGGCCGGTCGTGAGGGCGCGCGGCGCGCGAGCCGGCACCGACTTTCCGGTGCGGGGCAGACAGTTCCGCTCGGGGTACGAGTGCCCCGGCGCGTCCACGGCACCCGGCAGCGGGCCGCGTCCGGCGCTCGCGGGTGGCTCCCACGCGCGTGCGGTGGGTGCGGGGCGTTCTCGCTCTCGGCGTACGAGCTCCGGGAACTTCGCCAGGCGTCCACGCGCTTGCATACAGTGGCAGGACCGGCAGGAAAACGGCGGTTCCAGACCGCCACCGCGATCGAAGGGACGTACATGCCCATGGGTCACACGGCCACAGCCGAGGCAGGCTCCGGCGGCCTGACAGCGACCGAGCACCGCCTGGCCAACGGGCTGCGCGTGGTGCTCTCCGAGGACCACCTGACCCCGGTCGCGGCGGTGTGCCTCTGGTACGACGTCGGCTCCCGCCACGAGGTCAAGGGACGGACCGGTCTGGCTCACCTTTTCGAGCACCTGATGTTCCAGGGCTCCGCGCAGGTGAAGGGCAACGGTCACTTCGAGCTGGTGCAGGGCGCGGGCGGATCGCTCAACGGCACCACCAGCTTCGAGCGCACCAACTACTTCGAGACCATGCCCGCCCACCAGCTGGAGCTCGCGCTCTGGCTGGAGGCCGACCGCATGGGCTCCCTGCTCGCGGCACTGGACGACGAGTCGATGGAGAACCAGCGGGACGTCGTCAAGAACGAGCGCCGCCAGCGCTATGACAACGTCCCCTATGGGACCGCCTTCGAGCGGCTGACCGCCCTCGCCTACCCGGAGGGCCATCCTTACCACCACACGCCCATCGGCTCCATGGCCGACCTGGACGCGGCCACCCTGGATGACGCGCGCGCGTTCTTCCGCACGTACTACGCGCCCAACAACGCCGTCCTCTCGGTCGTCGGCGACATCGACCCGCGGCAGACGCTCGCGTGGATCGAGAAGTACTTCGGCTCCATCCCGTCCCACGACGGCAAGCCCGAGCCCCGTGACGGCTCCCTGCCCGACGTCATCGGCGGCCAGCTGCGCGAGGTCGTGGAGGAGGAGGTCCCGGCCCGCGCCCTGATGGCCGCCTACCGGCTGCCGCAGGACGGCACGCGCGCGTGCGACGCGGCAGACCTGGCGCTGACCGTCCTCGGCGGCGGCGAGTCCTCCCGCCTGTACAACCGCCTGGTGCGCCGCGACCGTACGGCCGTCGCCGCCGGGTTCGGCCTGCTGCGGCTGGCCGGGGCGCCCTCCCTGGGCTGGCTGGACGTGAAGACCTCCGGCGACTTCGAGGTCCCGGTCATCGAAGCCGCCATCGACGAGGAACTCGCCCGGTTCGCCGAGGCGGGCCCCACCACCGAGGAGATGGAGCGCGCCCAGGCCCAGTTGGAGCGCGAGTGGCTGGACCGGCTCGGCACGGTCGCGGGCCGCGCCGACGAACTGTGCCGGTACGCCGTCCTGTTCGGCGACCCGCAGCTCGCCCTCACCGCCGTCAAGCGTGTACTGGAGGTGACTGCCGAGGAGGTCCAGGAGGTCGCCAAGACCCGCCTGCGCCCCGACAACCGGGCGGTGCTCGTCTACGAGCCGATCGCAGCCGACCAGGCTGAGACGGCACGTGCAGCCGATGCCACGGACACGGACGCCGCGGCCACCGACGACACCGAGGAGGCGGCGAAGTGACCGAGCTCGCCACGATGGACTTCCACCCCCGGCCGCAGGCGGGCGAGGCCAGGCCCTGGGCGTTCCCGGCGCCGGAGCGCGGCACGCTGGACAACGGCCTGACGGTGCTGCGCTGCCAGCGCCCCGGCCAGCAGGTCGTCGCCGTCGAGGTACTACTGGACGCGCCCCTGGACGCCGAGCCGGCCGGTCTGGACGGCGTCGCCACGATCATGGCGCGGGCCTTCTCCGAGGGTACCGACAAGCACTCCGCCGAGGAGTTCGCCGCCGAGCTGGAGCGTGCGGGTGCCACCCTCGACTCGCACGCCGACCATCCCGGCGTACGGCTGAGCCTGGAGGTCCCGGCCTCCCGCCTGGCCAAGGGACTCGGCCTGCTGTCCGACGCCCTCCGGGCACCCGCCTTCGCCGACAGCGAGGTCGAGCGCCTGGTGCGCAACCGGCTCGACGAGATCCCGCACGAGCTGGCCAACCCCTCCCGCCGCGCCGCCAAGGAGCTCTCAAAGGAGCTCTTCCCGGCCACCGCGCGCATGTCGCGCCCCCGCCAGGGCACCGAGGAGACGGTCGGCGCCATCGACTCCGCAGCCGTCCGCGCCTTCTACGACCGGCACGTGCGCCCCGCCACGGCCACCGTCGTGGTCGTCGGCGACCTCACCGGCATCGACCTCGACGAGCTGCTCGGCGAGACCCTGGGCGCCTGGGCGGGTTCGCCGGCCAAGCCGCGGCCCGTGCCGCCGGTGACCGCCGACGACACCGGCCGCGTGGTGATCGTGGACCGTCCCGGCGCCGTCCAGACGCAGCTGCTCATGGGCCGCATCGGCCCCGACCGCCACGAACGCGTGTGGCCCGCCCAGGTGCTCGGCACCTACTGCCTCGGCGGCACCCTCACCTCCCGCCTGGACCGTGTCCTGCGCGAGGAGAAGGGCTACACCTACGGCGTGCGGGCGTTCGGCCAAGTGCTGCGCTCGGCCCCCGACGGCTCGGGCGCCGCGATGCTCGCGATCAGCGGCTCGGTCGACACCCCGAACACCGGCCCGGCCCTGGACGACCTCTTCACGGTGCTGCGCAAGCTCGCCGCCGAAGGTCTCACCGACGCCGAGCGGGACGTCGCCGTGCAGAACCTCGTCGGTGTGGCGCCGCTGAAGTACGAGACCGCGGCCGCCGTGGCGAGCACGCTCGCCGACCAGGTCGAGCAGCACCTTCCGGACGACTACCAGGCAACGCTCTATCAGCAGCTCGCCGCCACCGGCACCGTGGAGGCCACCGCCGCGGTGGTGGGCGCCTTCCCGGTGGACCGTCTGGTGACGGTGCTCGTCGGGGACGCGGCGCAGATCAAGGAGCCCGTCGAGGCCCTCGGCATCGGTCAAGTCACCGTCGTGGCGGCCGAGTAGGGGCACGCCGCCGCCGACCTCGGCGGCGGTCGATGCGCACGCGCGCGTGGGGCCCTGGTGACCGAAGCGTCACCAGGGCCCCTTGATGTCCGAATTAGGGGAGAGCCTGCCTGTCTGCCCTGTGGCCTGCGCTACAAAACCTCTGATCCGTTTGGGAATTGAAAGCGGCCCCGTTTAGCGTCGGTCCGGCTGTTCGTCGGGCAGTGCGCCGCACCCGCGGCACCGGACAGCCATCGCCGAGTCCCCGTACGGCGCGAGCCAGGGGAGCCGGGGACCCATCCAGTCCCTGGGGTGAATCGGACGCCCGCGCGCGCAGCGAGGGGGTCCGTAGGAGACCTTCCTGCTCCGAACCCGTCAGCTAACCCGGTAGGCGACAGGGAAGGAAAGGACCAGCCACTACATGGCGTTCACCCGCGCCACCGGGAAGCACCGCCGTCCCGGCCGGATGCACCGCACCACCGCCCGCGCGGCGAGCGTCGCGGCCCTCACCACCACCGGCGTCATCGGCACCCTCAGCGCCGCCCCGGCCCTGGCCGCCGAGACTCCCTCACCCGAGGACACCGGCCTCACCCCGGTCATCACCATCGGCGACACCGTCGCGGAGAAGATCGACGCCCAGGCAGCCGCCCAGAAGCAGGCCGCCGAGCAGAAGCTGGCCGAGGAGGCCGCACGCAAGAGGGCCGCGGAGCAGGCGAAGAAGGAGCGCGAGGCCAAGGCCCGCGCCGCCCGGGAGGCCGAGCGCAAGCGTCTCAACACCTTCGTGCCGCCGGTCTTCGGCTCCTACGTCTCCACCGGCTACAAGGCCGGCGGGTCCCTGTGGTCCTCCGGCTCCCACACAGGCATCGACTTCCACGCCGCGAGCGGCACCACGGTCCATGCGGTCGGCGTGGGGACCGTCGTCCAGACCGGGTGGGGCGGGGCGTACGGCAACCAGATCGTGATCAGGATGGCCGACGGCACGTACACCCAGTACGGCCACCTGTCGTCCATCGGCGTCTCGGTGGGCCAGAAGGTCACCCCGGGTCAGCAGATCGGCCTGTCCGGCGCGACCGGCAACGTCACCGGACCGCACCTGCACTTCGAGGCCCGTACGACTCCGGACTACGGCTCCGACATCGACCCCGTGGCCTACCTCCGCAAGCACGGCGTGAACGTCTGAGGCGGACCCGTGTGGGTGCCCGGCGCCGAGCCGCGCCGGCATCCGGCACCGGCCCCCGCGGGCGTTGGACGCCGAGCCGCGCCGGCATCCGGCACCGGCAGGCGGGGCGTCCGGCGCCTGTCCGCAGGAGGTCCGGCGCACCGCCGTCGAAGACCCCCCGAAGCCCCGGCTCCCGAGCCGGGGCTTTCGGTGTTTTCGGATGTTCCGGACCGCCCGCTGTCCAAAAAATATCCATGGATTCCGGCCCGCCGTCGGAAATTCCGGCTCATTGCAATAGAGTCACGGAACACACGTCCATCGTCGACGTTTCACGGGGATTAAGGCGGAGGTCGGTCATGCGTATTCCGGCGCACTCGGTGTGCACGGCGATCCGGGACGACATCGTCGCCGGTGTCCATGAGCGCGGCACCCGGCTCACCGAGGAAGTCCTCGCCCGCCGCTACGGCGTCTCGCGCGTCCCCGTGCGCGAGGCCCTGCGCACCCTGGAGGCCGAGGGCTTCGTGGTGACCCGGCGGCACGCGGGCGCGTGCGTCGCGGAGCCGACCGAGCAGGAGGCCGGTGACCTGCTGGAGATGCGGATGCTCCTGGAGCCGCTCGGCGCCGCCCGCGCCGCCCAGCGGCGCACGGAAGCCCATCTCAAGGTGCTGCGCGGCCTGGTGCGGCTGGGGCAGGAGCGGGCGCGCAGGGGCAGTACCGAGGATCTGCGCTCGCTGGGGGGCTGGTTCCACGAGACACTCGCCCAGGCCTGCGGCAGCCCTGCGCTGACCTCGATGCTCACCCAGCTGCGGCACAAGATCGCCTGGATGTACACGGTGGCGGCGCCGGCCGATCCCGTGGAGTCCTGGGCCGAGCACGGCGCCATCGTGGACGCCCTCGCGCGCGGCGACGGCGAGCGGGCGCGGGCGCTGACCGCCCTGCACGCCGAGCGCGTGACCGGCGCACACCGGTTGCGTTTCCCCGGCGCGGCGGCGGGCCGCGCCGACCGTGTGAGGACTTCGCAACATGCCGTCAACATGTCAGGTCTTCGGCATTAACACGGGCGCCGTATACAAAGAGGGATATTCAGTGGAGGGGTATTTCCCCTTGCCCTTTTTCAGGTGCCGGTAATTTCTGCGGGCGTGTGTGAAAAGCGAAGCCGCGCCGCCCGGAAGGGCGACGCGGCTTCATCGCGCGAGCATGGATCAGACCGTCTCGGGGAGCTCCTCGAGGCCTTCGGAGACCAGCTTGGCCAGCCGGTCGAGCGCGGCGTCGGCGCCCTCGGCGTCGGAGGCCAGGACGACCTCCTCGCCTCCCTGGGCGCCGAGGCCGAGAACGGCCAGCATGGAGGCCGCGTTGACGGGGGTGCCGTCGGCCTTGGCGATCGTCACGGGGACACCTGCGGCCGTGGCGGCCCGGACGAAGATGGAAGCGGGGCGGGCGTGAAGGCCCTCGGCCCAGCCGACGTTGACGCGGCGCTCAGCCATGTGATGCTGCCCTTCGGTGTATCAGGGTTGTCTAGACCAGTTTCCCACACGTGAAGCAGGCCGGGAACAGTCAGGTGTTCCGTCCCCGGGTGGCGTCGGACCGCGGCCTCGGTCCGATGTGTGTCCTCCACAGACTGCCTCGCGCCGTTGTCGGACGCGAGCCGTACTCTGGGCCCCATGCAGACCTCGTCGGACCGGCATGAGTACCCCGCCCACTGGGAGGCCGACGTGGTGCTGCGTGACGGTGGCACCGCACGGATCCGCCCCATCACCGCCCACGACGCCGACCGCCTGGTCAGCTTCTACGAGCAGGTGTCGGACGAGTCCAAGTACTACCGCTTCTTCGCGCCCTACCCACGCCTGTCCGCGAAGGACGTCCACCGCTTCACGCACCACGACTTCGTGGACCGGGTGGGACTCGCGGCCACGGTCGGCGGCGAGTTCATCGCCACCGTACGCTATGACCGCATCGGTGCCGACGGAATGCCCGCCACCGGGCCCTCCGACGAGGCCGAGGTCGCCTTCCTGGTGCAGGACGCCCACCAGGGGCGAGGGGTCGCCTCCGCCCTCCTGGAGCACATCGCCGCCGTCGCCCGCGAACGTGGCATCCGGCGCTTCACCGCCGAGGTGCTGCCCGCCAACACCAAGATGATCAAGGTGTTCACGGACGCGGGGTACACACAGAAGCGGAGCTTCGAGGACGGTGTCGTCCACCTGGAGTTCGGCATCGAGCCGACGGACCGCTCGCTGGCCGTGCAGCGCGCGCGGGAGCAGCGCGCGGAGGGCCGGTCCGTGCGCCGGCTCCTGGCGCCCGGGTCGGTCGCCGTGATCGGAGTGGGCCGCACGCGCGGGGGCGTGGGCCGCAGCATCCTCGACAACATTCGCGACGCCGGGTTCACCGGCCGGCTCCACGCGGTCAACCGTGCCTTCGGCGAGGAGCGGCGGGAGATCGACGGTGTGCCCGCCCACCTCTCGGTGCGCGACATCGACGGCCCCGTGGACCTCGCGGTCGTCGCGGTGCCGGCCGAGCACGTCCCCGAGGTGGTGACCGAGTGCGGTGAGCACGGCGTGCAGGGCCTCGTGGTGATCTCCTCCGGCTACGCCGAGAGCGGCCCCGAGGGACGCGAGCGCCAGCGTGCCCTCGTACGGCAGGCGCGCACGTACGGCATGCGGATCGTCGGACCCAATGCCTTCGGCATCGTCAACACCTCGCCCGGCGTCCGGCTGAACGCCTCCCTCGCCCCCGACATGCCCCGCCCCGGCCGTATCGGGATGTTCGCGCAGTCCGGCGCCATCGGCATCGCGCTGCTGTCCCGCCTGCACCGGCGCGGCGGCGGGGTCACGGGGGTGACGGGCGTGTCGACCTTCGTGTCGTCCGGCAACCGGGCCGACGTCTCCGGCAACGACGTCCTTCAGTACTGGTACGACGACCCCGACACCGACGTCGCCCTGATGTACCTGGAGTCCATCGGCAACCCGCGCAAGTTCACCCGCCTCGCCCGGCGCACCGCGGCGGCGAAGCCGCTGGTCGTGGTGCAGGGCGCAGGTTCGGCACCTCCGGGGCACACCGTCCGGGCGACGCGGTTGCCGCACGCGACGGTCTCCGCGCTGCTGCGGCAGGCCGGTGTGATCCGCGTGGACACGATCACCGAGCTGGTGGACACCGGACTGCTGCTCGCCCGGCAGCCGCTGCCTTCCGGACCGCGAGTGGCGATCCTGGGCAACTCCGAGTCGCTGGGCGTGCTCACCTACGACCGGTGTCTCGCCGAGGGGCTGCGGCCGCAGCCGCCGCGGGACCTGACGACGGCGGCGTCCGCGGAGGACTTCAGGACGGCACTGTCGCGGGCACTCGCCGACGAGACGACCGACGCGGTGGTCGTGACCGCGATCCCCGCCGTGGGGGAGGGCGTGGCCCAGGACGCCGCCCTGGCCGAGGCGCTGCGGTCGGCGTCTGAGGCGGTACCCGGAAAGCCGGTCCTGGTGGTCCACGTCGAGCTCGGCGGCCTCGCGGAGGCCCTGTCGGCCGCGGCCAGCACGGGGCCGCAGGCCTTCTTGGGCACCCGGCGGTCCGCGCAGCCGCCGGCCCGGACCGGCCTTGCACAGCCGCCCTCCACCGCACCAGCCGAGCGCTCCGGCACCTGCTCCCGCCTGATCCCCGCCTACCCCGCCGCCGAACGTGCCGTCCGCGCCCTCGCCGAAGCCGTGCGGTACGGCCAGTGGCGGCGGGAGGCCGCCCACCCCGGCAAGGTGCCCGAGTACGACGACATCGACGAGAAGGGCGCCGCCGCGCTCATCGGCGGCCTCCTCGCGCGCGGGCAGGGCCTCGCCCTTGGCACCGAGGAGACCTGCGAACTGCTCGGCCGCTACGGCATCCACGTCCGCCGCGCCCTGCCCGCCCCCAGTCCCGGCGCCGCCGCCGAGGCCGCCCGATCCCTCGGCTACCCCGTCGCCCTGAAGGCCACCGCGCCGCACCTGCGGCACCGCGCCGACCTGGGCGGCGTACGTCTGGATCTGGCCGGCGAGGAGCAACTGCGCCGCGCTTACGCCGAGTTGACCGAGCTGTTCGGTGAGCCGGCCGAGCTGCGGCCGGTGGTGCAGGCGATGGCACCCAGGGGAGTGGACACCCTCGTGCGGGCGGTCATCGACCCAGCGGCCGGCGCGGTGCTCTCCTTCGGTCTCGCCGGTGCCGCCTCCCAGCTGCTCAACGACATGGCGCACCGGCTCGTCCCGGTCACCGACCGCGAGGCGACCTCCATGATCCGCTCCATCCGGACCGCGCCCCTGCTGTTCGGCTGGCGCGGCTCGGCGCCGGTCGACACGCCCGCGCTGGAGGAACTGCTGCTGCGGGTGTCCCGGCTGGTCGACGACCATCCCGAGGTTGTCGCGGTCACCCTGGAGCCGGTCGTCGTCGCCCCGCGCGGGGTCAGCGTCCTCGGTGCCAGCGTGCGCCTGGCGCCGCCGCCCGCCCGGGACGACCTCGGTCCGCGCACCCTCCCGGCGTACTGACCGGGCACCCGGCGCACCCACCGGGTTTCCCCGGCCCGGAGCGGTGCCTCGCAGTCAGTGCGCCCCCGTAGGATGGACGGCATGGCCAAGACCAGTACGACGACCCAGGGGCTGCGGGCGGCGATCGAGCGCAGCGGCTACTACCCGGCTCTCGTGGCCGAGGCGGTGGAGGCCGCCGTGGGCGGCGAGCCCATCCGGTCGTACCTGGTCCACCAGGAGACCACGTTCGACCAGAACGAGGTCCGGCGGCATGTGACGGTGCTCGTCCTCACCGGCAACCGCTTCATCGTCAGCCACACCGACGAGCAGGCCGCCGACAGCACCTCCCCGACGCCGTACGCCACCACCTCCACGGAGTCCGTGAAGCTCGGCCGTATCTCGTCGGTCGTGGTCAGCCGCGTGGTCGCCAACCCCGAGCAGTACGCGCCGGGCACGCTGCCGCGCGAGGTCGTGCTGACCATCGGCTGGGGTGCCGTCTCCCGCATCGACCTGGAGCCCGCCGCCTGCGGCGACCCCAACTGCGAGGCCGACCACGGCTACACGGGCAACTCGACGGCGGACGACCTCAGCCTGCGCGTCAGCGAGGCGGGCGACGGCCCGGAGACGGTGCGCCAGACGCTCGCCTTCGCGCAGGCCATCTCCGAGGCGACCGCGGACCCGACCCGCTGATGGCGGCGCAGCCCACCGCCTGGGACCACCCCGAGCCCCTGGCCGTCGCATCCGCACCCGTCCCCGAGTACGGCTCCGGCTCGCTCGCCGACCTGCTGCCCACGCTGGCCGCCGGCATGGGCGTGCCGGAGATGACCGCCGGGATCGAGGAGCTGACCCCCGCCGACCGCGCGTGCGTCTTCCTGATCGACGGCCTCGGCTGGGAGCAGCTGCGGGCGCACCCCGAGGAGGCCCCCTATCTGACCTCCCTGCTCGGCAGCTCACGCGGCGGCACCGGCCGCCCGATCACCGCCGGCTACCCGGCCACCACCGCGACCTCCCTCGCCTCCGTGGGCACCGGTCTGCCCCCGGGCGCGCACGGCCTGCCCGGCTACACCGTGCGCAATCCGGCCACTGGCGAGCTGATGAACCAGCTGCGCTGGCAGCCGTACACCGAGCCGCGCCCCTGGCAGCCGTACCCCACGGTCTTCCAGCTGGCCCACCGGGCGGGTGTGCACGCCGCCCAGGTGTCCTCCCCGACCTTCGAGAACACCCCGCTGACCAGGGTCGCCCTCAGCGGAGGAACGTTCCTGGGGCGGCTGACCGGCGAGGACCGCATGGACCTCGCGGCCGGGCAGCTGGCCGCCGGCGACCGTGCCCTGGTCTACACGTACTACTCCGAGCTCGATGGCGCCGGCCACCGCTACGGCGTCGACTCCGACACCTGGCGCGGCCAGCTCATGCACGTCGACCGGCTGGTCCAGCGCCTGGCCGAGCAGCTGCCGCCGCGCAGCGCGCTCTACGTCACCGCCGACCACGGCATGGTCGACATCCCCTTCGACGAGCAGCACCGCATCGACTTCGACGAGGACTGGGAGCTGCGCGCCGGCGTCGCCCTGCTCGGCGGCGAGGGCCGTGCCCGCCACGTGTACGCCGTACCGGGGGCCGAGGGCGACGTGCTGACCTGCTGGCGCGAGGTGCTCGGCGAGCAGTTCTGGGTCGCCTCCCGCGACGAGGCGGTCGCGGCGGGCTGGTTCGGACCGCGGATCGACGACCGGGTGTACGCGCGGATCGGCGACGTGGTCGCGGCCGCCCGGGACGACGTCCTGCTCATCGCCTCCGAGCGGGAGCCGAAGGAGTCGGCGATGGTCGGCAACCACGGCTCGATGACCCCTGCCGAGCAGCTCGTGCCCCTGCTGGAAGTACGCTCCTGAGGCCACCGCCGTACCCCGCCCGGCCCGAAGACGTCCCGCGACCCCGCCGAATCGCCGAAAGGTGCCCGACTCCCCATGCCCGAGCTGGTGTTCTTCTCCGGAACGATGGACTGCGGGAAGTCGACCCTGGCTCTCCAGATCGAGCACAACCGTTCGGCGCGTGGTCTCGCGGGCATGATCTTCACGCGCGACGACCGGGCGGGCGAGGGCAAGCTGTCCTCGCGCCTCGGCCTGGTCACGGACGCGGTGGAGGTCGAGGACGGCGTGGACCTGTACGCCTACCTGGTCGACCACCTCTCGCAGGGCGGGCGGGCCGACTACGTGATCGCGGACGAGGCTCAGTTCCTCGCGCCGGAGCAGATCGACCAACTCGCGCGCGTGGTCGACGACCTGGACCTGGACGTGTACGCCTTCGGCATCACGACCGACTTCCGCTCCAAGCTGTTCCCCGGCTCCCAGCGCCTGGTCGAACTGGCGGACCGGGTCGAGGTGCTCCAGGTCGAGGCGCTGTGCTGGTGCGGTGCGCGGGCCACGCACAACGCCCGTACGGTGGGCGGTGTCATGGTCGTCGAGGGCGCCCAGGTCGTCGTCGGCGACGTCGACCACTCCGCGGACGAGATCGGCTACGAGGTGCTGTGCCGCCGGCACCACCGCCGCCGTATGACGGCCGCCTCGGCGCGCGCCGCGGCGCTGTCACCCGACGTCCTGCCGGTGTCACCCTCCTGAGCGACCACGCCGGTCAACGCGAACTCTGAATCAGGGCAAACCGGGCACCCTCCGGATCCGTCACCGTAGCCACCCGGCCGTGGGGTGTGTCCCGGGCCGCGGTGAGCACATGGCCGCCGAGACCGGCGAGGCGTTCGAGCGCGGTGTCCGCGTCGGCCACTTCGAAGTACGTCAGCCAGTGCGGGCCCCGGTCGCGGGGCAGGGCGTGGCCCACACCGTGAATGCCGGCGACCGGGCGGCCGTCGAGACACAGGGTCACGCAGTCGAAGCCGGCCAAGGCGACCGGCCTCTCCTCGTAGCCGAACAGCGCTTCGTAGAACTTGGCGACGCTCGCGGCCTCGAAGGTCAGCAGCTCGTTCCACGCGGGTGTGCCGGGCGCGCCCGCGGCGCCGGTGCCGAGGTGCTCCCTGGCCTGCCAGATGCCGAAGACCGCGCCCGACGGGTCGGATCCGATCGCCAGCCGCCCCGCCTCGCCGGCGTCCAGCGGGCCCACCCCGAGCGTGCCCCCGCACAGCCGTACCGATTCGGCCGTCAGATCCACGTCGTCGGAGGCGAGATACGGCGTCCAGGCGATGGGCAGATGCCGGTCCGGCGGCAGCTGGCCGATGCCCGCCACCTCCTGACCGTCCAGCAGCGCCCGTACGTAGGGGCCGAGCTGGTGGGGGCCCGGCTCGAACTCCCAGCCGAAGAGCTCTCCGTAGAAGGCCTGGGTGGCGGCCATTCCGTGGACCATCAGGCTGACCCAGCATGGTGTGCCGGGCGTGTACCGAGTGTGTGCCCGGCCGTTCGGGCCGGCCGACTCCGGTGCCTCGGTCATCGTCACTCTCTTCTCGGCCCCTCGCGGTAGCCGCTCGATTCCGCTCTCCGGACCCCCGAGCCGATGCTCGCACCACCCGTGGCGGGGCGCGCTCCGGGCGCGTCCCCGAGGGCGCCGCCCTGTCCGGAGGATGCCCGGTGCGCCGTTTCCTGCCCGTTTCCCTGCGTTTGCCGACGGATGTCGATCGGCTGTACAGCATGTGGCCGATCCCGTACGCCTCGTGATCGGACCTGTCCGGCGGAGCAGAGTAGTCGGACCTGGACGACGCGGCCACCCCGTGCGCAAGGATGGTGACCATGAACGCCATCATCTCCCCGTCCGAGCTCGCGAACGCCCTCGTGGGGCCGAACCCCCCGGTGCTGCTCGACGTCCGCTGGCAGCTCAGCCTGGCCAAGGCGTCCGGTGAGCCGCCGTTCGACGGGCGCGCCGCGTACGAATCCGGACACATTCCGGGCGCCGTCTTCGTCGACCTGGAGCGCGAACTCGCCTCGGAGCCCGGGGTCAAGGGCCGTCATCCGCTGCCCGCCACCGAGGACTTCGGCGCCGCGATGCGCCGCGCGGGAGTGACCGCGGCCCGGCCCGTCGTCGTGTACGACGGCGGTCAGGGCTGGGCGGCGGCTCGCGCCTGGTGGCTGCTGCGCTGGACGGGCCACCCCGACGTACGGGTCCTGGACGGCGGCCTGGCGGCCTGGGAGGGCCAGTTGGAGACCGCGGTGCCCGAACCGGCCGAGGGCGATTTCGCGCCGGTGCCGGGCGCGGTGCCGCTGCTCGACGCCGACGGGGCCGGGGCGCTCGCGCGCTCCGGCGTGCTGTTCGACGCGCGGGCGGGGGAGCGGTACCGCGGGGAAGTGGAGCCGATCGACCCGGTCGGCGGCCACATCCCGGGAGCGTTGTCGGCGCCCACGACCGAGAACGTGGGCCCGGACGGGCGGTTCCTGCCCGCGGAGGAGCTCCGGACGCGGTTCAAGGCGCTGGGCGCGGCCGACGGCAGGGACGTCGGCGTCTACTGCGGCTCGGGAGTCTCCGGGGCGCACGAGGTGCTGGCACTGGCCGTGGCGGGCATTCCGGCGGCCCTGTACGTCGGTTCGTGGTCGGAGTGGTCCTCGGACCCGGCCAGGCCCGTCGCCGTGGGCCCGGACCCGCAGTAGCCACCCCGCCGCCGGGCAGGCAAAGGGAGAGGGCCGCCCCTACGGGTGCGGCCCTCTCCCTTCACGGCCGGCGCGACTCGTACGGTTGCCGCGGCCGCTCGCTGCTCCTGCTTCACTCCTGCTTCTTGCGGCGCGTGCCGAACACGATCTCGTCCCAGCTCGGGACCGCGGCCCGGCGGCCCGGGCGGACGCCGTCCGCCTCGGCCTGGCGGTCGGTGGCGCCGATGAGCCGGTCGCGGTGGCTGCCGACCGAGCGCGGCATGAGGACGTCCGCGTAGGCCGACCCGGCGGAGGCCGCGGGGGCCGGAGGCTCCTCCGCCGCCGGCTCCTGGTCGGGTTCGTCGGCGGGCTCCGCCGGGCGCTCCGGTACCACCAGGTCGCCCCGGAAGCTGGGCACCGCCTCCAGCAGGCTGGTCAGCGAGTCGCGCTCGCCCGTGCTCTCCTCGGCCGGCTCGGACGCCTGCGCCGGCAGCGCCGGACGGTCCCGCTCGCGGTCGAAGGAACGGTCGCGCGGCAGCCGGGCGATGCGCGGCACGAACGGGAAGCTCGGCTCCGGGGCCCCGAGGTCGTCGGACTCGCCGATCAGGGCGCGCGCCTCGTCGTCGACGGCCTGCACCAGGCGCCGCGGCGGGTCGTACGTCCAGCTCGCCGAGTGCGGTTCGCCCGCCACCAGGTAGACCAGCAGGACCTCCCAGGTGCCGTCGTCGCGGCGCCACGAGTCCCACTGGACGGTGTCCTTCTCGGCGCCGCGCAGCAACAGCCGCTCCTGGACGGCCTCGCCGAGCAGCGGACCGGAGTTCTCGCCCGGGCGGCGGACCGGGGTCTTGCGGGCCCGCTCGGCCATGAAGGCGCGCTCGGCCAGAACCGGTCCCTCGAAGCGCCGTACGCGGTCGACGGGGATGCCGGCGAGCTGGGCGACCTCTTCCGCGGTCGCGCCCGCTCGTATCCGCGCCTGGATGTCGCGGGGGCGGAGATGGCTCTCCACCTCGATCTCGATCTGGCCGAGGCGGGGACGGTCGCCGCGCACGGCGGCGCGGAGCCGTTCGTCGATCGGAAGCGTGTACTCCGTGCTGTCCGCAGCTTTCAGCACCAGCCGTGTGCCGTCATTGGAGACGGCCACGACACGCAGTTCGGGCATGGGGACCTCCCGGGTGGTGCCTGCCGACGTCACGTGCGTCGCTGCTTCCGCTAGTCGAGTGTGGCCTGCCCGGGTGCAGCCTGCCACAACCTTGCCGAGTTGCCCGGCGTGTCGGGCGCGGGCCCTGGATCGCCGTTATGGCACGGTTACCTGTTCACAACGCTAAGTGACCAACTCCGTCACCCTGTGCAACCAGCCCCCTCCCGGCGGTCCAGCAAGGCCCCGGACGCCCTGGCGGGAGACCGGACCCAGGGCTCGCAACAGTACTCCATTCGGACCACCTGCGTGGATCGGCGCGCCGCCCAACTTCTGGCAAGGAGCGGGGCTTGACCCTCCGTGACCGGTTTTCTCGATCACGAAACGTGGCGTACTTCACGTAAGCACCGGAAACGGAACTAACGGTTTCGTTCGTGCGTCCCTTTCTCGTGCAGCCGACCGATCACGAGCGACAGTTTCGGCCAAGTGCGGAGAGGCGGGCAAGGTCCGGGTATGCGCGAAAGGCCCGACAGCGGCGGTGTGCCGGGCGGCGGGGAGGAGGTGAGGAAGAGGCGGATCGACCTGAGCGTGCCTCAGGTCGTGGGCGGCGCAGGGGCGGCGGTGGTCGCCGCGGAGCTCGCCTCGTACTTTCGCGTCTACGGGACGATCCTCGGTGCCGGTGTCGTCGGTGTCATCGCCACCTGCGGCGGTTCGGTCCTCCAGCACTTCCTCCGGGGCACGGCGAGCAGATCCGCACGGCGGCCGTCGTCTCCAGGCCGCCTCTCGCCTCCGCCCCCGCTCCCTGGACGCCGCCGCCTCCGGGCGAGTTCACGACCGGCACCGTCCCCCGGGCCCGGGCCCGGGCCCGGGGGACGGAGCTGGAAGCGGGCGGTGCTCGTGGCCGCCCTCGTCTTCGGGGTCACCATGGCCGGCATCACCGCGTATGAACTGGTGCCGGGCGGCAGCTCCAGCGGCGGGCGGGGCGCGACGGTCGGCGCGGCCGTGGCGGGTCACCGCGCGCCGTCCCCGGCCTCCTCGGACGAGTCGCCGGCCCCGGCCGCCCCGCGGACCCTCCGCCCGGAGCCGGAGCCGGAGCCGGAGCCGGAGCCGGAGCCGGAGCCGGAGCCGGAGCCGGAGCCGGAGCCGGAGCCGGAGCCGGAGCCGGAGCCGGTGACGGTGACGATGGCGGTGGCGGTGACGGAGGCAGTGACGGAGGCAGTGACGGTGACGGAGCCAGTGACGGTGACGGTGACGGAGCCAGTGACGGTGACGGTGACGGAGCCAGTGACGGTGACGGGACGCGGCCGGGCGGCGCCGCCTCCGGCAGCGGGGGCAGCGGGGGCAGCGGGGGGCAGCGGTGAGTCCGGTGCCGACGCCGGACGCCACCGGGAGCACGGACCCCTCGGGTGCCGGGTCGGCGGCCGGCACGGCCGGCCCCGGCAGCCCGGCGCCGGTACCGAGCGCGTCCGCCCCGGCTACGGCCCCAGGACCCTCCGCAAGTAGTCGTTCTGGAACAGCCGCTGCGGATCCAGCCGGTCCCGCAGCGCCGTGAACTCGCCGAAGCGCGGGTAGATCCCGGCGAAGTACTCCGCGTCCCGGGTGTGCACCTTGCCCCAGTGCGGACGCCCCTCGTGCGCGGTGAAGATGCGCTCGGCCGCGGTGAAGTACTGCTGGTAGGGGGTGCCCCGGAACATGTGGACCGCGATGTAGGCGCTGTCGCGGCCGGATGCGGTGGACAGGGTCATGTCGTCGGCGGGCGCGGTGCGCACCTCGACCGGGAAGCTCACCCTGAGGCCGGACCGGTCGACCATCGCCCTCAGCTCGCGCAGCGTGTCGACCAGGGCCTCGCGCGGGACGGCGTACTCCATCTCCACGAAGCGCACCCGGCGGGGCGAGGTGAAGACCTTGTAGGGGATGTCCGTGTACGTGCGTGCGGACAGTGCCCGGCTGGAGATCCGGGCGATGGCCGGAATCGTGGCGGGGACCGCCCGGCCGACCCAGTTGGCCGCCTGGAAGACGCCGTTGGAGAGGAACTCGTCCTCGAACCAGCCGGCCAACTGCCCCACGGGCCTGGCCGGTCCGGCGCTGCGGTTGTTGCGCTTGGTGTTGGTGCTGCCGGTGTGCGGGAACCAGTAGAACTCGAAGTGCTCGTTCTCCGACCAGAGTTGGTCGAACTCGGCAAGCACCCGATCGAAGGGCATCGGCTCCTCGCGGGCGGTCAGCAGGAAGATCGGTTCCACCGCGAAGGTGATCGCCGTGACGATCCCCAGTGCGCCCAGGCCGATGCGGGCGGCCGCGAAGACCGCGCGCTCCTCCTCGGTCCCGTTCTGCGAGCAGGTGAGCACCGAGCCGTCCGCCGTCACCAGCTCCAGGCCCTTGATCTGCGCGGCGATCGAGGCGGACTCGCGGCCGGTGCCGTGGGTGCCGGTGCTGGTCGCCCCGGACACCGTCTGCTCCATGATGTCGCCCATGTTGGTGAGCGACAGCCCCTCGCGCGCGAGCGCCACATTGAGTCTCTTGAGGGGGGTGCCGGCCTCGACGGTGACCGTCATGGCCTCCCGGTCGATGTCGCGGATGCCGGTCAGGAGCTGAGGGCGGATCAATACCCCGTCCGTGGCGGCGATGGACGTGAAGGAGTGCCCCGTCCCCACCGCCTTCACCTTCAGGCCGTCCTCGGCGGCGCGGCGCACCGCCGTGGCGAGCTCCTCCACCGAGGCAGGTGTGACCTCCCGCGCGGGACGCGCACCGACATTGCCGCCCCAGTTACGCCATGTGCCGTTCTTCGCGCTCGTCGTGCTGCTCAACGGAGCCTCCCCGACCCGGCGCCGGCCTGCTGAGCCGGCGGTACCCGAGGAAACCGACCGCGACCGCGACGGCACCGGACACCGCCGGAACCCCGTACCCCGCCCGCGCGCCGGCTGCGTCGATCACCCAGCCGGCCACCGAGGAGCCGAGCGCCACCCCGACGGCGAGCCCGGTGCTCACCCAGGTCATGCCCTCGGTCAGATGCGCGCGTGGTACGTGCTCTTCGACGAGGGCCATCGTCGTGATCATCGTGGGAGCGACGGACAGGCCCGCAACGAACAGCGCCACAGCCAGAAACGGCAAGTTTCCGACCAGTAGGAGGGGGATCATACTCACGGCCATCGTGCATATGCCCAGCAGCCAGCGACGGGCGGGCGCTCCGCCCGGGCGCAGCAGCCCGAACAGGACGCCCGCCGTGCATGAGCCCGCCGCGTACAGCGCCAGCACGACACTCGCGGCGCTCTTGTGGCCCCGCTCGTCGGCGAAGGCCACGGTCACCACGTCGACCGCCCCGAAGATCGACCCGGTCGCCACGAAGGTGGCCACCAGCACCTGCAGCCCGCGCGAGCGCAGCGCCGAACCGCCGCTGTGGTGCTCGCGCGGGTGCGGCTGCGGCTCGGTGGCGCACTGCGCGGTCAGCCAGAAGACGCCCACGGCCAGGAAGCAGCCCGCCAGCAGCGGCCCCGCCTCCGGGAACCAGGCCGTCGACAGGCCGATGGAGACGATGGGCCCGAAGATGAAACAGACCTCGTCGATCACCGATTCGAACGAGTAGGCGGTGTGCAGCTGCGGGGTGCCGCGGTACAGGGCCGCCCAGCGCGCGCGGACCATCGCGCCCAGGCTCGGCACGGAGCCGATCCCGGCGGCGCACACGAACAGCACCCAGTCCGGCCACCGCAAGTGCGCCGCCAGCAGCAGGGCCGCCGTCGCGGCCAGCGCCACGAGCGTCGCGGGCCGCAGCACCCGGCGCTGCCCGTGCCGATCGACCAGCCGCGAGATCTGCGGCCCGAGGACGGCCGCCGCCAGCGCGATGGTGGCCGACAGCGCGCCCGCGAGCCCGTAGCGCCCGGTGAGCTGGGAGATCATCGTGACCACGCCGATGCCCATCATCGACAGCGGCATCCGGCCGAGGAACCCCGCGGCGGAGAAGCCCTTGGAGCCGGGGGCGGCGAACAGGGCGCGATAGGGGCTGGGCACAGGGTCTCCGGGGATCCGGTAAGGCGCGAAGGGGGCTGATACAGCTTACGGATCAGGTGACCCCGACGCACCTGTGAATGCGGGTCGGGATCCCGGCTGTCAGTGCCGGGTGGCAGGATCGACACATGCCAGACGCGCTCGATGCCACCCCCTACGACGCCCTGCTCCTGCTCTCGTTCGGCGGCCCGGAAGGGCCGGACGACGTGGTCCCGTTCCTGGAGAACGTGACACGCGGACGCGGCATCCCCAAGGAACGCCTGAAGGAAGTCGGGCAGCACTACTTCCTGTTCGGCGGGGTCAGCCCCATCAACGACCAGAACCGGGCCCTGCTGGACGCCCTGCGCAAGGACTTCGCCGACCACGGCCTGGACCTGCCGGTCCACTGGGGCAACCGCAACTGGGCGCCGTACCTCACGGACACCCTGCGCGACATGGTCCGCGACGGCCGTCGGCGCATCCTGGTCCTGGCCACCAGCGCCTACGCCTCCTACTCCGGCTGCCGCCAGTACCGCGAGAACCTGGCCGACGCCCTCGCCGCCCTGGAGGCCGAGGGCCTGGAGCTGCCGAAGATCGACAAGCTGCGGCACTACTTCAACCACCCCGGCTTCGTCGAACCCATGATCGACGGCGTGCTCGAGGCCCTCGCCGGCCTTCCCGAGGACGTCCGCGACGGCGCGCACATCGCCTTCACGACCCATTCGATCCCGACCGCCGCCGCCGACACCTCCGGCCCGGTCGCCGGCCACGGCGACGGCGGAGCGTACGTCCGCCAGCACCTGGACGTGGCCGAACTGATCGCCGACGCGGTCCGCGAGCGCACCGGCGTGGACCACCCCTGGCAACTGGTCTACCAGTCGCGCTCCGGCGCCCCGCACATCCCATGGCTGGAGCCCGACATCTGCGACCACCTCGAGGAGCGGCACGCGGCCGGAGCCCCGGCGGTCGTCATGGCGCCCATCGGCTTCGTCTCCGACCACATGGAGGTCCTCTACGACCTCGACACCGAGGCCAGGGCCAAGGCCGGGGAGCTGGGCCTGCCGGTGCGCCGCTCGGCCACCGTCGGCGCCGACCCGCGGTTCGCCGCCGCGGTCCGCGACCTGATCCTGGAGCGCGCCGCCGCCGAGCGCGGGCGGCAGGTCAGCCCCTGCGCCCTGGGTGCCCTCGGCGCGAGCCACGACGTCTGCCCGGTCGGCTGCTGCCCGGCCCGCGCCCCCCGCCCGGCCGCCGCGGGCGCCGACAGCCCCTACGCGTGAGGAGCCACGTGAGCGACGCCCTGCACACGGAACTGCTGCAACTCGCCCGCCAGGTGGCCGGCCGCGCCGGAGAACTGCTGCGGGACGGCCGCCCCGCGGATCTCGCGGTGGCCGCCACCAAGTCCAGCCCGATCGACGTCGTCACCGAGATGGACATCGCCGCCGAGAAACTGATCACCGGCCTGATCGCCGACCGCCGCCCCGGCGACGGCTTCCTCGGCGAGGAGGGCGCCGCCACGGAGGGCACCAGCGGAGTCCGCTGGGTGATCGACCCGCTCGACGGCACGGTGAACTATCTCTACGGCCTGCCGACCTGGGCCGTCTCCATCGCGGCCGAGCAGGACGGCGAGGCCGTCGTCGGGGTCGTGACCGCCCCGATGCGGGGCGAGACGTTCCAGGCGATGCGCGGCCGTGGCGCGTGGGCCACCGGCGCCTGGGCGGGCGAGCGCAAGCTGGCCTGCCGCACCGCCGCCCCCCTCGACCAGGCCCTGGTCTCCACCGGCTTCGCCTACGTCGCCGAGGTCCGCGCGCACCAGGCCGACGTCGCCGGGCGCCTGATCCCGCTGGTGCGCGACATCCGGCGCAGCGGCTCGGCCGCGATAGACCTGTGCGACGTGGCCGCGGGCCGCCTCGACGGCTACTACGAGCGCGGCCTGAACCCCTGGGACTACGCCGCCGGCGCCCTGATCGCCCGGGAGGCGGGCGCCCTGACCGGCGGCCGCCCCGGAGAGCGTGTGTCCCGCGAGCTGACCATCGCGGCCACCCCGGCGGTCTTCGAGCCCCTCCAGGGGCTCCTGGAGGGGCTCGGCGCCTGGCACGACTGATTCATCCCGGGCCCGGGATTCCTCCGGGGCCCGGGGAAAGCGGAGCCCCCGGCGCTGGATTCGCCGGGGGCCCTGCCCACGCACAGGCTGCTACACGCTGATCAGACGGCGGACACGCCGACCTCCACACCGTGTTCGGCGGCGAGGCGGCGCAGGTCGTCGAGCTCGGCCAGCTCCACCTCGACGAGGAAGTCGTCGCCCTCGTCACGAGCCCGCGTCAGGTCGGACTCGGTCGCCTTTATGCGCTGCAGAAGTCCTGCGGTGAATGCGTCCATGCTGCGCCCCCTCGTCCTGGGTCGTGGGTCGGTGGCACGGGGGTGTGCCGTTCGGAAGGGACGATCACGTCTCCAGTAGGTGCCCAGCGCTGCCCTGCTGGGCGGCGACGGTGCCGGACACCCACGCCCGCTCCGCGAAAGCGGATCGCGGTGTACCGCATGGTGGTGCGGCACATGCAGAGCGTGATCGCGGGGTGTAAAGCCGTCCTCCCCCACCTCTCTCCCGCGGAAACCTCAACCGCGCGAGAAAATTCCGCATTCCCGTGCGCTTCATCCGCCGCACACCCCCTCCTCATCCGTCCCTCACCCCGCGCCGGGCCACCGCTGCCCCGGCTTACAGCCGACTTATGGCCGAAAAGGGCAGGATGGAGGCACACACCCATGAAGACCCCTGCCCGCGTGTGCCCGAGCGGCGCTACGCGGGTGGACACAGGAAGGACTAGCGACGTGCGCGTACTCGTCGTCGAGGACGAGCAGCTGCTCGCCGATGCGGTGGCCACCGGACTGCGCCGGGAGGCCATGGCCGTCGACGTCGTGTACGACGGTGCGGCCGCCCTGGAGCGCATCGGCGTCAACGACTACGACGTGGTCGTCCTCGACCGCGACCTCCCGCTCGTGCACGGCGACGACGTCTGCCGCAAGATCGTCGAGCTCGGCATGCCCACCCGCGTGCTGATGCTCACCGCCGCCGGTGACGTCAGCGACCGTGTGGAGGGCCTGGAGATCGGCGCCGACGACTATCTGCCCAAGCCCTTCGCGTTCAGCGAGCTGACGGCACGCGTGCGTGCCCTCGGCCGGCGCACCAGCGTGCCGCTGCCGCCCGTCCTGGAGCGCGCCGGGATCAAACTCGACCCCAACCGCCGCGAGGTCTTCCGCGACGGCAAGGAGGTCCAGCTGGCGCCGAAGGAGTTCGCGGTCCTGGAGGTGCTCATGCGCAGCGAGGGCGCGGTCGTCTCCGCGGAGCAGCTCCTGGAGAAGGCCTGGGACGAGAACACCGACCCGTTCACCAACGTCGTGCGGGTCACCGTGATGACCCTGCGCCGCAAGCTCGGTGAGCCGCCTGTGATCGTCACCGTGCCCGGCTCCGGCTACCGGATCTGATCCGCCGTGGCCGCCACCCCCGCGCCGCCCCAGGCGCCACCGAAACCCACCTGGGACCCAAGAAGGCCCGAGCCGCCCTTCCCCTGGCTGCGCCCGACCATCCGGATACGGCTCACACTGCTGTACGGAGGCATGTTCCTGATCGCCGGCATCCTGCTGCTGTCGATCATCTACCTGCTGGCCGCGCACGCTCTGAACGTGGGCAGCGAGCTGCCCTTCAAGATCATCTCCGGCCAGGTCACCAGCGACACCTGCAACTTCCCGACCCGGACGACCGCGACCGAGCTCAACCACGCGATGAACGAGTGCGTGAACCAGCAGCGCCAGCACGCCCTGGACGACCTGCTCAGCCGGTCGCTGCTGGCCCTCCTCGGCCTCGCCGTGATCGCCTTCGCGTTCGGCTACGCGATGGCCGGCCGGGTGCTCTCCCCGCTCGGCCGGATCACCCGCACCGCCCGCGCGGTGGCCGGCTCCGACCTGTCCCGGAGGATCGAGCTGGACGGCCCGGACGACGAGCTGAAGGAGCTCGCGGACACCTTCGACGAGATGCTGGACCGGCTGCAGCGGGCCTTCACCGCCCAGCAGCGCTTCGTCGGCAACGCCTCGCACGAGCTGCGCACCCCACTGGCGATCAACCGCACGCTCCTGGAGGTGCACCTGTCCGATCCGCAGGCGCCCGTGGAGCTGCAGCAGCTCGGCAGGACTCTGCTGGCCACCAACGAGCGCAGCGAGCAGCTCGTCGAGGGCCTGCTGCTGCTCGCCCGCAGCGACAACCAGATCGTCGAGCGCAAGCCGGTGGACCTCGCCGAGGTCGCCTCGCAGGCCGTCGACCAGGTGCACGCGGAGGCGGAGGCCAAGGGCGTCAAGATCCGCGGCGAACGAAAGCCCGCCGTCGTCCAGGGCAACGGCGTACTGCTGGAGCGGATCGCGCTGAACCTGGTGCAGAACGCCGTCCGGTACAACGTGCAGGAGGACGGCTGGGTGGAGGTCACCACGGACGTCCAGCACGGCCAGGCGGTCCTCGTCGTCACGAACACCGGACCGGTGGTCCCGGCCTACGAGATCGACAACCTCTTCGAGCCCTTCAGGCGGCTGCGCACCGAGCGCACGGGCAGCGACAAGGGCGTGGGTCTCGGGCTCTCGATCGCCCGCTCCGTGGCCCGGGCGCACGGCGGCCACATCTCTGCCCAGCCGCGCGAAGGGGGCGGGCTGATGATGCGGGTCACCCTGCCGATCTGAGATCATGTCCCGGACACGCGGGGATGTTCGCTTTGCGCGGAATTTTCGGGGTACCCCTCCGGCTTGCCCGTGTGTGATCGATCACATGAGCGGTTTTCCGGCCATCCACTCTCCGTGATCATGCGGGCCGCCGAAAAGCCGGGAAAATCCGGGTTTTCAGGGGTCCTGATCACGGGAAGTACACGGTGGGACCGCTTTGAAGAGCGAGATTCGGACCGTGTACGGTCCCGATCGCCATCCAAGCCGATCACTCTTGAGGAGTCCGGTTGGGTGTCGATTGAGTAACAGACCTTGATGTGAGGCAAAATCTCCGCCTCGGGTCGGGCACAAGTCCGGCCTCTCACGCGTTACGTGCGCTGGAGACACCGCAGACACCCAGAGGGGGAGAGCGACATGGCAACCGATTACGACACCCCACGCAAGACCGACGACGACGTCGACTCGGACAGCCTTGAAGAGCTGAAGGCCAGGCGGAACGACAAGTCGACCTCCGCCGTGGACGTCGACGAGTTCGAGGCCGCCGAGGGCCTGGAGCTTCCCGGAGCCGACCTCTCCAATGAGGAGCTGGCCGTCCGGGTGCTGCCCAAGCAGCAGGACGAGTTCACATGCATGAGCTGCTTCCTGGTGCACCACCGCAGCCAGCTGGCCCGGGAGAAGAACGGTCAGCCGATCTGCCGCGACTGCGACTGAGGCGGGGTCGGCCGTGACCGGCTCGACCCCTCCCTGGAAGCGCCGCTTCCCCCGCGGGGGAGCGGACCCGGGGCCGACGGACGGCCCCCACGGCGCGCGTGACGACGAGCGAGGCCCGTCCCGTACATCCGGATCGACCGGATCGCAGGGATCGGCCTCGCTCGAAGCCGTGTCCGGGCGTGGTGACCCCGCCGCTTCGGCGGCAAGGCCCGCGCCCGTCACCCGAATGGGCGTATCCCCCGCCCGGACCGAGCCGAGAGCCTGGGAGAGGGCCACGGCGATCGGCGGCAAGGCCGGACGGGCGGCCCGCAACGGCGTCCGTCAGGGCAGGGTCCGCGCCAGGTCGGGACTGGCCTACGTCACCGACCGGATCATCGAGACAGCCCCGCGGATTCCCGTCCGCGACCTCGCCACGCTTCGCCGGCAGTTCCCGGGCCTCGGACCCGAGGAACTCGCGGACAAGCTGGTGGCGGGCGCGGCGATGGGGACCTCCACGGTCGGGGCGGGGATCGGCGCGGCGGCGATGCTGCCGGTGCCGCCCGCGATGCCGACCGAACTCGCCGCGGAGATCACCGGGGTCGCGGCCATCGAGCTCAAGCTGATCGCCGAGCTCCACGAGGTGTACGGGGTGCGGCCCCCCGGAAAGCTGAAGGCCCGCAGCACCGCGTATCTGAACTCCTGGTCGGGGGAGCGCGGGATCGACGTGGCCAAGCCGTCCACGATCGACGCCGCTCTCGGCGGCCAGATGAAGCGTCAGCTGCGCCAGCAGATCATGAAGCGCACCGTACGGGACCTGCCGACCTTGATGCCGTTCATGGTCGGCGCCGCGGTCGGCGCCGTCATGAACCGGCGCGACACCAAGAGACTCGCGGCCCGCATCCGCGCGGACCTGCGCAAGATCCAGGTCCCGTGGGACCGGCTGCCCGCGCTGCCGCCCCTGGAGGTCCCCGAGAACCCGCTGGCGATCGAGGACGTCACCGACGCCTCCGGAGAACTCGGCCCCTGAGGCCGGCGCCGCGTCACCCCTGGGGGGACCGTACTGCGGCTAGCCGGTGAACCTTTCCGGTCGCAGCACTAGGCCGCCTCCGCCGCCGTCCGGGCCGCCCGCAGGGCCTCGGCCAGCCGCTCCGGCTCCCGCGTGGACAGATACAGGTACGGCGTCGGGTCGTCCGGGTCGGTGACCTCCACGCGCAGTGCGGTGGGGATGTAGGCGCGCAGCAGCAGGAAGGCGCGGGTGTCGGCCTTGTAGGTGCGCCAGGCGCGCGCCTCCTCGGCGTCCAGGATCTCCGTCGCGCCGAGGGCCGTGACCGGGATCTTCGCCTCGCCCGCGATCAGGGAGCCGTTCACGACCCGGATGCGGACGGAGCCGTAGGAGCTGGCCACGACAGCCGTGGCCGCGGTGCCGCCGACCAGGCCGCCGAGCATTGGCAGGGTGCCGAAGGGCAGCAGGACCAGGGCGAACGAGACACCGATCAGAAGACTGATCAGCCACCAGGAGCGGGGCGCGGTGAGACGTTCTTCGTACGGCTGGGCGGAGAGCTGCATGAAGCCAGCTTGACACGGTGTCCGCGATGCCCGGACGCGCGGGTAAGGTCTGCGCCTGTGAGTGGTAGTTCCGCAGGTCTTCAGCCTCCCGCCGATGCCGTGAAACCCGTACGGCATCCCGATGCGCCCGTGCCGGGCGAGCTCCTCGGCGCGCACTACGGCGAGTGTTTCGGGTGCGGCGGACAGCAGCCGCACGGGCTGCACCTCCAGGCACGGGCCGGGGAGGGCGTCCGCATCACCGCCGAGTTCACCGTGCAGCCGGCCCACCAGGGAGCGCCGGGCCTCGCCCACGGCGGTGTGCTCGCGACCGCCCTCGACGAGACCCTGGGCTCGCTGAACTGGCTGCTGCGGACGATCGCGGTGACCGGACGACTGGAGACCGACTTCGTGCGGCCGGTGCCGGTCGGCACGACCCTGTACCTCGAGGCCGAGGTCACGGCGGTGGCCGGCCGGAAGATCTATTCCAGGGCCACCGGCCGCGTCGGGGGCCCCGACGGGCCGGTCGCGGTCCGCGCCGACGCCCTCTTCATCGAGGTGAAGGTCGACCACTTCGTGCACCACGGCCGCGAGGAGGAGATCCAGGCGGCCATGAACGACCCGGACCAGATCCGGCGTGCCCGCGCCTTCGAGGTGAACCCGTGAGCCGTGAGCCCCTGAACGTGCTGATCCGGCGCGTCGAGCCCGACGTACCGCTTCCGGCGTACGCGCACCCCGGCGACGCGGGCGCCGATCTGCGCACCACCGTCGCCTGCGAACTGGCTCCCGGAGAGCGGGCCGTGCTGCCCACGGGTGTGTCTGTGGCCCTCCCCGAGGGGTACGCAGCCTTCGTGCACCCCCGTTCCGGTCTCGCCGCCCGCTGCGGTGTCGCCCTTGTCAATGCCCCGGGGACGGTTGATGCCGGGTACCGTGGGGAGATCAAGGTGATCGTGGTGAATCTCGACCCGTGCGAGTCCGTGCGGTTCGAGCGCTTCGACCGGATCGCCCAACTGGTCGTCCAGCAGGTCGAGAGGGTCCGCTTCCAGGAGGTGGCGGAGCTTCCCGACTCGGCGCGGGCCGAGGGGGGCTTCGGGTCCACCGGTGGCCACGCCGCGGTGGACGGCGTGAGCGGCACAAGCGGTCGGGCCGCCATGGGCGGCCGGACGGGTGGGTATCGATACGCTTCGGTCGTATCCGACCGGGAAGGACAGTGACGTGTTCGGACGTCGCAAGAAGAAGGGTGCCGCCGAGGACGCGGCCGGCGAGGCCGAGCAGGTCGTCGACAGCGTCGACACCGAGGCGGACGAAGAGGGTGAGTACGAGCGGGTGAGGCTCGAGCCCGAACCGCGGCCCGACGGGCCCTGGGACGGCTCCGAGGTGCGCGACCCGGGCGAGGGCCGCGTGGACCTGGGCGGCCTGTTCGTGCCGGGCGTCGACGGCATGGAGCTGCGGGTGGAGGTCGCGGGCGACGCGATCGTCGCGGCAACCGTCGTTCTGCAGGACAGCGCCGTGCAGCTGCAGGCCTTCGCCGCGCCCAAGCGCGAGGGCATCTGGGGCGAGGTGCGCGAGGAGATCGCGTCCGGCATCACCCAGCAGGGCGGCATCGTCGACGAGGTCGAGGGGCCGCTGGGCTGGGAGCTGCGCGCCCAGGTGCCGGTACAGCTGCCGGACGGCACGGGCGGCTTCCAGGTGGTGCGGTTCGTGGGAGTGGACGGCCCCCGCTGGTTCCTGCGCGGAGTGATCTCCGGGCAGGGCGCGGTGCAGCCGCAGGCCGCCGGGCTGCTGGAGCAGGTCTTCCGGGACACGGTCGTGGTCCGCGGTGAGGGCCCGATGGCGCCCCGCGACCCGATCGTCCTGAAGCTGCCGAACGACGCGCAGATGGTGCCCGAGGGCGTCCAGCAGGACGAGGGCCAGTCCCGCTTCGCCGGCGGCATGGGCCAGCTGCAGCGCGGTCCGGAGATCACCGAGGTCCGCTGAACAGCGGCCGGCGCAGGGGCCGTACCCTCGGGGTGCGGCCCTTCGCCGTGCGCGGCCGCCGTGCGCAAGCCCCGCGGTACTCAAGTGCCCTGCTGCGGAAACCATCGCGGGGTCCCGTCCGTTGAGAGGCCGAAGGGGCGGGCACCGGTCGTGATCGGGCGGCAGGCCGCCGCCGTGCACGCGCTGCCCGGTGCCTCCTTCGAGGTGCCGCGCGACGGGAAGATCGGCCGAACGCTGAACGGATCTTGGACCTCTTCCGGCAGGCCCGGGCGTCAGAGTCGCGTCAAAGACGTCCTCCGGTCTCCGGCCGGCCCCTTTTGTCGCGATTATTGGCCGTAGGGTCGACGCAGCGTACGCAGGCATGACGGGAAGACAATGGGGCCATGGGACGCGGCAAACTTCGGATCTACGTCGGTGCGGCACCGGGCGTCGGCAAGACGTACGCGATGCTGTCCGAGGCGCACCGCCGGGTGGAGCGCGGCACCGACTGCGTCGTCGCGTTCGTCGAGCACCACGACCGCCTGCGCACCGAGGTGATGCTGCACGGCCTGGAACAGATGCCGCGCAAGGAGCTGGAGCACCGCGGGAGCAGCTTCACCGAGATGGACGTCGACGCGGTGCTGCGCCGTGCCCCGGCCGTCGCGCTGGTGGACGAACTCGCGCACACCAATGTCCCCGGCTCCCGCAACGCCAAGCGCTGGCAGGACGTGGAGGAGCTGCTCGCGGCCGGCATCGACGTGGTCTCCACGGTCAACATCCAGCACCTGGAGTCCCTCGGCGACGTGGTGGAGTCCATCACCGGCGTACGGCAGCGGGAGACCGTTCCGGACGAGGTGGTGCGCAGGGCGGACCAGATCGAGTTGGTCGACATGTCACCGGAGGCACTGCGCCGCCGGATGGCGCACGGCAACATCTACAAGCCGGACAAGGTCGATGCCGCCCTGTCCAACTACTTCCGGCCGGGCAACCTGACGGCACTGCGCGAGCTGGCGCTGCTGTGGGTGGCCGACCGGGTCGACGAGTACCTCCAGCGGTACCGCAGCGAGCACCGGGTGTCGCGGATCTGGGGTTCGCGCGAGCGGATCGTGGTGGGTCTGACCGGCGGACCCGAGGGGCGCACGCTCATCCGCCGGGCGGCCCGCCTGGCGGAGAAGGGCGCCGGCGGGGAGGTCATGGCCGTCTACATCGCCCGCAGCGACGGCCTGACCGGCGCCTCCCCGAAGGAGCTGGCCGTCCAGCGCACCCTCGTGGAGGACCTCGGCGGCACCTTCCACCATGTCGTCGGCGACGACATACCGGCCGCACTGCTCGACTTCGCCCGCGGGGTCAACGCAACCCAGATCGTGCTCGGCTCCTCACGCCGCAAGACCTGGCAGTACGTCTTCGGGCCCGGTGTCGGCGCCACGGTGGCCCGCGAGTCGGGGCCCGACCTGGACGTGCACATCGTCACCCACGAGGAGATCGCCAAGGGGCGCGGACTGCCCGTGGCCCGGGGCGCCCGGCTCGGCCGCGTCCGCATCGTCTGGGGCTGGGTGGTCGCGATCGCCGGTCCGGTGGTCCTCGCCCTGCTGCTGAACGCCGTGGCCCTCGGCCTCGCCAACGACATGCTGCTGTTCCTCGCCCTGACGGTGGCGGCGGCACTACTGGGCGGGCTGCTGCCGGCGCTCGCCTCGGCGGCAGTCGGGTCGTTCCTGCTGAACTACTACTACACGCCGCCGCTGCACCGGCTGACCATCGCCGACCCCAAGAACATCGTCGCCATCGTGATCTTCGTCGGGGTCGCCGTGTCGGTGGCCTCGGTGGTGGACCTGGCCGCCCGGCGCACCCACCAGGCGGCCCGGCTGCGCGCCGAGGCCGAGATACTGTCCTTCCTCGCCGGCAGCGTGCTGCGCGGCGAGACCAGCCTGGAAGCCCTGCTGGAGCGGGTCCGGGAGACCTTCGGCATGGAGTCGGTGGCGCTGCTGGAGCGGCAGAGCGACGTGGACCCCTGGACCTGCGCCGGCCGGGTGGGCACCGACCGGCCCCTGGAGCGGCCCGAGGACGCGGACGTGGACATGCCGGTCAGCGATCACATGGCCCTGGCGCTGACCGGTCGCGTGCTGCCCGCCTCCGACCGCCGGGTGCTGGCCGCCTTCGCCGCCCAGGCCGCCGTCGTACTGGACCGCCGCCGCCTGCAGGAGGAGGCCGACCGGGCGCGCGCCCTCGCCGAGGGCAATCGCATCCGCACCGCGCTGCTCGCCGCCGTCAGCCACGACCTGCGCACCCCGCTCGCCGGGATCAAGGCGGCCGTCTCCTCGCTCCGGTCCGAGGACGTCGAGTGGTCCGAGGAGGACCGGGCGGAGCTGCTCCAGGGCATCGAGGAGGGCGCCGACCGGCTCGACCACCTCGTGGGCAACCTGCTGGACATGTCCCGTCTGCAGACCGGCACCGTCACCCCGCTGATTCGCGAGATCGACCTCGACGAGGTGGTGCCGATGGCGCTGGGCGGGGTGCCCGACGACAGCGTGGACCTGGACGTCCCGGAGACGCTGCCGATGGTCGAGGTGGACGCCGGGCTCCTGGAGCGGGCCATGGCCAACATCGTGGAGAACGCCGTGAAGTACAGCCCGCCCGACGAGCCCGTCCTGGTCTCCGCCAGCGCGATGGCCGACCGGGTCGAGGTGCGGGTCGTCGACCGCGGCCCGGGCGTCCCGGACGAGGCCAAGGACCGTATCTTCGAACCCTTCCAGCGGCACGGCGACGCCCCGCGCGGAGCGGGCGTCGGCCTCGGCCTGGCGGTGGCGCGCGGCTTCGCGGAGGCCATGAGCGGCACCCTCGACGCCGAGGACACGCCCGGCGGCGGCCTCACCATGGTGCTCAGCCTCCGCGCCGCCGGAGCCCGCCCCGAGCCGCTCCGTCCCGAGTGGGCCGGCAGCGGCCCCGTACAGCCCGAAAGGCAGGCCTCATGGTGAGCGCGACCGGGGCGAGCGCCCAGGCACCCACGCGGGTGCTGGTGGTCGACGACGAGCCGCAGATCGTGCGCGCCCTCGTGATCAACCTCAAGGCGCGCAGGTACGAGGTCGACGCCGCCGCCGACGGCCGGACCGCCCTCGACCTGGCCGCCTCCCGCCACCCCGACGTCGTCGTCCTCGATCTGGGCCTGCCCGACATGGACGGCGTCGAGGTGATCCGGGGCCTGCGCGGCTGGACCCGGGTGCCGATCCTGGTGCTGTCCGCCCGGCACTCCTCGGACGAGAAGGTCGAGGCGCTGGACGCGGGCGCCGACGACTACGTCACCAAGCCCTTCGGCATGGACGAGCTGCTGGCCCGGCTGCGCGCCGCCGTCCGCCGGGCCGAGCCCGTCGGCCCCGGTGAGGACGACGTGACGACGGTGGAGACCGATCAGTTCACCGTCGACCTGGCCGCGAAGAAGGTCAACCGGGGCGGCAAGGACGTACGGCTGACCCCGACCGAGTGGCACCTGCTGGAGGTGCTGGTGCGCAACACCGGCCGGCTGGTCAGCCAGAAGCAGCTGCTGCAGGAGGTGTGGGGGCCGTCGTACGGGACGGAGACTAACTACCTGCGGGTGTACATGGCCCAGCTGCGCAGGAAGCTGGAGGCCGACCCCTCGCACCCCAAGCACTTCGTCACCGAGCCCGGGATGGGGTACCGCTTCGAGAGGTGAGCGCGGTTAAGGTCCTGACGGTGCGCCCCGGTACGCTTCAGATATGAGTGCTGTTCCTCGTTCCGAAAAGCCGGTGGGGCGTTTCCGGCGCATGCTCGACCGGCTCTCCTCGTCGCAGGAGGACCTGGAGTCCGAGGAGCTGCGGGAGGACGCCGAGACCGCGGGCTGTACCCGGATCGGTGACTGCCACGACCGGCAGATCGTCACGGTTACTGGTACCTTGCGCACGGTCACCCTGCGCCCGCGCGCCGGAGTCCCGGCCCTGGAGGCCGAGCTGTTCGACGGCTCCGCCGCCCTGGACGTGGTGTGGCTCGGCAGACGCTCCATCGTCGGGATAGAACCGGGGCGCAAGCTGATCGCATCGGGCCGGATCTCGATGAGCCGGGGCCGCCGGGTGCTGTTCAACCCCAAGTACGAACTGCGACCCCTCGGACGGGAGTAGCCCGTGACGCCACTCGACAAGCCGACCGAAGAGACGGCCGCCGACGACGATGCCAGGGCGGTGACGGAGGCCGCGCTGTTCGAGGCGTTCGGCGGGGTCCGGGGCATGGTCGAGACGGTGCTGCCCGGCCTGCTCTTCGTCACGATCTTCACGATCAACAAGGACCTGCACTGGTCGGCGATCGCCGCGCTGGCGGTCTCGCTGATCCTGGTCGTGGTCCGCCTGGCCATGCGGGACACCGTCAAGCACGCCTTCAGCGGCGTCTTCGGCGTCGCGTTCGGCGTGGTCTTCGCGATGATGACCGGCAACGCCAAGGACTTCTATCTGCCCGGCATGCTCTACACGCTGGGCCTGGCGGTGGCGTACATCGTCACCACGCTCGCCGGGGTCCCGCTGATCGGCCTGATCCTCGGCCCGGTCTTCAAGGAGAACCTCTCCTGGCGCACCCGCAACCCGGGCCGCAAGAAGGCGTACGCCAAGGCCAGTTGGGCCTGGGGCCTGATCCTGCTCGCCAAGTGCGCGATCCTCTTCCCGCTGTACTGGTGGGCCGACACCACCCAGCTCGGCTGGGTCCTGATCGCGCTGAAGATCCCGCCGTTCCTGCTGGCTGTCTGGCTGACCTGGGTGTTCCTGGCCAAGGCGCCCGCGCCCATCGACGTGTTCGCGGAGATGGAGGCGGAGGAGAAGGCCGAGGAGGAGCGTAAGGCGGCACTGGCGGCCGAACGCGGTGAGCTCGGTGAGGCACCGAGCGGCGGCCGGCACCGCCGGTAGGCGCAGACACCCCCTCACGACGGCGAGGGGCGCCCGGAGATCTCCGGGCGCCCCTCGCCGTCGTGGGCCTCCAGACCTCACCCTCCAAGGGGCTCAGTCCGCCGTGTCCTCCCGCCGCACCGACAGCAGGTCCTCCAGCTCCTCCTCGCGGGCCTGCGCGGCCACGAACAGCAGTTCGTCGCCCGCCTCCAGGGAGTCCTCCTGGGACGGGGTGAGGACGCGGGTGCCGCGGATGATGGTGACCAGCGAGGTGTCCTGGGGCCACTCGACGTCGCCGACCTGGGTGCCGGCCAGGGCCGACTCCTCCGGCAGGGTCAGCTCGACGAGGTTGGCGTCGCCGTGGCTGAAGCGGAGCAGACGGACCAGGTCGCCGACGCTCACCGCCTCCTCGACCAGGGCGGACATCAGACGCGGAGTCGACACGGCGACGTCCACGCCCCACGACTCGTTGAACAGCCACTCGTTCTTCGGATTGTTCACACGGGCCACGACGCGCGGCACGCCGTACTCCGTCTTCGCCAGCAGCGAGACGACCAGGTTCACCTTGTCGTCACCGGTCGCGGCGATCACGACGTTGCAACGCTGCAGCGCCGCCTCGTCCAGGGACGTGATCTCGCAGGCGTCGGCCAGCAGCCATTCCGCCTGTGGCACGCGCTCGACCGAGATGGCGGTCGGCGCCTTGTCGACGAGAAGGACCTCGTGGCCGTTCTCCAGCAGTTCGCCCGCGATCGAGCGACCGACCGCCCCGGCACCGGCAATGGCGACCCTCATCAGTGACCGCTCTCCTCTTCGGGGCCCTCGGCGAACGACGCCTCGACCTTCTCCACGTCGTCCGTCCGCATCATCACGTGCACGAGGTCGCCCTCCTGCAGCACCGTCTGCGAGCTGGGCAGGATGGCCTCGCCGAGACGGGTCAGGAACGCCACTCGGACGCCCGTCTCCTCCTGCAGCTTGCTGATCTTGTGCCCGACCCACTTCGGCGAGGCGTGCACCTCGGCCAGCTGGACCCCGCCGGTGGGGTCGCGCCACAGGGGCTCGGCGCCCGAGGGCAGCAGCCGGCGCAGCATCTGGTCGGCCGTCCAGCGGACGGTGGCCACGGTCGGGATGCCCAGGCGCTGGTAGACCTCGGCGCGCCGGGGGTCGTAGATACGGGCCGCGACGTTCTGCACGCCGAACATCTCGCGGGCCACGCGCGCGGCGATGATGTTCGAGTTGTCGCCGCTGGAGACGGCCGCGAACGCGCCGGCCTCCTCGATGCCCGCCTCACGCAGGGTGTCCTGGTCGAAGCCGATGCCGGTGACCCGGCGGCCGCCGAACCCGGGGCCCAGCCGACGGAAGGCGGTGGGGTCCTGGTCGATCACGGCGACCGTGTGCCCCTGTTGCTCCAGGGTCTGGGCGAGAGCGGAACCCACTCTCCCGCAACCCATGATGACGATGTGCACGGCGCTACACCACTCTCCCCACAGGTCCTTGGACCTGCGTACGCGTCCTGCTCATATCTCTCTCTCGGCTCGCCGGCGGGCAACGGTCGCGGCCCGGTCGCGGGCCGTCGTGCACCATCATGCCGGTCGATGCCTCTTCCGGGCCTTCCCGGGGACCGGCCCGTCGCCCTGTCCCCAACGTATCGGCTGCCCGCGCAGACCCGCGTGTCCGGTCCGGGCGGGGGCGGGGAGGACGACGGCGTGGTCCTGGCGCGGGATCGACGGCCCCGGCCCGCCCGCAGAGAAGGGCCGTGGTACGGGCCGGCCCCGCGACCGAACCGGTGGCGACGCGGCGTGGTCGGCGGCACCCGTCCGGAGGACGCGGCGACGCGGCGGTCGGCATGGCCGCACGGCGGGCGGGCGGGTCCGGGGCACCGAGGCGCCGCCGCCGGGCTGCCCGCGCGGTGTTTCGGCCTGGTTTGGCGGGCCGGCGAGTTCGAGGCGGGGGAGATCCTCGTGACCCGCCGCACCGACGGCTCCCGGACCCCGCTGTTCGCATCGCGGGCGGCGTCGTCACCGACATCGGCTCGATGCTCTCGCACAGCTCCATCGTGGCCCGCGAGTTCAGCGAGCCGTCCGTGGTCGACACCAAGCACGCCACCCGGCGCGTCAACACCGGAGCCCGGGCTGCGCCGCCCGGGCGAGGAGATCGTCCATCCGCTTCGGCGCCCCCATCACCATGGACGCCTTCCCCGAGGACGCGGCGGAGGACCCGCTGCTGGTGGAGAAGCCGGCCCGCGAGGTGCGGGACACCATCCAGCACGCTGAACGTGCTGCTGGAAGGGCGCGAGCCGCCCGTCTTACGACCGCGGAAAACGCCCGCCTCCTGACCGCTGAGGACGCCCGCGCGTCTTTCAGGGGGGTGGCGGGTGGGCGACACCGTGTTCGAAGGCTTACGATCCACTGTTGTGTCCAAACTGACCGACGTGCCCAAACGGATCCTGATCGGGCGCGCACTGCGCAGCGACCGGCTGGGCGAAACGCTCCTGCCGAAGCGCATCGCACTCCCCGTCTTCGCCTCCGACCCGCTGTCCTCCGTGGCCTACGCACCCGGCGAGGTGCTGCTGGTCCTGTCCATCGCGGGTGTGTCGGCGTACCACTTCAGCCCGTGGATCGCCGTCGCGGTGGTCGTGCTGATGTTCACGGTGGTCGCGTCCTACCGGCAGAACGTCCACGCCTACCCGAGCGGTGGCGGCGACTACGAGGTCGCCACCACCAACCTCGGCGCCAAGGCCGGCCTGACGGTCGCCAGCGCGCTCCTCGTCGACTACGTCCTCACCGTCGCCGTCTCCATCTCCTCCGGCATCGAGAACCTCGGCTCCGCGATCCCCTTCGTCGTCCAGCACAAGGTGCTGTGCGCGGTCGCCGTGATCGTGCTGCTGACGCTGATGAACCTGCGCGGGGTGAAGGAGTCGGGCAAGCTCTTCGCGATCCCGACGTACGTCTTCGTCGGGGGCGTCTTCATCATGATCGCGTGGGGCGCCTTCCGCGGGCTGGTGCTCGGCGACACCATGCGCGCGCCGACCGCCGGCTTCCACATCCAGGCCGAGCACCAGGGCCTGGCGGGCTTCGCGCTGGTCTTCCTGCTGCTGCGGGCCTTCTCCTCCGGCTGTGCGGCGCTCACCGGCGTCGAGGCGATCTCCAACGGCGTCCCGGCCTTCCGCAAGCCCAAGTCCAAGAACGCCGCGACCACGCTGGCCATGATGGGCCTGCTGGCCGTGACGATGTTCTGCGGCATCATCGCCCTCGCCATGTCGACGAACGTCCGCATGGCCGAGAACCCGGCCACCGACCTGATCCGGGGCGGTGTCCCGGTCGGCTCCGGCTATGTCCAGAACCCGGTGATCTCCCAGGTCGCCGAGGCCGTCTTCGGCAAGGGCAGCTTCCTGTTCGTCGTCCTGGCGGCGGCCACGGCCCTGGTCCTGTTCCTCGCCGCCAACACCGCCTACAACGGCTTCCCGCTGCTCGGCTCGATCCTCGCGCAGGACCGCTACCTGCCCCGCCAGCTGCACACCCGCGGCGACCGGCTCGCCTTCTCCAACGGCATCGTGCTGCTCGCGGGCACGGCGATGCTGCTGACCGTCATCTACGGCGCCGACTCCACCCGGCTGATCCAGCTGTACATCGTCGGCGTCTTCGTGTCCTTCACGCTCAGCCAGACCGGCATGGTCCGGCACTGGAACCGCCACCTGGCCACCGAGAGGGACCAGGCCAAGCGCCGGCACATGGTGCGCTCGCGCGCCATCAACGCCTTCGGCGCCTTCTTCACCGGCCTGGTGCTGGTCGTCGTCCTCGTCACCAAGTTCACGCACGGCGCCTGGGTGGCCCTGCTGGGCATGTGCATCTTCTACGCGACGATGACGGCGATCCGTAAGCACTACGACCGCGTCGCCGACGAGATCGCGGCCCCCGAGGGCCCGAGCGACGACAGCGTCCGCCCCTCCCGGGTGCACTCCGTCGTGCTCATCTCCAAGATCCACCGCCCCACCCTGCGCGCCCTGGCCTACGCCAAGCTGATGCGCTCGGACACCCTGGAGGCGCTCACCGTCAACGTCGACCCGGCAGAGACCAAGGCGCTGCGCGAGGAGTGGGAGCGGCGCGGCATCGACGTACCGCTGAAGGTCCTCGACTCGCCGTACCGCGAGGTCACGCGGCCGGTCATCGAGTACGTCAAGAGCCTGCGCAAGGAGACCCCGCGCGACGCGGTCTCGGTGATCATCCCCGAGTACGTGGTCGGCCACTGGTACGAGCACCTGCTGCACAACCAGAGCGCGCTGCGCCTGAAGGGCCGGCTGCTGTTCACGCCGGGCGTGATGGTCACCTCGGTGCCCTACCAGCTGGCGTCCTCCGAGGCGGCGAAGCTGCGGGCCCGCAGGCGCCAGGAGTGGAGCGCGCCCGGCGCGGTGCGCCGTGGCCCGGCCCAGGAGCGCCCGAAGGAGTCGTCGGCGGCCAAGGGCTGACGCTCCGCGCCCCGGCCTCGTGGTGAACGGCCGGACGACACCCACGTAGACTGGTGGGCTGTTGTTGTCCGGCCGTTTCCGCTTTCCCCTCACCACCCCGATCTGGAGTCACCCCGCCATGCAGGCAGAACCGAAGAAGTCGCAGGCGGGATCGCGGGCGGAAGAGCGGCCGGGCTCCCTGGTGGGGCAGGAGTACGAGGTCGAGATCGGCCCCGTCGCCCACGGCGGCCACTGCATCGCCCGTACTGCAAAGGGCCAGGTGCTGTTCGTCCGGCACACGCTGCCCGGCGAGCGGGTCGTGGCGAGGGTGACGGAGGGCGAGGAGGGCGCCCGCTTCCTGCGCGCGGACGCCGTACGGGTCCTGGAGGCGTCCAAGGACCGCGTCGAGGCCCCCTGCCCCTACGCAGGCCCCGGCCGCTGCGGCGGCTGCGACTGGCAGCACGCCAAGCCCGGCGCCCAGCGCCGGCTCAAGGGCGAGGTGATCGCCGAGCAGCTGAAGCGGCTCGCGGGCCTCACGCCCGAGGAGGCCGGCTGGGACGGCACGGTGATGCCGGCCGAGGGTGACAAGCTGCCGGCGGGCGAGGTCCCGCAGTGGCGGACGCGCGTGCAGTACGCGGTCGACCCGGCCACCGGGAAGGCCGGTCTGCGCCGTCACCGCTCGCACGAGGTCGAGCCCGTCGAGCACTGCATGATCGCCGCGGAGGGCGTCAGCGAACTGGGCATCGAGCGGCGCGAGTGGACGGGTATGGAGTCCGTCGAGGCGATCGCGGCCACGGGCTCCCAGGACCGCCAGGTGATCCTCACCCCACGCCCCGGCGCCCGTCTCCCGCTGGTCGAACTGGACCGCCCGGTCTCCGTCCTGCGGGTCGACGAGAAGACCGGCGGTGTCCACCGCGTCCACGGCCGCCCCTTCGTCCGCGAACGCGCCGACGGCCGCACCCACCGCGTCGGCGGCGGCGGCTTCTGGCAGGTCCACCCGAAGGCGGCCGACACCCTGGTCACGGCGGTCATGCAGGGCCTGCTCCCCCGCAAGGGCGACATGGCCCTGGACCTGTACTGCGGTGTCGGCCTCTTCGCCGGCGCGCTGGCCGACCGCATCGGCGACAAGGGCGCGGTCCTCGGTATCGAGTCCGGCAAGCGCGCGGTGGAGGACGCCCGGCACAACCTCGCCGACTTCCCCCGCGTCCGCATCGAACAGGGCAAGGTCGAGTCCGTCCTCCCGCGCACCGGCATCACCGAGGTCGACCTCGTCGTCCTCGACCCGCCCCGCGCGGGCGCGGGCCGCAGCACGGTGACCCACCTGTCGACCCTGGGCGCCCGAAGGATCGCCTACGTCGCCTGCGACCCCGCCGCCCTGGCCCGGGACCTGGCGTACTTCAGCGAGGGCGGCTACCGGGTGCGGACGCTGCGGGCGTTCGACCTGTTCCCGATGACGCATCATGTGGAGTGTGTGGCGATTCTGGAGCCTGTGGAGAAGGGTCGCTGACCTGCTGTTTCGTCGAGTGTGCATTTTGTGCGCTGTGGGCGTTACGGGCGATATCTTGACGCATATTCGACGCATGTGACGCACGCTTGACGCACATTCTGATGGAGCGCGTGTCTGCGAACGCGAGCCACGCCTCGATCTCAGCCCTTTCCTGGCCGGGCGGCAGTGATGTGGCGCGGTCGCGTACTGCTGTGACGTATTCGGTCAGGCGCTTGGCCTGGTGTCAGGCGTCCGCCTGTTCTTCGAGGTGTTTGACGCGATAGGCGTGAGCGTATGCGGCGCGGGCTTCATGCATGGCGGCTTCCCAGCGCCGCTGCTGCTTCTCGCGGGCTTGCTGGTCTGCGTGGCGTTTGCGTTCGGCGGCTTCGCCACGAAGGCCGACTTGCTGTGCGATTTCGGCGAGGGTGAGTCTGGTCGGTACAGGGAGCGGGGTGAGTTCCGCGAGGCGCCAGGCGGGGATGTCGACGAGCTTGATTTCGTAGCCCCGGTGGGTCCGGAATCCGTAGAGTTCCTGTGTGTGGGGGATCTTGCCGGACTTGCGGGCGGCGTTGACCCGTGACGTCCAATTCACCGAACATGGTCCGGAGTCGAGAGGCTTGATGAGATGGCCGTTGTTGGCGATGAGTTCTTCGAGGAGCTGGTCCGTATAGTTCGGGCGAGGCTTCGGACTGGTTCTCGGGCGGGGACGCGGCGGGCGTTCGCTGAGATCCTCGGATGTGTCGCTGTTACTTTGCTCGGCAGGGTGGCCACCTGAGTGAAGGAGGTACTGTCGCCCTTTCTCGGTAGGTTGGGCGAACCAGGAGCCGAGGCGTTTCGTGATTTTGATGAGTCCGCGACTTTGCAGGGCCTGGGCACTGGTCTTGAAGACGCTGTCCGTCCAGACCCCGTCCGGGCACCCTTGGCTCACCCAGTCGAGCACGGCCTGCTGACGCTCATTAAGGTCCTGCTGCATCCATGCCTCCGCTGACTCCCTCGTATGCCATTCGGAACGTTGCCCGTCTGTATGGGTAGGCACTCCAGGGAGCTGGGAGAGCTGCGAAAGAATGTACTGGAGAGGCCCGGCCGGTGCGGAGGACATCGCGGTCACCGCGGTGAAAAGAGCGTCCGGGTGAGGTCTTCGCGTAGCCGCCCTTTCGGGGCGGTGGGGTTGGTGGTGTGTTCATGGGCGATGCGGATGGTGGGGATGCTGCAGCGGAGCCAGTGTCGGTCGCGATCTTCGTCGTCGGCTTTGCGGGTTCGGCCGTACTGATGCGGCCCGTCGACCTCGATGATGGTGGCGCGGCCATTACCGAGCACCGTGAAGTCGGGGCTGCGTACGCCGGCGTCGCGCAACTTGGCGGCGGCCAGCGGCCAGATGGCGACGGTGCTCTGAGGGAGACGTTCCCGCTGGAGTTCCTGTAGGAGCTGGTAGACGGCGAGTTCGGCGCGGCTGGCGAAGACGAGGCCGTCGACTGTCGGATAAACCTCGTCGCCGCGTCGCTCGCGGCGGGCTTGGTTGGTCGGGGTGGGTTCTGGTTGTCGCCAGTCCTTGGCGAGGCTCGGGAGGGGACGTGGGGCAGCTTCCACGACGAGGACCAGGTCGAGTTTGCCCGCTTCGTCATCTCGCAGGGGAAGGGGACGGTCGGGCCGGCGGGGCGCACCGAGGCGTGGCGATGTCTGCCGCAGGCGGGCCAGGTGAAGTCGGGGTCGGCTACCGAGGTGGCGCTGTTGCCCAGGTGCTGATGTCGAGAGTGGGGTCTGGGACAGCGGGGGTGGCCTCGTCAGCGGCTCGCCAGCGTGCGGCGCTGGGGGGGGCCGTAGGGCTCGGACTTGGAGACAGACCACGGCTCCTCGGACGTAGGCGGAAGTCGACGTCGTCTGCGGGGGAAGATTCCCAGCGATGTGCCGTGCCCATACTGGTCGCGCTTGATGGCGCACAGCGAGGGAGATCAGTGGGTACCGCTCGCGCCATCCGCCGCCCGCGCCGACCTTCTCTATAACACGGCCTCGGGCGGTACCCCGTCAGCTTCGAGGGGGCCACTACCGTGTGGGCCGTGGTCTACGGGTGGTGCGTCGCCGAGACCGATGCCGAGTGCGATGGCGTCACGCCGGACGGTGCCTTGTTGCCTGTTTCCGGCCCGCTGGCCAGGGCCAGCAGTAACAGGAACAGCAGGAGACCGCATCCGCCCGTGCCCGCCGCCACGGCGAGGGTGCGAGGACTGATGGACCGGTGGTGCCCGCGTACACGGGTACCGTCCGAGCGGTAGTAGGGACGGACATAGGCCGTCGGTCCAGTGGAGATTGGGCGGGGCCGCGGCCCAGGAGTGGGACGTGGGGCGGTACGTCGGGACGCCGCATGGGGCTGCGCGGCGCGGGGCCGGCTGCGGCGGTTGTGGCCTTTGACGTAGGTGCCGTCGCGGCGGTAGTGGGGGCGTACGTAGGTCACGGGCAGTCCTTAACGGTGAAGGGGGTGGTTAGTGCCCTGTGGGCGAGGCCAGGTGTTCCGTTCGGCATTCGACGATAGCGACCGGGGCTGACAATCCAGGACGGCCAACTCGACGCCGTTGCACACAGGTTGGGTGGCAGCCAGCGATTTTCTGACGGGTGATCGCGACGTTGGGCCGGTTGGCAGGGCCGGTCCGGGGGCGAATCTGGAACAGTGGCCTCCGTCGCTGGCGCGAGGAACTGCCGGGCATCGCTGGCCAGACTTGCTCCGCCTACTCCTCGCGAGTTGCCTGCCGTACTTCAGGAAGTCGCGGCCGTCCGAGGCCAGGACGGCGACGTGCCCGTTGCCGCGCCGTGTCCTCTTGATCAAGCCAGACTTCTCCGGCGCTCAAGCCGTGTCGACGATTTTTGGAGAGAGCTATTGGAGAGAGCTATGCGTCAGCAGCCCCGCAGTCTCTCGCAGCAGGCAAGCGGCAATGGGACCCGCATTGCCGACTTCACTTGCGATAGGCGCAGGTCGAGAGTCGCTCAGTCCGTCGGCCACGTCGAGAAGCACTTCGGTCCCGACAGGCCAGTCGCGTGCGCCGTCGGAGTTGGCCAGCCTCGCTGCGAGCGTGGCAACGGCCAGGTGCTGGGGGAGGGTTGGTGAGAGCCTGAGGCCGAGCACTGCTCGGCGAGCTGGCGCACCAGTGTCATCCGCCCGCTGCTCCCACCACGCTGGAACGTGTACTCGTCGAAGCGAAGGGGCCATGGGGCAGGGGATGCACTGGGCGTAGTCGAAGATCGCGAAGGGCCTGCGGAGTGCCAGGATGGCGCGCGCGAGGAACGAGTGAACCTCGTCAGCGCTCCCGTGCGTCCTCCGGTTCCATTGGTTCGGCCGAAGAAGTACTGGTCGGGACGGTGGTTTTCCCGATACTCATGAAGACTTGTTTGGGGAACGGGGGGATCCGTTGCTGTTTGTCATCGCGTTACTGGTGATCGGTGGGTCCGTGCTGGTGTCGCGTTGCGGGGGGCCGACAGCGTTCCACCGGCCGTGTCGTCGCAGGCGCAGGGGGCTGTTCGCGCGTTGCCGAGACCATGCCTTCACTCTGGTCACGATTACCGACCTGGCGGGACTCGCGTTGTTCGGTCTCGCATTCGGTATGTGGGCGCTCTTCGGGTCGGGTGTCTGATGCGGCGCCGGCGGAGCCAGGGAGGATGGGCTGCAGTTCCCTGGTGGGTGTGGGGCGTGGGCGCCCTGGCCGGGGTCAGTAGTCTGTGGCGGGCAGCCGAGCAATGGCCGGTGTGGACAGGCACCGCGCTGACCGCTGTGGCAGTGGGGCTGGGCCTGAAGCCGGGGCGGCTGGCCGTACAGAGATGGGCCAGCCGCTCGGCGCTTCCCGTGGGACCGGTTCGCTATTCGCTGGCTCATCTCGATGCCCTCTCTCCTCAGGAGTTCGAGCTGGCAGTCTGTTCCCTGCTGCGCAGGGACGGACTGACCGCGGAACATATGGGCAAAGCGGGGGACAAAGGCGCCGACGTACTTGTCGTCGATCATTCGCAACGGCGGGTCGTTGTGCAGTGCAAGCGGCTGCGGGCGGACCGAAAGGTCGGGGACCAGGACGTCCAGCGGGTCAATGGAACGTACCGCCACGACCATGGTGCCCACTTCGCCGTGATCGTCACCACCGGTGGTTTTACGGCAGCCGCGCGAGCCAGTGGTCCCCGCTATGGGATTCACCTGGTGGACCGGGACGCTTTGGGGAGATGGGCGGACCTGGGTGAGCCGCTGTACGGGATCCTGCGTGTTCCGGACGAGGGCGCAAGGCGCAGGCGTTGGGCACCCGGATCACGGGGGGCAGGAAGAATCGCTAGGGTGACGGCGAATCAGCAGCGCCCGTAACTCTCTTTCATTACATGCAAGTCAGCAGTGCGAGGGGAAAGATGTCCGACGAGATCGAGTCCGCCCGGATCCAGGTGTTCGGCGCCGACCCGCGACATGCGGAGCTCGAAGCGAAGGAGCTCCGTGATGTGCTGAACCGGATAGACGGCGCAGAAGTGCGCTTTGCCCCGCCTGAAGCGCCGCGAGCTACGGAGGGTGCGAAAGGGCCGGCACTGCTGACTCCGGAGGTCGTGCTCATCCTCACCACAGGCACCCTCGCGCTGGCGAGGACCGCCATCAAAGCGTGGGTCGAGGTCCGGAAGAGCCGCAGCGTGCGCGTGGTGCATTCCGACGGAACGGTCACGGAGTTCCAGGGCGGAGTGTCCGGGCGTGAGGTGAAGGCACTGCGGGACGGCCGGGGCGACAGGCCGGAGACCGGCCCGGGGGACGCCCGATGAGCCGCAAACATGCCTTACTCGTGGGGACCGCTGCCTATGAGGACGTAGGTTTCCCCGCTCTGCCCTCCGTGCGCGCAGACGTTCACTACCTGAGCCAGGTGCTGGAGATGCCGGCGGTCGGAGGGTACGAGGCGTGCGTTCGGGTCGAGGACTCGTCGAAGGAGGCGATCAAGCAGACCATCGAACGGTTTCTGAGGGAACGCGAGCCGGACGAACTGGTCGTGCTCTATCTCAGCGGCCACGGGGCGTACGACCGTGAGGACGGTCAGCTGTACTACGTCACCACGGATACCGAGGTCGTTCGGATACAGCAGACCGCCCTCGAAGCCTCTTTCGTGACCGACCAGTTGGAGAAGTGTGCGGCTCGGCGCAAAGTCCTGTTACTCGACTGCTGTTTCAGCGGCAGCGCAGTGCAGGGCTTCCGCAGCAAGGGGGCTTCACAATCGGCCACTGCACCGGTCGTCGAGGCCGGTGGAGTGCACGTCATCACCGCGTCACAGCACTGGGAGCAGGCATTCACCACTGATGCGGACCAACCCTCGCAGTTCACCAGGGCGATCGTCGAAGGTCTGCACTCCGGACAGGCGGACTTGGACGGCGACGGACAGGTCTCCGCGAACGATCTGTTTCGGCACATCAGCCGTGACCTGCAGAAAGCACCCGACGGACGCCGGCAGACGCCGACCCAGTCCAGTCTTCACGTGACCGGCGACATCTATCTAGCCCGTGCCGCCGTCGGCCGTCAGATACCCGCCCTCAATCCACTGCCTGCCGGACACGCCGCAGTCACCGACGGAGCGGGTGGGGTGACTCCTGCACCAGTCAAGGCTACCCAGGCGGTACACGACGACTCCGCCTTCACGGACGTCGAATGGGCACAGTTGCTGACGTACTACCAGCACTGTCTGGAGGCGGAGAACGCCACCGACGAACTGCTGCCACTGGTGGGAAGCGATCCTCCACGCGCAGTCTGGCCAGCCGGGGAGGAAGTCCTGCTCTCCGGCACGGAAACCACGGTTCAAGCGCCGGAACGTGTCGTGGACCTCGCCGAGCGTGCCCTCAAGGACGGCGCCGACCTCTGGTACGGATACCCCGTCGCCGTCCTCTACGACGGCAAGCGGCAGGTGTGCGCGCCGCTCGCCATGCGTCAGATCGAGATCGAACGCGGTCCGCAGGGACGCAGCGTGGTCACACCCACAGGACCGATCGCCCTACATCCCAAACTCGTCCTCGACCGGCTGGGCAAGGACGAGGGCAAAGAACTGCTCGCCGCCTACCAGCCCAACTGGCGGCCGGGATTCCGGGAGGACATGGTCCGTGACCTGCGCAGTCTGCTGCAGGAGCTGGGACTGCCCGACACGGAGCACCTCGATCCCGGATCGCTCGGCGACGGCAGCTCGCTGCACGCCGCGCATGAGGGTGTCCGCAATGTGGCGGTCGTCTTCGCCGCACGGCCGGACACCGCGGCCACCGCACAGCTGATGAAGGACTACAGAACGCTGCAAAAGAGCGTGGGGCAGTTCGCAGGCACCGCGCTCGGAGCATTTACCGCGCCGGCGGCATCAGGAGCGGACGAGACCGCCGAGCAAGAGGTACAGGTTGTCGCTCCCCTGGAACTGAACGAAGGACAGCGAGCGGTCATCCGGGCTGCCATGGTCCGCAAGCTCACGGTTGCCACCGGCCCGCCCGGCACCGGGAAGAGCCAGCTCATCGTCAACACGGTCGCCACGGCCAGAGCGGCCGGCCAGACCGTGCTCGTCGCCTCGACCAACAACAAGGCGGTGGACGAGGTCTGGGAGCGTTGTGAAGCCCTGGCTCCGGGACTTCTCGTACGGACGGGCAACCAGACAGCCGTCGAGCATGAGTTGCGGACGCTGGAGCAGCTCACCCGCAGCGTCCGGCCCCACCAGTCTTCCCAGATGTACCGCGGTGAACTGCGGAACCACCTTCGGGGGCAGGAGGCGCTACGTCGTCAACTCGCGCTGGTCGCCCGTCGGGAACGAGAGCTGGCCAACCTCGGCCGGCTGCGCTTCTCCTACGCCGAACAACACCATGGCGACCCGCGGACGCTTGCCGCAGCCCTGGGCGACGATGTTTCCCTCGGCCGGTGGCTGCGCCGGGCTCGCACGGCGGTCCGCCTCGGGATCTTCGGAGGTTGGCTGCGGGGCCGATGCCTGCGCGGTCTCGCCCCGCTGCCCGTACAGGTTGCAGGGCGCCAAGACTTCGCCGACCTTCTGTCTTTCGCGGAAGCCGAAGCCGCCTGGCGACGGAAGAGCACCGAAGCTGATGCGGCACCGAACGACGCCCAACTCCTCACGATGCTCCGGGAGACCGATCGACAGGTTCGAGAGACGTCGGCAGCACTGCTGCAGGCGTCGGTGGCGGAGCAGGCAATGACCGCCCGTGCGGCCATCCACGACCGCATCGAAGCCGTGAAGTCCCGATCACCGCGGCAGTGGTCGTCCTTGGAGCGGATCCTGCCGCAGGTGTCCGGCTGGGCCGTCACCGCCAGGTCCCCACGACGGTTCCGGGACCGCGCCGCCCTCTTCGACCTGGTCATCGTCGATGAGGCGAGCCAGTGCTCCACGCCGGATGTGCTGCCTCTGCTCTTCCGCGCACGGCGGGCCCTCGTGATCGGGGACCCCATGCAGTTGCAGCACATCACCACACTTCAGCCCCGGCAGGAGGCGGAGTCACACCGTGGGGCGGGGCTGCGGGCGAGCTGGCTCGACGAGCACCGTTTCGAGCACCGCCGCTACTCCGCGTTCCACGCGGCTGCCCGCGCCGCAGGGGAAACCCTGCTGCTGGACGAGCACTTCCGCTGTCATCCGGACATCGTCGGCATTTCCAACCGGCATTGTTACGGTGACCGGCTGACCGTCCTCACCGAACCGCGATCGCTGCGACGCCTCGACGGAGTCGACGCGGTGCAGTGGCTCGATGTGGTGGGAACGGCGCGCAGAGGCAGCAACGGGTCGTGGATGAACGAGGAGGAGGCAGAGCGCGTTCATCTTTCCGTGGAGCGGTTGCTGATGCGGCTGCCTGAAGGTTCGACGGTGGGGGTGGTCACTCCTTTCCGCGCCCAGAAAGACCTGATCGCCGAGCGCTGGAAGCACGAGAAGCGCGTACGGGTCGGCACGGTGCACACGTTCCAGGGAGGACAGCAGGACGTGATTCTGTTGTCCTTGGTCGCGGGTGCGAGAATGCGCCCCAGCGCGGTCAACTGGCTCTGCCGCGAGGTCAATCTGTGGAACGTGGCCGTCACCCGCGCCCGTTCGCATCTCATCGTGTTCGGCGACCGCGACTTCTGGTCGGTTCGGGCGGGCATGCCGCATGCACTGCTGGACGCGGCTGAGGCCAAAGCTCCGCTGCCTTCGCTCGGTACAAACTCCGGGCAGCAGGACGAACTTGTTGGCGACCGGCTTCAACTCCTGCTGACGGACGCGATTTCCGGAGTCCTGCTCGACAGGAACGTCACGGCTGACGGCTACGCCTACGACTTCGACGTCCGTCGAGGCACGGGCGCTGCACAGGTCCGGCTGGACCACGGGGCGTCCTCCGACATGGAGGACGCACGCCACTTGAGGCTCGCCCTCAGCCACACGGCCCTGCTGCCGAACGGCGTGCGGCTGCCCGCCTGGCATGTGTGGGCCGATCGAACGGAGCGAGTGACGGCGCGGCTCGATGGCCGGTGAGGAGGCCGAAGCAAATGATCTGGTCGAGGGCATTGAGTGCGCCCCAAACGCCAAGGTCCTCGCACTACCATAAGACCGGGGGGATCTCGGTGTCTTGGCCTGCGTGCCGGTGACCGGCACGTCAGCATGTCTTGCGAGCTTCTCCGACGACCGACTTTTTCACAGTCCGCCAGGAGCCCAACGTGCCGTATACGGCAGAGATCAGCCGCAGCAATCCGACGAGCATCATCTTCCTCGTCGATCAGTCGACCTCCATGAGCGATCCCATCGGTGGAGAAGTACCCCAGCAGAAGGCTGATGTCGTTGCCGACGCCATCAACCGGCTTCTCACTGAACTCTCGGTCAAGTGTGCAAAGGAAGAAGGCGTACGCGACTACTTCCACGTCGCGGTCGTCGGTTACGGCGCCACCGTCGGCTCGGCGTTCGCGGGTTCGCTCGCCGGCCGGGACATCGTCCCTCTCAGTGAGGTGGCGGACAATCCGGCCCGCGTCGACGAGCGAAGCAAAAAGGTGCCCGACGGTGCCGGCGGCCTGGTGGAGACCGTGGTCAACTTCCCGCTGTGGATCGACCCGGTCGCCCACGGCGGGACCCCGATGAACCGCGCGCTTCAGTACGCTGAGAGCCTCGTCGCGGCGTGGACCGAGCGCTACCCGGCCAGCTTCCCGCCCATCGTCATCAACCTGACGGACGGCGAGTCGACCGACGGCGACCCCACCGCGGCCGCCGAGGCCATCACCTCGCACGCTACGGCCGACGGAGCGGCGCTGCTGTTCAATCTGCACGTGTCTGCCGCAGGCGGAACCCCCACCGCTTTCCCCGACACGGCCGACGGCCTCCCGGACAGCTACGCCCAGACACTGTTCGCCATGTCGAGTCCGCTGCCCAGCCACATGCGTTCGTACGCCGCCTCGCAGGGGCAGCGGGTCAGTGAGACCACCCGTGGCTTCGTCTACAACGCGGACATCACCACGGTCGTGCAGTTCCTCGACATCGGCACCCGAGCCACCGAACTGCGGTGACGACTTCCACCTCATGCGTGTACGTCACGCACCTCGTGGCCCCTAAGCACGGAAGCACGGAGGCGGAATGCGAAGACGCCGTCGCCGTGCTTCCCGGCCGTCCACACGACTACATGTTGCAGGAGCCGCTCACCGCATGCGTCTGCGACGGTGCGACGGAGAGCGCATTGGCCAAGGATTGGGCCCGTCTGCTGTCCCGCGCAGCGGCCGAACATGCCATGACGCTGCCGGATCTGCTGGCGGGCGGCACTGCCTTCGAGGAGTTCGCGGCGGCGGCGGTGGCCCAGTGGGATCCCTGGCTCGTGCAGTACACGCAGATGCGCCATGCGGAGGGGCGCCCGTTGAAGTGGTACGAGCACACCAAGCTCGCAGAGGGCGCCTACGCGACCCTGCTCACGGTGCGCGTCGACCCGGAGTCCGATTCCCACCGCGACACAAGTGAACCGGCCTGGCGATGGCGTGCTGCCGCCCTGGGGGACAGTTGCCTGTTCCACCTGCACGACGACCGGCTGGTACAGGCGTTTCCGGTGGCGGCTGTCGAGGAGTTCGGCACAACCCCCGACCTCTTCAGCAGCCGCAATCGCGACGTGGCGTTGCTGGCTCGTCGCACGCGGTTCACCGAAGGCTGGTGCCAACCCGGCGACCGGCTGCTCCTGATGACCGACGCTCTGGCCTTGTGGCTTTTGTCGGCCCCGGACCAGGACGACGCCGTAAGCCAGTTGCTGGAGTTCGCCGGGCCCGACGACCTGGCCGGATTCAAGAACTGGCTGAACGGTCTGCGGGACCGCCGACAACTGCGCAACGACGACGTGGCGCTCGTACGGATCGATTTCGAGGGGCGCTGAAAGTGGGCTCGGCCACTGGTCCGCAGCGACAGTTTCCCAGCGGCGCCGATTACGCGGAGGCGTTGCAACACACGCAACTGTGTTTCCAGCATCCCGAACTCAAGGGGGCACGGCCGGAACTGACCAAGCTCGGTTTGCCCCGAGCCATCTCCGGCGCCTTCGCGAGCGTCTTCTCGCTGACCTCGGCCTCCTCAGGCCAGCGGTACGCGATCAAATGCTTTACTCGTCATGTCCCGGACCAGGAACGCCGTTACGAGGCCATCAGCTCCCGACTCGCGCAGCTGGACCCAGCCGAACTCTCACAACCATGGAATCTGGGATTTGAGTACCTGCCCGACGCCATCAGTGTCGGGCAGGACCGCTATCCGGTCCTGAAGATGGAGTGGGTCGAGGCCGTCACCCTCTCCTCCTGGCTCGACGACAACCACAACCACCAGCTCGCCGTCGATCGTCTGGCTGACCGGTTCGAGGCACTGACCCGTGATCTGGCCACCCATGAGATAGCCCATGGTGACCTCCAGCACGGCAATCTGCTCGTCGCGAGCGATGACACGTTGCGTCTGGTCGACTACGACGGAATGTACGTCCCGGCGTTGGCCGGCATGGGCGGCACTGAGCGGGGACACCGCAACTACCAGTCGCCCATGCGGGGGAATGATGACTTCGGGGCTGTGCTGGACCGGTTCTCCGCTTGGGTCATCTTCTTGTCCCTCAAGGCAATTGCCTCCGACCCGACCCTGTGGAATCGGCTGCACGAGCCCAGCGGTGAGTTCCTGCTGCTGACCGAGGACGATTTCAAGAACTCGGGCGGCTCCACGAGACTGCAAACGCTGCTGTCCCACCCTGACCGGACGGTGAGTGGCCTCGCCGACCAGGTGCGGTCCTTGGCCTTCCAACCGTTGGAGGTGCTACCTCCGCTCGCCGCAGCCGTGCCGAGACAACGGGCCGCTGCGACGACAAGCTCAGCGGTATCGGGCGGTGGCACAGCGGCCGCCCCTGGGGCAGGCGGACTGCCCGGATGGATGACCGGCCACGTTTCTCCACAGGCCACTCCTGCGCCGACCGTGCCCTCGATCACTGCACCGGACGGCTTCCATACTCGGACACTGCTGGATGTCGCCACAGCCGTGCTCTGGCCGCTCATGCTGGTCGCAACGGTCTTGATGTTCGTCGCGGGGTTCTCGGCGCCACCGATCGGGCCAGGTGTGCCCGTTCTCGTTGCCATCGCGCTCACTGCGTTCGCCAGAGGCCGTCGTGCGGAGCGGGCACAGTCACGGGCCGCCTTCGCAGAACTGACGAATGAACTGGCTCAGCTAGATGACCCGGTCAAGGCCGCCGAGAAGCTGCGCAAGGACCGGGCGAAGTTCGACGCAGCGGAGGCGAAGCGGGCCGCTGACTACCCGCGAGCCCAGGGCAGGCTCACAGCCCGGTACCACGCTGAGCTCAAAGAGGTCGAGAAGCGCAAGGTCCGCAAGCAGCGCGACATAGACAAGAAGATCGACGGACTCTCGGAGGAACTCCGCAGAGCCCTGGCCAAGGCACTAACCGACAAGCAGTCCGCGTATGTGCGGGATCAGCTCGGCCGACGGCTGATCGCTCAGTCCCCGCCGCACGGCATCGGACCGAAACTCGCCGCGCGGCTGGCAGCCGAGGGTATCCGTACGGCAGCTGACTTCACGGGCTACCGGCCTGTGCAGAACACCCAGTACAACAGCACCGGAGCCGTGCTCGTGCTGAGCAGCGGCCGTGTCGTCGACGTCCACGGCATCGGCGAAGCCAAGGCCATCGCCCTCGATGCGTGGCGCAGAGACTTGGTCGCTGCTGCTGAAGCCCGGCAGCCAAGAGCCCTCGATGCGTCAGAGCGACAGTCGATCGAGCAGGGAGTCGCCAACCGTCGGGTCCAGCTCACAGCTCAGCGTAAGGCTGTCGAGTCCGAGACCGATGCGTCGCGTGCGAAGGCACGGAAGCAGATGGAGGACGACCAGAAGCGTCTTACCCGAGAGAACACCCTGGCAGGAGATCAGGCTCGACAGCAGCGACAGGAGTTCAGCCGGCGCGCGGTCGCACTCCAGCAGAACAGCGCGCTCCACGGGACGCTGAGCGCCTCCGTCGAGGTTGCCAAGCTCCGGCAGCGTGGATTGTCGTTCGCGTGCTACTTGCGATTCCTCTACATCGGTCGCTGACGGCACGTTCGGCTGCCGGGGACAGCAGCGTGAAAAGTCGTGACGACGTTGACCAGCTCACCGCGCTTGTTTCGATGTGTCCGGCGTGGCCGGTCCACGTTCAGTGGACATGGCAGTCGGGTGTGGGGCGCTGGTAGCCGGGGTGGCCGAGCGAGAGTCGGCGAAAAGGCGCTGCACAGTGTGCGGTGCGGTCCACCGCTCCAGATTCGGATGCGGGAATCCCACGTGCCCAGACGGCGTCAGACCTTCTCGGTGGCGATCCGGGCATGGTCGGTGGTGAGCATGGAGATGTCCTCGACGTCCGAGGTCAAGATCGTGACGCGGCCAGGGTGAGCGAGGGCTGTGGCGCAGAGCATGGCGTCGATGGCGTACTTATGGCCGTGCAGCCCGGCCGCGCGCAGCAGGGTGGCAGCGGACTGGGCGAGAGCCTGGGTGACTGGTTCGACCCGCAATCGGGACAGCGTCCACTTCAGCGCGGCGTCGTTGATCCGCGGGTGGATCACCTCGACGAGCACCGCGGCCGAGGTGATCACCGGAAGGTCCGCGTCGCGGGCGGCGGTAAGCCACTCGTGGACCTCCCGGTCGCGTTGCACAACCTTGGCGAGGCCCTCGCTATCGAGGATGAGGGCGCCGCTCACGCGGCCGCCCCGGCCCCAGAGTCGGAGGAGGTGCCGCCGGTTAGCATGGCCCGCTTGGCCGCTACCGCATCGGGGTCGGCGGGGCCGTGAGCCTTGTCGAAGTCGGCGATCAGCTCGTCCAGGTTGTCGCGCTCGATCTGCCGTTGCGCGGCCTTCTCCAGGTACGCGGACACACCCCGCTTGCCCACCCGCTCACGGATCGTTTGCAGAGTGCCGGCCGAGAGGGAGACGGAGATGCCCCTGGTGGGGCCGCCGCCGGGCGGGAAATCGGTGTCGTCGTCAGCCATGACACGAGTATGGCATTTCAAATGCCATAAGGCGAGATTTTCGCCGGGGTCGGGGACTCGACGCCCCTTGATGGTCTCGTGGGTGCGTCGATAGCTCGCACGCAGCGCCCATAGTGCCCGTAACGCACATTGATCTTGAGCCCGTTTTGCGTGTCACGCACCTCTGACCTGCGGGTTTCTTTGGCGGGTCTTCTGTCGACATGTTCCGATGACTCATCACGTGGAGTGCGTGGCGATTCTGGAGCCTGCCACGAAGGGCCTCTGACCTGCTGCTTTTATTCCAGGTGGTCTGTTCGGCTTGTTTTCGCTCGCGGAATGCGTCGGCTGGGGTTCGCTTGTGCAGAACGGTCTGAGCTGCAGCTTCAAGGGCTGGCGCGGGTCTCGCGGGCGACGAGGCGATGCGGAATGCAGAATCTTGACGCTCGGATGACGCTCGAATACCGGAAGTCTCAACCTCGCGGACCTCTCCGGCCCCGGGCCGCGCGGACCGGGGCCGTCGGCACGGAGCCGTCGGCACGGGGCAAGGACTCCGGTTAGGGAGTCCGACTGCACCTGGCCAGCGACGGCGCGTGCTGCTACCTCTTCGCACGCGCCTTGGAACCGAGAGCGCGGCTCGACCGGGCCGCAAAGGACGGCGCCGTGGTCCGAGGTCTTGAGTGGCTGGTATCACCTCGCGACCTAGATACCAGTCCGGTATCATCGCTGTATGGCGATGACACTCCGACTCCCCGACGACCTTGACGCGAAGCTCACCGAGCGGGCTCGCCGGGAGCGCCGCAGCAAGCAGGAACTTGCCATCGAGGCCATCCGTGACGCCCAGAATCGGGCCGAGCTGAAGGTCGATGACGTCCTGGCCGAGCTCATGGACAGCGATGCGGAGATCCTGGACTACCTGAAGTGACCGAAGTGCGCTACCTCCAGATCGACGAGATCCTGGCCATCGCTCGCACGGTCAACGATAGCGAGCACAGCGTGCGTGACATGGGACTCTTGGTGTCAGCGATCGAACGGCCGCGGACGAACGTGTTCGGAGCCGAGCTGTATCCCACGCTGCACGAGAAGGCGGCGGCACTGCTGCACTCCGTTGCCCGCAATCACGCGCTGATCGACGGCAACAAGCGAACCGCCTGGCTTGCCATGCGTGTCTTCCTGCGGTTCAACGGCGCCAGCGCCAGTACCGTCCCGCCACCCGTCTCCATTGCCGGCCCGTTCGTCGAGGAAGTCGCGCAGGACAACATTGATGTACCGGCCATCGCCAAGCGCCTGTCGGCCTGGTTCCCCGTTTCCTGATGTTCGACGTCGTGAGGTACGGGACGGAATGAGGTTCCGTGAGCGGTGCCGGCTCCTGGCAGTCCGCCGGGCGGACTGATCCCGTTCTTGTGGGACCCGTTCGTTCAGCGGGTTGATTCGTATGCTTTCGCGAGACGGGTCAGCGGGTCCGCTCGGCGCGGAAATGGCGTCCCGAGAGCGCCTTCCCGTTTGGGCGGCAGGCAAGGTCCACATCGGCTACGGCGGTCTCTTCCCAACCAGCACCCGCCCCTGTTTTCCCAGCGGTCACGGACGCGCTGTCCGTGCCCCTCGCGCGCCAGAGCGTCTGCGGGTCAGCGACACGGAGGCGTCCATCAGCCTGCCGGTGGCGAAGGTTTCTCCTAGCGGTGACGATCAGATGGTGGTCGGGGGATCAGCGGGGTTCGAGGCGCAGGGTGGAGGCGCGGGCCTGCTCGGTCAGCACGTGCTCGACGATGCTCGTGTACCGCCCGTACTTCTCCCGGTAGGCGGCATCCACGGCGGCGTACTCGCCGGGATCCGCCTCCCGGAAGGCAACATCGGCCTGGACGCCTCCGGCCGTGATGCGGCCTTGGTTGCGGGACCGTGTGCCCCGATACCAGGGGCCGTCCACGCCCTTGACCGAGCGGACGCAGACGTGGTCGCCCGTTCGTACGACCCACAGGGCCGGGCTCTTGCCGTGCGCCTCGGCGATGCGGGTGACGGCCGGGTCGTCAAGGACGCTCCTGCGGTCCTCGCCGTAGCCCGGTGTGGGGCCGCGGGCCAGGAGGAGGGGCCGCGGCGCCCAGCACGAGGCTGCCCGGCACGCTGCCGACGGACGGGGCACCCAGGTAGGCACCCGAGTACGTCGCCGCGTCGTACTCCTTCGCGTAGATCGGCAGCAGCACGTCAGTGGCCGCCGGCGGCCGCCATCGTCGGCGCGGCCGGGAGCACCGCGGCGGCGGACGGCTTGAATCCCTTGGCCAGGAGCCAGACGGCCAGTGTCAGTTCCCAGGTGAAGACCGGAATCGCGGTGAGGAATCCCCAGACGGAGACCTGGCGGTAGAGGCCGAACAGCTCGGCGGCCGCCGACGCGAAGATCAGTGGGCCGCCGACCAGCCCGAGCACCGCGATGAACCGTGGGACGAGGCCGGACCGGTACATCAGCCAGGCCATCAGGACCGTGTTGGCACCGCAGACGAAGTTGGGCCCGAGCAGGAAGGTCCAGTCGTGGACGGCCACCAGGGCCTTGTCCAGGGTGACGAGCGAGGCGGTGTCCGTACCCGGTCCTTCCGACGCGTGCCGGCGCATCGTCACGACCGAGAGGAGACCGACGATGCCGACGGTGATGACGGCCGCCTCCAGCGTGCGAAGGCCGACATACCCGACGGCGGCGGCCTCGTCGTGCCGCCTGGCGACGGGAAACAGCGTGACGGCGGTGCCGATGATCGCGAGGACGAGGATCACCTCGCTCAACGCCCCCAGGAGCACCCGGGTGTCGGGGCCCCGGCCGAGCACCCAGCCGGGGCTGTTCAGTACCGGGCCGTACAGGACGAGCCCGGCGATCGAGGCCACATGGGTGAGGAGGTAACACAGGCCCGCCGCTGTCGCGAGCTTTCTCGGTGAGGCCACTGGGACTCCTTCGTCGATGAGGGCCGGGCAGGTGCGTGCGATCGCCGGTCCGTCCTGCCGAGGCGTGCGCGCCGCGCACGAGCGCATTCGGCCCACGGATGACCGGAGTGCGCGGCACCTGATGAGGTGTACGCCGTACACCCAGGGGTCTCACGGTAGGGTGTACGTCGTACACCTGTCAACGAGGGTGATCGGTCGGCGGCCGGTCCGAGGGAGGTACCGACCATGGCCCAGCAGGAGGACGCCGCGCGCCGGACCCTTCTCAACAGGGACCGCGTGCTGCGGGCCGCCGTCGCGTTCGCCGACCACATGGGCATCGAGGCGCTGAGCATGCGCAGCCTCGCCCAGGAGCTGAGCGTCGTGCCGATGGCGCTCTACAAGCACGTGGCCAACAAGGAGCAACTCCTCGACGGCATGGTCGACGTCGTCGTGAGCGAGATCGATCCCCCGGCCGGCGGCGGTGACTGGAGGAAAGCCGTCCGCCGGCGCATCCTCTCCGCCCGACGGGCTCTGCTGCGCCACCCATGGGCCTCGCGCGTCATCGAGTCGCGCACCCATCCCACGCCCGCCGTGCTGGACTACCTGGACTCCCTCATCGGAATGTTCCGTTCCGGTGGTCTGTCCGCCGACCTCACCCATCACGTGATGCACGCGCTGGGCAGCCGGGTGTGGGGCTTCACCCCGGAGCTGTTCCCCACCTCGGCCGGAACCGACCCGGACGCCGAGCCGGACGCCGACCCGAGCGCGCAGGCGGACGCGATCCGCGAGATGGCGGCCAAGTACCCCCACATCGTCGAGATCGCGACGGCCCGGCCCCACGACAGCACAACGGCCGTGGGCTCGGGCTGTGACGACCAGTTCGAGTTCGAATTCGCCCTCGATCTCCTCCTGGACGGATGCGAACGACTCCATCGGCAGGGCTGGACATCCGCCGGCCGCTCCTGACGCTCCTCGCGCTCCTGATGCACCTGGCGCACCTGATGCGGCTCGGGCCCGTGCGGCCGGTGGGCTTCCCTCCGACGTGTCGCGCCGGAGGGAAGCCGGCGTGCGGACCGCCCAGGGTCTCAGGCGGCCGGGAGCTTGGCGGCCAGGACGTCGTGCGGGTGGATGTCCGGCTTCCCGGCCAGCAGCCTCGGGCCCTCGGAACGGAGGACGGCTGCGATCTTCCCTTCCATGTGGGCGCGGCGGGCCTCGTCGTCGCCGAAGGCATCGAAGATGGCGAAGGTGGTGGGACCGAGACGCAGCGCGAACCACACCGTGGTGCCGCTCTCCTCCCGGGCCAGACAGAGGGCGCCGGTGAGGAGTTCCTCGACCTCCTGGGCGTGTTCCGGCTTGGCCTCGAGACGGACGAGGAGTCCGACGCGAGTGCTCGCGGGGGTGGTGGGGGTCTTGGGCTGTTCCATGGGTTTCTCCGTAAGAGGGATCGGTCGGTGTGATCACCGTAGGAGCCGGGGACGGGCCCCTCCCAGTGGCGGATGCGACACATCCCGTACCGTTTTCGACATGAAGATCTCGGTGCTGGTCGTCGACGGAGTCTTCGACTCCGGGCTCTCCTCGGTGCTCGACGTGCTGCGGACGGCCGACGAGTTGCGCAGGGAGATCCCGGAGCCCCCACCGCCGTGGCAGGTCCAGTGCGTCAGCCCGCACGGACCGGTGCGGACGGCGGCCGGACACCTCGTGGAGGCGATCAGGCCGGAGGCCGCCGCGGAGCCGGACGTGCTGGTGGTACCCGGGGTCTGGCACAAGCAGCCGGCGCCGCTCACCGCCTGGGTGGCCTCCCCGGAGCAGCGGCCCGTACGCGAGACCGTCCAGAACACCCGTGCGGCCGGGGTAGCCCTGGCGGCCGCCTGCACCGGGACGTTCCTGCTCGCGGAGAGCGGAGTACTGGACGGGCTGCCCGCGACCACCAGTTGGTGGCTCGCCCCCGAGTTCCGGCGGCGCTACCCGAAGGTGGCCCTGGAAGAGAGCCGGATGATCAGCCGGGGCCCGGACGTCATCACGGCCGGGGCCGCCATGGCCCACCTGGACCTGGCGCTGTGCCTGGTGCACGACAGCAGTCCGGCCCTGGCCGACCTCACCGCGCGCTATCTGGTCGTCGACACCCGCCCCACCCAGGCCAGTTACGCCATACCCGGCCACCTGGCCCGTGCCGACCCGACCGTCAGCGCCTTCGAGCGCTGGGTCCGCGAACACCTCCACCAGCCGCTGCGCATCGCGGACGCGGCCCGGGCCGTCGGCACGAGCGAGCGCACACTGCAGCGCGCGCTGGACCGCGTGGCGGGCGTCTCGCCACTGCGCTTCGCCCAGCGGATCCGGCTCGAACAGGCGATGCACCTGCTGCGCACCACGGACCTGCCGATCGAAGCGGTGGCCCGCAAGGTGGGCTACGAGAACGGCACCACGCTCACCTCCCTCCTGCGCAGGCGCCTGGGCACCACCCCGGGGCAGGTGCGCCGCCGGGCGCGAGGAGGCCCGGAGGGCTTCCGGCGTCCTCGCGAGATGTGATCGGCGCACTCGTCCACCCGCCGAGCCGGAATCGGCGAGACGCCCGGTGTGCGCGGGGCCGAAGGCGACGGGAGGTCAGCCACTTTCTGAACGCTGCGCCCGTCGTTCGAGGGCGGCCGGCATGGCGGTGACACCCGCCGGACGCATCCGCCACGATCCGCTGCCCGGCGGTTCAGGGTCCGCGGCCCTTGACCGCCCCGCTCACACGCGGGAGGCAGCCGCCTCGGTCATCAGTCCCGCGGACAGCCACCGCACCACCGTCCCGGCGCTGTACGGGCTGCCGTCGGGGGCGATGTGACGCAGGAAGCCCAGGTCCTGGCCGATAGTGACGACGGGCGGCTCCACCGCGCCCCGCGGGCGGCGCTGCCCGAAGCCGACGGCGGCCAGCAGCCCGTTGCACAGACACTGCCGTCCCTCGGTCCGCTCGGTGTCCCCGCCCTTGCGGGCGTATGCCGCAGGTGGTTCCGCCGGGCAGCGGTAGTCGATGGTGCCGCGAGGGGTGCGGTAGGGCGTACGCAGATAACCGAGGTCGCAGACGCGGGCGCGGGTGGCACTGACACGGGGGTCGGCGAGGGTACCGGGCAGGTCGGCGACCTTGAACGGGAACGTGGTCGGGGAGGCCGCCGGGTCGTTGCGCACCCTCAGTCCTCCGGCCAGCTCGCGCTCCATCAGCTGCCGCCGCAACCCCGCGTCCATACCCGACTCCTCGCAGAGCGCGAAGACACTGCCGAGCTGGACGCCGGCCGCCCCCGCCGCCATCGCCGCGCGGAGGTGCTCGGGCCCGCACTGGCCGCCGGCGATCCAGAACGGCAGACCGAGGCGGGCCATCTTCGCGAAGTCGGGGATGTCCCTGGGCCCGTAGACGGGTTCACCGTGCTCGTCCAGGCTCAGCGGGCCTCGGGGCGGGGCGCTGTGACCGCCGGCGCTGTGGCCCTCGACGACGAATCCGTCCGGCCTGGTCTCCTCGTCGCGGTTCAGGTACGCGGCCAGCGCCGGCAACGAGACGATGGCCAGGACGCGTGGGCGGCGAAGGCGGGCGGCATGGACCGGATCCGCTCCGCGCAGCACCGAGGCAGGGTCGAAGCGCAGTTCGAACGGCTGCTCGTCGCCCGCCACGTCCACCCGCGCGGTGACCGGCTCCGACCGGGAGAGCCCGGTGGCGATCCCGGGGATCTGCGCGGGGATACCGGCGCCGACCAGGACGTAGTCCACGCCTGCCAAGATCGCGCCGAACATGGCCGGGACGGTGGCGAGTTGGACCTTCTCCAGGTAGTTGACGCCGACCGGTCCGTCGTGGCCCTCCTTGGCGAGCCAGACCTCGCAGAAGTTGGCGACAACGGTCAGTGACCGGGCGGGACACGCCTCGTCGGCCGTCATCATGGGGGTGGCCGCGAACCGTTCACCGGGCCCGACCCCGCCCTCCACGAAGTAGCGCTCCCGCACGCCGTCGGCGAGCTCCGGCACGGGGAAGGCGGCCAGCGCCCGCCTGAGGTGACCTCCCGGATCGCCACTCTGGAGCACGCGGATCAGCAGAGTGTCGAGAGCGGTGCCGGAGACGACCCCCAACTGCCCGGTGCGCGCGACCGCCCGGGCAAGCCGCCAGCCGGACACCCCCACACCCATCCCGCCTTGGATCAGCCACGGCAGTCCGGTCGCTGCCCGGGGTGCACTCATGGGGTCCTCGCAAACGTAGCGGCCGCACCGGGGCAGTGAACCCCGGGCACGGGCCGGCGCATCCGTAAACCTACGATCCCGAAACCTACGGTTCCGTAATCTACGGCATCGTAACCTACGGCATCGTAGGTTGATGCCGGGGGTCCCCGTTGCGCGGGGCAGCGCCGGGTCGGTCCCTCTTCGGATTCGCCGGTTCACCCTGCTGTTCCACGCGGCGGCCGCCGGCTCCGGGCGTTCACTTCGGCCACGCGGGCGCGGAGCAGTTCCTGAGGGGTGAGCGGCCGGACGCGAGCGGGGTCGGCGTCCCACTCGCGGCCGCCGAGGAGGGGGCGGAGCTGGAGGCAGGGGCCCTCTTGGCCCATGACGATGCCCACGAGGTCCCGCGCGGTGTCGCGAACGGCGGTGCCGGGTGGGGGAGGGGTGGCTTTCGGTTCGGGTTCGGGCCCGGCGGACGGCTGGACGGTCACCGGGACGCGCCCTTCGTGATGACGGCCGCGAGTGCGAGGGCCACCGGGGCGGAGCAGGCGCCGAGGTGGACGAGGGCGTGGCGGGCGCTTGCGGGCGCGTCGTCCTGGGTGTGAGCATCGGGCCAGGGGGTGCGTACGTCCATGGCGGGCAGCTGGATGCCGGCCCGGGTGAGGGCGGCGGCGAGGGCGTCGCGGGCGGCGGTGGCTTCCTGGAGCTTGGGGATCGGCATCGGGTCTGTCCTCACTGAGCGCATGGCGGTGATGATTCGCGGATCCGCCGCCGCCTTCGCAGCCGGTGAATTACGGTGCGTAGCGGGGGCGTTACGAGAATGCGGCCCGCGTGCGCTGCTGTGCGGCGTCGACGCGCTCTCGTTCCCCGCCGGATGACCCACGTTCCACAACGTCCACACGGGAGTCACCATGCCCCAGCGCCGCCTTGTCACGGGCCGCAGCCAGGAGCCGCGCACGCGGTTCGCCGAGGAGCTACGGCAGTTGCGGGCCGAACGCGGTGACACTCTGCGACAGCTCGGTGAACGGCTCGGCTGGGACTGGTCGTTGTTCGGGAAGATGGAGAAGGGGGAGACCCTGGGCGGTCCGGAGGTCATCCAGGCGCTCGACCACTACTACGGGACGCCGGGGCTTCTGCTGGCACTGTGGGAGTTGGCAAGGGCGGACAACACGTTGTTCCGTGAGCAGTACCGGCGTTACATGACCCTGGAGGCGGAGGCGACCAGCCTGTGGCACTTCGCGGTCAGCTTTCTGCCCGGCCTGCTGCAGACGCCGGGGTACGCACGGGAACTGCTGGCAGCGGGCGGTCTCAAGGGCGAAGAGCTGAATCAGCAGGTCGAGGCACGCATGGGGCGGCGGGAGCTGCTGGAGGGTGAGTACGCGCCGCCGTTCCGGACGATTCTCTCGGAGGCCGCTTTGCTGACGCCGCTGCGAGATGCGGAGGAGTGGCGGGCACAACTGGAACACCTTCTGGCCATCGCGGACCGTGAGAACGTGACCGTCCACGTGTTGCCCAACAGCGCTGGCCTGCACGCGCTGATGGGCTTCGACGTGTGGTACTTGCTGCTCCCGGACGGCCGTATGGTGGCGTACACCGAGAATGGCTACCGGGGCGAACTGATCGAGGAGACCGCGCCGGTTGTGCGCCTGCAGAAAGCGTACGATTCTGTGCGCGACCTGGCCTTGTCCCCTGCCGAGTCGCGGAAGTACATCCTGCGCAAGTTGGAGGAGGCGCCGTGCGAATCGTCGACTTGAGTGCTGTGTCGTGGCGTAGGAGCAGTTACAGCAATCAGGACGGTGGCGCCTGCGTCGAGGTCTCCGGCGACTTCGCCACCACCGTCCCGGTGCGCGACAGCAAGAATCCGAACGGGCCCGTGATCATGTTCGCGGCGCAGGGGTGGTCGGCGTTCGTCTCCGCCGTGAAGGCCGGGACGGGCAGCTGAGCGCCTGAGGGGCGGTGGGGCCGTCGGCCCGTCTTCGGCAGGGCCGGTCCGATGTCCTGGCCGGACAGCGTCTGCGGCGCGGCCGTGAAGGCGCGCAGGCGGACTCGGGCATGGCGGCCGGGCAGGATGAACCTGCCGTCGGGGGGCCTCAGTTCGAGTTGGGCCGTGGTGTGTGCGGCGATGGTGGCCGGGCCATGCGCGAGGGACCAGAATCTGCTCATCCCCTGGTCCGCGGTGAGCATGAAGTGCGGGGTGAGGGCGCTGTCCCCGGTGTCGGTCACCTGCAGGGCCGGCCCGGAGACACAGGCGGCCGAGGCGGGCCGCCGGGCCCAGGCACCGCACGAAGAGCACGAAGACGGCCGGCAGGGCGGCGGCCAGCAGTGAAGAGTGCGGTGTGAGCGCGGTGAGAAGCCGCGACCGGGTGGCCACGACAGGCGCCACCGCGAGCGGCACCGCGGTCGGAACGGCCGGTCGCGGACCGTGTCGCTGTTGGGCCGAACGGGTGATGTGGGTTAAGAATTGGCTGGTGCAGGCGATGAGTGCGAGTCAGGTCAGGGGGAGCCGGTGAACGGCCACGACGTCACCGATGAACAGTGGGAGGGGCTCGCCCAGGTCGTCCCGTTGCGGGGCCGCGACGCCTGGCCGTCCGCGGTGAACCACCGTGCGCCTCCCGAGGCGGTGACCGAGACCCGGCGCCGCTTCGTCGTCCTCCGGGTCAATGTGTTCGCGGACGCCCGCGACGTCGCGGAGACGGTGATGGCGGGTGCCCCGGTGCTCCTGGACCTCACCGGGGCCGAGAACGAGGTCGCCAAGCGCGTCCTGGACTTCAGCACCGGTGTCGTCTTCGGGCTGGGCAGCGGCATGCACCGGGTCGACCGCAACGTGTTCCTTCTGACGCCACCCGGCACCGAGGTCAGCGGCCTCATGGAGGGGGCGGCGGTCCCCGGGGCGTGAACCGTGGGCCGGGTGCCGGTGCCGTGCCGCGGCACCACCCCCGATCGTAGGAAGGCCGCGCGGGCGGAACGGTTCGCCCGGGCGGCCGCGCCCTACCGTCCGGACATGCCCGCATTCTCCGCCTTCTCCGCGTCTGTCCCGTCCTCCGCCCGGCTTCCCGGCCCCACCGGGCAACCGCCGCTGCCCGAACGCCCGTCCAGGGCGAGCGACGCAAACGAGCCGGATCGGCCGGACCGGCCGGACCGGCCGCGCGTCACCGAGCTGCGGCTGTCCGCCTTCGCCGGGCACCGCAAGGCCCGTTTCCCGCTCGGACCGCTCACCCTTCTCGCGGGGCCCAGCGGCTGCGGCAAGAGCAGCGCGCTGCGGGCGTACGAGGCGCTCGCCCTGCTGGGCGGCGGGGCCGAACTCGGCGAGGTCTTCGCGGACCCCGGGGGCTGTGTGCCCGAGCGCGCCCGGCCCGACGCCCAGCGCCGCCGCGGCTTTCGCATCGGCTGTACGGCGGACGGTCCCCAGGGCCCGGTGCGGCTGGACGTCGCCGTCCAGGCCGAGCCCGAACTGCGGATCGTGGGGGAGCGGTTGACGGCCGGTGAGCTGGTCCTGCTGGAGACCGCGCTGCGCGACCCGGGGCGGCGGACCGTCCAGGCCGCCTGGTACACCGCCGGCTCCACGCCGGTGACCCGGGCGCCGCTGCCCGACGACCGGCTCGGCACCGCGCTGCTGCCACTCCGGGTGGCCGGGAAGACCGACGGGCAGCGGCGGGTCCTGGCCGCCGCCGAGCAGACGGTGGTCGCCCTGCGGTCGGTGTTCGCCTGCGATCCGCTGCCCGGCCGGATGCGGGTGCCCGCACCCCTCGGCGCCGGCCGGCTGCTGCGCGGGTGCGACAACCTCGCCGACGTCCTGTGGCGCACCCGCACCGAGTGCGGGCGACGGCACGGGCTGTTCGTGGCGGCGGTGCGCGCCGGCTGCGCCGGCCCGGTGGCCGACGTGCTCGCCGAGCCGGTGGGCGACGGCCGGGTACGGGCGGTGCTGGACCGCGGGGACGGCATGCGCACCGGGTTCGAGCGGCTGGGCGACGGCGAGTTGCGGTACGCCGCACTGGCCCTGGTGCTGCTGACCGGTCCCGGGGTGCTGGAGGTCGATCCGGTGGGCGAGGTGCCCGCGGCCCTGCAGACGCTCACCGTGCTCGCCGACGGCCTGGACCGGGGGCTGGACCCCGGGCAGCGCGCCGCGCTGCTGGGGCTGGCGGCGCGGATGTGCGAACGCGGGCACATCCGGCTGACGGCGGCGGTCAGTGACGCCTCCTGGGCGGGCGAGGAGCCGGCCGCGCGGGTGGTAGATCTGTGCCGTGACCGAACACCCTGACAACCGCAGCACACCGCAGCACCCTGGCAACCGTGCACCGCAAGGCCCTGGCAACCGTGCACCGCAAGGCCCTGGCAACCGCGCACGGCCAGGCTCTGACAACCCCGCACCGCTGGGCCCTGAGGACCGCGCACCGCAGCACCCCGAGGACACCGAACCGCGGCACCCCGAGGACCGCGCGCGGCCCGACCTGGCCGCTCTGCAGCGCCGGCTGGCCGAGTTCGCCGCCGCACGCGACTGGCAGCCGTACCACACGCCGAAGAACCTGGTCGCCGCGCTCAGCGTGGAGGCGTCCGAACTGGTCGAGATCTTCCAGTGGTTGACCCCGGAGGAGTCGGCCCGCGTCATGGCCGACCCGGGGACCGCGCACCGTGTGCGGGACGAGGTCGCCGACGTGCTCGCGTATCTGCTGCAACTGTGCGAGGTGCTCGGCGTCGATCCGCTGGCGGCGCTGGCGGCGAAGATCGACCGCAACGAGCGGAGGTTCCCGGCGCCGGGGGAGCCGGGCGGTCCGGAGGGGAACTAATCACTCCACTATCACTCTCCGAAGTCGTTCACCGAGCCGAAATCGATTTGTTGTCCGCAGATTTCCGCCTTCCTCTGGCTTTTCGTCCCACACACCTTCACTCTGGGTAGTGGACGACGGAGTTCGGGCGGACGTGCGAGAAGCACGTCGGGAGAGACGGGGACAGCGCATGGACGCGGTGTGGCTCATCCTGGCGAGCAGGCGTGCCCTGGCGGCGAGCGGCGAGCCCCCTGGCACCCTGACGGAGGTGTGGCAGGCGCAGGCCCTGGCGCAGGCGATCGGCAGCCGCCTGGCCGTCTCCGGTCCGCCCGAACTGCGGGGCGAAGCACTGGGGTTGACGGAGCTGGCGGGCCGTGGCTGTGGAGTGCTGGACGTGCCGGACCTCGACCCCGGTGACTTACGTGCGGCCCAGCTGACCGAACTGGACGACGCCCGCCACGCGTTGCTGTGCCTCGGCGTGCTGCTCGGCGAGGTCGGCATCGCCCTGGTCGGCATCGCCAGTTCGGCGGCCGACGAGGGGACGTACTGGCAGTGCATGGAGGCGATCGACGCCGCGGACGAGTCCCGGGACCGGGTCCACGAGATGCTGCGCAAACTCGCGGCGAGAGAGGAGGCCCTGCCGGAGCGGGAAGTGGGCTGAACCCCGCGCCACGTGACGGGCCGCCGAGTGGACGGGCCCCTCGGCGTGCAGGATGGAGACATGGATCTTCGTATCTTCACCGAGCCCCAGCAGGGGGCCACCTACGACACCCTGCTCACCGTGGCGAAGGCCACCGAGGACCTCGGCTTCGACGCCTTCTTCCGCTCCGACCACTATCTGCGCATGGGCAGCGTGGACGGCCTGCCCGGCCCCACCGACGCCTGGATCACCCTCGCCGGACTCGCCCGCGAGACCAGGCGCATCCGCCTCGGCACGCTGATGACGGCCGGCACCTTCCGGCTGCCGGGCGTGCTCGCCATCCAGGTCGCCCAGGTCGACCGGATGTCCGGCGGCCGGGTCGAGCTGGGCCTGGGCGCGGGCTGGTTCGAGGAGGAGCACAAGGCGTACGGCATCCCGTTCCCGAAGGAGAAGTTCGCCCGCCTGGAGGAGCAGCTGGCCATCGTCACCGGCCTGTGGGCGACGGAGGTCGGCAAGACCTTCGACTTCCGCGGAAAGTACTACGAACTCACCGGTTCGCCCGCGCTGCCCAAGCCCGCGCAGGCGAAGATCCCCGTGCTCATCGGCGGCCACGGCGCGACCCGCACCCCGCGGCTCGCCGCCCAGTACGCGGACGAGTTCAACATCCCCTTCGCCTCGATCGAGGACAGCGAGCGCCAGTTCGGCCGCGTGCGGGCCGCCGCCGAGGCGGCCGGCCGCGGCGCCGGCGACATCACGTACTCCAACGCCCTGGTGGCCTGCGTCGGCCGCGACGACCAGGAGGTGGCCCGCCGGGCCGCCGCGATCGGCCGCGAGGTCGACGAGCTGAAGGCCAACGGCCTGGCAGGCTCCCCCGCCGAGGTCGTCGACAAGATCGGCCGCTACGTCGCGATCGGCTCCCGGCGGATCTACCTCCAGATCCTCGACCTCTCCGATCCGGACCACCTGGAGCTGATCTCGTCCCAGGTGCAGTCGCAGCTGTCGTAGCGGATCGGGCGCCCGGCGGTGCCGGGACCGCTCACCCCTTCCGGGAGGGGACCACGCCCGGCGGGAACGAGGACGCGGTGCGCCGCGAACCGCCCGAACCGCCGGCACCCCCGGAGCACCGGCGAATAAAGGAAGGCACCGGTGGCGCGCCCTGTGCCAAGGTGAGAGCGTCGTCCTGCCGAGCCCCCGGGAGCACCGCCCTCGGGGGCTTTCGCGCGTACGGCACCGCAGTCGTCCGTCCAGCCGGAGAGGCCCTCCGCATGTTCCTGACCATCACCATCACCACCACCGGCACTCCCGAACGCCCCGCGACCGACCTGGGGTTCCTGCTGCACAAGCACCCCGACAAGGCGCAGGCGTTCTCCACCTCCCACGGCAGGGCGCACGTCCTCTACCCCGAGGCCGGCGCCGAGCGCTGCACGGCGGCGCTGCTGCTGGAGGTGGACACGGTGGCACTGGCCCGGCGCGGCAAGGGAAAGGGCCGCGGCGGCGCACCCGACGCGGCACTCGCGCAGTACGTCAACGACCGCCCCTACGCCGCCTCCTCGCTGCTCGCCGTGGCGCTGAGGAGCGTGTTCTCCAGCGCGATGCGCGGGGTGTGCCACGCGCGCCCCGAACTGCCCGCGCAGACCCGCCCGCTCCGCGTCGAGGTGCCGGCGCTGCCCGCCCGCGGCGGCCCCGACCTCGTACGGCGGCTGTTCGAGCCCCTCGGCTGGACCGTGACGGCCGAACCGGTCGCACTGGACACCGAGTTCCCGCAGTGGGGGGACTCGCGGTACGTGCGCCTGGTGCTTCGGTCCGAGGCGGTGACCGTGGCCGAGGCACTGCGCCACCTGTACGTCCTGCTCCCCGTCCTGGACGACGCCAAGCACTACTGGGTCTCCGCCGACGAGGTCGACAAGCTGCTGCGGGCCGGGGAGGGCTGGCTGCCCGGGCATCCGGAGCAGAAGCTGATCACCAGCCGCTACCTCTCCCGCCGCTGGTCGCTCACCCGCGAGGCCATGGAGCGCCTGGAACTGGTGCGGCTGGCCGAGTCGGACGACAGCGAGGTCGAGGAGCTCGACAACGCGGTGGCGGCGGAGACCGGGACCGAGGAGAAGCCGACGCCGCTCGCCGTGCAGCGCCGGGACGCGATCGTCGCGGCACTGAAGGAGTCCGGCGCGGCCCGGGTGCTCGACCTCGGCTGCGGGCAGGGCCAGTTGGTGCAGGCACTGCTGAAGGACGTGCGGTTCACCGAGATCGTCGGCGTCGACGTGTCCGTACGGGCCCTCACCATCGCCGCCCGGCGGCTGAAGCTGGACCGCATGGGGGAGCGGCAGGCCAACCGGGTCGGGCTGCTGCAGGGCTCGCTCGTCTACACCGACAACAGGCTCAAGGGATACGACGCCGCCGTGCTCAGCGAGGTGATCGAACACCTCGACCTGCCCCGGCTGCCCGCCCTGGAGTACGCGGTGTTCGGCGCGGCCCGCCCCCGCACGGTCCTCGTGACCACCCCGAACGCCGAGTACAACGTCCGCTGGGAGACCCTCCCGGCCGGCCACACCCGGCACGGCGACCACCGTTTCGAGTGGACGCGCGAGCAGTTCCGGGCCTGGGCGGGCACGGTGGCCGAACGCCACGGCTACCAGGTGGAGTTCCGGCCGATCGGCCCCGACGACCCCGAGGTCGGCCCGCCCACCCAGATGGCCGTCCTCACCCTGAGCGGCGGCAACGACAAGAAGGAGGCGAAGGCGGCATGACCGGGCACAGCACACGGCAGGGGCGCGTCCTGCCCGTCACCGACCTCTCCCTGGTCGTCCTCGTCGGCGCCTCCGGCTCGGGCAAGTCCACCTTCGCCCGCCGCCACTTCAGGCCCACCGAGGTCATCTCCTCGGACTTCTGCCGCGGCCTGGTCGGCGACGACGAGAACGACCAGAGCGCCACCCGCGACGCCTTCGACGTCCTGCACTACATCGCCGGCAAACGCCTGGCGGCCGGCCGCCGTACCGTCGTCGACGCCACCAGCGTGCAGCAGGACGCCCGCCGGCAGCTGATCGACCTGGCGAAGAAGCACGACGTGCTGCCCATAGCCATCGTGCTCGACGTGCCCGAGGAGGTGTGCGCCGAGCGCAACGCGGCCCGCTCCGACCGGGCGGACATGCCACGCCGGGTGATCCAGCGGCACATCCGCGAACTGCGGCGCTCACTCAGGCACCTGGAGCGCGAGGGCTTCCGCAAGGTGCACGTGCTGCGCGGAGCCGAGGAGGTGGAGAACGCCTCGGTCGTCACCGAGAAGCGCTTCAACGATCTCACCCACCTCACCGGGCCGCTCGACATCATCGGCGACATCCACGGCTGCGCCGCCGAACTGGAGGCGCTGCTGGGCAAGCTGGGCTACGCGGACGGCGTGCACCCGGAGGGCCGTACGGCGGTGTTCGTCGGCGACCTGGTCGACCGCGGCCCGGACACCCCGGGCGTACTGCGCCGCGTGATGTCCATGGTGGAGTCGGGCGACGCGCTGTGCGTGCCGGGCAACCACGAGAACAAGTACGGGCGTCACCTCAAGGGCCGCAAGGTCCAGCACACCCACGGGCTCGCCGAGACCGTCGCGCAGATGGAGGGCGAGAGCGAGGAGTTCAGGGCGCGGGTACGGGAGTTCATCGACGGCCTGGTCAGCCACTACGTCCTCGACGGCGGACGGCTGGTCGTCTGCCACGCCGGTCTGCCCGAGAAGTACCACGGCCGCACCTCCGGCCGGGTGCGCTCGCACGCGCTCTACGGCGACACCACCGGGGAGACGGACGAGTTCGGGCTCCCGGTGCGCTACCCGTGGGCGGAGGACTACCGGGGGCGGGCGGCCGTGGTCTACGGTCACACTCCGGTCCCGGAGGCCACCTGGCTGAACAACACCATCTGGCACGACATCGCCCCACCAGCCACCAGAGCACCTCGCCAACACCCCGTCGAAGCCACCGCATCCTGAGCAGATCTCAAGGAAACACCAGGTCAGAGCGCTGCTGCTACCTCAGCTGAGGCGCCCACCGATGCCGCTTCACGTGACGGAGCAGGCGACGGAACCGACGCTTCCATTTCTTGGGGAGCGGCTGGGGAGATCTTTTTCGGGCTTCCCTCGAACCAGTTCTGCATCGCGGTGCGGCCCCGGCCATCCGCCTCGGGCATCATGTGCGCGTAGATCCGGAGTGTGATCGACGGATCCGCATGGCCCAGCCACTTCGAGACTGACACAACCGACTCCCGCGCGTCCAGCTGCACCGACGCAAACGTGTGACGCAGCGAATGGAAGCCCATCTCCCGGTCCTCCGCATACCGCTTCACCGTGCGGAACCTGCCCGGCTTCCCGGCGATCGGCCGCTTCGTCTCCTCGGGTGGTGCGACCAGCCCGGCCGCCTCGAGTGCAGGCTTCCAGAAGGAGTCGTTGAAGTAGTCCCGCCGCCAGGCCCCGCCCCGCACAGCCGTCAGCAGCAGCTGGTAGGTGCGTGGCGCCCGCTCCTTCAACTCCTTCTCCGTCTCGCCCTCTTCCGGATCCCCCCACGGCAGCGTCACCGCCCGAGCCGGCCACTGCTCGAGATGCTCCCGCACCCTGGTCAGCAGATGGGCCGGTACTGGCACGGTCCGGGTCTTGCGGCCCTTCGGCAGGGCGTACACGAGTTTCGACCCCACCTTCTTTATCTGCCTCTGCACATGGATCACCTGGGAGTCGAAGTCGATGTCCTCGAGGGCGAGGCCGAACACTTCTCCCTGCCGAAGCCCGGCACCCACGCCCAGGTCGACAGCGAGCTGCACCCGAGGGTCGATCAGCGACCGCACCAGTAGCACCCGCTCACGCGACCACGCGCTCGCCCGCGGCTCGGGCCGGGCCGGCGGTCGCACAGTCTTCTGTGAGCGGCAGTAGTTCTTGGTGATCCGCTCGTCGTCGACGGCGGCCTGCAGAATCGCGGAGAGCGCGCCCCACACATCGTTGACCGTGCCCGGCCCGAGTTGAGCGTTGAGCGTCTTCAGCCAGGCCCGCAACTGCGGCGTCTTGATCGTGTTGAGCGATTTGGAACCAAGGTGGGTGAGGATGTGGTTCCACACCTTGCCCTTGATCGTGGCCCTGGTGATCGGGTCGGGATAGTCCTGGTTGGGCCACCAGTGTTCCTCGACGTACTCCCGCAGCAGCATGGTGCCATCACGCGGGTCGATGAACTCGCCGCGGGAGGACTCGTGCTGAGCCTTCGCCAGCCACGCCTTCGCCCCGTCGATCCCGGTGAGCTTGGCGAAGCTGCGGTCCTTCACGCCAGGGACGCCCGCAACCCGGTAGCGCTTGCCCTGGTTGCAGCGGTCGGTGGGGATGGTCCGCTTGCCGTCCGGGCCCTTCTTGTACCAGCGATCCTCGATATAGCCGGCCATGCGGTACCCCCTGGATGGTGCGGGTCAGGCAGCGGTGCTGCCCGGGTCGTCCATCGTGACGATCTCACCCTGCCACAGCTGGAACCACTGACCGCCGCGCAGGAACAGCTCTATGGGGGGGTTCACGGCGCGGGCGAGGTCGTCGGCGGTCAGCTCGGGGCAGACGTGCAGACGGACGACACCCTGGGACTCGCGGATGTGGACAGCCTGGATGCGGTCGACGTCGGGGTCTGCTTCGAACTGGACGGTGAGGGGGCTGCCGGGTGAGTTGGCGCTGATGATCTGACCCCGCCAGATCTGGAACCAGCTGCACTGGTTGACGAAGTACTCGAGGGCCGCGTTCAGCGGGGGGAGGTAGTCGTCGGCGACGGCGCCTTCGCGGAGCTTGATGGTGACCTGTCCGCGGGTTTCCTCTATGACGACGATCTGGCCCGGCTTGAGGTCGTTGGTGGCTTTGTACACGACACGCAGCATGCGCCCTCCCGTTGGTACGGTGCGCGCGAGCGTAATGAGCCGAACGCGCACGGTTGTGGAAGGGTACGCCCCGTGAGCAGGCGTCGACAATCCGTTGAAGTGAATGTCTACTTAGGGACTTATCCGGTCACCCTTGGTCGCACCGGGATGATCTCCGCTAGTCGTTCTCGTGTCGCGCCCGCTCGTCAGCCTCGATCATCGCCCGCCAACGGCGCAGCTCAGACTCGGGCATGTTCCCGAGGTGGCTGACGATGATGCGCACGTCGTCGTTGTAGCCCGCCAGCTCTGTGGCCTCATATTCCAGCCACTGCGCCGCGGCGGCGGCCTTGACGCGCCGCTCACTGGCATGGAGAGCGGCGGCAAGAGCCTTCAGCTGGGCGGGGCTGGGCGCATTGGCCGGCGGGTTGGTGACGAGCCGCTGGAGGTAGGGCTTGGACAGCTTGGTGCCGGATTCCGGGTCGACGGCGCGCTGGGACATCTTGGCGTAGGAGAGGCCGCGGTCGTTGGCGTCCTGGATGAGCTGTGAGAGCGCACCGCGGGGACTCGGCTCGTCCGTACCGGTCGCCCGGTCGGGGGCCGCTGCCGTCATGTCCTCTTCCTCTCGCGTCACCTTCACACCGGCTGTCTCTATGGGTACGGATGAGCTCCCGAAAATTACCAGCTCAGCCCGTACAACCTTCCTGGATCCGAGACACTTCGTCTACAGATCGATGTTATCTAGCCAGAACTCGTACCGATACTCGACCCCGGATCGTCTCGGAACTGTAGACGAATCGGCTCCACTGTGCTTTCCTATGTTGTGCAACCAACCGCACCACTCGGGGGCAAAGTGAGCCGACGTGCAAGCAGACGCTGGACCATACGCAGCGTCGAGATCTTCAGGCACTACATGGACTTCCCGGGCCGAGGCCGGTCCTTCTCGATCCGCGACCTGGCTGAAGAGTCGGGTGTCAGCAAGGGGGTCATAGAAAACCTCCTCGCGGGTCGGCAGGACAGCGCCGACGTCGACGACGCCACAGCCCTCGCGGAGGCCGTCGGTAGCGCGATCTTCCCCCTTTTCGCACCCCCAGCGTCTCCGAACCTGAACCAAACGTCTCGTCCCCCAACCCCCATGAGCGAGGAATAGACCAATGCCGAACAAGCCGCAGCCGCCGAAGGGCTGGCTCTGGAGTCAAGACGCCGCCGATTACATCGGCGTTCACGTCGTCACCCTCCGCAACTGGCGCCGCGACGGCGCCGGCCCGAAGAGCGTCCTTCATGGCCGCCGTCGCTACGCCTACAAGATCAGCGACCTCGATGCCTGGCTGAACGGCGAGACCGCCGACGACGACCGGCCCCATCGAGCCCGCGCTGCCGCCTGACGGCAGCAAAGAGGCCGCCCCCGCTGCAGACGGGAACGGCCAGATCCACCCCAACCATCCGTGAACAGAAGGGCAGATCAATGCCATCCTCTCATCCCTCCTCCCCGCTGATCGAGCACCTCGACAGTGCCGTCAACGAGATCCACGTCATGCCGGGCTTCGGCAACAGGCTGACGGTGCTGCTGTACAAGGGCGACGGCATTCCGGAGCCGATGACTGGCGCGGTCGCTTCGGTGACTGTGTACGGCGACGGCCGCATCTCCTACGAGCCCATCGAGGAGGTGACGGCATGACGAAGATCGAGTGGACTGACGAGGTCTGGAACCCCACCACCGGCTGCGACCGCATCAGCCCTGGATGCGACAACTGCTACGCCCTGACCATGGCCAAGCGCCTGAAGGGCATGGGGCAGGCCAAGTACCAGACCGACGGCGACCCTCGCACCTCGGGACCGGGCTTCGGCGTCGCCACCCACCCGGACGCGCTGACGGAGCCGCTGCGCTGGCGCAAGCCCCGCCGGGTCTTCGTCAACAGCATGAGCGATCTGTTCCACGCCCGCGTCCCCCGCGAGTTCCTCGCCCGGGTGTTCGCCGTGATGGCCGCAACCCCGCAGCACACGTATCAGATCCTGACCAAGCGCCCGGACCGGGCGGCCCGGATCCTCACCGACCTGTGCACCTGCGGCAACGGCTGCGTCCCGGGGACGCACTTCCGCTCCGAGATGGAGTGGGCCGCCACCTCGCACAGCCCGACCTACGTCCCCGGTCTGGAGCACGGCATCTACCACCGCAGCGGATGGCCGCTGCCGAACGTGTGGATCGGCACAAGCGTCGAGAACCAGAAGTACGCCGACCTCCGCATCCCCGCCCTGCTGGAGACCCCGGCCGCCGTCCGCTTCCTGTCCTGCGAGCCGCTCCTCGGCCCCGTCGACCTGAAGCAGGCTGTGCGAACCCTGGGCAGTGAGCGAGGCCACGGGCTGACCGCCTCCTTCGTCCACGCCGGTGGCTGCTGCCGGAAGTTCCACGGCATCGACTGGGTCATCGTCGGCGGTGAGTCTGGCCACGGAGCGCGAGCCGTTCACCCCGACTGGCTGCGCAGTCTTCGCGACCAGTGCGGACAGGCTGAAGTGTCGTTCTTCTTCAAGCAGTGGGGGGAGTGGGGCCCGGCTCCCTTCCAGGTCCGCGTCTGCGACCCCAAGGTGGGCTGGCAGGGCACCGACGAGGAGCTCGCCGCGGCGAAGGCGGACAGCGAGGCCCGCGGCGCCACCCACGTCCACACCGGCCACTCGTACCTCGAGGACGGCGAACGGAACTACTGGCTGCACGAGATCGGCCACAAGCCCTGGTCCCTCGAACGCGTCGGCTTGCCTGAGGGTATGGCAGCGATCCGCCGCTGGGGCAAGGGACGTGCCGGCAGGGAGCTCGACGGCCGCACCTGGGACGAGTTCCCGACGGAGGCCACCCGATGACCGACATCCGTGACCTGCCCGCCGCGCCCGCCGCTGGCCGCCTGCCGGTGCCGCTGGGTGGCAGCGACCTCGCCGCCCTCGACGTGCCGCAGGCCGCGGTGGAGGCCGACGCCTGGAACCGTGCCCACCCGGTCGGTACCCCGGTGGTTGCCTATCCCGGCGCCCGGCCTGAGGACATCCCCAGCGCCCGCCGCATCGAGACGACCACCCGCAGCCGGGCCAGCGTCCTCGGCGGCACCGCTGTCGTCTGGGTCCACGGCCACGGCGCCTGCATCGCCCTCGACCACGTCGATCTGCGGACGCAGGCCACCGACGGCGAGCGCGCCGAGTACCTGCACCTCCTCGTCACGGCCGACGCCGATGACACCACCCGCCCGTTCGTCGACCTCCGCAAGGGGAGGAAGCTGTGACGACCTTCGCTGACCTGTCCCGCCCGCTGGCCCTACTGCGCCTCCTGAGCGCCGACCACCCTCAGCTGCCCGCGCCGCACGTGGGTGTGTCGCCGCACCACCCGCACTACCTGACCCTGTCCGTACACGGTGACCTCGGCGGGTTCGAGGCGTGGCGTGAGGCCCTGGGTATCGACCCGGGCGAGGTCCGCCACAACACGCAGAGCGGCGGCACCACCCTCGTCCTCACCGGCACCGCGACCATCGCGGACGCTCACGTCGAACTCGTCGGCTACGCCCCCAACCTGGCCCTCGTCGTTGAGGCGGTGGCGTGATGTTCGCCGATCTGGATGGCACGCCGATCGACCTGGACCGTGTGCAGGTCGCGTTGGACGGCTCTCGCTGGCTGTGGACGTGCGAGCACACGGAGGGCGGCGAGCCGCTGATGCTGCGGGTCGACACCCACGGCGCCGGGATCCTGCCACTGCCGGTCGTGTACCGCCTCCACGGGCCGCTCGTCCCGGAGTCCGCACGCCCCACCACCGCCCTGTACCGGCAAGTCCTGGAGGCAGCGTGATGGCCCCGGCCCGGCGGAGGTCGCCGATGGCGGGTCTGACGAATGCGCTCCGCGTGCACGCGATCCGCCTGCTCACGGCCCGCGAGGGCGAGTTGCTCGCCCTGCTGGTCATCGCCCGCGAGGAGAACCAGGCCCTGCGGACCAGGCGCGACTTCAAGGCCAGTGTCGCCGCCAGCCTCATCGACACCGACTTGGAGGGCCAGTGAACACCACCTCCCCGACCCGGGCTGAGGTCGCCGACCTGTGCGAGAAGGCCGCTGCGGTCATCGCCACCCAAGGCCACTGCCAGGGCCACCTGTACGACACCCGGCAGGCCGCCGGACTGCCGGTCGAAAAGTGCCGGGTCGACGTCATCGGCGCCCTCAACGTCGCCGCGCACGGAACCCCCCGCTATGCGGCCTCCCCGCTCGTCGCCGCCGCGGAACGCGCACTGACCTCCCGCATTGAGGAGCCGTGCCTCGTCACCTGGAACGACAAGCGCGGCCGCCGCGCAGACCACGCGGTCACCCTCCTGCAAACCACCGCCATAGAGCTGAGGACGGAACCGAAGTGAGCATCAGCCTGCTGCCGATACGCCTCGGCCACCTCCGCCTCGAACGACCCGTCCGCAAGCACCGCGCGATCGACGAGGTGGCCCGGCTGCGGACCCTCCTCGGCGGCGCCCACGCCTGCATCGCCGGCCTGCAACTGCAGCTCGACGACAAGGACCGGGCCATCGCCGCGGTGAGCGCCCGGCAGACGGAGCTCGAGGCGACCGTCGTACAGCAGCAGGCTGACATCGACGAACTCACTGAGGAGCGGGACGTTCTCCGCGACCAGCTCACCGCACTCCGGCTCCGGTTCGGCGCCGAACTCGCCGCCGAAGCCAACGCGAACGCGATCACCGTGCCGCTCATGCACCGCGACACCACGGCGCTCGAGGACCAGGCCACCGCGCCGATCCCCGTCCTCACCCTCCAGCAAGCCTTCGGCAGCACCGACCCCGCGCACGTGCCCGCCTGGGCCAAGCGCGACTAGACCCGCCGGGCCGCGCGGATGGCGAAGGCCGCCGGCCCGGCGACAAGACCACAACCCAGACGGCCGGGAGCAGCCCCCCGCTCCGCGGCCAGCCGAGGCCCCGCCCTCCACGACCCCCGACGAGGGCGGGGCCCGGCCCAACGCATCCCATTTGGAGATCACATGCACACCAGCAGCACCAAGAGCGCGCCTCGGCCGCTCGCCTTCATTGACACCGAGACAACCGGCCTCGACCCCCGCAAGCACGACGCGTGGGAGATCGCCGTCATCCTCCGCCGTCCCGGAGCGGCAGACCTGGAGTACCTCTTCCAGATCCGCACCAGCCTTGCTGAGGCCGACCCGAAGGCCCTGGAGATCAACCAGTACGAGCAGCGATTCGCCGTCCCCGACGGGGAGTTCGCCATCGAGATCTCCACCACCACACCGGTCAAGGTCACGCCCCTTACCGAGGCAGACCTCATGCACGACCTGATGGCCATTCTCGATGGCGCCATGCTCGTCGGATCCAACCCCGCCTTCGATGACCGGTTCCTGTCGAAGATCTTCCACGAGGCTGGCGTCCCTCCCCGCTGGCACTACCGCACCGTCGACATCGCCACCCTCGCCGTCGGCCACCTGTACGGGCAGGCCTACACCCTCACCAAGCAGAACTGCGACGCCGCCTTCTACGGCCGTGCCGACGCCCTGCTGGAGGACGGCTGGAAGTCCTACGAACTGTCCCGCCTCATGGGCATCGAACCGCCCAAGCCGAGCGTCGCCCACACCGCACTCGGCGACGCCCGCTGGGCCCGCGACGTCTACGACGCCATCACCAAGGCCGATGCCTTCTACACCGCCTCCGACGAACAGCTCGCCGAGATGGCTGGCCACGCCCTCTCCAACACCTACGGAGACAGCCAGTGACCGCCGCCGTCGAGGCGCCGGCCGAGGTCGAGCCCGGCCTGTACGACATCCCCGCCGACCTGTACCACTCCGACCCGATCCCCGGCGGCAGCCTCTCCTCCACCGGTGCCCGTCGCATCACAGACTGCCCGGCCCGCTTCAAGTACTTCCTCGACAACCCCGAGCCCTACAAGCCCGAGTTCGAGTTCGGCACAGCCGCCCACACCGTCATCCTCGGCAACGGCCCCGAGCTCATCGTCGTCGACGAGAAGCGCTGGGACACCAACGAGACCAAGGCCCGTGTCGCCGCGATCCGGGCGGCCGGCAAGGTGCCGCTCAAGCCCGAGGCCAGGCAACGCATCGACGACATGGCGGAAGCCCTCGCCAACCACCCGGAAGCGTCCGATCTGCTCACCCCTGGCAGCGGCCTCGCCGAACAGTCGATCTTCTGGGAAGAGGACGGGATCTGGCGGCGCAGCCGCTTCGACTGGCTCCGCCCCGAGGAGATCGTCGACTACAAGTCGGCACGGTCCGTACACCCCGACTACCTGCAGAAAGCCGTGCAGGACTACGGCTACCACCAGCAGGACGACTTCTACCGGCGTGGTGCCATCCACCTCGGACTCATCCCGTCGACCGGCTCCTTCAAGTTCATTTTTCAGGAGAAGCAGCCGCCCTACCTGGTGACCGTCGTCGAGCTCGACTTCCCGGCGCGCGTCATCGGCGGCGAGCTCAACGACCGCGCCTTCTACACCTACGCCACGTGCCGGGAGACCGACTACTGGCCCGCCTACAGCGAAGGCACCACCTACATCTCGCTCCCCAAGTGGGTCGAGCGCAAGTACGAAGAGGAGAACTCGTGACCCAGCTTCCGCCGCCCGTCCGAACCGCACGCCCTGCCGCCGAACAGAACGGCTCCTCGCAGCAGTTCGCGTTCCGTCCCGCCAGCAAGGCCGGCCGCAAGGCCCGCCTGTCCATCCAGGGCATGTCCGGCTCGGGCAAGACCTGGACCGGGCTGTCCATCGCCCACGGCCTGTCCGAAGGCGCCAAGTTCGGCGTCATCGACACCGAGGGAGGGGCCGCCAGCCTGTACGCCGGAATGGGCGGCATCCAGTTCGACGCCGTCTCCCTGGACCGCTACGACCCGCGCGACCTCATCCGCATCCTCGACTCCGCCGCCCAGGTCGGATACCCCACCGTGTTCGTCGACAGCCTCTCCCACTTCTGGAAGGGCACCGACGGAACCCTCGACCAGGTCGAGAAGGCCAGCAGCCGGTACGGCGGCAACAAGTTCGCCGGCTGGAAAGACGGCACCCCCATGCAGAACGACATGGTCGCCGCGATCCTCGCCTACCCCGGCCACGTCGTCGCCTCGATGCGCTCCTACACCGAGTGGGTCCTGGACGGCGGCAAGCCTCAGCGCGTCGGCACCCGGCCCGAGCAACGCAAGGGCATCGAGTACGAGTTCGACGTCGCGGTGGCGATGGACATCGACAACACGCTCGAAGTCCTGAAGTCCCGCTGCCCCGCACTGAACCGCAAGGTCATCAAGCGTCCCCAGGGAGCACGCGACATCGCCGGACCGCTTCTCGCCTGGCTCAGCGAAGCACCAGCCCAGGGGTCCGCGCCCGAGACCGACGACCAGCAGTAGCCCGCACACATCACGGCCGCCCCGCGGGCATTGCGGGGCGGCCACCCCCAAGGAGACCACACGATGCGCAACTTCCTCCGCCAACTGCTCGACGCGCTGGCCCACCGCGGCCCCGACTACGACCTGCCCACCCGCACCGAGACCGACCTCAGGGCCGCGCTCGCCGACCTCTCCGGCCGCTGGGAACACTTCGCCGACGCCATCGACCCCGGCCTGCCCAAGGAACTGCTCGTCGACGCCGACTCCGGCCAGCAGTGGGCCGCCACCGTCGCCCACACCTACCGGGTCACGGCCCGCGACCTCCGTGACGTCCTCCGCACCGGACTCCCGCCACACGCCTTGATGACCGACGCCGAGCTCGAGCAGCACGGCACACCCGAGGAGGCCGGACGATGACCGCCCTCCCCGAGTCGACGCTGCTGGTCTGGTACTGCCGCCGCTGCGACAAGTCATGCAAGGTGCAGCCGCCGGACCCCGAGCAGGTCGCCTGCAAGTGCGACAGCCCCGTCCCGGGCCTGCGCCCCACACGCGTCACCGTCATTCACGCACCCAAGCCGCGCCCCATGCACGCCCTCACCAACGAGGAAGCCCGACTCCGCGCCCTGGCCCGGAAGGGCACGAAGGTGCGCGTCACGTTCGAGGGCGAGATCGCCGACGCGTGGCAGTGGTCCAACGGCATCTCGCGCGGCCTCGACTTCGTCGTCACCAGCCCGGACGGCCGCCGCCACACCGTCAACGGCACGCAACCCGGCCTCCACATCGAAGCCATTCCCGCAGACGAGGAGTCCGCCTCATGACCCGCCGCCTCTCCGTCGCCGAGCGTCTCGCGTCCACGGAGAAGGACGCCCTCCTCGACGACATCGCCCGCCACTCCGAATGGGACCGCTTCCTCGTCGAACAGGCCGTCCTCCACTTCGGCGAGACCCGCGCCGAGTGGAGCTGCAACGACTTGCGCGAAGTGCTACCCGACCTTGGCCCCGGCTTCCTCGGCGCCGCCATCAACAGCCTGCGCACCGCCGGCGTCATCGAGCACACCGGCCGGATGATCCCGTCTACCCAGGCCAACACGCACGGACACCGGATCTCCTGCTGGCGTCTCACCGGCAAGGGTCTGAGCATCGCCGCTACGCGCCGGGCCGCTCGGGCAGAGCGGAGGGCCGCCGCGTGATCCCGCTGAACCTCACTCCCGAAGAGATGCAGATCATCCGGCAGCGCTTCCTGGCGAAAGTCGAGCAGGGACCCGGCTGCTGGACGTGGAAGGGCGTCGCCCAGACGCGCGGCGGCCGTGGCCGGATGAGGATCAAGAACCGCGTCTACTACGCCTACCGCGTCGCCTACGCCTTGGAACACGGCTCCCTGCCCGAAGGCCTCGGCATCTGCCACCGCTGCGATAACCCGGCCTGTGTCCGGCCGAGCCACCTGTTCGCCGGCACCCAGGCAGAGAACGCCGCCGACATGGCGTCAAAGGGGCGCGGACGGAACGGAGTCCGGCTGGGCCTCGACCACCACAACGTAACGACGACTGGCGAGCAGGTGGCTTGGGCCATAGCCACGTACCGCAGCGGCCGAATGACTCAGGCCGCCATCGGCGAGGTCCTCGGCGTGGGGCAAACGACGATCAGTCGCTGGGTCCACGGCGAGGTGCGCCACGCCACCGCGAAGGGCCGGCAGATAGCCGCCCAGCGCCGTACCGCCCGCGCAGCCGAAAGGCGGGCCGCATGACCGGCTTTGTCGACTGGTACACCGACCAGCTCGCCACCTACGGCATCGGCCCCGTCACCGCCGTCGAAGCCGTCGGCGCCGTCGTCCTCACCTGCGCCACCGGGTTGGCCTTCCACCTCGCCGAACGAGCCCGCGACCGGCGACGCCTCCGCAACACGCCCGCCGCACCCGACAACCAGCCCGGCACCGACATCGACCTGCTCATCGCCTGCCGCCGCATCAACGCCCTGCCCCACGCCGCCCGGAAGGAGGACCACTCGTGAAGACCACCAAGATCGCGCCGCACGGGAGCGACGCCCGCTACAAGGGCAACCGCACTGGAACCCGCCCACCCTGCCGCTGCACTAAGTGCACGCGAGGCCACCGCCTGGCGGACCTGCAGCGAGAACTCCGCCGACAGCGCGGCGAACGCAACCTCGTCCCCGTCAGCGAAGTCCTGCCGCACATCCTGATGCTCCGCGCCAGCGGCATGAGCCAAACCATGATCGCCCGCGAGGCCGGTGTCTCACAGGCCGTCATCTCCTACATCACCACCGGCCGCAACAAGACCTGCCAGACCGGCAAGGCGCAGCGCATCCTCGCCGTCCAGCCTCGCAGCTTCGACGGCAACGCCGAACGCCCCGCCATCGGCTCCACCCGCCGCATCCGCGCCCTCTACAGCCTCGGCCACAGCCGGGCCGACATCGCCGCCCTCAGCGGCCTCAGCGTCGCCAGCATCAGCCTCCTCGCCGACGGCCGCTGGAAGGTCATCGACAACAAGGCCGCCACCGCACTGGCCGACACCTACCGCCAACTCGCCCACCAGCGCGGCCGCAACTGGAAGAACGAACGGCGCGCCGCAGCCGAAGGCTGGCACGGGCCGCTCGCCTGGGACGACATCGACGACCCCAACGAACAGCCCGAGGTCGAGCAGCCCAACGAGCTGGAACTGAAGCGCAACGACCTCGCTGCCGTCCGCCGCGCCGAGATCGAACACCTCGACGCATTCAACCTCCCCACCCGGGACATCGCCGACCGGCTCGGCATCAGCGAATCCACCGTCGCCGGAGTCGTCCGCGAACTCCGCGCCGGCCAGCGGCGGCAGCGGAAGCAGGTGGCCGCGTGATTGTGGATCTCTTCAGCGGCCCGCGCGGCTGGTCTGAGGGCCTGCGCATGCTCGGCCTGTCGGACATCGGCCTGGAGTGGGAGACCGCAGCATGCCGCACCGCGCACGCCGCCGGCCACCCAGTCATCCAGACTGACGTCGCCGCCTACCCGACCGCGCCGTTCGCCGGCCGTATCACCGGGCTGATCGCCTCACCGCCGTGCCAGGCATGGTCCCGCGCCGGGAAGCGCGGCGGTCTCGAGGATCAGCCGCTCATTACCCAGACCGTGCACGACCTCGCCAACGGCCGCGACACCCGGGCAAAGCTCAAGGCCGCTTGTAAGGACGAGCGGAGCATCCTCGCTGCCGAACCGATGCGCTGGCTGTACGACCTGCGGCCCGAATGGGTGTGCATGGAGGAAGTCCCCGACGTCCTCCCGCTGTTCCGGCAGATCGCCGCCGTGCTGCGGAGTTGGGGCTACAGCGTGTGGGTCGGCGTAGTCAACGCCGCCGACTACGGCGTCCCGCAGACGAGGCGCCGCGCCATCCTCATCGCCTCCCGAGCCCGGGCCGTCACCGCGCCCGCGCCGTCGCACAGCGAGCACGGTGCTTTCGGTCTGTTCGGCGACGACCTGCCGCGGTGGATCACCATGGCCGAGGCGCTCGGCTGGGGCTACACCGACCGGCCCGCGCCGACCGTCACCGGCGGCGGCACCGCGACCGGCGGCCCCGAGCCGTTCGGGAACGCCACTAGGCGGGCCATGCGCAAGGCGATGGACGACCGCAAGCACTGGGCCTGGCGGAAGCCAGCACCCACCATCTCCGGCACCGTCGGCCATGTCGGCGGCAAGCAGGCCGAGGGCCACCTGAACCTGTCGCCCGAGGAGGGCGCTCTCCTCCAGACGTTCCGCCCGGGCTACCCGTTCCACGGCAACAAGGGGCAGCGCTCGCTGCAGATCGGGAACGCCGTCCCGCCGCTGCTCGCCGCGCACGTCGCCTCCGCCGCCACCGGCATCCCGCTACCCGCCACCGAGAGCCAGCCAGCCGCCGCCTAGCCCGGACACGGCGAAGGGCCCCGCGATTGCGGGGCCCCGGAGGAGAGGAGGGGAGATGTCAGGAAGCGCGCTGATCCTCGACCTCGCGCACGAGCCGGCGGACGTGCTCCCGGGTGTATCCCGTCAGCTCGACGACCTCACTCTGCTTCATGCCCTCCCGTATGGCGTCGGCCATGGCGATGGCCAGCGCAGCACGGGCGTCGTCGGCGCGCTTCTCAGCGGCGGTCTTGGTGCGCACTGCCTTCCGCAGGGCGGCAACGGTCTCTTCGGTGACGGGCATGCCTGCATGTTCGCACATCGAGGTGGCCACACGGAAGCCCGGCCCACCGTCTTGATTCTGACACTCGCACGTGGCCACATGTATGTGGCATCATGGATGTGCGCCGAAGATCCGTAACGGGCGACAGCTCACCCATGCCCTGACCAGCGCAAACGAGAGAAGACCAACCCATGGCCTGGTTCGCCCTTGATGACGGGTTCGACACGCACCCCAAGGTGCGCAAGGCGGGCAATGCCGCAGTCGGCCTGTTCGTCCGGCTCGGCGTGCACGCCACCAAGCACCTCACCGAGGGCCACCTCGACGGCGACATCGTCACGGCCTACGGCACCGCGGCCACGATTCGCAAGCTCCTCGCCGTCGGCATGCTCCACGAGCCCGGTCATAGCTGCCCCCGATGCCCGCAGCCGGCCGAGGGGGGCTACTACATCCACGACTACCTCGACTACAACAAGTCCCGCCAGCAGATCGAAGCCGCCCGCGAGGCAGCACGCAAGCGGCAGCAGCGAGGCCGCGACAACGCCCGCCTGAACCGAAGCTCGCACGATTCTGCGGCGAATTTGAGCTCAAACTCGCGCGGAAATGACGCCAGTTCGGCGGCAAACCGCGTCGAAAATGCACCCCTGTTTGAAGACTCAGCCGCAGGTCAGGACGGTACGTCACGCCGTGACACCCAGGAGGGTGCAACGGGTGTCCCCTCCCCTCCCCTCCCCTCCCAGAACTACGACGGGGCTGATGTAGGTGGGGGATCTACCGGTAGCAGGCCGGCTGATCTTGACGCTTTCGCGCCCGCCCCGATCGATGTCGACGGCTTCGAACTCACCGACGCGATGCGCGCCTGGTCGCTGCGCACCTTCGGCGCCGGCCTCGACCTCGACTACGAGACCGCGCAATTCCTCGACCACTTCCGAGCCAACGGCAGCCGCCGCCCCAACTGGCCGGCCGAGTGGCAGAAGTGGATCCGCCGCTCCGCCAAGTTCGCCTCCGAACGCGCCAACCGGCCGCCGCTCCGCGCCGTCTCCGGCGGCTTCCAGCCCTTCAAGAACCCAGAAGACCAGTCCGTCTACGACGAACCCCTCATCTAAGGAGGACCCCGTCATGCCCGAACAGTGGACACCGCCCAGCAAGCGCAATTCGCTCGGCGTCGACTTCGCCGGACTCGGCATCCCCAAGGGCCGCTACGTCATCCCGATGGAAGGCGACTACCGAGACCATGCGGAAGACACCGGGCAAGGCTACGAGCGCCTGATGCAGCACTTCCGCGGTGAGATCCCCCTCACCGACCTGCCCGACAGCGACATTCAGTATCTCCGCGAGTTCTTCGGCCAGCAGGTCTCCGAACAGCGCGAACGCTCCCTCACTTACTTCGCCAGCCGTGTCCCGCGCCGCTACGCCAAAGTCACCCCCGACGACACCGCCGCCGCATGGGCCCGAGCCGTCGCCACCAACCCTGACGACACCCGTTCGCTCCTCATCGTCGGCCCTACCGGCACCGGCAAGACGCACTACGCCTACTCCGTCCTGCGCGCCCTCGCCGAGACCGGAGCGGGCGCCATCTGGACCGCAACCACCGCCGCCGACCTGTACGCCCAGCTCCGGCCCCGCGCCGGGCGCGACAGCGAAGCCGAGTTCGACAAGTTCGCCCAAGCCGGCGTCCTGTTCGTCGACGATCTCGGCGCGGCGAAGCTCACCGAGTGGACCGAAGAGGTCACCTACCGGCTGATCAACCACCGGTACGAGCAGTGCCGGCCCGGCATCTTCACCAGCAACGTGCCCCCATCGCAGCTGCGTGACGTCCTCGGCGAGCGCATCGCCTCCCGGCTCACCGAGATGTGCGAGCGGGTCGCCCTCAAGGGCGACGACCGCCGGAAGGGGATGGCGGCATGAGCCCGATCCGAATCCAGCGCAAGCGCACGAAGGGTTGGCGCGCACCCGACGGCGTCGTCTACGTCGGCCGCGGCAGCCGCTGGGGCAACGCATACCCGCTCAATAAGACGCAGGTCCGCATGCCCGCGCTCGACGGCAGCGAGTGGGAGCACGAGGGCCGCCTCGGCAAGACATCCGGCCAGCGGCACGCCTTCGTCCACCCCGACGGCAAGGTGACGTCGCACCTCGTGCAGGACGCCACCCCCGAGCAGGTCGTCGAGCTGTACCGCCGCTGGATCGCCGAGCGGCCCGAGGTCGTCGAGCAGGCGCGCCTGGAACTCGCCGGCCACGACCTCATGTGCTGGTGCCCGCCCGAGCGTGCCTGCCACGCGGACGTCCTGCTCGAACTCGCCAACACCTCGGAGCGTGCGGCATGACCACTGCACTCACCTACGACGACGTTCGCGCCCTGAAGGTCGACGGCGAGCTCGGCAAGTTCATCAAGTTCCACATGGCAGCAGCCCAGCGTGACGCCGCCCACCGCCGCGGACTCGTCCTCCGCTACCCCGATCTCGCCGCCAAGCTCACCGAACGGCCGATCAACTTCACAGCACCCGAAAAGTGGAACGGCTACATCCCCCCGACCACCGACTGCACCGGCGCCATGAACACCACCCCCTGCCGGCCCGCCCTCCTCGCCCTCGTCGCGGAAGCCGAGCAGCGCCTCCGCCAGCCGAAGGAGACCACCGAGGCGCTCGAGGAGGCTGCCGCATGAGCCGTCACTGCACCATCGACGACTGCACCAAGACGGCGCGCCCCGGTCGCCGTATCTGCCAGATGCACCGGCAGCGACTCGCCCGGCACGGCGACCTGCACTTCACCGAGTGGACCGTCGCCGACGACACAGACGTTGAGCTGATCGTCGCCGAGCAGCGGCCCTCGCCCGGACTGACCCGCCTCGAACGCGTCATGGTCGCGCGTGGCCTCACCGACCACGGCCTGCCCGCGTCGGAGATAGCCCGAATCCTCGACGTCACCGAACGCACCGTCTACCGCTGGCGCGCCGAAGACCGGAGCGCCGCCTGATGTCCCGCCCGTGGCTGCCCCACCCGCCCGCGGTGATCCGCCCGCGCCGCGTCTGCCCGACCGGCCGGCCCCGTTACCGGTCCCGCGGTTACGCGCTTGCCGCGCTGCCCGCCTGGTCCGGCGACGCCCACCTCACACCCCAGCCGTGCGCCCAGTGCGGCGGCTGGCACCTGACCGACACCGGAAGGAACCCGCGATGAGCACCCCGCGCCGGATTCAGCGCCGTCGAGTCTTCGGCTGGCGCGCACCCGAGGGAGCCGTCTACGTCGGCCGCCCCACCCTGTACGGCAACCCCTTCCAGATCGCCCGGGTCGGGAAGGTCTGGTGCGTCTTCGTCGACGCGGCGCCGGGCGTGACCGGGCGGACGGTCGCCACCGTGTTCAGCGAGCGGGAGGCCCGGCAGACCGCCGTCGACGAGTTCCGGGCGATGCTCCGCACCCCCGGCGGTAGCGAGCAGGCCGAGTTTTTCGCGCACCGGCTTCACGGTCGGGACCTCATGTGCTGGTGCCCGGAGGCGATGCCCTGCCACGCCGACGTCCTGCTGGAGCTCGCCAACCCCACCCCTGCCGTTTGAGCGCGTGTTGGTGCCCGCCCGCCAAGGACACGCCACCACCAACCAGCCCGAACCAGGCATGACAACCGGAAGGAACCCGAGATGAGCGGCGAGCCGCCGTACTACCAAGACGAGCAGGTGACCCTCCTGCTCGGCGATGCCTTGGAGCAGATGCGCATGCTGCCCGACCAGTCCGTCGACTGCATCGTCACCTCACCCCCGTACTACGGGCTCCGCGACTACGGCACGGCCGGCCAGTACGGGCTGGAGGCCACGCCCGCGGCCTACGTGGAGGCCCTGCGCGCGGTGTTTGCCGAAGTGCGCCGCGTCCTCTCGGACGACGGCACCTGCTGGATCAACATCGACGACTCCTACGCCTACCTGCCCGGCAGCGCAGGGCGACAGGGCAAAGGGCAGCGGCAGGACCGCACGTTCACCGCCGAGCCTCTGCCCGACACCCGCGCCCTGCCGCCTAAAAACCTGTGCCTCATACCCGAGCGCCTGCTGATCGCGCTTCAGGATGAGGGCTGGATAGTGCGCAGCAAGGGAATCTGGCACAAGCCCAACGCCATGCCCGAGCCTGTGCGCGATCGTCTGGCCCACGCCTACGAGCACCTGTTCCTGCTCGCCAAGCGGCCCCGCTACTGGTACGACGCCGCCGCCATCCGCGACACAAGCGATCCCGCCCAGGAAGCAAAGAACCATCGGCAGGCAAGGCGCTACGCCGCACACGACGACCGCGTGGCAGCCACGGGACAGCCGGGAAACGTCAACAACGCCGGTATCCACTCACGCCCCAGCGAGAGCGGCCGCCACGCCCGCGACGTCTGGTCGATCAGCACCCGCCCGAACGCGCAGGCCCATTTTGCGACGTTCCCGATCGGCCTGCCGCTGCGCTGCATCAAGGCCGGCTGCAAGCCGGGCGGGACCGTCCTGGACCCGTTCTCCGGCTCCGGCACGACGGGGGCCGCGGCCCGCCAGCTCGGGCGGAAGTACATCGGCATCGATCTCAACCCCGCCTACCACGACCTCGCCAAGGACCGGTTCGCGCAGGGCGTGCTCGACCTCGACCTGCCCGCATGACCCCGCAGCACGGCCGCCCCCTGGAGCTAGCAGGGGGCGGCCGGCCCGGCAATCCAACCACAGCCCCGCCACGGCCCCCAGACGCCCGCCAGGCGCCCGCACAGCACCTCCGGCGACTCTCGCGACGCCGGAGGGGCTCCCAGAGCCCCACAGGCCCGTACAGCCCCGCCGCACCGAAAGGCCAGCCGATGACCACACCCGCCGACGAACTCCGCGCAGCAGCCGACAAGCTGCGCCGCATCTGTAACGCCGCTGCGCCCGGCCCATGGACGATCTCCAAGGTCTCGCCGTACACCGACCCGCTGCTCATGTCCCGCTTCGAGGAAACGCCAGACAACGAAGGGGTTCTCGTCGTCGGCAACGTCGACCTCGAACCCGAGGACCAGGCCGTCGTGCAGCTACTCCACCCCGGCGTCGGAGTCGCGCTCGCCGACTGGCTGGAGTGGCAGTCCGCCGCACTCACCGAAGGTCACATCGCTCTTCCGGACGCCGCCCTCGCCGTGGCCCGCGCGATCAACGGGAGCACCCGGTGACCCGCGCCCGTATCCAGTGGCTGCCCGACGACGGCTCCGCGCGGATCCTCGCCGCCTACGCCCGCACCCGCGAACCCTTGCGCTCCGTCCTCCGCCGCGCGCTGAAGCACCTCGCCATCGCCGACGGCATCCTCGACGGCCGCGGCCAGGTACGGCGCGAACCCCGGCAAGGGAGGCGGCCGTGAGCGACGCCCTGTTCGAGATAGCCGACATGGTCCCCGCGAAGCCCGAGCCCGCGCCTGTGTACTCGGTTCACTGCTTCTTCAACTGCGGGCACGTCACCAGCGCGTCGGACCCGCGCACGTCCGGTGACGCCATGCAGCGGCACTACGCCGAGCAGCACAGCGCCGACATCGATCGTGCGCTCGGCTTTCTCGGGAGGCCGCAGTGAAACCCCTGACCCGCCGGCAGCGGCAAGTCCTCTTCCTCGCGGCGGCCGGCAACACGAACGCCCGCATCGCCGCCCAGTTGGGCAACAGCGCGCACTCGGTTGCCGAGATCCTCACCGCCGCCTACCGCAGCCTCGGCGCCCGAGACCGCACCCACGCCGTCGTGCTCGCGATCTGGTCCGGCCAGATCAGCCCCGCCGACCTCGCCACCATCACCCAACCCGCCAGCCAGGAGGCAGCCTGATGCACGATCCGCTCACCGTCGCGTTCGAACTCCGCCGCCCGTGGCCCAAGCTCGAAACCTGGAAGACCGAGCACGCGGCACGTACCGGCATCCGCTGGCAGTTCAACGGCGCCTTCTGGGTGCTCGCCGGGCGCGGCCTGTACTTCCCAGCCCTGATCACCGTGTGGCACCGGGACCCGTCCGGCTACGACCACATCACCTGCCGGGGCAAGCGGTGGCAGCTCCACGTCCACCACTGGCGCATCCAGGTCCATCCTTTGCAGGAACTCCGCCGTCGTCTCCTCACCCGCTGCTCCTGGTGCCACGGCCGCCACCGCAAGGGCGACCCGGTCAACGTCTCCCACTCGTGGGACGGGCCGCGCGGGCACTGGTGGCAGGGCGAGCCCGGCCTGTTCCACCACGACTGTTCGGCGATCGAGCGGGCGCACGCCACCTGCGTCTGCGAGCAGCCCGTCCTCGACCACGACGGCTACGGCCAGTGCGCCCGCTGCGATCGGTTCCGGCCCTGCGGGTTCACCGACGCCAATCTTGCACGGGTCCGCGACCTTCACTCGATCCCGCAAGGCGGACGCCGCAACAACGCCCAGGAGGCAGCCGCATGACCGACCAGCCGCAGGCCGTAGCCGACAACTGCGAGCACCACTACGAGACCCGCATCCTCGGTGCGCACCCGATCCACGTCCGGGTCTGCATCCTGTGCCGCGCTCCGGACTGGGCGGACCTCTACGAGCAGGCCGACACGCTGTTCCGGTGGGGCCGGGACGAAGGTCTGGCTGGCAAGCCGCCGCGGGAACGGCTCAGCGCCTACGACATGCCCCGGCGAGACGACCCGGCGTCCACCCCCACGGAGCCCGCCAGTGCCCGCGTGAGCGCCCCGCAGGCGGCAGGCGGGGCGACGGAGGGCCGAGACGACGAACGGGCCGCAGGCAGGCGCGAGGCGCTTCGGGGACAGATCGCCAAGGCCGCGCGCACCGTCCCGCTCCACCTCGGCCCGAATGCCGTGGCCATGGTCCAGCGCGGAGAGCCGATCATCCTCAACATGAACGAGGCCGACAACCTCGCCGACGCCGTCCTCGCCGTCATCCAGCCCCACCTCGACTCAGAGCGCCGCGACCAGCTGGACGCCGCCCTCGCCGCGCTCGGCAAGTCGGAGATCGAACTCGCCGACACCCGGGCCGCCCTCGCCCGCGTGCGTGCGGTCGCCGACCGGCTCGCCGTCCAGCAGCACGGCGTCGACATCGAAGCCGACAGCCTCCGCCGCGCCGTCGCCAAGGACATCCACGCCGCCCTCGACCAGCCGCCCGCCCACAACGCCGGGCCGACCATCCGCGAATGCGCCGAAGTCGACCGGCGCTGGCCGCTGCAGAAGAACGGCGAGTAGCCGCCCCACCGCCCCAACCCCGCCCCGCACCAAGGAGCTACCGATGACCGCCGCCTGCATCGCCGAGCACTGCACCCGCCTGCTGAGGGATTGGGAGACCAGTGCCAACTGGCAGATATGCCGACCCTGCGTAGACCAGATGCGGGCGTGGCTCCGCGCCGTACCCAACCTGCTCATCGTCCTGGCGGACGGCAGCATGCACCGCGAACGGTCCGGCGAGTCTGGCGGACGCGGCGGCACCAAAGAGGCCCCGCTGCCCGGCCGGCCGACCACGATGAACTTCATCGGACCCGCCTCCACCACCGACGTCCGCGACCTCCACGGCGACCAGATCGGGCAGCGGCCCATCATCGACTTCCTCGGATCGTGGACCAGGCTCGTCCTCGAAGAGCACCCCCGGCGCCACCAGCGGGACTTCAAGCAGCCCGACAACTGGAGCGAGGCCGGTCTGTCGGCATGGCTGTCCACCGCTCTGCCGTGGGCGTCCACGATGGCCTGGATCGGTGAAATGGCGCAGGAATTGCGGGACCTCACGATCGCCATTCGGGGGATAGCGCGGGTTGAGGTGCGGACCCGGGCCGTCAGCCGGCCATGCCCGAACAGCGACTGCGGACTCCTCGCCCTGACCCGCACCGACTGGGACCAGTACGTGCGCTGCTCCGCCTGCGGCAACGCCTACACCGACGCCGAACTGAACGCAGACGCCGTAGCCCGGTCCGCGGCATGACGAAAGCCCCGGCCAGACGGCCGGGGCTTTCACCTGTCTACGAGCGACTCAGAGGGCTGGCTGCCCGCTACCCGGGCAGGTCTCCGTCCCGCTGCCCGCCCGCTGATGCATCGTCGTCGGCGATCCCGGCGGCGAGCCCACACCCGCCCCGCAGACCGGGCAGGACCCGGCTAACTCGCCCGGATCGAAACGGTGGCCGTGCCGGTGCTCACACATGATCAGTTCTCCCTTGGTCATCGGGACAGTGCTGACGTGTGGTGCACTCCACCGCATGCCGCAAGGCGGCGGGAGGTCTCACAGATGGCGCAAGAAAGCACGCTCGCCATTGTGGAAAAAGACCGTGACCCCCCGATCCTGCTTGCCCTCCCGCGCCGACCACACCTCGATCCGCTGGGTGTCTGCCGGCTCCGCCGCCCCGATCGCACCGGCCAGCCACGCATCCGGCGAGCCATCAACCGGCACCGACGTGAAAGCAGGCGGCCCAGCCTGAACAGCCGGGGTCGGCGTGTCATGCTTCGCCCCCTCAGCGAGCTGCCCGATCACCTGCCAACGCTGTTCACGACCAGCCGCGGTGACCGTAAGCGCATACGGGTACGGGCCACCCTCCAGCACGTCGACTTTCTGCACGTCAGGCGTGTTCTTCAGCACGTCAACGAGGTGGTCGCGATATTCGGCGGGTCGCATTTTCTCTATCCTCTCATCCGGCCCCGTCAGTCTATGAAGAAGCAGAGGCCCCCACCCGTCACAGGAGGAAGCCCCGCGAGTCGAACGGATCGCGTGCTACAGCTCGGTCGTGACGAACGGCGCCGGCAGCTCAGGCAGGTCGACGTCGAAGACCTGGGCGAGCAGGTAGCGGGCCACCGTGTCGTGCTCCAACTCGGTGCGTCCGGTCGGCATGGCGAGCAGCACCTCGCCGGTCTTGCGCTGGACGACCGCGCCGAAGAAGGCGGCGTCGGTGATCGTGCTGTCGATGATCTCGACTCCGGTCTCGGCGATCAGGGCGTCGAGAGGAGCGTCGAGCAGGTGGTCGGGGGAGAGGGCAAGAGCTAAGCTCATGGGCAGACTCCATCTCACAGGATTGAGTTGCGGTCAGCGGCTGGCACCGCTGATGACTTCGACGGCCGGGGTGTTGACGCACCTCGGCCGTTGCCGTTCCCGAGCTCGGGAGACTTGGATATCCAAGCTGGCTTCCCGAAAGTAGCGCCACTGTCGCAGAGCGTGCAAGTAGTGCGACGAAACGAATGCTGGGTACGGTCGCGGCATGGGGCTGACCGAAGAACAGCTACGCGAGCGCTTTACGCGGGCCCGGGTACTACACCTGGGGACTGCCGACGCGGCGGGTAAGCCACACCTCGTGCCTGCCACCTTCGCCGTCGTCGGCGACACCGTCGTCATCGCCGTCGATCACAAGCCGAAGCGGCACTCGAACCTGAAGCGCCTCCGCAACATCCAGGAGAACCCGGCCGTCACGCTCCTCGTCGATCGCTTCGATGAGGACTGGGACCGCCTGTGGTGGGTGCGCGCTGACGGAGAGGCTCGCGTGATCGAGAACGAACTTGCCTACGAACTTGTAGACGCATTGGTAGACAAGTACGAGCAGTATCGCGAGCGTCGCCCAGCCGGGCCCGTGATCGAGATTCGCGTAAGCCGCTGGTCAGGGTGGGTGGCAAAGAAGGAGTAGACGAATCCTGGTGACATCCGGTTACGCTCACTTGCGTAGCCATCCGACAGGAGAGTGATGACACCGAACCCGGCACGAGAGCACCCCTATGAAAGGGTCGCCAACGAACTGCGCGCGGAGATCCTTAGGGGGGACCTCGCGCCAGGCGCGAAGCTGCCATCCGAGAACGACCTCACGGACCGCTTCAGCGTCACCCGGGCTACGGTCCGGAAGGGAATCGCCCTGCTCCGCATGGAAGGCTTGATCACCTCTCACCAGGGCAAGGGCGCCTTTGTGCGCGAGCGTCCGCACGTCAGCATGCGCCAGACGGGCAGCATCTACAGAGCGCGGCGGTCGACGGGGGAGGCGAACTACAACGCGGAGGCCAAGGCTCAGGGGCAGCGCCCCAAGCAGGTGATCCGCGAAGTCGTCGAGACGGCTGCCCCGGAAAAGATCGCTGATCGTTTCGACATTGAGCCTGGTGCACCTGTGATTGTCCGCCGTCTGCTCTTCACGGTCGACGACCAGCCGATGCAGCTGTGCGACAGCTACTACGAGCGCACCCTTGCGGCTGGCACACCGCTCGCCGAGGCCAAGCTCATCAAGGGTGGGGCCAACGCTTTCATCGAGAACCCGGATGGTCCGATCGGTCGACGCATCGTTCAGTTCATCGAAGACCTCGACATCCGCATGCCGTACCCGCACGAGATCGAGCAGCTCGAGATCCCGGCTGGCGTGCCCGTCGCCAAGGTCATGCGCACCGCATACGACTCTGCGGGGAGCGCCCTCGAGGTCCTCGACTCGGTCGTGCCGTGCGACCGCCACACCTTCAGGTACGTGATCGATGTGCCGTAATCCCTGCTCATTCTGCTGACGCCCCCAACTGCCTAGCGGTTGGGGGCTTTTTGTGTGCCTGGGAACTTGTCGCAGTACTTGCATACCCAAGCTGTAGTGGCTACGGTCTCTATATCCGCAGCTTGGGTATCCAAGTCGCGGAACCTAGTCCTGACCTGCCCAAATGCCCGGAGGCCTCTGTGCCCAAGCCCAACGACGAACTCGCCGAAGAGCTCGCCCAGTTGCAGGGCGCGCTCAAGCCGGCAGAGGTCGCCGAGTACCTCGATGTTCACCCCGCGACCGTCTACCGCCTGATCGCCAGCGGACAGTTGCGGACCGTCCGGATCGGCAGCGGCCAGAAGCGCCGCACCGGTCTCAAGGTCCCGCAGTCTGCCGTGGTCGAGTACCTGCGCGGCGCCCAGGTCGCCCCGACCGCCACGGAGGTGGCTTGAGATGAGCAAGACCATGAGCACTCCCGCCGAGCTCCCCGCTCCGACCGCGAATCACCTGTCGTCTCTGGCTGCGGCTTTGCGGCCTGGCGATGACGTGCCGGTCGGCAGGGTGTTCGATGAGATCGCCGCTGAGACGCTCGCCTTGGCGCAGGAACTGTTCGATGAGGTGCGCAAGCCTGGCGCTAGCCGCGCGACTCGGGAGATTTACGACTTCGTAGGCATGCTGCACGAGTTCTCCTACGGTGCCGCCCGCGCCCTGCTGGACCCGCCGAAGCCGAAGCGGCGGTGGTTCCGATGAGCCCCGCCGATCGCCTGGCCCACGCCGCCGCGCAGGGCCCGGTCCGCGCCCAGCCCGCGCCGAAGCCGTCCCGCACGGTGATCGAGCGTTTCCCCGCCGGTGCCCCGCGCGGTTCGTGGCCGGCGGAGGAGTTCGCGGCCCGCCTGCGTCGTGACGGCCGCACCGTGGACGTCGTGATGGACCTCAAGGCCGACGCGTTCCTCGTGATCGAGGCCGTGTCGTGACCGCCGAGATCAAGCGCCTGTCCGCGGCGCAGAAGAAGGCCGACGAGGTGATCGCCAAGGTCGCCGAGCCGATCGACTCGGGCCAGCTGCTGCGGGTGGCCGTCACCGACGTGGAGACCGGGCAGCGGCTCGGGACCTGCTTCGTCAGCTACGAGCGCATGATGCGCCGGCTCCACGCGGTCAACGACCGCAGCGAGCACCCCCTGCCCAAGTAGGGCCCCCGTTCCGCCGCGGGTGCGGTCCGACAGTCCCCCCGTCCCGCGCCCGCGGCCACCCAACCCCACCCCCCTTCTTCTCCCAGGAGTCCGCTATGTCCCGATGGGCCGTTACCCGCCGAGGTGTCGAAGGCCCTGGCGCGGGAGGCCAGTACACGTACAGCGCCCGCGCCGAGACGGCGGACGAGGCGGTCGAGAAGACCGCGGACAAGGCTGGCCGGCTGTTGAACCGCCTCAACCGTGGCGGCACCCGCCTCGACCCCGAGCCGACCAACATCACCCGAATCGACTGAAGGAGACCACCATGTCCCAGCCTGCTTGGCTGCAGAGCCAGATCGACGACCGCGCCCGTACCGCCGACGCGCTCGGCGCGGCAGCTGACCAGATGAACGTGTGCCGCAGCATCGCCGCCGGCCTGAACACCAAGGGCCAAGACCACACTTCGGATCCGTTCTGGCAGGCCGCGGTTCGTGAGTCACACCGTCTGAACGACGCGGCCGAGGCCCACGGCGTCGACGTCCACGACATTGGCGACGAGGCCGCCCGGCGCCGCTGACCTCCCCCATACCCGTGGGCGGCGGGGAAGTTCCGAAATCCCCCGCGGCCTCCGCCGTCCACGGCTCTCCACCCCCCATCCCGTTCCTGGCATCACCAACCGAGGAGATCAGCCATGCCTGCTACCGCCCAGACCACCCAGACCGCCGTCACCTGGCCGGAGGGCGTCATCGCCCGCTACCTGACTGATGCGGGCAAGGCGATCGGTGACCCGACCGTCACCGTGGACCTGATCGAGAAGGACGACAGTGTCCTCGCTCGCTGCACTGTCTGCCCCGACAGCGAGGCCGACTTCAGCTTCGACCCGATGTGTACCGGAGCTCGGGCAACGGGCTGGGCGACCAAGCAGGCCGCCACCTGGGCACAGGCCCACGCCGAGGTCTGCCGCGCCCTGCCCCGCCCCACCGCCTGACCAACCCCAATCCGCGTTCCCGAAGGATCCCCCATGTCTCTGCGCTTGATCTCTTCAGCCTCGTCGTCGGATGCGGCGTACCGCACCGACTTGATCCGCCGGTTCCTGGTTGCTGACGACTTCGCCGTCGAGCTGCACCTGCTCGCCGAGGCCACCGACTACGACCGCGCCAACCCAGGCGCCTCCCTCGTGGACGAGCTGCTCGGCGCCAGCCTCGGCGACGCCGCCTGACCCCTACAAGCCGCCGGGCGCGGCCGCATCCCCCGTCCCGCGCCCGGCACCAGCGCACCACCCCAACGATCACCAACCGGAAGGAACCGCATGTTCGGCAAGAAGTCCAAGTCGTCCGACCTCACCAGCAAGGAGAACGTCGCCAAGGGCCAGCAGGTCTACGACCGGATCGAGCGCGGCCAGGCCAAGGACGTACCCGCTGAGCTCGACGCCACCTACGGCCGCAAGCCGAAGAAGGCCTGAGCGATGGGCTTCGGGAAGATCCTCGCCGCCCAGGTTGAGATGCAGGTCGGCATGGCGAAGGCCGGAGTGATCAGCGAGGCCGATGCCCGCCAGCACGCCGACATGATCCTCAAGCACGCCAGCCCCGCCGACCGGCAGGAAGCCATGGCGGAACTCGCCGCCAAGGCCAAGCGCAGCTGATCCCAACCCCCATCAGAGAGGAGCCCACCGTGAGCCTGTTCAGCAAGAACGAGACCGGCAAGCCCTGCCAGGCCTGCGGCCACGAGACCACCCCACAAGACCCCGCCGTCCGCACGAAGGACAGCAACGCACGGATCCACAAGAGCCACACCACGACCCCGGGCAACGGCTTCTTCGGAGCGAAGACCAAGCGCTGACCGGCTCGACCCACCAGCCCCGGACCCGGCGTGATGCCGCCGGATCGAATCCGGCCCGGGGCGCCAACCACCCCCACCAATCCGTTTCTGACCCTGTGTGAGGTCGTCATGTTCCGTCGCCCCGCCGTCCGTTGGCTGCTGCTGGCCGCCGTGCTGATCGTCATCGGCTTGTGGCCGGCCGCGGTCGCCCCGATCGCGTGGGCGTCCGCCGGTGCCGCCCACGTCCTCGCCGCGATCCCCGGCCCTGTCCTGCTGCTGACCGCCGTCATCGCCTACCTCCGCCACCGGCCCTCGCCCGCCCCGAAGGCGGCCGTGTGATGCGCCGCTGGAGGAAGGCGCGCGCCGACCGGCGCCGCTGGGCCGCCGCGCAGACCCTGCCCGAGCTGGCCGACCTGATGGCCCTGTGGTTGGAGGGCGAGCTGACGATGTGGCCCGGCCATGCGGCCGGGGCCGACGAGGAGACCACCCTGATGATCCCGACCCTCGCCGCAGCGAACCGGGCCGGGTTCCTCACCGACCAGTCCCAGCCCGGCTACGACGGACCCGGCTTCGACAGGCTGCGCTGGGAGCAGCGCGCCGCAGTGTCCGGCCTAGTCGCCGACGAGCAGTTGCTGACCCGGATCCGCCGGGCCGGTGAGGGCGCTGGACTGCTGGTGCTGCTCTCGCATCCGCGGCTCCTGCCGCAGGGCCGGGGCGTCACCTGCACCATCCGCGGTGGCCAGCCGTACACCGTCTTCGGCGAATACATGCCGCCCCGCATTCTCCGGCACATCTGGAGCGGCATCAGCCGTCCCGCGTCCGACGCCGTGTGCGACGCCTGGCAACTGTGCCTCATCGACCCCGAGATCGGCCGCAACGACCGGCTCTGGCCGCTCCTCGACGACCTGTTCGCCGCCCAGACCACCGCCTGAACCCCGAAAGGATTGATCCACCGTGAGCAGCTGGTTCGAGGAGCGTCGCGCCGACAAGGCCGCCGACGCCAAGCAGCGGCGCGAGGACCGCGAGTTCGAGGCCAAGCTGCGTCGCGTCGAACGCCGCAAGGACCGCGACGAGGAGCGCGAGGTCAAGACGCAGAAGCGCCGCGACCGCGCCCAGCGCCGCAAGGACCGCGCCGCCCGCCGGGAGAAGACCCTCACCCCCGGCAACGTCTACCGCAAGGGCACCCTCGCCCTCGTCGCCGCGTCGGCGCTCGCTTCCCTGCCGGCGCAGGTCGCGCACTTCGTGTCGGTCAGCCTGATGCTGCTGCCCCTGCCGTTCGCGTTGGAGGGCGCGGCTTGGGTGATGGCTGCTGGGGTCGCCTACGCGGATGAGCGGAAGCTGCCCGCGTGGGTGCGGTGGCTGCTGCGCGCCCTGTCTATGGGCGCCGCCGGGTACGCCGCGCACATCAACTACGCCTACGGGGCGCAGACCAACGCCTCGGTGGCATGGGGGCTGGCCGGGGTCACGGTGATGGGCCCGGCGGTGTTCGAGATCCGGCAGTGGGTCAGCACTCTGTCGGCTGCGGCCGTGGACCCGAAGAAGCGGGCCGAGGAGAAGGCGCGTGCCAAGCATGAGCGGAAGCGTCGCCGCGACCACAAGACCGTGTACCAGCTCGCCGAGAAGCTGGTGTCCGCTGCCCCGTTCGGCACGCTCGCGTTCGAGGACGCGTTCGCCTCCGCCTGGGAGATCAAGCACGGCACCCGCACGCCCGGCATGAAGCCCGGCCTGCACGCCGAGGCGCTCGCTTCCCGCAAGGCTCTGGTCGACGCGATGGACGCCGTCAACGGCTCTCCGGTGAGTACGCGCGGCCGGCTCTTGGAGCTGCTCCACCCGGTCACCATCGCGGGCACGCAGAGCGACGGAAAGTCGCAGGTCGTTACCGATCTATCCCCCTCTTCCAAGGCGGCCGCCGAGAAGCCCAAGAAGGGCGCCCGCCGACAGCCCCCGCCGCACCGCCGCACCAAGGGCGACAGCGTGCCGTTCAGCCCCGTCGCGAAGAAGCAGCACAGCCACGAAGCCCGCCAGCGCATCGCCGTCAACGGCCACCACCACTAGGAGAAGCAATGGCCACCCCGACAACCGACCAGAAGCACGCCGCGGTGCTGGTGCAGACTTCCACCGTCCGGCCTGTCGAGACCACCATCAACAAGCGGCCCGCCACCCCGCAGCGGCAGCTGCCCGCCTGGATCCACTCCCGGGCCGCGCTCGCGCGCCGCACCGCCCGCACGGTCGGCCACCACCCGTCCGTCGTATGGATCGGCTGGACCGCGCGCGGCTGGTGGCACATCGCCCGCATCGAAGCCGACAAGATGCGCGACGACTACCCGCAGATGATCCGCACCGCCCGCGCCGCGAAGAAAGCCGCCAAGGGCGACATGGCCAAGGAACGGGCCGCGCACGCCGTCGTCCAGCGGACCCGGCAGGAGTACACGAAGCACGCCAGCAGGTACCTGATCACCCGCGGGATCGTCGCTGCCCCCGTCGCCAGCGCCGCGGCCTACGGTGTCGCCGAGTGCGGGCTGTGGGTGTCCGTCCTGTACGCGATGGCCACGGTCGCCGCCGGCGTCTGGCGTGGTCGGCCCCACGGCGTCGACCCCGGAAAGATCGAGGTGCACGCCGAGGACGGCGACCCGTTCCCGATCGCCGATGCCCGCAACCGCACCGAGGCCGCCGAATGCGTCCGCCGGGCGCTCGCCTCCGAAGGCATCCAGGTCAAAGAGGTGGAGGCGAACCGGCGCTACGACTGGGGATGGGAAGTCACCGTCCGCCTCGCCAAGGGCAAGCCGGCCGACATCGTCACGAAGGCTGCCGACCTGGAGACGCCCCTCGACCTGCCGGAGAACGGCCTGCTGCCGCAGCCGGTCCGCGAGTCCCGCGGCCGTGTCGTCCTCCGCCTGGTCCAGTCCGATCCGTTCGCGAAGATGCCGTCGGCGCCGGAGCGGAAGCCGAACAGCCGCCGCCTGCGCGACAAGCAGCTCCTCGCCCACCGCATGGACGGGAAGCCGTTCGAGGCGTCCCTGCTCGGCGTGCACGTCATCGTCGTCGCCTCTTCCGGCGGCGGGAAGTCGGTGATCCTCCGCACGATGGCCGACTCGCTGACCGCCTGCTCCGACGTCCTCGTCGGCGACCTCGACCCGGCCGGCAACGGACTCGCCCCGCTCGCCGAGGCCATCGGCGTCCGCGCCATCGGTGACGACAACATGGGCCAGATCGAGGCCATCCTCGATCAAGCGCTGCGCATCGCGAAGGCGCGCCCGGTCCTGTTCGCGAAGCTCGGCATGCGGGAGAACTGGGAGCCGTCCCCGGAGCGGCCGGCGATCGTCCTGTTCATCGACGAGTACCCGCAGCTGTCCGACCGGGCGAAGGAACTCGCGGTGAAGATCCTGCAGGCTGGCCGCAAGTCCCGCGTGCAGCTCATCCTCGCAACACAGGAGGCCACCAAGGACGCCATCGGAAAGGCCATCGCCGACTCTATCGCCCTGAAGATCGTCGGCCCGTCCCGGCACCAGGACGTCGTGCAGGTCTTCGGCGCCGGAGCGATCGGAGAAGGCTGGCGGCCGGACCGGCTCGACCCCGCCGAAGGCAACGCTGAAGGCGACGACCTGCGCGACGCCTCCCAGGCGTACATCCGCGGCGGCGGATCGCGCGAGCCGCTCAAGCACAAGTTCCTCTTCCTGGAGGACAAGGAAGGTCGGCGCCGCGCACGCGAGCGGGCGGCAGCTGGACGGCCCGAGGTGGATGCCGAGTCGCTCGCTGCCGCCGGCCTGGACCACTTCGGTGCGACGGAGGCGGACCGGCTGCGTTCCGACCTGCCGAGGATCGTGATGATGGTGCGGGGTGCGTTCGCCGCCGCCGACGACGCCGACTTCCTGCCGACTGCGGCCATATGGGAGTACCTCGCCGCGCACGACCCGGAGGCCTGGGCGCTCAACCTGTTCGGCGACGACGAGACCAAGGCTCGCCGCACCGCCGCACAACGCGTGTCCGCCGACCTGAAGCGGGCCGTCGACGCCATGGACCTAGACATCGACATGTCGACTGTCCAGGTGACCGGCGGAGCACGCGGCTACCGCCTCGACACGATCAAGCAGATCACCAGCGAGACCGCCCCGGAAGCCGCCTGAGAGGTCGTGACTGGGTTGTGACGCCGCAGGTCAGGGTCGTGACGCAGGTCGTGACGGGGTTGTGATCCACCGCTCGAGACCGTGACGACGTCACGACCCATCACAACCCCCATCACGGCTCTGACCTGCACAGTCACGACCCATCACGACCCACATCACGACCCGAAACGTGAAGGAGATCCCGGAATGGGCATCACGCTGAAGATCCAGCAGATGACGATCGACGGCCTGCCCTACGGCTGCCCCGAGTGCGGCACGCCCGAATTCACGCTCGACGGCAACGGCGTCATCGACGCCCTCGCCTCCGTCTGGGGCAACTGCTGGTCCGGGCACAGCTGGGAAGAGCAGCTGATCGAGATCGACGACCTCAAGAAAATCTGCGCCGCCCGCACCGGCCGTGTCCGCGCCGAGGACGACGACACGTTCGAGATCACCATCGGCGGCAGCGTGCTCGCCGGGATCCTCCACCCCGACGTCAACGTAGACGACCTCAAACGAGCCGGCGGCGTGTACTGGCAGCGGCTCATCAAACCCGCCCTCCGCAAGCAGAAACGCCGCGCCGTCGCCGCCGTCAAACGGCCCGTCCGCAACAGCGTCGCCGCCGCCAAAGCCGCCGCGATCGGCGCCGCCTGGGACCTCCAAACCGGCGGCATCGAGCCCGACCCCGACTACACGCCCGAGCCCATCAACCCCTGCCCCGCCTGCAACGGCAAGGGTGAGCACAAGATCAAGACCCGCATCCACACCGCCACCCGCGTCCGCTGCGCCGTCTGCCACGGCACCGGCGAAATCGACTAGGAGACCGAATGGCCAAGAAGACCTACCACTGGACTGCGGCCGTCAGTGACGGCAGGCACCACGACGGCGAATCCGCCGGAACCGTCCGCGCCAGCAGTGAGGCCGAAGCCCGCGCGCTGGTCGTCGACTGGGTCCGCCAAGACGGCGCCCGCAAGAAACGCACTTGGACCGCCACCGACATCACGCTCACCTGAGGAGACCACCCGCCATGACCGTCCTGCCCGAGCCGACGCCCACCGCTCCCGCGGCCGGGCAGGCTGCCAACCCGCTCACCGACGCCGTCATCTCCGCGGCCGTCGACAAGGCCATCGAGGATGCGCGCCGGAAGGGGACCAGTCCGAAGGCCGTCATCGGGAACGCGACGCCCGTGCCGCAGCCCGGCATCCCACCCATGAGCTCCAAGGCCGTCGACGACGCCGTCCGCATGCTCGCCGCCGGAGCCGCATCCCTGCCCATCGGCGGCATGACCGCCCTCGTCGTCCACGTCCTCGGCACCGTCGACCCCGCCCAACTCGCCATCGCCGGAGCCACGCCCGTAGCCCTCGTACTCGCCCTCGCCAGACTCCTGCGGCGCGCCAAGGACGTGGTGCCGGCCGAGGTCCACAACCACTACGAGGGAACTGTCTACCAAGACCAGCGCGAGCAGCGGACGGAGAGCTACGGCGTGTGGGTCAAGAACAACAACCAGCAGTAGCCGCTAGCCAGCCATGCCAAGGCCCCGACCGGTGTCGCTATCGGTCGGGGCCTTCGTGCTGGGCGTGGGTACGGCGCGGGCCATCCACCGTCCGTCGGTGAGGTACTTCGGCAGCATCACCGGCACGAACCCGGCATCAACCAGCCGCGCCAGGCCCTCAGCGCACTCCTCTTCCGTGTCCGCCTGCACACCGATCCGGATCGCCATACCCGCAGTCTGCCTGCGACCGTGGGGGAACGGGGCGGGAATCGGGAAGGCGGCTACTCGGCGGGGTTGTCCTCTACGGCCTTCTTGGCGCTGACGACGGTGGGTTCGCGCAGCGGCGGAATGCCTGCCGCTTTGGAGATCCGCCCGACGTGCTGACGCTCGTAGGGGACATGCCGCGTTACCTCTGAAGGTCCCAAGGTGCGGGCGCGCAGGACTTCGACGATGCCCTCGTTCAGTGCGGTGCGCGCGGCCTCGAACTCCTCCTCTGCCTTCTCGTAGGCGGCGCCGAGCTCGTCGAGTCGATCGCGTGCTGCCTGCTTCTTCTTCTCCGTGGTCATGCCCATAAGGATGCCACGTCTTGTCGCATCCCGACTAGGCACCCTAGCGATGCATCTTGACGATGCAACATGAGGATGCAATGATGGAGTCATCGCCAAGGATGACAGGCCAGGGGAGACGGCAATGCAGAACACCACCACCGAGCAGATCCGCTTCCCCCACGTCTACGCCACCGCCTCCGGTGCAGTCGCCCTCCAGGCCACCGACGGCGAGTCCTGGTGGCTCGCCGACCTCGACGGCAACAAGATCTCCTGCTTCTGCGCCAACCGCGCCGAGGTCACCATCCAGGCCTACCGCCGATTCGGCCGACTCATCGGCCGCGGCCACTCTTCCTGGCGCTGAACGTACCCACCACGGCCCGGCCGACTCTCGGCCGGGCCCCACCACCGCAGCACCGCACCAAGGGGGATCCATATGAACGTCGCCGCCCAGCTCCGCCGGACTCGCGCCGCCGCCCAGCGCGTCACCAAGGCCCTCGCCTACCGGGCGCGCTCGGGCGCGATCGCCTCCCTCGTCGAGACCGGCCAGCTCGTCCGCACCGGCGACATCCTCAACCGGCTCGGCGCCGCCGACCTCAAGGACGGTTACCAGTCCTGGTACGGCCGGCACGTCAAGAAGGCCCACGTCGCCGCCAACGGCACCGAGCCCGTCCGCTGCTGGGTGCAGCACCGCACCACCGGCAAGTGGATCCACGTCCACGTCTACAACCCGTTCGACATCGCCCTCTACATCGGGCTCGCCACCTACAAGCAGACCAAGCACCTCGCCCAGCCCGCCTTCTTCCAGGCCGCCTACGCGGAGGCCGCCTAGACCAACTACACCGAGCTCCCCGCGTGGGAGGAGACCGCCGAGGAAGCCGCCGCCTGGGACCGCTACTGGTTCGACCGCGACCTCGACTACGACACCGACGAGGAGTAGCCGTGCCCCTGTGCGACTGCGGAACCTGCTGCGAGGCCCACGGCCACTACGAGGGCTGCGCCAGCCTCACCACCGAACCCGACCAGCCCAGCGACCACTACGGCCAGTGAAACCCGCCCGCTCCCTGCCGGGGGCGGGCCTGCTCTGAACCCGCAGACACCCGATTGGGTCACAGCGTCGTCACAACCTGCACACGCCAGCCAACCCCCGCCTACGCTCACGCCACATCACAGCGCGTACCGCACAGGGGGGACCCATGAGCCGCAGAACACTCGCCTGCATCATCACCGCCACCATCGCCGTCCTCGGCACCAGCACCGCCTGCCAACCCACCAAGACCAACGGCGGCACCTCGTCCTCAACGGCCTCAACTGGCAGCAACAACAAGCCCAGCAGCAAGAAGGCTGTCCCCAACTTCGTCGGCATGGGCCTCCAGTCCGCCCAAGACGCCGCCCAGAAGGCAGGGTTCTACAACCTCAAATCCCACGACTCCCTCGGCCGCGACCGCATGCAGATCCTTGACCGGGACTGGAAGGTCTGCTCCCAGAACGTCAAGGCCGACACCCAGGCGGACACAAGCACGAAGCTCGACTTCGGCGCGGTCAAACTGGACGAGACTTGCCCCGCCAAGGACCAGGCGCCGCCCTCCGCGGCCGGCGGGACGATGCCCGACTTCCGAGGGAAAAGCGTCAAGGCCGCACGAGACGCTCTCGACTTCGGCACATCGATCACGGTGAACGACGCGTCGGGCGCCGGCCGCATGGTGCTGGTCGAGTCGAACTGGCAGGTCTGTTCGCAGAAGCCGGCCGCGGGAACGAAGGTGAACGGGCAGCCGGTCACGCTGAACGCGGTCAAGTTCGGGGAGCACTGCCCGTAGAGCTGCGAGGTCCCGGAGTCGCCGTCGAGCTCCGGGGCCTCCGCTGCCCGCTCACCTGCGGCTGCCCTTCGCCTTCCGCGTCCTCGCCGCTTTCCGGGCCATGATGCTGCGTTGCGGGAATGAGCGGCCCGCGTTGCTGATCTCCGCTGCTCTGGTCTTCGACATGCCCTTGCGGCGCAGCGCGCGGTAAGCGCTGAAACGTGAGCGGTAGACGAAGCCGAACTTCCCGCCGCGGCTGCTGACCATCACTTCGCCCGGCGGGCGGCGATCCTGTGGCCGGCCTTGGCCATGGCGGTCATCTTCGCGGCGCCGAACTTCTTCCGACCGGCTGCTGCTGCGACGGCCTTCGGGTTCTTCGCACCGGACTTCGCTGCGGATGCTGCGACGGCGGCGAACCGCTTTCCTGTGCCGAGCTTGGGTGTCTTCTTCTTCGCTGCCATACCTACATGGTGCCCCTGCGAAGCCGGTTGCAGTAGGGGAGTGGGCGACTAAACCGCACCGATGTCCTACGATTCGAAGGTGAAGTGCATGTATTGCTGAAGATTCAACGGAGGTGGCGTTGTGGGTACCGGAGGACCCGTCCCCTACCAGAGGCGCAACAAAGCAGCCCGAGCCGAACTCGCCGAACTCCTCTTCGACCTCCGCATCCAAGGCCTTAGCTTCTACGCCATCGACGCCCTCAGCCAAGACCCCGCCGGCCCCACCGGCGGGCAGCGCGTCGCCGCAACCACCGCCCGCGACCTCGTCCGCGAAGAGATCGAACGCCGCGTCGACCCCAAGGTCGACGAATACCGGGCCCTCGAACTCGCACGCCTCGAAGCCCAACTCGAGCGGCTCCACAACATGGAGGCGTCCGTCCGTCGAGTGATGGGGCGCAAGCACATCACGGTGAGCAACGGCCGCGTCATCAAGGCGATCAACCCGGACACGGGCGACGAGGAGCCGGTCGAGGACGACTCATTCATCCTCCAAGCCGTCGACCGCCTCAACCGCATCGAAGAATCCCGGCGCCGCACCAGCGAATCCATCCGCCTCCTCCTCGGCCTCAACATGCCCGTCAAGGTCGACGCCACAGTCACCGAGACCACGCAACAGGATCTGGAGCTGCAGGAGATGATCCGCGCCGCCAAAGCCAAGGTGCAGCTGGAGGAGCAGCACATCCGCGACGGCGGCGACAGTACGACGGGCTGAGCATGGCGACCGCGGTCCGCACACGCGGCTACCTCGACGGCCTCGACGCCGAAACCTTCGACCTGCACGCCTACCTCGCCAAGTTCGACCCGCGGCTCCTCGCCGAGCCTGAAGGCCGGCGCACCCTCACCCGGCTGGATCCGCTGCTGTTCGGGCTGGTCTACCTGCGCCACCACCTTCGCGACGCCGAGGGGCGCCTCACGTTCGGGGATGCGCACCTCGACTGGTGCCGTGCCGCCCGCGCCTGGGTACGGCCGCCGACTCTGCCGGCCGAGCACCGTGACGCCTACATTGCGCCCCGGAACATGGGCAAGTCGACCTGGTGGTTTCTGATCCTGCCGATGTGGGCCGCAGCGCACGGGCACGTCCGGTTCGCGGCCGCGTTCGCCGCTTCCGCCACCCAGGCCGAGACGCACCTCAGCTCGTTCAAGAAGGAGATCGACACCAACGAGCTGCTGCGCCGCGACTTCCAGGATCTGTGCTCACCGGCGAAACGGCCGTCGGGCTCGAATGTCGCGGACACGCAGTCGATGTTCATCGCGCAGTCGGGTTTTGTGTTCGCCGCCCGCGGTATCGACTCGTCGAACCTCGGTATGAAGGTCGGCGAGCGGAGGCCCGACCTCATTCTGTGCGACGACATCGAACCCGACGAGAGCAGCTACAGCCTCGACCTCGCTGCGAAGCGGCGCACCACCCTCGTCGACGCGATCCTGCCGCTCAACGTGTACGCCCGCGTCGTGATCTCAGGGACGGTCACGATGCCGGGAAGCATCGTCCACCAGCTCGTCAAGCACGCCCGCGGCGTCGAAACCGCCCCCTGGATCCAAGAGGAGGGATTCGCCGCCCACTACACGCCGCCGATCGTCAAGCTCGCCTCGGGCTACGAGCGCAGCGTGTGGCCGGCGAAGTGGCCCCTCGACTACCTCAAGTCCATCGAGCACACCCGCAGCTTCGCGAAGAACTACGCCAACGATCCGATGGGCGCGGACGGAGCGCTGTGGACCGTCGACGACTTCCGCTACCCGGGGCCAGAGGGTCCGGATCCGATCACGCACATGATGCTCAGCATCGACCCGGCGGTGACGGCGAAGAGGGGCTCGGACTTCACTGGGCTGGCGGTGGTGTCGTGGTCTGCGGAGACCCGCCGCTGCACCGTGCACGAGGCGATCGCGGTGAAGATCCCGCCGGGGGAGCAGTTGCGGGAGCGGGTGCTGGCGCTGCTGGACGAATGGCCGCGGATCGGGCTGATCCTGCTGGAGGTCAACCAGGGGCAGGACGTGTGGCAGGCCGTGTTTCATCACATGCCGGTGCGGGTGAAGACCGTGTCGCAGTCGGAGCCGAAGTTCGTGCGGGCCGAGGGGGTGCTGGGGCACTACCAGCGGGGGCGGGTGCTGCATGCGCGGAGGCTGCGGGAGTTGGAGGAGCAGCAGTGCGCGTTCCCTAAGGCCCCTCATGACGACCTTGTGGATGCGGTGGGGAGTGCGGTCAGGAGATTCCTGCCCACCAAGTCGAGACAGGTATCTAAGGCTGAAGCGGCAAGTTACCTTTGAATCGAAGGTGACGGCGTATGCTTGCGCTGGCTAGGGAGGTCGCATTGGATGATGAGTCGCTCGCCGACCTCATGCACGGCATCGAAGAGCTGAAGGAGTCCCGCGAGGGGTACGACGAGGCCGGCGTCTACTACGACGGCAAGGCGCCCGAAGTCTTTACCTCGCTCCGGATCCGCCGCGCCCTCATGTTCCACGACGTCGACTTCGATCTGAACTTTGCCAAGACCCCCGTCAACGCCGTCGTCAACCGACTGGAGATCGCAGCCGTCACCACCCCCGACGATGGGGCCAACCAGCTGATATCAAAGATCTGGCAGGACAATCAGCTCGACCTGGAGCTCCCCGACCTCTTTCGTCGCGCCTGCGAGTACGGCGACGCCTACCTGATGGTGCTGCCCGTCGAGGACGAGCAGGGCAACGTCATCCGTGTCGACATGTTCTACAACAGCCCGCAAACCGTCCGTGTGATCTACAGCGAGGACAACCCGCGGGTCAAAGCCTTCACGATCAAGAAGTGGTGTGAGGGTAAGTTTCAGCGCGTTGAGCTGTACTACGACGACCGCATCGAACGCTGGACCACCAGCGAGAACGGCCGCGGAGACAAACCCGACGACTGGCGGCACTGGCCCGCCGACCCGGAAGACCCCGAGTCGTGGGTGATGGAGCACGAGTGGGGTGAGCAGCCCGTGTTCCACTTCCGTACCGACCGGCCCTACGGCGTACCCGAACACTACGGCGCCTACGGCCCGCAGAACGCGATCAACAAGCTGCAGCAGACCCACATGGGTACGGTCGACTATCAGGGTTTCCCGCAGCGGTACGCGCTCACCGAGGCCGCCAACACCGACACTTCGGATCTCGAGCCTGCCGACTTCGCCGACGACGACTGGCCGCTGAACGAGCAGGGCCTGGGACCGAGCGACTCCGGCGCGGACAGCTCCCTCAAGGCCGGACCCGGCGAACTGATGCTGCTTCGCGGCTTCAAGAGCGTGGGCCAGTTCGATGCGGCGCAGCCCGGCGTGTTCTTGGATCCGATCCAGTTCAACATCCGGGCGATGGCGCAGATCACCGACACGCCGCTGCGTCTGTTCGACCCGCAGTCCTCCAACCGCCGTTCCGGGGTGTCCTACCAGGAGGAGGACGACCCGTTCATCCGTAAGGTCGCCAACCGTCAGCTCTCGTTCGGTGCGACAACGCGTGAGGCGGTCACATTCGCCCTGCGCCGCCTCGGCCTCGACGAGCCCGTAGTCACCGTCAGTTGGGTGCCCGCAAAGTCGGTGAACGATCAGGTTGGCTGGCAGACGGTCACCGAAAAGGTCAAGAACGGGGTTCCCCGCAAGCAGGCGTTGATGGAGACCGGCTACCGCGCCGAGCAGGTCGAGGAATGGCTCGCCGGAGTCGACGACGCCGAACTTCAGCGTCGCGTCGCCATCCTGGCCAGCGTGTCCGCAGCCGCGCAACAACTTGGCGCCGCGGCCGCGCTCAACGTCGTCTCACCGGATCAGGTGAAGGGGGTCCTGTCCGGGGCGCTGTCTGACCTGGAAGCCCTGGCGCAGGTTGAGGACGAGTACTGATGCCGTACCGCAGCGACGATCTGACCCGTCTCGTCCAGGACCAGCACACAGGCGAGGTCATCCGCCTGGAGGACCAGATCGGCGCCGACATCCTGGGCTACACCGGGCTCGCATTCGACGACCTGATTCGCCGCACTCTCGCCGCCTGGACCCAGGCCTACGGCGGCCCGAACCAACCGGCCACGCCCGGGGAGGTGCTGCGCCGCATCATTGCTGCCGCCCGCGCGGCGATCCGCGAGCTCCTCGGCGATCTGGCCGGCCGTGCCGGCTTCCTCGGTGACGCGCTCGGCGAGGCCGTCGCGCTGGGAGTGCAGCAGGGGATCGCCTTCGTGGAGGCAGCGTCTGGCAGTCTCCTGGCCCGTACCCCGAGGGTGCCCCGCCCGGGACGGGAGCTGCGGGCCGAAGCGCGCCGGATCGGCCGCCTGGTGAAGGATCACCGTGACCGGGCACTACGCCTGCTCCGGTCGGGCGTGGTGTCGCGGTGGGAGCACATGCTGACCGGACTCGGCGCGGCGAAAGCCGCCGTCCAAGCGGTCCGCGCGCATATCGCATGGGTTGTCAACACAGCTGTTGCCCAAGGCCTGGACGAGGTCGCCCGCAGTCCGGCCGAGGTGCGGCTGTGGGTGTCGGAAGCGGACGCCTGCGTCAACTGCCTGGCCTACACCGGCCGCACCGCCCTGATCGGGGGCTCGTTCCCGGGTGGCCTGTCGTGGGATCCGCGGCAGCGACGCAGGCTGTCGGACGTGGACGGCCCGCCGCTCCACCCGAACTGTCGCTGCCGCACGGTGCCATGGAACGACGCATGGGTTGCAGAGGGTGTGCCGTTTCCGCAGGCGCTGCAGCAGGAGGCGCACCGCTCGATCGCCTACGGCATCGGCCGGCCTTCGGAGTCCCGGGCCGCACGCCTGCGAGCCGCCCGCCAGCTCCTGTTTACGGAGCGGAACCTACTGCCTGCCGTCAGGGCCCGCGCCCAGACAGCTGTTCGCACCGGCCGTTTCACGCAGGCCGCATAGACCCCGGCGCCCGCGACGGGCAGCCGCCAACCCCCGTGATGGAGGAGCACCAGATGGGCATCCACAGTACGACCCCAGCCGACGGCATCAGCCTGCCGCCCGGCACGGTCCTCGGCTACCGCGCCGACGGCCGCCCGATCTACGTCATAGCCGGCGGTGCCGAGCCGGATGAAGGGCCGGACATCGACATCGAGGTCGACGACGAGCCGGACGACCAGGGTGAAGCCGACACCGAGACAGATGTCGAGGACGAGGCGGAGCCGGAGGAGAAGCCGAAGCCCAAGCCCCCGGCGAAGAAGACCGACGACGACAAGGCGGACGACTTCAAGCCCCCGTCGAAGGACGAGTGGGCGCGCACGCAGGCTGCGTTGAAGAAGGCCAACGACGACGCCAAGCGGCACCGGCTCCGCAACAAGGAACTGGAGGAGAAGGCCCGCGGCGACGAGACCGAGCACGAGAAGGCGCTCCGCGAAGCCCGCGAGGAGGGCGAAAAGCGGTACCGGGCACCCCTGGTACGCACCGCGGCCCGCTCCGCCCTGATAGAGGCGGGGGCGCTCGCGTTTCTGCAGGAGGAGAAGGACCCCGACTCGCAGAGCGCGCGGGAGAAGGGCGAGAGTCGCCTCAAGCGGCTGCTGAAGCTGGTGGACACCGAGGCACTGGACGTCGACGACGACGGCTCCGTGTCCGGCCTGGAGGCCGCGGTGGATGAGCTGCGCCGCGACTATCCGGAGCTGTTCGCCTCTCCGGTGCGGCGGCCGAAGCCGCGGCCGACGGGGGCACCGCGCCAGCCAGCGCAGGAGAAGCCCAAGTCGACGGCGGAGTTGCACGCTGCGCGACTTCTGGGCAGGGCTTGACCACAACAGGTATATTCAGCATCAGGTGAATTGCTCCGGTGATCGGAGCACGCCACCGCCCTTGCTTGCAGGCGCCCGTGATGGGGCCCGAGCCGACAGACGCTTCCCCATCACGACGCCCACAGGAGGGCAACCGTGGCCCGCAATACGATGGAAGCCTGGATCCCAGAAGAGTGGGATAGTTCCCGGGTCGTCCAGTCGATCACGCAAGTCTCCGTCGTCGAGTCCCTCGCGGCCCGCATTCCCATGGGCTCCGACACCAAGCACGTGCCGCGGACTGCCGGCATGGGCGTGGACGTCGTCGCCAAGGGTGGCGCCTACGGTGAGGACACCTCCCTCAACGACGAAGTCCTCCTCACTGCGGTGAAGTTCGGTAAGGCCGCGCGTATCGCCGAGGAGGACATCGACGACTCGGTGGCGAACGTCATCGAGGCGAAGATGATCGGCTGGGGCAAGTCCTACGCCAAGATGATCGACAACGCGTCGCTCGCCGTCAGTGCCGCCTCCAACGGCACCACCGTCCCGTTCACCAGCCTTTATCAGTTGCTGAACACCACGGACGCCACCCTGAGCTACACCGGCGGCACGAACATCACCACCGCCGCCTCCGCAGGTGCCCCCAGCTACGCGGAGTTCTCCACCGCCATCGGCAACGTCGAATCCGGCGACTACTTCGACCCCGGCTCCATGATCGCCATCGCTCACCCCGGGTTCCGCAAGAGCCTCCGCGGCGTCCTGGACTCCCAGAACCGGCCCATCTTCATGGAGGGCCTGTCCGGCACCCCCGACACCGTGTTCGGTGTCCCGGTCCGCTGGAGCCTCGGCGCCAAGCTGTCCGCGACGGCCACGCCGACGCCGACCGGCCGCCCGCTCATGGCGTTCGTCAACCCCGAGCTCATGCTCCTCGGCGTCCGCTCCGGACCCGAGAGTGTGTTCATCGACGGCCGCAACGGACTGTCCGCGCTGACGGACGAGTCGATCCTGAAGATGCGCGCCCGCCGCGGCTGGGCCTACGGCCACCCCAACGGCGCGTCCATCCTCGTCGGCTAACCCCCTCACGTCGTACCGCCCGACGGCTCCGGGCGGTACGACCCTGCAAGCAAGGGAGGTGAGCCGTGGCAACCAGGAAGACGCCCAGCAAGGCCGCCAGCGACACGCAGGCACAGGCCCCGAAGGGCGAAAACCGCGAGCAGATCCGGCAGCGTCAGTTCCCCGCCAAGGCCGGCGCACCCGACGTCGAGGTCGACGAACGCTCCGCCGACGGCGCCAAGGGCACCCGCCACATCAAGGAGTTCGTCGTCCCGGCCGCACGCTGGACGGGCGAGGACTACCAGCACGAGGCGAACCGTGCCGCCCTGGTGGGCGAGGCGATCCAGCGTGGCCTGCACCCGCGCGGCGACGTCGCCTTCGACGGCCAGGAGGAGCACCCCGACGGAGTGTCGCTCATCCTGTCCTACTCGGTGGAGACCGTGCCCTCCTCTGTCGATCACCAGCCGGAGGACACCACCACGCCGCGCGACGTCATCGAAAGCGACGGTAGCGACACCAGCAGCAGCAAGAGCGAGGGCTGACATGGTCAACGCCTGGGCGAGCGCGCAGGACGTCATCGACTCCACCGGGGTGACGGTGACGGACCAGCAGCTTGTCCAGGCGCAGAAGAACATCGAGGTCTTCTCCAACCGTATCTGGGGCGACGAAGCCCGGATGCGGACGCGTGACCTCTACTGGCTGGGCCAGGCCGTCGCCCATCAAGCAGCCTGGTTGGCAGGCCAGTTCGGGCTGGAGACGCGGCTGGATGCCACGCAGATCCAGCAGGATCAGGTCTCGACCACGTTGCAGGGCGACGGCCTGGTCCTCGCACCCATGGCAGCCCGCTCCCTGAAGCGGGTGTCGTGGATGCGCTCTCGGACGGTGCACATCCGCTCCGCTATCGAGGGCTCGGGCCCGATCGTCGGCGATCCGCTCTCCTACGGTTCTGACGAGCACGAGTTGTGGGCTCCGTACACGGGAGGTCCGTGATGCCGGTAGCCATCGCCACCACCACGATCGCCATCCTCCGCGGCACCACCACTGATGCCTATGGCGACGAGGCCGACGTGGACACCCCCGTCTACACCGGCCTCCCCGCCTCGCTGACCGAGCAGACCCGCCGGGTCACCACCCGCGACGACCCGACCCCGAGGATCGTCCGCTACGCGGTCGCCCGCGTAGCGGCCGGCACGGACATCACCGACCAGGACCGGATACGGGACGAACGCACCGGCGCGATCTACAGCGTCGACGCCGTCTCCTCGATGGCCAACCCCGCACTCACCGCGGATCTGCGACTGGATCTGCGGCGCACCACCTAACCAAACAACGGCCACACGCCCGGGGAGACCGGGCAGGCCGGCGACGACCACCCACCGGAGAGGAGGGCGGCCATGACCTTGCGGATCGATTCGTCCGCGCAGGCGCACCTGGATGGTGCCGTCAACCGGTGGCTCGAGCAGGTCATCGGCCGCGCCATCCTCACCGACGCCCGCGAGTACGTGCCCAAGCGCTCCGGCCGGCTCGCCGAGAGCCTGCGCGCCGAGGTCCACGACAAGGTGCTGCGGGTCGGCTCCCTCGATGTCAACTACGCCACCGACGTCGAGATGGGCACCAGCCCGCACGTGATCCTGCCGCGGAACAAGAAGGCCCTGTCCTGGCCGGACGCCGACCACCCGGTGGCGCGCGTGAACCATCCCGGCACTCGTCCCCAGCCGTACCTGCGTCCGGCCCTGTATCAGCGGAGGTCCGGATGAGCCTCCTCCTGCGCGCTACACCGGAGCTGGTAGCCACCGCCTGGCTGAAGACCGTGGTCGGCGACCGTGTTGCGACCACCCTGCCCAAGGACAACTCGTCCTGGGCGGCGTCGGGGTTCTGCACGCTCGTCACCGCGGGCGGCACCCCGAACCTGTACGTGCCGCTGCGGGAGCCGGTCATCGGCGTGGACTGCTGGGCGGTCAATCCGCAGTCGCAGAAGCCGCCGTGGAACAAGGCGGCGGTCCTGGCGGAGGCGATTCAGGCCGCCTGCTACGACCACCGGGCCATCCCGCGGAGCGTCACCCTACCGGCGGGCTATCCGGCCGCGCAGGTGCTGTCCGCCTATACGACGGGGGAGCCGCGCCGCATCCCCGACGACCCGTCCTCCTACGCCCGGTACAGCATCCCGGGTCTCGTCCTGGCTTGGGTGGAGGTGCCGTCATGAGCCGCTATGCCCTCCAAGGCGCCCTGTCCCGGGACCTCCTCACCTGGAACGGCCGGGTCCTCGTCCATCACGACAGGGCGGAGATGGAGTTCCTGTTCGCCGGTGACGTCCGCGTCATCCCGTGCCCGCGTGACATCCCGCCTGAGCAGACCCTCGAGATCCGCTTTCACCCACAGCTCGCCTCCGTGACCTGGCCGCTCGACCGTAAGGACTTCCGGTGACCCACAAGATCACAACCACTATGCAGCCCACTGTCCAGATCGAGGTCGACGACGCCGAATACCTCGACCTCAAGCGGCAAGGCCTCATCGCCCAGGACGACGCCGGCCACGCCGAGACGTCCAGCGATGTTCCGGCCGCCGTCGAGAACGCCGCGGCCTCCGCCCCGGCCACACCTGACCAGGCCCAGGCGCCCGCCCCGGCCGCAACCAGCAAGGCCGCCAAGACGGCCGCGAACAAGGAGGGCTGACCCTTGGCGGTCACCGCAACCAACCTCGTACAGGGCCCGGCGACCCTGTACTCCGCCGCATTCGGTGCGACCGAGCCGGCCGACACCGCCATCAACACGGCCCCGCCCGCATCCACGTGGACGGACGTCGGCGGCACCCAGGACGGCGTCAAGCTCAGCATCGACCAGAACTACGTCGAGCTCGAGGTCGATCAGGTCGTCGACCGCGTCGGCTCTCGGCTGACGAAGCGCGAGTTCACCGTCGAGACCAGCATGGCCGAGGCGACGCTGTCGAACCTCAGCTTCGCCCTCAACGGCGGCACCAGCGCGTCCGGCGCCGGCTACTCGTCCTTCGAGCCGTCGTTCGCGTCGTCCGCGACGCAGCCGACGTACAAGGCGCTGCTGTTCGACGGCTGGGCGCCCGGCACGTCCGCGTTCACCAGGCGGGTCATCGTCCGCAAGGCGCTGTCCACGGACGCCGTCGAGATGGCCTACACGAAGGACAAGCAGACCGTGTACGGGGTCAAGTTCTCCGGCCACTACGTGTCGTCGTCCATCAGCCCCATCCACATCGTCGACCAGACCAGCTAGCCGACGATCGTCCCTGTCCGCAGCGAGGAGCACCACCCATGGCATCCACCACCACCCGCCAGAGCACCGCAGCCCGCAAGCGTGCCGCGGCCAAGCCCGCCGTCAGCGGCGATCTGGACTTCGAGCCGATCCGGATTGCCGCCGACGACGAGATCGAAGAGGAGCGAGTGACGCTCTTCTACATCGGTGACGACGAGTACACGATCCCTAAGGAAATCCCCCCGGGCGCCGCTCTGGAGTACCTGCGCAAGGCCGGCGAGCGTGGCGAGCAGTTCGCGGCGCCGACTCTCCTCACCCGTGTCCTCGGTGAGGACGCCTACCAGGCGCTGGAGAAGTCCAAGGGCCTGAAGGACGAGCAGCTGCAGCAGATCATCCAGATCGTCATCGACCTGTCCCTGGGCCGGGGAGAGAAGCAGGAGGGAAAAGGGAAGTAGGCACGGACTGGATGCGCCTCCTGGCGGACGGCTTCAGCAGAGCCGACCTGTCTGAACCGGTGTGGGACCGCATCTCTGAGATCGCGTGGGTTCTGCACCACGAAGCGGACATCGACGCGGACTTCCTTGCCATCTACGGCATCGACCTTGAGCAAGTCGACATCAGCTCGCGCAGGTACTTCGCCCTGGCGCACCGGCTGACCGCCTACCAGGGCGTGATGGCGGCCCGCGTGGAGGAGGAACGCGAGCAGCAGCCGACCGGTACCACCACAACCCGCACACACAGCGATGCCCCGCCCGTGCGGCAGGGCAACGGCGAGGACCGTGAGGTCTCGCTGACGGCGTTCCGGGTGATGTTCCCCGGGATCGTGAGCGGAGGAAGCGCAGGTGGCGGGTAGCTTCAGGATCGCCGAGGGCTACGTCGAGGTCACAGCCGACGAGTCGCCCTACGAGCGCAGCATGCGCCGCCTGCAGTCGGCGAAGAACAAGGTCGGCATCCGCCTCGAACTGGACGACCGGGACGCGGTCGCCCGGCTCGACAGGTTCATACGGCCCCGTTCCCTAGACGTCAAGGTCAACCTCGACCAGACGGCTCTCGGCCGGTTCGCCCTGCAAAGTCGCACGCTCGACGTCCTGGCGCAGCTGCAGGACGGGGCCCGGCGGATCGCCGAGGCTCAGCTCGCCGAGCTCACCAAAGACCGGACCGTCCGGATCATCGCCGATCTGGACACCCGGGCCGCGGCCGACGACCTGGCGCTCCTCACCCGCACCCGCACCGCGCGGATCCTCGCCGACGCCGACACGCGCACAGCTGCTGACGACCTCGCCCTGCTGACGCGCCCCCGAAATGCGCGGGTTACAGCGGATGCCGACACCGGCGACGCTCGGGCCCGCCTCGACATCCTCACCCGCGACCGGCGCATGAACGTCCGCGTGGACGTTGACCGGTCCGCGCTGTCCCGGCTCACTGGCTCTCTCGGAGGCGGAGGGAGTGGTGCGGGCGGGATCGGTGCGCTCACGTCTAGCTTGAGCAGCCTCACCGCGATGGCGATCGGCGCTCTGCCGACGATGGCGTCGCTGGGGCAGGCCATGATTCAGATGGGGCCGGCCGCGGCTATTGCCGCCCCTGCTGTGCTGTCTCTGGGTGCCGCCTTCGCCGCCATCAAGATTGGCACGTCGGGGATTGGGGACGCCTTCAAAGCCGCGTTCGCGCCGGCCACGAAGAGCGCCGGAGCGGCCGAGTCCGCGACGCGCCGGGTGGAAGCGGCGCAACGGTCCCTGGCGAAGGCCCAGCAGGGCGTTAAGGACGCCGAAGAGCGAGCCGCGGAAGCCCGGGTGCAGGCCGCACGGCAGATCGAAGACGCCCAGCGGAACCTGAAGACGACCGTCTCTGACGTCGCCGACTCCAACCGGCGCGCCGCCGAATCCGTAGCCCAGGCGGAGCGAGACCTCGCCGACGCCCAGCGCGCAGCCAGGCAGGCGCAACTTGATCTGAACGACGCCCGCAAGCAAGCCGCCCAAGACCTCGAGGATCTCAACAACCGGCTCGCCGACGCCCAGCTCGACCAGCGGCAGAAGGTGCTGGACTTGCAGGACGCCGAGGCGAACCTGAACGCGGTCAAGGCAAAGGGATCCAAGGCCACCAAGGAAGAGCTCGACAAGGCGCAACTCCAGTACGACCGCGCTGTCCAGGCCCTGCAAGAGCAGCAGACCGAAACCACCCGGCTCCAGCAGCAGGCCGCCGACGCGAACAAGGCCGGAGTTGAAGGCAGCAAGAAAGTCTCCGACGCCAAGCAGAAGATCGCCGACGCCAACGAGCAGGTGACCAACAAGACGCGCGCGTTGAAGGACGCGGAGATCGAGCAGGCGCGCACCGCGCAGGCCGGCGCGCAGAAGATCGCAGACGCTCAGCGGGCGGTCGCTGATGCGCAGACCGCGGCTGCGAAGGCCGCCAAGGACGGGGCGCGGGCCATCGCCGACGCACAGCAGCAAGCCGCCGACGCGGCACGGGCCCTGGCTGAGGCGCAGACCTCCGGAGCGATCGCCACGAACAAGACCGCGGACGCGCTTTCGAGGTTGTCGCCGAACGCGCGTGCCTTCGTGGACGCTGTGCTCGCGCAGCGAGACGCCTGGCGCGGCCTGAAGCTGGATGTGCAGGACGCCCTGTTCCAGGGGCTGGGCCGGACGTTCACCACCCTGTCGACGGCTGTCCTGCCGACGCTGCGGGCTGGGCTGACGGGCACGGCCAGCATCCTCAACCAGACCGCGAAGAACGCCGCCAACGCCGTCATCCAGCTCGCCCGCACGGGCACGCTGCGACAGATGTTTGACGGCCTCAACGCCGGCATGAGGCCGCTCACCCGGATCCCCGGGCAGATCATCACCGGTCTGACGCAGATCTCCGTGGCCGCCAGTCCCGCCTTCGCCCGCCTGACGGCTGCGGCGGCCGGCGCCGCTGACACCATCTCGCAGAAACTCGGCGCCGCGTTCAAGTCGGGTGCGCTGGCTGATGCCATCAACCGCGGCGTAGAGATCGCCAAGCAGTTCGGCAAGGTGCTTGGGGACGCATTCGTCACCGTCAACAACATCCTGAAGGCCGCAGCGCAGGGCGGCGGGGATGCCTTGGGCGCGCTCGGTTCGGTGTTCGCGGAGCTGCGCCGGATCACCTCCATGCCGGAGGTTCAGAAGGCTCTCGCGAGTATCTTCCAGGCGATCAACTCGATCGCCAAGCTGGTGGCGGGCACTCTTGGCGCGGCTATCGAGGCGGCGATGCCGCTGCTCGCCGCTCTCGCACCGGTCATCACGCAACTGGCTGACCAGCTCGGGCCGGTGCTGTCGCAGTTCCTCGGGCAGCTGGGTCAGGCCCTGACGCCGATCATCACGGCGCTGCTGCCGGTGCTAACGAACATCGGCAGCGTGATCGTCGGTCTGGTGCAGGCCGTGATGCCGCTGCTGCAGCCGATCGGTGACCTCCTCGGGGCGATCGTCACGGCGATCGCACCAGTCGTGAAGGCGGTCGGCGACGCGCTCGTGCCCCTCGTTGCCACGATCGCGCAAGGACTGGCGCCGGTCGTGCAGGCACTGGTGCCGGTCGTGGGAATGTTCGGCCAGTTGCTGGGCGCGCTGGCGCCGCTGTTCCCGCCGCTCCTGCAAGCGCTGATGCCGCTGATGCAGCCGCTTGCCCAGCTCACGGTGTCCCTCCTCAACCTGGCCATGCAGGTCATCACCCCGCTGATGCCGCTGATCGTCGGCCTGGCACAGCTGCTGACGACTGTCCTGGCGGGGGCGATCAACATTCTGGTGCCTGTGATCACCACGGTGATCGGGTGGCTGACGACGTTCACCGACGCGGTCACGAAGGTCGTCCACTGGATCGTCGAAGGCTTCCAGTGGCTGTACGACACGCTGGTCGGGCATTCGATCATCCCCGACCTGGTCAAGGCGATCGTCCAGTGGTTCACGTCGCTGTGGACGAAGACGAAGCAGCTGTTCACCGACCTGAAGAACTGGGTCGTGGACACGTGGCACAAGCTGTGGGACGGCGTCCGCTCGAAGTGGGACTCCTTCTGGAGCGGCCTGAAGTCGGGAATCTCCACCGCGTGGGGCTGGGTCAAGTCCAGCGTCTCGCAGTTGAAGACCGGGATCACGGACACGTGGAACTCGCTGTGGGGCGGCGTCCGGGACAAGGTTGCGGGGATCTTCTCCACCATCAGCGGGAAGGTGACCTCGTTCAAGAACAGCATGAAGACGGCGTTCTCCACGCTGCGGGATGCGCTCGGAACAATCTGGAACGGCGTCAAATCGAAGATCGCCAGTCCGATCAAGTTCGTCATCGGCACCGTCTACAACGACGGCATCCGCCGCATGTGGAACTCGATCGCAGGCAAGATCTCCTCCAAGATCACCTTGCCGTACATCGGTCTCGGCTTCAACAGCGGCGGCATCGTCCCCGGCACCGGCAACACCGACACCGTGCCGGCCATGCTCACCCCCGGCGAACGCATCCTCTCCAAGCAGCAGGTCGCCGCCCTCGGCGGACACCGCGGCATCGACGCCATCCTCGGCAAGGACCGCCCCACCAAAACCGGCGGCAACCCCAGCAACCAGCAGGAACGCCGCCGCCAGCAGGCATCCCAGCACTTCGGGTCCGGCGGCATCGTCGGCGCCATCGGCGGCGCGATCGGATCCGCCGCCTCCTGGGTGAAGGACGTCGTGGTCGGCGGCCTGCGCGACGCGGCAGGCAAAGCCCTGTCCTCACTCGTCCGACCCCTCATCAACAGCATTCCCCAGTCCGGGATCGGCAGCCTGATGCGCGGCCTCGTCAACAAGGGCGTCGACGGCATGCTGTCCTGGTTCACCAACGAGGACAAGAAGGCAGTCGGCGGCCCGGCGGTGCAGCGGGCGCTGGCGTGGGCGAAGACGCAGGTCGGCTTGCCGTACCAGTGGGCCGGTAACGGCAACCCGTCATGGGACTGCTCCGGTTTCATGAGCGCCATCGAGTCCGTGATCCGCGGGGAGCGCCCGCACCGCCGCTGGGCGACTGGCGCTTTCCCTCCGGGAACCTCCGGCTGGGTACGCAACCTGCAGTCCCCGTTCATGATCGGTATCACGAACGCGGGCGTCGGCCACACCGCGGGCACCCTCGCCGGAATCAACTTCGAGTCCAGCGGTGGCCGCGGCGTGCACATGGGCAAGGGCGCCCGCGGCTACAACGACCCCCTGTTCACCTCCCAGTGGGGCTTCGCGCCGGCCACGAAGTACGACGGCGGCGGGCTGCTGCAGCCGGGCGCCACGATGGCCGTCAACGCCACCGGACGGCCGGAGCGGATCCTCGACGCGCAGCAGACCGCACAGTTCGAGGCGCTGCTGCGGGGTGGGGCAGGCGTCACGATCCAGGCGATCAACATCAGTGGCACGTTCGACTTCTCCAGCCCAGCCAGCCGCCGGGCCGCAGCGAACGCCCTGGTCGCGGAGATGAAGGAAGCCATCCGCAAGTCTGATAGGAGCCGTGCCTGATGGGCCTGTTCAACTGGGGCGACGTCCAGCTCGGCCGCATCCCTCTCCGGGAGACGTTCGTCGCGACCGAGGCTGGCGGCGACCGGTCCCTCGACCTGAGTGGGCAGGAGTCGAACCCGCCGCTCACCCGCGCGCAGGTCATCGCCCGGCACGACGGCATCAACGCGCTGATCCCCGGCCAGGTCATGCCTGTCACGTTCACCGACAAGCCCGAGCGGAACGGCTACTACGCCGTGAAATCCGCCTCGTCGACGTACACCGAGTACCTGGGCGAGGTCGTCACCGCCGACTGGAAAGTCTCGCTGGACAGGATCGGCTCCGACGCCGAAACCGACCTGCAGAGCAGGCTCACCGGCGCCGTGCGGCTCAACGACTTCTCCCTGACCGGGGAACGCTGGCACGCGCCGCCCATCGGGCACTACGGCTACTACACGGGCTCCACCAACCCGTCGACGATGACCCGCACGACCGCCGACGGCACGATCACCGTGTACCGCGGCGTGCCCGCCAACGTCTCCCCACGCTGGGGCTGCCCGCCCACCTCATATCTCTCGGGCCGGGTCCGGGCAACCACGACAGGCGGGCAGGAGGTGTACGGCACCGACGTGCCCCTCGCCGCGACGGGCTGGGCCCTGTCCAACGGCCTCGTCAACGTCACCACCAGCGCCAGCGCCACCCTCGACGTGCAGGCCTACACCGGCAGTGCCTGGCACTCGAAGCTGTGGAACGTCTCCGTGGCCGGCTCTGGCTCGTCGATCCCGTCGTGGGACGGTGCGACGCTCCTGCGCAACGACCCGGAGATGGCGATCCTCCGCCTCGTCAAGGGCCTCAACCCCGGCCGGGCCACCCTCGACCTCACGCTGCGCCGCGGGTCCCGCTTCGTCGAGGGCTACCTGCAGACCGGCACCTCCGCCACGCTAGCCGCCTACCGCAGCACCCTGGAGACCAACACCTCGTTCGCGGCGTCCGGGTACGTCACCGCCACCGCCAACGACTCCGACGGCAACCGCTTCGCCGTCGGCTCCGCCCGCTCCTTCTCCGCCCACACCAACGGCGGCCTCACCAAGACCTCGGCCACGGCCATGGACTTCTGGATCGGGGCCGTGGCCGGCGGCGGCTCCGCAGTGTCAGGGGACGCGGCTACCGACCTGCGGAACCAGTACACGGCTTGTATGCCGGAAGCCGTCTACGGAGTTCGGAGGTAGCGGCGTGGCAGTTCAGGAAGTCCTCAAAGCGCTCGGCTCGTGGCAGGTCAAACTCAAGCCGGGCACGCCCCGCGACGTCCTCGACAGCCTGGACTACTTCGGGCACGTCGCGATCGTCCCGGGCAGGCTGGACCCGCTGCAGTACGGCGACAACCTCCTCACCACGGCCCGCTACGTCGGAGTCCTCCGCACCCGCACGATCGGCGACGACGGCCGCACCAGCGCCCCCCAGGACGACCTGTCCGTGGGCGGGGTGGGGATGGCGTTCTGGCTGGGCGACGAGGACGGCAAGGGCGACGTCTACGAGAACACGGTCGCACCGGCCTCCACCAGCTTCGCCACCGCCATCAACATGCTGCTGCCCGCGTCCGGGGCGGTCACCGCGGGCACCATCTACAGCGTCTCTGGCCAGTACACGGGCAGCCACCGCTACGAATCGCCCCGCGCCGCGATCACCTACGTGTGCGACACGATGTCCACCACCTCAGTGCCGGTGTCGTGGCGGGTCAACGGCAACGGCACCCTGGACGCGGGCCCGGACGCGAACCTGTTCACGATCAATCCGACCTGCGTCATCCTGTCCAGCAGTGCCGGCGAGGACATGGCGCTTCGGGCGCTCCCCGGCAGCATGGACGTCACCCGCGACGTGGAGGACTACAGCACGCGCGTGGTGCTCCTCGCCGAGGGGCAGGGCACCAGCATCGCCACAGGCACGGCGGACATCGCCCCCTCCACCCCGTACAAGGACATCCACGGCAACCCGCTCAAGCTGACCCGCCTGATCTCTGAGTCGGACACGGCGTCAGGGAATGCGGCTACCCGCGCCCAGCTCGCACTCAGCCAGTTCACGTCGACCCGCAACGCGCTCACCCTGTCGACCGCCGACTACGACGTGCACGGCACCTTCCAGGTCGGCGACCGCGTGTGGGTGTACAACCCGGACTCCGGCCTGGTCGACCCCACCACGGAGATCACGTTCCGGGGCGTGCGGATCAACCCCATCAAACTGCAAGTGATCGAAACGTCGTGGGCGATTACCGACGGGTACACGGTCGCCTACCGCAGCAACAGCGGAACGTGGATCGACCTCACCCAGTACGTCGAGTTCGAAACCGACAGCACCAGCACGGTGACCGTCGGGGACTTCTCCCGGCAGCTCACCAACACCGGCACCGAACCCATCGGCTCCCGCCCCAACGCCGACACCAGCACGCCCGGCCTGCCCACGTTCATCACTCCGTTCGCCGGATCCGCCTACCTCGACTCCCGAGGCTTCACCCGCGCCCGCGTCGTCCTCTCCTGGAACGCCCCCAACAACGTCGACGGCTCCACCGTGCTGGACGGGGATCACTTCGAGATCCGCTACGCCATCGACACCGACATGATCTACCCGGCCAGCTGGTCGCAGGTCTCACAGGTCCGCTGGCAAGACCTGCAGCTATGGCGCCAGCCGTTCGCCGCCCCGACCGGCAAATGGCAGACCATGGTCGTCAACTGGGACACCACCACCGCCCAGCTGCAGGACCTCTCCCCGGGTATCGGGTACGACGTGCAGATCCGCGGCGTCGACAAGGCCGGCAACGTCGGCGCCTGGTCGCCCACGACGACATTCGTCGCCTCGGCGGACAACATTCCGCCGTCCACGCCTGCCCCGCCGTCGGTAGCCGGTAGCCGGATCGCCGTGCAGATCACGCACACGCTCGGCGTGAGCTCGGGCGGCACATTCAACCTCGAGTCCGACCTCGACCACCTGGAGATCCACGTCTCCTACGAGCCGACGTTCACCCCGGACTCGACGACGCTGCGAGGCAAAGCCCCAGCGAACGCGGGCATGATCCAGGCGCAGATCCCCGTCGTGTTCACCGTGCAGATCGAGGAGACCACCACCCGATACGTCCGCGTCGTCGCCGTCGACAAGACCGGCAACAAGTCCGGGCCGTCCGACTCTGCGACGGCGACCGCGCTCCTCATCGACGACGCGCACATCTCCGACCTCACCGTCTCCAAGGTCACCGCCGGGACAATCAACGCGGACTGGATCGTCGGCGCCCGCATCAAAACCGCCGACACCGGACCCCGCGTCGAACTCAACTCCTCCGGCATGCAGGCATACAACGCGGCTGGCACCCAGACCGTGAACATCGCCTCCGCCGACGGGTCCGTCAGCATCGTCGGCCAGCTGCTTTCCGGGACCACAGGTAAGCGCCTGGAGATCAACCCGACATCGACGTTCCTGCCAGAACTCCGCTTCTACGCCAACAACGGAACCGACTACGGCTACATCAACGGCTCATCGTCGGGCTCGGACGTCAACCTCGGTATGAACTCCAGTCAATTCACCGACGGCGGCATCCCGGTCGTCGCTCGCACCTACCTCAACACCGTCACCGCTGAGCTCGCCGTCGTCCGCGTAGACGACCAAACCCGACGAGGCGGCTACGTCTGGGCATCACCCGGTGCGCTCTTCGCCGGCTACAACCGTGGCGGGGTGGATGGCGGACAGTTGTACGGCGACGCCAGCCAGGCGCAGGTCAACTTCCCCAACGGCGGTAAGTTCTGGGGAAGTTCCTCGCAGGGATGGGTCGGCTATGACGACGGCACATCCGCCACCAACAACTGGGTCTTCGACAACGTCGGAAAAACGAACCATTACGGCCGGTGGACCGACTACGTGGACCTCGGAGCTACTCAGGGCCTGATGATGGGCCGCGTCGGTTTCTCCTCCACCACGTCCCTTGCCGTCAACTACGGCACCACCCGCGCGTCGAACACACGGATGATCTGCACCGTCGAGGACGACATCGTGCACTCCGACGCGATCACCGCGAACTCCACCACCGGATTCACGCTCACCATCAGCCCCGCACTCTCCGGTGCTGGGGCCATCTACTTCTGGTCATTCCGAGTCTGAAAGGAGGACATCATGGACTTTACCGTTGAGAGCGTCGACACCTACTGGCCCAACGCCAACATGGAATGCTGGGCCATCCTCATGACCCGGCCCGACGGCACCGGGCACGCCTACGTGTTCCCCAAGTTCACACTGGAGCAGCGGGCCGCAGAGTACGGCTTCGATCCCACCGATATCGACACGCTGCTGGACGTGGTCCTCCACGAGCAATTCGTCCACTCCCCAGGCGGCCCCGACACCGAGGACGCGGCAGCCCGGCAAGGCATGCTCTCACCCGCCCTCACACCCTCCGGCATCGCCCGTAAAGGCCAAATGGTGCCCACCGACCTGTTCAACGCGCCGACGATCGCTGACGCGCGAGCCGCACACCTGGCGCGGGTGACGGACGCCAAGCAGAACCGCGGGCGCGTGCAGCCCTCCGCCAAGGGACGCCCTGACCCGCTGGACCGGATCCGCGCCGAGCACGGCATCACGCCCGAAGGTGTCGCCGCGAGAGCACGCGTGGTCGACCTGCAACGGCGGGCGATGCGAGGCCAACTGACCGACATCGAGGCCAAGGAGCTGTCCGCGGCCGGAATGGGAGCACACCATGCCTGATCCGTCCACCAGCCGCCTCGGCCTGTACAAGTCCAAGTCGGACGGCTCCGAGCTGGTCAACTACACCCAGGACATCGGCCAGAACTGGGACCGCGTCGACGCCGCCGTCGGGTTCGCCGCGTGCACCTCATCGACCAGGCCGTCGTCGCCCTACAGCGGCAAGGCCATCATGCAGACTGACACGGCCTACCGAACGTTCTTCTCCAACGGCACCTCGCCGGCCTCCGCGTCCTGGATCGAGATCCCCAACAGCTCCGGAACGTTCGGCGGCAACCTCACCCTGTCTACCAGCAGCACCGTATCGATCGGCACCGTCACCCTCAGCCGCTCCTCGGGCGGTTCCCTCTCCCTCAACACCAACTACCAGCGGTCAGCGTCCGCAACCACCGACGTCGCCTACAGCGCCCTCCTGGCCGGAGACGGCTTCGACCGGGTCCGCGTCTACGCCGACGGGAAGATCGAGATCGGGCCAGGAAACGCCGCCCGCGACGTCAACCTCTACCGCTCAGCAGCCAACACCCTCAAGACCGACGACGACTTCATCGCCAACAATCTGTTCTCCACGGGCTGGCTGAACCTCTCCAGCTACGGCACCTTCCAGAACTCGGCATCCGCCGGCACGCCCACACCACAAGTCCAGGACGTCACCGTATGCGGGCTCAAGCTGCGCTTCTTCCAGGGAGTCATCAACTTCTCCGGCGTCACGACCTCGTCGTACACCTTCTTCACCTGGAACGCCGGCTACGCACCCTCGTATGAGCGCGACTGGGGCGCAGCCGGCCTTGGCGTGAGCACCCCGTTCCGCTCGTTCCTGAGCACCGCCGGGAACTGGGGCATCACCGGGCAGGCAGCAGGCGTCACATCGACCTCACTCGATCAGTACACGCCGATCGTGAACCCACCCGGAACCCTCTAGACGGGCGCGTCGGCGCCCCCGTGGGGCTGCCCCGGCGCCACCTGCTGGCCCACGTCGGCGGCTGGCGCCTGCTGGGCGGCCTTCAACTGCTCGTTCTCCGCCTCCAGGCCCTCGATGTAAGCACGCAACAGCACGATCTCGTCGCCCAGCTCACCGCACCGCTTCCGGAACGCGGCCAGGGCCGCATCTGGGCTTACCTGCTGGCCCATCACGCCACCGCCTTCTCGGCAAGCTCCCGGTAGCGGTCCAGGAGCGTCGTGTTGTTGAGGAACGGATGCTGCGGGAAGAACGACCAGTGGCTGACCAGGGCGTTTCCGCGAAGAATGTTCGGCACGCCCTTCGCCACCGGCTGATGGATCGTGTGCCAGCTTTCCTCCTCGTCAGGGACGAGGACGCCCGGCTGGGGGAGGGCGGCGTAGTCCTCGCCGCGGGACGCAAAGCAGGACACCGAGAACTGGGTGCCGGGCGCGAGCGGGAAGTCCTGGTACAGGTACAGGTCTTCCACCGTGCCAGCCTCGATATGGTCGAGCAGCATCTCGTGCAGGCGGACGGCGAACGGGCCGTTGGCCCAGCCGGTCGGGTCCATGCAGTACGGGCGGACCTCGCCCCACTCCATGGGGATCTTCCCGCACAGCTGCAGGAAGTGGGAGCAGATCGCATTGTTGATGATGATCGGGAACACGGCCACCGGCGCAGGCATCTCGATCCGCGCGCGCACCAGATTCTCGACGGCCGCCTCGTGGACGTAGACCACATCGTCGTCGAAGCGGAGGTATACGGTGTCGGCGTCGGTCATCGCGCGGTAGGCGAGACCGGTGTACCGCTGCTTCGGCAGGTGGCCCAGGTTGACGCCCTCGGGCCGGTGCTTCAGCTTCACCCAGGTAGGGAACTCCGCGGCCAGCTCGTGGGCGTAGGCGATGTCGTCCTCCTGGCCCTGCGGGTCGGTGTTCATGTAGAGCCACGCCTCGTCGAGCAGGCCTTCCTCAAAGTCCCTCTGGAGGTACTTGAAGAGGATGCTGTACGTCCGACGTCGCCCGTAGGGCGTCCAGGCGATCACTCTCTTACCGTCGATCACGCTGCTTTCCCCTCCGCTGCGGGCGCAGAGAGCGCCGCTTCCCACTGAACATTGATGGCCTGCAAGATGGACCCCGAGGCTTCCGCACGCGCGGCCATGCCGATCCGCTGCCGCAGCCCCGGATCATCCGCCAGCCGCTTGAGGTACTTGCCCCACTCGTGCTCGTAGCGGACGAGGAACCCGTTCTCCCCATGCCGGATAACCCGCCGGTACGGCTCAATATCCGAAGCGATCAACGGGATGCCCAGGATCGACGCTTCAAGAAACTTGGTGGGGAACTTCGCCCGGTTGAACGCCGTATCCCGGTAGGGGGCGACCCAGATGTCCCACTCACCGACAGCCTGAAGGTAGTGCTCCACCCGCTCCACCCAGCCCAGCGCACCGATCTGCCTGCCGCGCAGACCAAGGCCCATCGCCTGCTCAGCACCGATCCCAACCAGCCGCACGTGCACCCCGTCCGGCCGCGGATACTTCGCGATCCGGTTCAAAGCCCGGACGATCTCCGGCAGCTCAGCCACCGTCGAGGACGTTCCAGCCCACCCCACCGACAACGGCCTGCCAGCAGCCTCGTAGTCGCGGGGGAGACCCAGATACTGCGCCGGCAGCCCATTCGGGATCACACGGACCTCCTCGGCATAGTCGCGCAGGGCGGCGGCGAGTGGTTCGGAGCAGCAGGTCACCGTATCGGCGACGGCCATGTTGGCGGCGAGCCTGCCGCGCATGTCGAGGTCCCAGACACGAGCCGCATTGGCATTGGATGGGTCGATGTGGAAGTAGTCATCGTCGACATCGAGGACGAGCCGCTTCCCCTCCCCCTTCAGCTTGTGCCACATCAGCGACGGATCCCGCTGCGCCACCCGGCAGCCCACCACCGTCTCCACAGCCGGCCAGTCCTTTGGCAGCCGCATCCCGGCGGAGACGGCGTGGCCGAGCCATTGCAGGCTCATCCCCGGCAGGTGCGCCCGGTAGAAGGCGGAACCTGCCGTATCAGCCGACCAGAAGTGAATCCGCACGTCAGGCCGCCGCCAGGTATCCGGGGAGCCAGTTGGTGGCGTAGTAGTCGACGGTCCGCCGGATGCCCTCCTCGAGGGACACGAAGTCCGCGGCGGTCATGCCGATCTGCGCGAGGGTCGTTGTGTCCGAGGAGACGACCGCGTTCGGGACCTCCCCGGGCCGCATCGGCAGGTGCTTGATGCCGACAGGCTCCCGGCCGGTGACCTCTGCGGCGTACTCGGCGACCAGGCGGGCGATGTCGTTGACGGTGCGGGAGACGAGTGGGCCGACCTCGACGGGAACCTGTGTAGGCCGTCCGGTCTCGGCGTTGTGATCGAGGGCCTGCACGAACGCGCGGGCGACGTCCTCGACGTACACGCAGTCGCTGACCTGGGTGCCGTCCCCGTACACCTCGATCGGCGCTCCGGTGAGGGCGCGGCAGGTCAGGGCGGGGAGGATCTTTCGCACCTTCGAGGTGCCATATGGCGCGGCTACCGACTGGCCCGGACCGTAGGCGTTGACGGGACGGACGATCGTGATGCGGCCGCCGTCGCGGTACAGGTTGTACATCCTCGCGAGATCCTCGGCCGCACTCTTGGTGATGGTGTAGCAGCCGGTGCCGATCAGCCGGAAGGCGTGGTTGCCGACTCCGGCGTAGACGGTGGGCAGGTTGTACTGGGCGCCGGCCTCGAAGACGTTCAGCGAGCCGAGGATGTTCGTTTCGGCGGACGGGCGCGGGTTGCTGATGGTCTCCTGCGTGCCGAGGACCGCGGCGAGGTGGATGATCCCGTCGACGTGCGCGGCAGCCTCCGTCACCGCGGTGGCGTCGCGGACGTCGCCGAGGAAGAACTCCTCCCCGTCGGCGAGCTGCTGGCGGCGGTCCTGGTGGTCGAGGATGAGGACGCTGTGGCCGCGCGCCAGGAGCTCCTTGCGGATCCATGAGGCGATGAAGCCGCTGCCCCCTGTGACCAGTACCTTCATGCCTCTGTCTCCTTGCTGGTGTCGTGCGTGCAGTGCTTGCAGGTGGCGGCCTGATGCTTGGCTTTAGCGACGTCTCGGACGGCTGTGACGATGGTGCTGGCGAGGAGCAGCGCGGCGATGATCGCCGTGATGGCGATGGCGGTGTTCACGGCTGCTCCTCGGGGGCGGGCAGTTCGTGCGGGGCGTGACGGCGGAGCGCGTCGTACCAGGACCAGCCGTCGATGGGCGGGAGCAGTTCCTCGCCGACGTACTCGCGGGTGAGACGAATGGCCTGAGCCAGCTCGGCAATGGCAGCCTCGTGCCCGCAGTTGAGGCAGCAGGCGAGGCGCTCGTCGGTGCCGAGGGCTTCGCGTGCGCGTTGGATCTGATAGCGCAGCGACTCGTTGTCCGCCCGCAACTGGTCCAACTCCGGCAGCTCCGGGGGCTGCTCGGGCCGCGTGCCATCGTCATCGGCGGGCGCCCATCCGGGGCATCGCAGGCCCTCGTGCTCGTGGGCGTCGTGCGGTGTCCGCTGTACGAGCGGGCAAATGGTTGCGTTCGGCTCGTAGAGCGCCGGGCACCGAACCGGCGTGCCCCAGCCGTCGGTGTGGATTTCGCCGCCGCACTCCGGGCGCGTGCACGGGCCGCTCATCGCGAACTCCGGGCGGCGGGCGTGTAGTCGATGCGCGCCTCAACCGGCTGCGTCGACGCAAGGACGAGGTACGCGAACAGGAGCGCCAGCGCGGCGGCGAGGGCGGTCACGAGGCGCCCCCGGGTTGCCGTAGCGCCGCGCGAAGCACGTCGCCGATCTCGATTAGTGCCTGAACGGCGGCGACTGTGGCGATGGCCTGTGCTCTTGCGGAGCGGGACTGGATCTCGGCCGCGCTCACCATGCCTTGCGGCATTTCGTTGAGGGCCTGTCCTGCCTTTTCGAGAGTTCGGCAGGCGAGGTCGCGATAGCTCGTCGGGTCTGTCATGACGCTCCTGTGCGGGTGCGTGTGCGGGTTGGCGCGGGATTTGAGCGGCAGGGGTGCAGACCCGCACGGCCACACCCCTGCCACCGGTTCCTGAGCAAGAACCTGACCACAGGGTACCTGTGATTCATAGGTTACTAGCGGGGTTCAGGCTACGATTCCAAGGTATAGACAGTCCTGAGGGGAACCATATGGCCACACACCCGCCACGACGCCTCGGCAAACTCCCCGCGCAACCCGCGCGCCCGCACCTCCGCCTCTCCGCCGTCCTCCGCGAGCGGCTCGCCGCCCCGCCAGCATCAATGGACTGGCAGGACGACCGGATCACCTGGCCGATGTACGGCAACGACTCGTGGGGCGACTGCGTGTGGGCCGAGACCGGCCACGCGATCAACCAGCTCACCTTCTACGGCTCCGCCGCCGAGGTCGAGCCCACCGACGCCGACATCCTCAAGGGCTACTCGGACGTCACCGGCTTCAACCCGAACGCCGGGACTCCCGGGAACAACCCCACCGACCAGGGCACCTACATCCAGGACGCCATGAAGTACTGGCGGACAACGGGAGTTGCCGGACACAAGATCGTCGCCTATGCGTCGCTCGACGTCTCCAACCTCACCGAGATCAAGCAGGCCATCGCCCTGTTCGGGTCCATCAGCATCGGCATCAACTTCCCCAACACGGCCATGGACCAGTTCGACAACGGCCAGACCTGGGACATAGTCAGGGGCGCCAAGGTCGAGGGCGGGCACTGCGTCCTGGCCGGCGCCTACGACAAGGACGGCGTCGGCATCGTCACCTGGGGCGCCGAAACCAAGATGACCTGGCGCTTCTGGAAGAAGTACGTCGACGAAGCCTGGGTCGTCCTCGACGCCGACGGGATGAAGAAGGCCGGCGTCTACTTCACCGGCGCGCCCAGCTTCTACGCACTCGGCCAGCAGTTCACCGAACTCACGGGCGAGACCAACCCGATCCCGGCCCCGCAGCCGACCCCTACGCCGGTGCCTTCCCCTCCTCCCGCGCCCACTCCTTCTCCGGGTCCTTCGCTGGATCCTCGCCTGGTTCAGGCGTTTGACCTGATGCAGGCGTGGGCGCACGACAACAAGGTCCGCTGAGGAGGCGCGATGTTGAAGGGAATCGACGTCTCGTCGTACCAGTCGACCTCGTACTCGACTACGGGCATGTCGTTCGTCGGCATCAAGGTCACCGAGGGCCTCACCTATGTGAACCCGAAGTGGACAGGGCAGCGGGCAACCGCCCGTGCCGCCGGACTGGTGACGATCTTCTACCACTACCCGCACATTGCGAACTCGGCGGCGGCAGAAGCCGACCACTTCCTCGCCCAAATCAACCTCCAGCCGGGCGACGTGCTGTGCCTGGACTGGGAGTGGTACGGCCAGAACGTCACCGACGCCCAGGCCCGCGCCTACAAGGACGCATGGATCGCCCGCGTCCGCTCGAAGGCTCCCGGCCACAAGGTCATCGTCTACGCCGACCGCAACAGCTGGCTCAACGTCGATACTGACTCCAACTGCGGCGACGGCCTGTGGATCGCCGACTACGTCACCGCTGGGCAGCCCCGCATCACGGCGGCCTGGCGCTTCCACCAGTACTCGGACTCGCCCCTCGACCAAGACGTGGCGAACTTCGCGACAGCGGCGGAGCTGAAGACGTGGGCCGGCGTGTCCGGCGGCAGCTCGAAAGGCGCGGAAATCTACCCGGGCGCAAACGCGACCCACTGGTACAGCAGCGCCTACCCGGGCGACCCGATGACCACCAACACGGTCGCCTGGCACTCCACCGAGACCACTGCCCTGCCGGACTACTCGGGCGGATCGATCGCCCCCAACCTGACCGCGGTCCCCGACTTCGCGAACCAGCGGCTTGTCTGGTACCAGCACTTCAACTTCGACGAGTCCTCCCGCGCCCTCGTCCACGCCACCGGGCAGATGGCAACCAACACCCTGAACGTCGCCCAGGTGGAGATCGTCGGCACCTGCGACCCATCGACGCACGCCTCGTGGACGAAGGCTGGCATTCAGCACCTCTACATGCCGGAGCTCCCGGACTGGGCGATCCGCGACCTCAACCACTTCGCCCACTGGGCGCACGATGCGCACGGCGTGCCCCTCACCTCCGGCCTCAAATGGCTGCCCTACCCGCAGTCCTACGGCAGCAACGGGGTCCGCATGACCACCGCCGCATGGTCCGCGTTCACCGGGCACTGCGGCCACCAGCACGTCCCCGAGAACGACCACGGCGACCCGGGCGCCTTCCCGATCGCCCAGATCCTGGAGGCAGACATGCCGCTCAGCACGACCGACGTCACAACGCTCACGAAGACCGACAACGTGCTCTCCAGCCCGGACGGTGCCAAGGATCCGACCGGCAACGCGTACTGGACGATGGAGTCCTACTTCCGGTACGGCTTCCTCCAGGATCGGGAGACCAACGCCCTGGTCAAGGGCGTCGACCAGAAGCTCGACGCCGTGCAGGCTACGGGACTGACCGACGAGCAGGTGCAGGCAATCGCCGACAAGGTCGCCGCCAACCCTGCACTCGCCTCCGCGATCGCCGACAAGGTCGCAGACCTCATCGCCACTCGCCTCGCCAACTAGCCCACGAGAACGGAACCCCAATGAGAATCTTCGGCCGTGAGCCTGCGCTCTACCTCAACACCCTGTCCGCCGTCCTCGGCCTCGTCGTCACCTTCAACGTCGGCCTCACTCAGGACCAGGCCGGCTGGGTCGTGGCGGGCGTGTCTGCGATCCTCGGTGCTATCGCTGCCGCTCTGACCCGGCCGATCGCCGTGCAGGCGTTCACCACGCTGGTCGCCACGGTCGCATCGGCAGTGGCCGCGTTCGGGTACAACGTCGACCCCACCACGACTGCCGCGATCAACGGTCTGGTCCTCGCCGTACTGATGTTCCTCACCCGCGGCCAGGTCTCCCCGGCCAACCCGGCAGCGCCCGCGAACACGCCGCCCCAGGGAGTCTGAGTGCGGTGCCGGGCGGCCCGGCGGCTGATGCGCGTGCTGGGCCGCCGCGGCGCGATCCTCCTGTCCTACGGCACCGTGTGGAGCTTGTTCGGGTATGGGCAGCTCGTCTCCCCGCAGACCGGGCAGCCCGGTCTGGGTCTCGCGATCCAACTGCTGCCGCTGCACGTGTGGGGCTGGCTGTGGATCACAGCCGGGTTGATCGCGCTCGCCTCAGCATGGGCACCCCAGGGCCTGGACTGGCCCGGCTTCCTCGCCCTGCCGCTGATCGTGCTGCCGTGGATGCTGTCCTACTTCACCGCATGGCTGCAGGGCGACTTCGCGCGGGGGTGGGTGGCCGCCGCGGTGTGGGCCGCGATCGCTGTTCCCGTGCTGGTTGTAGCCGGATGGCGGGAGGCGCCACGGCCCAAAAGAGTCGAGGGCTACAGATGACGGTGGACACCTGGATCCAGGCCGGCATGGCAGTGGTCGCGGCAGTCGGCGGTGTGGTGTCCGCCCGATCCGCGCGCAGAACGAAGCGGCAGGAACGCCGCGACGACTTCACCGCCGTCACCGAGCAGCAAGGCAAGGCCATCGAACGTCTCGAGAAGCGTGTCCAGCGCCAAGAGACCGAGGCGGACAAGCAGCGGGAGCGCATCGCCGAGCAGGACGAGGCCATCGGATGGCTCCTGTTCCGGCTTCGCTCGCTCGTATCGCATATCAAGAAGGCGGGCATGGAGCCGCCGCCGGCAGAGCCGATGTCAGAGCGGGCAGCCCGCTACCTGCGGCATCTCGACGTGTGAACTGGAGTTTGACCCATGCCGTTCCCGCCTGGTGTTCAAACCGTCACCCTGACCGCTGGCGCGTCCGGCTATCGGGCCCTTGACGGCGACGCCTACCAGGGCACGATCCGCCTCACCCCATCCGTGTCCCGGGTCGTCTCCGCCGAGCACGGCGTCATCGCCCTCGGCACGGAGAACGTCACCCTTGGCGCGTCCGGCGAGTTCACCACGGCGCTCCTCGCGGTTGACGCCGAGGGTTTCAGCCCGAGCGGCTGGACGTACCGCGTCGACGAACAGCTCGACGGCGCCCCCCTCCGCAGCTACAACATCAGCCTGCCCGCCTCCGCGGGAACGGTCGCCCTGGCATCGCTCACCCCGGTGGAGTCCAGCACGGGCGTCGAGATCGGCGCGGACGCTGCCGGCACGGCGGCGGCTGCTGTCGCTGTCCACAACGCCGACACCACCGATGTCCACGGCATCGCCGACACCGCGCTGCTGGAGACCACGGCTGGTGCGTCGGCGAAGGTGGCAGCGCATGCCGCGGTCACGACGAGCGTGCACGGCATCACCAACACGGCCGTCCTCGAAACGCAGTCCGGCGCGACCGCCAAGGTGTCCGCGCATGCTGCGGCCACGGACCCGCACGGCGACCGCGCCTACACAGACACGCAACTCGCAGCCTTGTCCGCCCTGACCCAGTTCAAGGTCAAGACGGTGGACGAGCCCCGCACCGCCACAACCACGGTCGCCGACGACGTGCACCTGATCGCCACGCTCGACGCCAACTCCAGCTACCGCTTCCGGGCCACGCTGCTCTTCGACGGCCCAGAAACCGCGGACGCGACGCTGACTTTCACCGCTCCGGCCGGAGCGACGGGCGGCTGGTCGCCGGTAGCTGGCACGCTCGGCACGACCGTCCCGGACGGCTCGGCGCAGCTGAAGATGGCCGCCCGCCAGTTCGGCTCCAACAGCGACGTGGGTGTGATGGCGTCCTCCGCGACGCTGGCCGGCCTGATGGTCCTGCCGCACGGCATCGTCGTCACCGGCGCCACACCGGGCCAGTTGAAGCTGAGGTGGGCGCAACAGACGTCCAACGCCAGCCCGGTCCTCCTCAAGGCGGGCAGCACGCTCGAGGTCGTCAAGGTCTCCGGCTCGGGCCCGTCCGCCTCCGGCATCAACCTCGACTACCCCGGCAACTATCCATCCGACCAGGGCCTGCTCGCGTGGACCTACGATCCTGACGAGGCCGGGCATGTGACGGCCCAGTCCGCGGCGGGCGTCGCCGGGCACATCACTCTCACGAAAATCATCCTGCGGAAGCAGATCACTTGGAGCAGTATCTGGCTCGGCCTGGCCGGCGTCGACACCGCGGCCGCGCTCACCAACTGCTACCTCGGGGTGTACGACAGCAGCGGCAACCTGAAGGGCGCCACCGCAGACCTGTCCAGCCAGCTCGTCGTCGGCAGCAACGCCAAACCCATCAGCTTCGCCCTGACCGCGCCGTTCACCGCCGCGCCCAGCGCGTACTACGTGGCCATGCTCCTCAACGGCTCCTGGTCCACGAACGTGTTCACCTTCAAGGCCTCAGGCGCAGGCATCTCGGTGAACGCCAACCTGAGCGCGCCGAACCTGCGCTACAGCAACATGCTCAGCGGCCAGACGAGCCTGCCCGCCAGCCTCGACCTCACGCAGCAGTCCACCAGCCTCATCACCACAGGCTGGGGCTCTCAGTGGTACGGGGTGAGCTGATGGATGCCCCGACCGTGGACGACGACCCGCCACGCCCGTTCTGGCTGTCGCCGTGGCCGTTCCGCGAACCGCCGTGGCCACCCGACTACGAGGAGCCGGAGTGAGCACGCCGCGGGAGCTGGTCGTGGTGGACGGCCACGTGCTGCTGCAGGCGTGCTCCCTATATAGGGGCCACGCGTGCGCGGTCATCGAGCAGCACCACATCTGCCCCAAGTCGTGGTGGATCGCCGCGGGCAAGCCGATCGACACGCCGCTCGCCGCGATCTGCCCGACGGACCACATGAATGTCCACGCTGCGATCGACGGGATACTCGCCGGCCGGGACGTGACCGCACTCCCGCCCCGCTGCGTCGCCCTCGCCCGGCAAGGGCTCGCCATCGCCGCCGCACACGGGCTCACACCCGCACCGACCCTGTGACAGACGCCCCCTCCTTCAGGAGGGGGCGTTCTGCTGTGTACGGAGCCTGAGTTGGGGCGGTCCGACTCTCGATAACATGCCATATCGCGGGCGTTATTTGGGGTGATTGTCCGACTCTTCGTCGGCCCGCTTGCCGGTGGTTCGCCCCTCGGCGATCTGCTGAGCACGTGCCCGGCTGACGCCCAACTCTGCGGCCACCTGGGCGTGGCTGAGCCCGTCCTCGCGCATCTCCTGTACCGCGCCATGTCGGATCTCGCGCAGCCACTTCTGTAGCTCCGGGATGGCCTGGAGGGCGGCACTGACGTCCTTGGCGCGCCGGGTGGCGTCGCCTTGTTCGGCGAGGTGCTTCAGATTCTCGAAGGGGCTCGGAGGGTTCGTCATGAGAGTCAGTGTAGGGGGAGGGTTGACATGCCGTAAGGGGTGCCCTTACATTAGAAGGGTAAGAGCAACCCACCCAAGGGAGCCCACGGTGACGAACCGACCGATGACCCCGGCGATGCGCAAGGCCCTCACTGACGCCGCCGATCGGTGGGACCGCTCGCTGCGTGACGTCGACGGCCGCACGCTCCGAGGTCTCATCGCGCGCGGCCTGGTCGACGTCACGATCGGCGAGCACTCCTACCACCGGGGCAACGGCTGGTGGGTTACGAAGCAGGTCATCACCGACACGAAGATCAACGACGCCGGGCGCGCCGCCCTTGCCGCCAAGGGGACCAAGCCGCGCACCCTGCGCCGCGACAGCCTGGACTTCGGGTACGTCACCAGCGACAGCCGATATGAGATCACGCCCCTCTACGGCTTGAGCATCCGAGGCGGCTCCGTCAGTCGGCCCACGGGCTGGCGTCTGAAGGACCGCCAGGGCGAGCACGAGAACCGCTACGAACTGTCCCTCTCCCGCATCCGCGACATCCTCAAGGAGCTCCCCTGATGACCACCCGCAAGGCACCCGAAGACATGGGCATCCGCGAACTCGCCGAGACCTTCCGCATCGTGATGCGGCACCTGAGCGAGACGAGCCAGTACGACCACGAGCTGCTCGCCATCCGTGGCAAGCGCGCGGCGGCGCTCTGGCAGGAGATGCTCTGGCGCGGCTTCGAGTTCAAGGACGACGGCTCGAACCTCGGAGGCAACTGATGCCGCGCAAGCCCAGCCCGCACGGCCTCTACTGCGAGGGGACCCGAAGCAGCTACAAGGCCCCCTGCAATGACCCCGCCCTCTGGGTCGTCTACTGGGGTGATCCGAAAGCCGACGAGGTAAAGACCAACTACGCGTGCGCGTACCACCTGCACAAGCTGCTCGTCGAACTCACCCCGAAGGCCGAGTTCTCCCGCGAGATGTTCCGCGTCCTCCCGCTCGACATGATCGCCGAGTGGAACGCGCGACAGGATGCGGATCGCCAACACGCCGACGCGGAGTGAGCGCCCGGACGTAGCGGTGCCCCGGCTGAAGGAAGCAGCCGGGGCACCGCCCGTACCGTACCCGATCGGAGACCCTGTGACCGACCTCGCCCCACGTCAGCCGAACGCCACCCCCGCCGTCTACGACGCTGCGACGCTCGCCGTCCTGGCCGCCATGGAGGAGGCAGCCGAGAAGCACCTCGACGCCGTCCGGGAAGCCCTGGCGGGCGCTCAACTCTGTGGTTGATAATGACAGTTATCCTAGCCAAGGAGGGATCCAGTAGTGGACCAACTCGAAGCTCTCTACGCCGCCACAGCCGCCGTCGTGCCGCCTCGCACTCCCGCCGAGGAACTCCAAGCGGCGTCCGATATCGCCTTCACGTCCGACACTCCGGCCGGAAATGCGCTTGGCTGGTGGCTTCGCGACACCGCCACCACGCACTTCCCGGACAACAGCGGGCGACAGTGCGAACGCGACGGCGACGACTGGCCCTGCCTCGACGTGCGTGCCGCCCAGAAGCTCGCCAAACTCGCCAACGCCGAAGGAGAGATCCGACTGTGACCGACCGCATCACTGAGGGAGTACCCATGAGTGACGACATGCCTCGCCGATTCCACCTCCAGCGTCGCGTTGACGTAACGGGTGCCTCTGGCACCGGGCGCGTCGCGGACGGCGTTCTCTGGCCGGACGGGACGGCAACGCTGCGGTGGCGTGGCGAGCGTGCCAGCACGGTGTTCTGGGACAACGGCATGGAGGACGCAGAGGCCGTTCATGGGCACGGGGGTCACACGCGGATCATCTGGGATGACCCGGCAGGCAAGCCACCCATGGCGAACTGGGTGGACGCTTGGAGCGTCCTGGCAAGCTGGGTGGACGAAGCCGTTGCGGACGGTCGTGAGATCAGTGTGGCGGAGATTCAGGCGCGGATGCGGGAGCTGAAGGAGCGGGCAGTCGCGCCTGTCAGTGACTGGCTGACCGCCAAGCCCGTTGCGCCTCGCGCGGATTCGGCGTAGCCCCGCCGTGACCGCCCTCGTCCCGCGCCCGTCGGCGGAGCTGTCGACCGACCGGCACGACCCCCGCGACGACTGGCCCGACGAAGCCCGCCGACTCGCAGACCACCTCACCGGCATCTACGGCGACCGCGACCCGCTGCCCACCATCGCCGGAGGATGGATCGCCCGCCAGAAGAGTCGCCACACCCGGCGGGCCTACGTGCGCACCTTCAAGGCGTGGGAGGAGTACGCCCGTTCCGTCGGCATCCACCCGCTCCAGGTGAAGCTGCCGCTCGCCGACGCCTACGCCAAGCACCTCGCCAAGACGCCCACCCGCAACGGCAAGCCGCCCGCCGAGACCACACAGGCGCAGGCCCTCGCCGCCGCCGGATCCTTCTACACCTACGCCGCCCGCCTCCACGCCGTCGACTCCGACCCGTTCGCCTCCGTCAACCGGCCCTACGTCGACCCCGACTACTCGCCCACCCAGGGCATGACCGAGGCGGAGACGACCCGGCTCATCCAGACAGCCGCCGACTGGGCGCCCCGCTCCTACGCCCTCGTCATGCTCCTCTACCTCACCGGCGCCCGCGTCGACGAACTCCTCTCGTTGAACGCCGACCAGCTCGGCTACGACCGAGGCCACCGCACGTTGCCGCTCACGCAGAAGGGCGGCAAGAAGCGGCCCGCACCCGTACCGCCGCTCGCCCTCGACGCACTCCTCGCCTACCTCGGCGACCGCACCGACGGCCCGCTGTTCGTCACCGACACCGGTCGCCTGCGCCGCTGGACACAGCCCGAAGTGTGGAAGCATCTCCGCGTCCTCGCCCGCCGGGCCGGCATCCCGCAGGCCGCCACGATCAAGCCCCACACGCTGCGGCACCAGTTCATCACCGACAACCTCGCCAACGGCGTCCCGCTCCAAGACGTCCAAGACGCCGTCTCCCACTCCGACCCGCGCACCACCCAGCGGTACAACCGGCGTCGCCGCCAGCTCGACAATCACCCCGCCTACGCACTCGCCGCCAAGCTCGCCGCGAGACTCCAGCCCGACCCCACCGAGTAGTGCCACACTGGAAGAGCGCCCATCTCGCGTCCCCCGTCGAGGTGGGCGCCCTGCTACCCCTCCATGTACCCGAGCTCGGCATCAGGCCGGCAGTGCCCACACGCCTCGACGCCTTCGGCGAGGGCCCGCAGCGCGACGTCCCGCGGCACGCCTTTCCACCGCTTGCCTGCCATGTGGCAGCCGCCGACGTGGACGGCGACGGGCGGCGCATCCCGGTTGAGGCCGTGTTCGAGGATCCAGTCGGGGGGCGCCGGCCGGGCTTCGATGCCGCGCTGCTGTTCCGCACGCTTGCGCTCTTCGTCGGCGATCCACCGGTCGACTTGGTCGAGCTGGTGGATGAGGAAGGCGCGGGCGATGCGCAGCTTCTCCAGCTTGCTCGGCGGGCGCGGTTCGTTCACGCGTTCGATTCTATGCTGGTGGGGTGAGACCGCAATCCGCCGGGGCGCAAAACCCCGAGCGCTACCACCTGACCCTGACCGCAGGCGGCCGCACGGTGCAGCACGGCTGGTGGGGGAGCGAGGCGACCGCACGACGCAAGTTCGCCGGCTGGATCGGCGAGCACGGCCGGCCCGGCGCCCGCATCGTCCTCGTCGACGAGGAGACCGGGGAGACGCTGGCCAGCTGGCCGTAAGCCCCGTTGTCGGTGGCGGGTCCTAGCATTACGGCATCAACTGTTCGCGTCTGCTGGGCGCGGCGGTACTCGAAGGACGCCCCACTCGTGGTCACGCACGGGTGGGGCGTCGCGTTGTCAGTCCTCCGCGGGCTCCGGGTGCCGGACGGCCCGCTTGAGCCCCATCTCCACCTCGTACCGGTCGAGCCCGGACGCCTCCGCGAACGCGGTCACTCCGGCCTGTACGGCGGCCGCCTGCTCGATGGTGAGCGCGCCCTGCCGGTGCGCATCCCAGGCGGAACGTTCCAGCTGGAGGAGATCTTCGGGGAAGTCGATGGTCACGGCGGGAGTCTAAGCCGCCTTCACGACGTCTCCACGCTCCACCTGGCGCAGCTCGGCGAGGAGCCGCCGGTACTCCTCCCGCTGCTCCGCCGTCAGCGGCACCGCAGGATGCGACCACAGGGCACGGATCTGCGCGTTCAACTCCGCAGCGGACCGCGCGCAACCCTGCGCCGGGGGAGTGGGGATCATGCGGCAAGCCTAGTGGCGGGCACTGTCAGCGGGCTACGAATTGGGCGGCTCGACGAACGTTCCGAGCCCCACCTCGGCGCGCACCAGGCCCGCGCTCTTCAAGTGTGCGAGCACCTTCTGTGCGGTGGATGCTGCGACCTCGAACTCGGTGGAGATCTCGACGACGGACGGCACGCGGGTACCGGCCGGGTAGGTGCCGTCTTCGATGCGGCCCACGATGATGGCGGCGATCTGCCGCCAGATCGGCCGCGTCCGGTCAAGATCAACGCTCACATAGTCGACCGTAGAAAACCGCAGTACACCGCGCGACCGCAGTACAGTGCGGTACACCGCGGTATACCGTGAAATTGCACGATGGACCCCCGCGGCCGCGGTCACGGCCCGGGGGCGTGGACGACACCTGCTGGAGCGCCGCCATGCACGAGCCTACGGACCCACCGCCCGAGCACCAGACCGCCGACGGGTTACCGCAACTCTGCTGCTGCTGCGGAAAGCTGACACGTGAGCCGGTCGTGGTTGGTGAGGTCCACACGCCGTCCGGTGAAGGCTCGCTGTTGTACGCCTGCCCGCCCGACGCGCTCCTGTTCGGCGAGCGGGCGTCATGACCGGCGGCTTGCGCGACGAGAGCGTCGACCCGGCGTGCCGGCTCGGCCAGCACCAGTACTGCTCCGGGAACGTCGACCTGAAGCCGGGGCCTGGGCCGGCCGTGCCGCTCGTGCGGTGCGCGTGCCACTGCCATCGGGGCAGACGCCGTGCGTTACCTGTTGGGCAATGAACGGCCGTTCAGTAGTGCCTCACAGGTAACCCCTGGCCAGAGCATGTGCAAGCGGGTGCGGAGAAACGCCAGCGAACGTTGGATAAATGCACGCTGAAGCCTTGCGCTGACAGAGGGCGACAGTGTTGTCTGTTGACAAAAGTTCAGCCCAGAAGGAGGTCGGAGATGGGTGTGCCGATGACCCGTGCGATGCGCAGCAAGGTCTCCAGCGAGGGATTGGCCTGGCCTGCTTCGATCTGCTGGTAGAAGGAACGTGTCAGCGGGATGGCGAGGAACACGGCTTCTTGGGTGAGGTTGTGGTCTATGCGTGCGTCCCGGATGCATCGACCGATGCGGCGCCGTTCGCGGAGCAGCCAGTCATCGTCGTAGGGAAGGTCGCGCACTCGACAAACGCTCTGACCGAGTTGATCATAAGTCAGCCCGGTGTCACCGGGCCTTTTGTGATCATGAACGCCACGCGACGGACCGTCAGTCCGCCGCCGTAGAACAGTCGCCACCTCTGAGGTGGGCGCCGCAACCCTTGCCACCCCCCACTGGCAGCCCTGCGGACCTGGTATATGCCGCAGGGCTTCAGGTAGTTTCAGAAATTCGAACACCTGTTCATCCGAAGGGGTGAACAACGGCTGACCAGCGCATCCACGCGATGCCAGCGGGAACGTGGGCCACGCGCCCCCCACGCACCCAGCCGGCGAGACAACGGGAGACGGCAATGGACCGCGAGGACATCCTCGACCTCTACGAGTGGCAGCCCGGGGTTTGTTTCCTCCATCCCGACAAGGGCGCAGTGGCGACGGCTCACGTCAAAACGATTCGCCCTCCGGCCGGTGGCATCCAGGACGTCCGCGCCTGCAAGGAGTGCGTGATGGTCATGGAGGCGCAGCGCAAGGCGGCTGCGGCCCGTGCGGGTCAGGCGTACAAGCCGGGCGGCCTTGCCGAATAGTGCCTGCTGGGGCACCGAATCGGGGCGGCTCCCCGGGGAGCGACTGGGGAGCCAGATGCCCCGGGGAGTGCTCGGGGAGCGCCAGTTCGCTCGGTTACGCTTTCCAATGTTCTCCTAAGTTCTGCAATGCATTGCTGTTCAGAGGGGGTGCGGCGGTCCGAGCGGATGGATCCCCAGTTCGAGCAGTGTGTAGGTGGCTGAACAACACCATCTGCCTGGACACCGGCGTGGTCTTCGGCGGCAAGCTGACCGCGCTGCGCTGGCCGGAGCGGGAGCTGGTCGACGTACCGGCAGAGCGGGTCTGGTACGAGCCGGCGAAACCGCTGCGCACCGAGGCGCCGGGCGGCCACGACGGCCGTCCGCTGGACCTCGGCGACGTGCACGGCCGCCGGGTGGTGGAGACCCGCCACACCGGCCGGGTCCCGGTGCGCGAGGAGAACGCGGCGGCGGCCCTGGAGGTCATGAGCCGGTTCGCGATCGACCCGCGGCTGCTGCCGTATCTTCCGCCCACCATGGCGCCGACGGCGACCTCGAAGGCCGAAGGCTACCTCGAGCACCCGGTCGAGGCCTTCGCCCAGTACCGCGAGGACGGGATCGCGCGGGTGGTGTGCGAGGAGAAGCACATGGGCTCGCGGGCCGTGGTCCTGGTGTGCCGGGACCCGCAGGCCGCGCGCAGGAGGTTCGGCGTGGACGGGCCGACGGGCTCGCTCTGCACGCGCACCGGCCGCCCCTTCTTCGACGACGCGTCGGTCACGGAGGAGATCCTCGGCCGGCTGCGCAAGGCGGTCACCGAGGCCGGCCTCTGGGCCGATCTGGACACGGACTGGCTGCTGCTGGACGCCGAGCTGATGCCGTGGTCGCTGAAGGCCACCGGGCTGCTGCGGTCGCAGTACGCGGCGGTCGGCGCGGCCTCCGGGTCGGCGTTCCCCGGTGCGCTGGCCGCGCTGGAGGGCGCGGCGGCCCGGGGCGTCGACGTCGCGGACCTGCTGGCCCGCCAGCGCGAGCGGGCCGCGGACGCCGCCGCGTTCACGGCCGCCTACCGCCGCTACTGCTGGACCACCGACGGCCTGGACGGCGTCCGCCTGGCGCCGTTCCAGATCCTGGCGGTCCAGGGCCGCAGCCTGGCCGGCCTGCCCCACGACGAGCAGCTCGCGCTCCTCGACCGCCTCGTGGAGCACGACGCCACCGGACTGCTCCAGACCACCCGGCGCCTGTACGTCGACGTGGCCGACGCGGAGTCGGTGCGGGCGGGCGTCGACTGGTGGCTGGAGATGACCGGCCGCGGCGGCGAGGGCATGGTCGTCAAGCCGCTGGGCGCGCTAGTGCGCAGCGCGGAGGGCAGGCTGGTCCAGCCGGGCATCAAGTGCCGCGGCCGCGAGTACCTGCGGATCATCTACGGTCCCGAGTACACCCGCCCGGACAACCTCGCCCGGCTCCGGCAGCGTTTCCTCAACCACAAGCGCTCGCTGGCGATCCGCGAGTACGCCCTCGGCCTGGAGGCCCTGGACCGGCTGGCGGACGGCGAACCGCTGTGGCGGGTGCACGAGGCCGTGTTCGGGGTGCTTGCCCTGGAGTCGGAGCCGGTTGACCCCCGGCTCTGAGGGACACGGGGAGCGGTTCACGGGGAGCGGTTCACCCCACCAGCCGCAGCCGCTCCCCGCACACCCCCACCCGGACCGTCTGCCCCCAGGTCAGTTCCACCGCGTCCGTCTCCATGCCGTCCCCGAAGGCGATCAGCCGCTCGGACTCGACGGTCAGCCGCAGGGACGCGGACGCCGGCAGCTCGCCGGCCACCAGTGAGGTGCCGGTGGCCGGTGAGGGCCAGGCCTCACGCACGAACCACAGCAGGCGGTCCTCGGTGGGGCGGGGGAGGGCGATGGTGCTCCCTCTCTCCTGCCACACCGAGCCAAGCCAGCCGGTGGCTCCCGTGCCCGTGCCCACCAGCACCCCGGAGGAGGCCTGGGCCTCGACGACACCCCCGTCGTCCTCGAGGCCCAGGCGGTACCGGGCGGTCTGGTGACCGGGCGCGCCCAGATAGATCTCGTTGAGCGCGAGGAGCCGCTGGGTGTCGTCGGCGACGGCCTCGACCATCGTGCGCTCCTCGACCCCCGTACTCCGCCCGAGCACCGAGGCGAGCAGGACCGCCGCGTCCCCGGGCCGGTGCCGCACCAGCACCCCCGGATTGCGCCCGGGGTCGGTGTCGACGCCGATGACCGGCTGTCCCGCCAGGTACTTGGCCACGTTGGCCACCAGCCCGTCCTGGCCGACCACGACGACCACGTCCTCGGGGGCGAACAGGAAGCGGTCCAGATCCGCCCGTTCCACCCGGGCCTGCCGCCAGGCCGGCGGAACCGCCGACGCCACCTCGGCCAGCGCCCGCCGGTTCCGGTGGTGCCGTTCGGCGACCTGAGCGATGTCCCGGCCCCGGGAGGAGAGGAAGAAGGCGGCCTGACCGTGCGTACCGTGGCGGGCCACCAGCTCCTCGTACTCCGTGGTGCGGTGGACGAGCACGGCCCGCGGCGCCAGGCTCACGCCCCCGCCCCCGCCCCCGCCCCCGCCCCCGCCCCCAGCCCCGCCCCCGCGTCCGGGCCTGTGCCGGTGCGGGTGCGGGTGCCTGTGCCGGTGCGGGTGCCGCTGCCGCCGAAGCTGCCGAGCTTGGCGAGCAGCCCGGTGAGCACGTCCGGCGAGACGGTGACGCTGCCGATGCGCGGAAGGTTCTCGGCCAGCCGGGACCCCGTCAGCGCGTGCAGCGTCGCCACGTCCACCTCGGCGTGCACCCGCAGCCAGGCCGCCCGCGCCTGCGCCTCGGCCTCACCCACCGCGCGTGCCTTCACCGCTTCGGCCCGTCCGAGCCGTTCCGTCCGGGCCGCCTCCGCCTGAGCGAGCCGCACGGTCCGGGCCGCCTCCGCCTCGGCGCGCACCGCGTCGGCCGCCGACTGCTCCTCGGCCTCGCGCCGGGCATTGTTGCCCCGCTGCTCGACCAACTGCTCCTCGCGCCGGGCCAGTTCGATCCGGCTCGCCAGCTCGTTCTCGGCGATCGCCCGCTCCCGCTCCACGGCCACCGCCCGCCGCTCGTACGTCGCCCGGTCCGCCTCCTGCTGGATCTGCTCGCGGGCCGGGGTGCGCAGGGCCCGTTCGACCTCCGGTTCCGGGCGCAGCGCCACCACACGGACGGCCACCACCTCGATGCCGGTGGCCGGCAGCCGGGGCTCGGCGGCCAGGCCGGCCGTGACGCGCTCGCGCACCGCGCTCACCCCGTCCACCAGCGCGGCCGACAGCGGCGTACGGGCCAGGACGGCCAGCGCGTGCTCCTGGGCCGTCTCGGTGAGCAGCGTGCCCAGCTGCTCCAGCGGCGCGCCGCGCCACACACCGGTGTCCGGGTCGATCGAGAAGTCGAGGCGGGCGGCGGCGACGGCCGGGTCGCTGATCCGGTAGGTGACGGTCGCCTGGACCGCCACGTCCTGGAAGTCCGCCGTACGGGCATGGAACGTGATGGCCAACTCGCGGTCGTCGACCGGTACCTCGCTGAGCACGGCGGCCAGTGCGCGGAACCGGAAGCTCAGTCCGGTGCCGTCGTGGACCAGCTTGCCCGAGCGATGGTGCCGGATGTGCGCGGTCGGCGCGCTGCGCAGATGGCGCCACCCCGGGCGCCGGGTGATGTCGGCCATGAGTCCCCCCTCGTCCTCCCTCTCGCCTCTTTCTCGTCATGGCGACGATAATCGGGCCGCCCGCTTGTCGTCAAGGCGACGAGAACAAGAAGGCGAAACAATTGAGACGCAGAACTGTGCAAGCGGAGGATGAAGTCGGTCTCCGATGGTCAGGATGGAGGCATGGGATTCCATGTCGACTCCGAGGCCGGGCGGCTGCGTCGCGTCATCCTGCACCGGCCCGATCTCGAGCTCAAAAGGCTCACCCCCAGCAACAAGGACGCCCTCCTCTTCGACGACGTGCTCTGGGTGCGACGGGCGCGCGCCGAGCACGACGGGTTCGCCGACGCGCTGCGCGACCGCGGTGTCGCCGTGCACCTCTTCGGTGACCTGCTGACCGAGACGATGGAGATCCCTTCGGCCCGGTCGCTCGTCCTGGACCGCGTCTTCGACGAGAAGGAGTACGGGCCGCTCGCCACGGACCACCTCCGGGCCGCGTTCGAGACCCTCTCCGCGCAGGAGCTCACGGAGGCCCTCGTCGGCGGCATGACCAAGCGCGAGTTCCTCCAGGGGTACGCGGAGCCGACGTCCGTCCGCTTCCACGTCATGGACCTGGACGACTTCCTGCTCGGGCCGCTGCCCAACCACCTCTTCACGCGCGACACCTCCGCGTGGATCTACGACGGCGTCTCCATCAACGCGATGCGCTGGCCCGCCCGGCAGCGCGAGACCGTGCACTTCGAGGCGATCTACCGCTACCACCCGCTCTTCCGCGGCGCGTCGTTCAACGTCTGGTCGGAGGGGCAGGCCGACTACCCGTCCACCATCGAGGGCGGGGACGTGCTGGTCATCGGCAACGGCGCCGTGCTCATCGGCATGAGCGAGCGGACCACGCCCCAGGCCGTCGAGATGCTCGCCCACAAGCTGTTCGCCGCGGGGTCGGCCCGGACGATCGTCGCGCTCGACATGCCGAAGCGGCGGGCCTTCATGCACCTCGACACCGTGATGACCATGGTCGACGGCGACACCTTCACCCAGTACGCCGGGCTCGGCATGCTCCGCTCGTACACCATCGAACCGGGCGCCGGTGAAAAGGAGCTCAAGGTCACCGACCATCCGCCGGAGCACATGCACCGCGCGATCGCCGCCTCGCTCGGTCTGAGCGAGATCCGGGTGCTGACCGCCACCCAGGACGTGCACGCGGCCGAGCGCGAGCAGTGGGACGACGGGTGCAACGTCCTCGCCGTCGAACCGGGCGTGGTCGTCGCCTACGAGCGCAACTCCACCACCAACACCCACCTGCGCAAACAGGGTATCGAAGTGATCGAGATCCCCGGCAGCGAGCTGGGGCGCGGCAGGGGAGGCCCGCGCTGCATGAGCTGTCCCGTCGAGCGGGACGCCGTCCGGGTGTAGGGCGTGGGCGTGGGGTGGAGGGTGTGGCCTGCGGGATGTGGTGCCGCAGGTGCAGTGCCGCACGGCACAGGAGGGTGTCGCATAGAAATGCTGATCCTCGTATAGAATTCCAAAGTCCGTGTCCCTCATCCGTTGGAGCGCCCCCATGGCGACAGTCCCGACCGCCCTCGCCGGCCGCCACTTCCTCAAGGAGCTGGACTTCACCGAGGAGGAGTTTCGCGGGCTGGTCGAGCTGGCCGCCGAGCTGAAGGCCGCCAAGCGGGCCGGGACCGAGACGCGGTACCTGGGCGGGAAGAACATCGCGCTGATCTTCGAGAAGACCTCGACACGCACCCGCTGTGCCTTCGAGGTCGCCGCCGCCGACCAGGGCGCCTCGACGACCTGTCTCGATCCGTCCGGCTCGCAGATCGGGCACAAGGAGTCCGTCAAGGACACCGCCCGTGTGCTCGGCCGGATGTTCGACGCCATCGAGTACCGCGGGGACAGCCAGGCCGCCGTCGAGGAGCTGGCCGCCCATGCCGGCGTCCCCGTCTACAACGGGCTCACCGACGACTGGCATCCGACCCAGATGCTGGCCGACGTGCTCACCATGACCGAGCACAGCGCCAAGCCGCTGAAGGAGATCGCCTTCGCCTACCTCGGCGACGCCCGCTTCAACATGGGCAACTCCTACCTCGTCACCGGCGCCCTGCTCGGCATGGACGTGCGCCTGGTCGCTCCCAAGACCTACTGGCCCGCCCAGGAGATCGTCGACCGGGCGCGCGAGCTCGCCGGGGCCAGCGGCGCCCGCATCACGCTCACCGAGTCCCTGGAGGACGGCGTGCGCGGCGCCGACTTCGTCGCCACCGACGTCTGGGTGTCCATGGGAGAGCCCAAGGAGGTCTGGGACGAGCGCATCGAGGCCCTCGCCCCGTACGCCGTGACGATGGACGTGCTGCGCGCCACCGGCAACCCGGACGTCAGGTTCCTGCACTGCCTGCCCGCCTTCCACGACCTGGGCACCAAGGTCGGCCGCGACATCCACGAGCGGCACGGCCTCACCTCCCTGGAGGTCACCGACGAGGTGTTCGAGTCGGCCCACTCGGTCGTCTTCGACGAGGCCGAGAACCGGCTGCACACCATCAAGGCGATCATGGTCGCGACGCTCGCCCGACCCGTGCACCGCGCAACCTGATCCCTGGTCGCGTTCTGCGCCATCGGCTTCACCGCCTTCCGGCACGGCAACCTCACCCCGTTCTCGCCGGCCGGCATCAGCGGCATCGGCGCGGGCACCACGGCCGCGTTCTTCTCCTACATCGGCTTCGACGCGATCACCACGGCCGGCGAGGAGGCGAAGAACCCGCGCCGGGACATCCCCGTCGCCATCCTCGTCTGCATCGGCCTGGTCACCCTGCTGTACTGCGCGGTCGCGCTCGCCGCGATCGGCGCCATCGGCGGCGGCCAGGTCGGCGGCCGGCCCGCCGCGCTGAGTTACGTCGTCAACGTCGTGACCGGCTCCTCGGCCGGCGGCGCGGTGATCGCCTTCGGCGCGGTCGTCGCCATCGCCTCGGTCGTCCTCGCCGTGATGTACGGCCAGACCCGCATCCTGATGTCGATGTCCCGCGACGGCCTCGTCCCACGCGTCTTCGAGAAGGTCTCGCAGCGCACCGCCACGCCCGTCGCCGGCACCCTGATCGTGGCGATCGTCTTCGCGCTCCCCGCGGCCTTCGCGTCGCTGGACGCCGTGGTCAACCTGTGCACCATCGGCACCCTTGCCACCATGGCCGTCGTCAACGTCGCCGTGATCGCGCTGCGCCGCCGCCAGCCGGGCCTCGCCCGCAGCTTCCGGGTGCCGCTCTACCCCGTTGTCCCGCTGCTCGGCGTCGCCTGTTGCCTGTATCTGATGTACGAGACGGGCTGGGCGACCTGGGTCCAGTTCGCCGCGTTCCTCGCGGCCGGGCTCGCCGTCTACGTCCTCTACGGGCGCCGGAACTCCCGCCTGGCGGCGCGGGCGGCTCTAGCCGCGGGCACCGCGGACACCGCGGTCGCCGCGGACGTCCCGGTGGCCATGGAGGTCACGCGGGACGCAGCCGAGGCCGCATCGCGGACAGCCTGAACCACACCGCCTTGCCCGACTCGGTCGGGCGGTGCCCGCAGGACGAGCTGAGGGCGCGGATCAGCAGCAGGCCGCGCCCGTGCTCCTGCCAGGGGTCCGGTGCCGTGAGTCCCGGGTGGGTCAGGCCGCCGGGCGGGGCCGGGTCCGGGTCGTGCACCTCGACATGGCAGCCGCTTGGCAACAGCTCCACCACCAGCTCTATCGGGCCCAGGCCCGCGGTGTGCTCCACCGCGTTCGCGACCAGTTCCGCCGTGAGCAGCTCCGCCGTGTCGCCATCGGCCGTGTGCTCCAGCTCGGCCAGCGCGGTTCGGACCAGGGCGCGGGCCACCGGCACGGCGGCGGCCGTGTGCGGCAGCGCGACGCGCCAAGAGGCTGAGGCGGCGGGGGGTTCGTGCAACGTGTGTCCGTTCATGGCGCAGAACGTCCCAGTGGTCACCATCAGGCTGTCCTGCTTTCGGTCTCAGGAATGGTACGGGGGCCGTCCGGGCGGCTTCCGGCGGCCTCCGTCCGGAACCGGCGGGCCCCGGCACGGACGGCCTACCCGGGGGAACGGCACCTCTCCCGTGCCTGCGCCCGTCGTTACCGCGCTATTGACGAGCCGTGACGAAGCGGCGGGTACCGGCCACATTGTCACGGCCCATATCGCGCACTCGTGACGACAGTCACGGATGGGTGATAGCTTCGGGAGGGAAGCTCAGCGAGCCACAGGCATGGGCGCAGGCCCAGGCAGAGGCAGGGGGCAGCCCCCGAGGAGGCCGCACGTCATGAGTCCCTTCACCGGTTCCGCCGCCCGTACCTCGCGCTGGCGGCATCTGCGCGCCGAGATCACCGACGGTGTCGCCACCGTCACGCTCCACCGTCCCGAGAAACTCAACGCGCTGACCTTCGGCGCCTACGCCGACCTGCGCGACCTGCTCGCCGAACTCTCCCGCGAGCGGGCCGTGCGCGCCCTGGTGCTGGCCGGCGAGGGACGTGGCTTCTGCTCGGGCGGCGACGTCGACGAGATCATCGGCGCCACCCTGGGCATGGACACCGCACAGCTGCTGGACTTCAACCGCATGACCGGGCAGGTGGTCCGGGCCGTACGGGAGTGCCCCTTCCCGGTGATCGCGGCGGTGCACGGGGTCGCGGCGGGAGCGGGGGCGGTACTGGCGCTGGCCGCCGACTTCCGCGTGGCGGACCCGAGCGCCCGGTTCGCCTTCCTCTTCACCCGGGTCGGCCTGTCCGGCGGCGACATGGGCGCGGCCTATCTGCTGCCCCGGGTGGTCGGGCTCGGCCACGCGACCCGGCTGCTGATGCTCGGCGAGCCGGTGCGGGCGCCCGAGGCCGAGCGGATCGGGCTGATCAGCGTGCTCACGGGCGAAGGACACGCCGACGAGGAGGCCCAGGCCCTGGCCCACCGCCTCGCCGACGGCCCGGCCCTCGCCCACGCCCAGACCAAGGCCCTGCTCACCGCCGAGCTGGACATGCCGCTTGCCGCCGCGGTCGAGATGGACGCCGCCACGCAGGCCCTGCTGATGAACGGCGAGGACTACGCCGAGTTCCACGCCGCCTTCACCGAGAAGCGGCCGCCCAAGTGGCGGGGGAGGTGACCGGAGATGACCGGTGCCACGAGGGTCGCGGTCATCGGCGGCGGGCCCGGGGGCCTGTACGCGGCCGCCCTGCTCAAGCGACTCGACCCCGCCCGCGAGGTCACCGTCTTCGAGCGCAACGCGCCCGACGACACCTTCGGGTTCGGGGTCGTGCTCTCCGACGAGACGCTCGGCGGGATCGAACACGCCGACCCGGTGGTCTACCAGGCGCTGCAGCGCGACTTCGTGCGCTGGGACGACATCGACATCGTGCACCGCGGCGCCCGGCACACCTCCGGCGGCCACGGCTTCGCCGCGCTGGGCAGGCGCAGGCTCCTGGAGATCCTGCACGAGCGCTGCCGCTGCCTCGGCGTCGAGCTGCGTTTCCGCACCGAGGCGCCGGACCCGGCGGGGCTCGTGCAGGCGTACGACCTGGTGATCGCAGCCGACGGGGTGCACAGCGCCACGCGGGAGGCGTACGCCGAGGTCTTCCGCCCACGCGTGACCGGCCACCGCTGCCGCTACATCTGGCTCGCCGCCGACTTCGCCTTCGACGCCTTCCGCTTCGAGGTCGCCGAGACCGAGCACGGCGTGATGCAGCTGCACGGCTATCCCTATGCGGCCGGCTCCTCCACGGTCATCGTCGAGATGCGCGAGGAGGTGTGGCGCGCGGCCGGCTTCGCGGAGATGGACGAGCAGGAGTCCGTCGAGCGCTGCGCCAAGATCTTCGCGGACGCGCTCGGCGGACGGCCGCTCAGGTCCAACAAGTCGGCCTGGACCACCTTCCGCACGGTCGTCAACGAGCGCTGGTCGCACGGCAACCTGGTCCTGCTCGGCGACGCCGCCCACACCGCCCACTTCTCCATCGGCTCCGGAACCAAGCTCGCCGTCGAGGACGCCCTCGCGCTCGCCGCCTGCCTGGCGGAACAGGACTTGCTGGACGAGGCGCTGACCGCCTACGAGGAGGAGCGCAAACCGGTCGTCGCCTCCACCCAGCGCGCCGCCCGCGCCAGCCTGGAGTGGTTCGAGAACCTGGGCCTGTACCTGGACCAGCCGCCCCGCCAGTTCGCCTTCAACCTGCTCACCCGCAGCCGCCGCGTCACCCACGACAACCTGCGCCTGCGGGACGCCCGCTTCACCGAGGCCGTGGAGGGCGAGTTCGGCTGCCCGCCCGGCACGCCCCCGATGTTCACCCCGTTCCGGCTGCGCGGGCTGACCCTGCGCAACCGGGTCGTCGTCTCGCCCATGGACATGTACTCGGCGGTCGACGGCGTGCCCGGTGACTTCCATCTCGTCCACCTGGGCGCCCGCGCCCTCGGCGGCGCCGGCCTGGTGATGACCGAGATGGTCTGCGTCAGCCCCGAGGGCCGGATCACCCCGGGCTGCGCCGGACTGTGGACCGGGCGGCAGGCGGAGGCATGGCGGCGGATCACCGGCTTCGTGCACCGGCAGGCGCCGGGCACCGCGATCGGCGTGCAGCTCGGCCACTCCGGGCGCAAGGGCTCCACCAGGCTGATGTGGGAGGGCATGGACGAGCCGCTCCCGGACGGCAACTGGCCCCTGGTGGCCGCCTCCCCGCTGCCGTACAGGCCGGGCGGCCAGACCCCGCGCCAGCTCTCCCGCTCCCAGCTGACCGATGTCCGCGAGCAGTTCGCCACCGCCGCCCGGCGGGCCGCCCGCGTCGGCTTCGACCTGCTCGAACTGCACTGCGCCCACGGCTATCTGCTCTCCGGTTTCCTCTCCCCGCTGACCAATCACCGCACGGACGCCTACGGCGGCTCGCTGGAGAAGCGGCTGCGCTTCCCGCTGGAGGTCTTCGACGCCGTGCGCGCGGTGTGGCCCGAGGAGCGCCCCATGACCGTACGGATCTCCGCCACCGACTGGGCCGAGGGCGGAACGACGGCCGAGGAGGCCGTGGCCATCGCCCGCGCGTTCGCCGCGCAGGGCGCCGACGCGATCGACGTGTCGACCGGGCAGGTGGTCGCCGGGGAGCGGCCGGAGTTCGGGCGGTCCTACCAGACGCCGTTCGCCGACCGGATCCGGCACGAGGCCGGTGTCCCCGTGATCGCGGTCGGTGCGATCTCCTCCTGGGACGACGTCAACTCCCTGCTCCTGGCCGGGCGTACGGACCTCTGCGCGCTCGCCCGCCCGCATCTGTACGACCCGCACTGGACCCTGCACGCCGCCGCCGAACAGGGCTACACGGGCCCGGCCGCCGTCTGGCCGGTGCCCTACCGCGCGGGCAGCCGCCGCCCGCAGACCGGCCGCACGGACGCCCCCAGGCCCCGGCTCGGACTCGGCGGTTGACCGGCCGTCACAGACCGGCGAACCCGGCCCCCGCGTCCCGCAGCCGCTCGTGCAGCCCGCGGAAGACGGCGGCCGAGCGGGCCCCCGGCCAGTCGGCGGGCAGCAGCCGGGCGGGCAGGCCGGGATCGGCATAGGGCAGATGGCGCCAGGAGTCCAGGGCGAGGAGGTAGTCGCGGTAGGCCTCCTCGGGCGGGGTCTCGGCGCGCTGCTCCCAGGCGCGCAGCACGCGCGCGTGCCGGTCCAGGAACGCCTCGTGCTGCTTGGCGATCGCCGCCAGGTCCCACCAGCGCCCGACCGCCTGGGCCGTCGGGGTGAAGCCCAGGTGCTCGCCGCGGAAGAAGTCCACGTACGGGTCCAGCTGGAGCCGCCGGAGCGTGTGCCGGGTCTCCTCGTACAGCCGGGCCGGGGCGATCCACACGCCGGGCGCCGCCGTGCCGAAGCCGAGCCCGGCCAGCCGGGAGCGCAGCACGTGCCGCTTGTTGCGCTCCGACTCCGGCACGGAGAACACGGCGAGCACCCAGCCCTCGTCCTCGGGCGGTGCGGCGGCGTAGATGCGGCGATCGCCGTCGTCGAGCAACTGGCGTGCCTCGTCGGACAGTTCGTAGCCCGCCGCGCCCTGCGCCGTGCGGGCCGGCACCAGCAGCCCGCGCCGCTTGAGCCGGGACACCGAGGAGCGCACGGAGGGCGCGTCCACGCCGGCCGCGGCCAGCAGCCGGATCAGCTCGGCGACCGGCACCGGGCCCGGCACGAAGCGGCCGTACGCTCCGTAGAGCGTGACGATGAGGGACCTCGGGGCGTGCTGCGCGTGCTGCTCGGACACATTGATCATTTTAGGTCGTCGGCATCACTGCTGGTCACACTCACCCCGCCGGATCCGCGCCGCGCAGCCGGAACCGCTGGAGCTTGCCCGTCGCCGTGCGCGGCAGTGCGTCCAGGAAGACTATCTCGCGCGGGCACTTGTACGGCGCCAGCTCGGACTTCACATGCGCGCGCAGGGCCTCCGCGTCCCGCGCCGCGCCCGCCTTCAGGACGGCGTAGGCCACCACGACCTGCCCGCGCGCCTCGTCGGGCCGCCCGACGACCGCCGCCTCCACCACGTCCGGGTGGCGCAGCAGTGCGTCCTCGACCTCCGGGCCCGCGATGTTGTACCCGGCCGAGATGATCATGTCGTCGGCGCGGGCCACGTAGCGGAAGTAGCCGTCGCTGTCGCGGACGTAGGTGTCGCCGGTGACGTTCCAGCCGTCGCGCACGTACACGCGCTGCCGCGGGTCGGCGAGGTAACGGCAGCCGACGGGGCCCCGGACGGCCAGCAGGCCCGGCGTTCCGTCGGCCACGGGGACGCCGTGCTCGTCCTGCACGCGCGCGTGCCACCCCGGTACGGGCACCCCGGTGGTGCCGGGGCGGATGTCCTCGTCCGCCGCCGAGATGAAGATGTGCAGCAGCTCGGTCGCGCCGATGCCGTTGACGATGCGCAGGCCGGTCCGCTCGTGCCAGGCGTGCCAGGTGGCCGCCGGAAGGTTCTCCCCGGCGGACACACAGCGCCTGAGCGAGGAGGTGTCGTACCCGTCCAGCTCGTCGAGCATCGCCCGGTAGGCGGTGGGAGCGGTGAACATGACGGACACCCGGTGTTCGGCGACGGCGGCCAGCAGCTGCTCGGGATGGGCCTGTTCGAGCAGCAGGGCGCTGGCCCCGGCACGCATCGGGAAGACCACCAGACCGCCGAGGCCGAAGGTGAAACCGAGCGGGGGACTGCCCGCGAAGACGTCGTCCGCGCGGGGCTTGAGCACATGCCGGGAGAAGGTGTCCGCGATCGCCAGCACGTCCCGGTGGAAGTGCACGCAGCCCTTGGGCCGGCCGGTGGTGCCCGAGGTGAAGGCGATGAGCGCCACGTCGTCCGCGGCGGTGGCCACGGCCGGGTACGGGACGTCGGGTGCCGGACGGTGGAGGAGATCGTCGGGCGCGTCGCCGCCGTACGTCGTGATCGCGAGCCCCGGTATCTCCGCCTTGGCCAGGTCGTCCACGGCCCGTACGTCGCACAGCGCGTGCCGGACCCGGGCGATCTCGCAGACCGTGCTCAGCTCGTGCGGGCGCTGCTGGGCCAGCACCGTGACGGCGACCGCGCCCGCCTTCAGCACGGCCAGCCAGCAGGCTGCCAGCCACGGGGTCGTCGGGCCGCGCAGCAGTACCCGGTTGCCGGGGACCACGCCGAGCTCGCCGGTGAGGACGTGCGCGACGCGGTCGACTCGGGCGCGCAGCTCGCCGTAGGTCCAGGTCTCCCCGGACGGAGTACGGAACACCGGGCGCCCGGCGCCGGTGCGGTCCAGCAGCTCGGCGGCGCAGTTCAGCCGGGCGGGGTAGCGCAGCTCCGGCAGGTCGAAGCGGAGCTCGGGCCACTGTTCCGGGGGCGGGAGGTGGTCGCGCGCGAAGGTGTCGACGTGGGCCGAGGCGGTGGCCGGCCGGGCGTCGTCCCTGCTCGGGTCGCCGTGCTGGTTCCTGCTGGGAGCCATCGGGTCCATGGCGGTTCGCCCCCTCGTGGTGGTGGGCTCGCACAGGGAGCGTATCGTGTTGGTGACGACAGTCAATGGAGCGCGATACGGTGGAGGTGAACCCCGGGCGCCCCGGGGGGAGGGAGGACCGGCGAATGCCCGCATTCTCGCTCGACCCGGAACACTCGGCGTGGTGCGCCGAGCTGCGCACCCTGGCCGCCGACCGGCTGCGCCCGCTGGCGGAGAAGGGCGAGCCCGGCCGGGTGAACCGCGCGCTCCTCGCCGAACTGGGCCGGCTCGGCCTCCTGGAGCGCCTGTTCACCTCCGGCGCCCTCGACCTGTGCCTGATGCGGGAGTCCCTCGCCTACGCCTGCACCGAGGCCGAGACCGCCCTCGCCCTCCAGGGCCTGGGCGCCCACCCGGTCCACGCCCATGGCACCCCCGCCCAGCGCGACCGCTGGCTGCCCGCGGTGATCGACGGCAGCGCGGTGGCGGCCTTCGCCCTCAGCGAGCCCGGGGCGGGATCGGACGCGGCGGCGCTGGCGCTCGCGGCCCGCCCCGACGGCCCGTCCCGCTGGCGGCTCAGCGGCGGGAAGTGCTGGATCTCCAACGCGCCCGAGGCCGACGTCCACACCGTCTTCGCACGCACCACGCCCGGCGCCGGGTCCCGCGGCGTGACCGCCTTCCTGGTCCCGGCCGACCGGCCCGGCCTCACCGGCAGCGCGCTGGAGATGCTCTCCCCGCACCCCATCGGCACCCTGGACTTCGACGGGGTCCCGGTCACGGCGGACGACGTGCTCGGTGAGGCCGACCGCGGTTTCCGGGTCGCCATGGGCACCCTCAACCTGTTCCGCCCCAGCGTCGGCGCCTTCGCCGTCGGCATGGCGCAGGCCGCGCTGGACGCCACCGTCGCCCACACCGCCCGGCGCGACGCCTTCGGCGGCAGGCTGAGCGACCTGCAGACCGTCGCCCACCAGACAGCCGAGATGGCCCTGCGCACGGAGGCGGCCCGCCTGATGGTGTACGCGGCGGCGACGGCGTACGACGACGGCGCCCCGGACGTCCCCAGGCGCTCCGCCATGGCGAAGCTGCTCGCCACCGAGACCGCGCAGTACGTCGTCGACACGGCCGTCCAGTTGCACGGCGCCCGCGCCCTGCGCCGCGGCCACCTCCTCGAACACCTCTACCGCGAGGTGCGCGCACCTCGGATCTACGAGGGCGCGAGCGAGGTGCAGCGGGGCATCATCGCCAAGGAGCTGTACGCACAGTCCCACACGACCGGGGAGGCGCCGTGACCGCCGAGCGAGTCAACCCGCCCGGGCTGTCCCCGCCCACGGGCTTCTCCCACGCCGTCGTGGCAACCGGCTCCCGGCTGGTGTTCCTGGCAGGCCAGACGGCTCTCGACGCGGACGGCAAGGTCGTCGGCGACACCCTCCCCGAGCAGTTCGAACGGGCCCTTGCCAACCTCCTCGCCGCGCTGCGCGCCGCCGGTGGCACCCCCGCCGACCTCGCCCGTGTCACGGTCTACGCCACCGACGTCGCCGACTACCGCGCCCGCACCTTCGAACTCGGCCGCCTCTGGCGCAAGTTCGCGGGCCGCGACTACCCGGCGATGGCGGTCGTGCAGGTGGTCCGACTGTGGGACGAGCGGGCGTTGGTGGAACTCGACGGCTTCGCGGTACTGGACGAGGGGACGTAGGATCTCGTCGTGCATCGTTGAGTTCCCCGACCGGCTCGGCCTGTGGGACGTCACGCTCGCCGAGAGCGACTGCGGCCGCGCCCGGACGGTGGCGGCCCGGCACCCCGAGCGGCTCGCCCAGATGCCCCGCGCCCACGGCCACCGCGTCGCCGAACTCCTGCCCAGGGGCCTGCTGCCGGAGATCGGGGACTCCCGGACGCTGATCGCCGAGGACCGGCCGGAGCAACTCGCCCCGGCGCTGCGGGAGTTGGTCGCGGAACAGTGGTGGCCAGGTGTCAGGCAGCCATCGCGAGCCGCTCGGCGGGTACCCGGTGCGGCGCCACGACCCGGCCGTCGGGCAGCAGTTCACCGGTGTCGTCGAAGACGATCGCCCCGTTGCACAGCAGGCTCCAGCCCTGCTCGGGGCGGGCGGCGACGACGTGCGGAACATGGGCGTCGGCTGCGGGGCACGAGGGCTGGTGGGAACACATGGCGCACCTCCACGTCGGTGGGTCCGGTCGGCGGACCGTTCGTACGGCGGCCGTCGGGACCACTCGTACGGGTAGACCATGCACCCGTCGTGAACTCATCGGAACGGCCCGCCGCCAAGTGTGACAACACGCGGACAGTGCGGGGACCGTTCCCCGACGCCCGCGGCGGACTCGCCACCGAAGGAGTGAGATCACGGCCGCGCGCGCGAGTGCCCGGTACCAGTGGAAGCCCCCATTGCAGTCAACTGGGAGGCCTTCCATGTCCGTCAGGTCCCTGCGTCCCGTTCTCGGCACCCTCGGCACCCTCGGCACCCTCGGCACCCTCGGCGCGGTCGCCGCGGCCCTGCTGGCCGCCGCACCGGCCGCACCCGCATCCGCCGCCACGGCCGCCGACGAGACCGTCACCGTCGACCCGACCGCCCGCCTGGCGGCGGACGGCACCGTCACCATCCACGGCACCTACCGCTGCACCGACGCCACCGGGGTGGTCTTCGTCGGCTCCGCCATCAGCCGGAACGACTCGACGGCGCGCCACGGCATCGGCGGCACCCGCGCGGTGTGCGACGGCGCCGAGCACCGCTGGGTCAACACCGGCAGGCCCTTCGGCGCCCTGTACCAGGGAGCCGCCCACGTCGAGGCCACCGTCCTGGAACTGGCCCCCCGGGGCGGCCTGCCGCTGGTGCCCCGCTTCCACGCGGTCCACGAACAGGATGTCACGCTGATCCGGGTCTGAACCAAGACCCCGGCGGAGTCGAGGGGGAGGCCGGAGCGGCAGGCCCGGGACCTGTCTCGGCACGGTTCCCGGGCCTGCCGCTCCGGACGGGCGCGAGGGCCGGTGCGTATCAGGAACGGCCGGCCGAGGAGACGGCGGTACCCCGGGCCGGTCACCTTGCCGACGCGGCGGCAAGCGCGCGCAGCGCCTTCTTGTCCACCTTGCCCATCGGGGTGCGCGGCAGCCGGGCGACCGGGACCAGCCGGTCGGGGATCTTGTACGTGGCCAGGCCGCGCTCCCGGAGGAACTCCTTCATCGCGGACGTCCGGACATCCGCCTCGGTCAGCACGACGAACGCGTACGTCCGCTCGCCGAGCACGGTGTCCGCCACACCGATCACGGCCGCGTCCTGTACGGCCGGGTGGGTGCGCAGTTGCCGCTCCACCTCCTCCGCCGACACCTTTTCACCGGCCCGGTTGATGACGTCCTTGATCCTTCCGACGATCATGATGTTGCCGTCCGGCCTGCGCCGGACGAGATCGCCGGTCCGGAAGAAGCCGTCCGGCGTGAACGCACGGGCGTTCTCCTCGGGAGCCCGGTAGTACCCCCGGATCGTGTACGGACCCCGTACCTCCATCTCGCCGGCCTCCCCGTCGGGCACGGTCTTCCCGGACTCGTCGACGATCCGGACCTCGTCGGCCCGCGACATGGGCCGTCCGTCCGTGTTCACGGCCACCTCGTCCGGATCGTCGAGCCTGGTGTGGGTCAGCAGACCCTCGCTGATGCCGTACCACCGCATGATCCGGCACCCGAGGACCTGACCCGCCCGACTCGCGAGTGCCGGGTCGAGCGGGGCGCTGCCGACCTGGATGAGCAGTCCGGACAGTTCGCCGGGCTGCCGTCCTGAGTCGGCCCACAACCGCAGTACGGAGGGCACGAGCGTGGTCACGGTGACGCCCTCGCGACGGATCAGCGGGAACACCTCGTCGGGACGCACACTCGACGTGAGGACCGCCTTGCCGCCCAGCAGGAGACTGCCGAGCACACCCGGACAGGCGAGCGCCGCCTGGTGCGCGACGGGATTGACGGCGAGATAGGCCAAGTCCGGGCCGACGCGCATCGCTTCCGCGGTGGCCCGCATCACGTAGACGTAGTCGTCATGGGTCCGGGGGATCAGTTTCGGCAGTCCGGTGGTGCCCCCGGACAGCAGGAACAGCGCCGGATCGGACGGGTCCACGCGGGGCAGCGGGACGCCCTCGCTGCCCAGCGACTCCAGTGCGGTGAACTCCTGGGCGTCGCCGCTGACGAGCACGTGCGGCACGGAGGGGATCTCCCGGGCGAGCTCGCGGAAGTCGAATCCGCCGAACTCGTCCTTCACGGCGTAGGCCACCGCACCGGAATGGGCACACATGTGGGATATCTCGGCCTTGCGGTGGCCGGGCAGCGCCAGGACCGGGATGGCTCCGGCGCGCAGCAGGGCGAAGACCAGGATGACGAACTCGGGGATGTTGGGCAGGTGTACGACCACCCGGTCGAGCGGTCTGATGCCCAGTTCGATCAGGCCGCCCGCCAGCCGGTCGGCCCGTCCGGACAGCTCCGCGTAGGTCATCCTGCGCTCGCCGCAGACCACGGCCACGCGGTCGGCATGCCGTCGGCAGGATTCGTGCAGCAGGTCACCGATCGGCCGGCCGAGCCAGACTCCCGTCCGGCGCAGGTCCGCCGCCAGCCGGCCGGGCCAGGGCACAAAACCCTCGAGCATGATGGCTTTCCCTTTCAGGAGGTCCCTTTCAGGAGGTCGACCGCGGACGGAAACCAACGGGGACGCCGGTGGACCGGGCCGGTGAGGCCGGGCGACGGGCTCATCCGGGATCCTCCTTGTCCCTCGCATCGTCATGGGCCGACCACGCGGCGCCGCTGATGTCTTGCCGACATCTTTCGCGGACTCCGTGATTTCGCATGGAGTGGAAACCATGGGACCGGTGACGCGACGGCCGACGAGGAAGGCGGAGATGATGAGCCGGATACGGGAACGGGGCTGGGTGCGGTCTCTGGCCGCCGTCGACCGTCCCGACGTTCGTGTGGTGTGCTTCCCGCATTCCGGCGGGTCGGCGACCGCATTCAGCGAGTGGCCCGCCGCGCTGCCTCCCGGGGTGTCGCTCGTGGCCGTCCAGTACCCCGGCCGCGGTGACAGGTTCGGGGAGCCACCCATGGACGATGTGACCGCGATGGCCGGCCGCGCCGCGGCGGAACTGCTGCGGCTCCCCCCGAGCGAACACGTGCTCTTCGGGCACAGTCTGGGCGCGCTGGTGGCCTACGAGACCGCCTTGGTACTGCGGGACGCGGGCGAGGAGCCGCGAAGGCTCTGCGTGTCCGCCGCGCTCCCGCCCGGAACCGAGGGCGGTGACAGCATCCACCTGGCACCCGACGACGAGTTCTGGGCGACGCTGTGCGGGCTGGGCGGCATCGAACCCGGTATCGCCGAGAGCGCCGAGCTGCGCGAACTCCTGCTGCCGACGCTGCGCTCGGACCTGCGGGCCCATGCCACCTACCGGCCCCGCCCCGGGACCCCGCCGCTGTCCTGCCCGGTGCACTGCTATCACGGTGTGGGCGACCCGCTGGTGGACGAGGCGCGACTGGCGCAGTGGGCGCGCGTCACCTCCGGTGAGTTCACGCTGAGCGTGCGGCCGGGAGGGCACTTCCACGTGGCAACCGGCGTCGGGGAACTGGTCGCGGACGTCGTGCGCCGGGGCCCGGCGTGAGCGGCGCCGGAGAACGGTGCGGGCGGTGCGGGCTCATGTGCCCGAACGCCATGGAGCGCCGGTGAACAGGAGAAGAGGCGGGCACAGTCGCCGGGCCAGTGACCTCATGGCGGGGGTGCCGCTTTGAAGACGATCACCGTGATTCCCGGTGACGGTATCGGGCCGGAAGTGATCGAACCGGCGCTGGACATTCTTGAGACTCTCGCACTCGGTGTGCGGATGGATGTCCTCGACCACGTGAACGCGGAAAGGTACCTGCGCACCGGGGGTGCCCTGGCCGAGGCCGATCTCGACCGGATCCGGACCAGCGAGGCGACGCTGCTCGGTGCGGTCGGGGATCCCCGGCTGAGCGACACCGGATACGTACGGAGCGTGCTGTCCACACTGCGCCTCGAACTCGACCTCTACGCCAATTACCGGCCCGCGCGGCTGTGGCACGACAGGCTCAGCCCCCTGCGTGACGAAGCGCGACGCGCGATCGACTGTGTGATCGTCAGGGAGAACACCGAAGGACTGTACAGCGGCGTCGGCGGCAGCACACGGATGGGATCCCCGCAGGAGATCGCCATCGACGTGGACCTCAGCACCCATCACGGTGTGTCGCGCATCATGGAATTCGCCTTCTCCGTGGCGCGACGGTCGGTGTGCCTGGTGGACAAGGCCAACGCGGTCCGGAACGGCGGGCAGTTGTGGCAGCGCTGCTGGCACGAGGCGGTCGCGCGGCACCCGCAGTTCGACACGTCACATCTCTACGTGGACGCCGCCGCGATGAAGCTGGCGACCGATCCGACCGCCTTCGACGTCATCGTCACGAACAATTCCTACGGGGACATCCTGAGCGATCTCACCGCCGCCCTCGCGGGCGGGCTCGGCGTGGCGGCGTCGGCCAATCTCAACCCCGCCACCGGGCACGGTCTCTTCGAGCCCGTACACGGCAGCGCGCCCGACATCGCGGGGACCGGGGTCGCCAATCCGTTCGCCGCCATTCTCTCCGTGGCGCTGCTGATCGAGCACATGGGCCGTGCCGGCGAGGCCGGCGCCGTTCGCCGGGCAGTCGCAGCCGCCGTCGAGGCCGGAAGAGTCACCCCCGACCTCGGCGGGTCCCTGAGCACGAAGGAGGTGGGCGCCGTGGTTCTGGCGGAACTGGGGCAGCCCTAGGCCCTGACGAATTCCCTGCCCGGAATGCGACGCGGAACGACGGTGGTCGGCGGAATGAAGGTCAGTCGAGGGGACGGCGATGCCATGCACGGAAACGACGAGGGCCGCGCGGAGCGTAATCCCGAGATCGTCATCGTGGGGGGCGGCCTGGTCGGTGCGGTCACGGCCATGTATCTCGCCCCCCGGTTCGGTCCGGTCACGATCGTGGAGAAGCGGGGGGACCCGCGCCGCGGTGCCGGCGGACAGGGACGGTCCCTCACGGTGATGCTGTCCGCGCGCGGCTGGCGCGTACTGTCGGACCTGGGTCTCGCTCGGGCGGTGCGGGAGATATGCGTCCCCCTGCACGGGCGCTGCGCGCACCTGCCCGACGGCAGCTCCCACGTCACCCCCTACAGCCGGGACGGGCAGCCCATCTGGTCGGTGGAGCGTGAGCGGCTGCATCACATCCTGCTGGACGCCGCCGAGGCGACTCTGGGCGTACGCATACGCTTCGGGCAGCGGGTGCGCTCCGTGGAGCTGGACGAACCGGCCGTGCTCGTGGAAGACCACCACGGTCGGCGGCGGTTGACGTGTCGCCGCGTCCTCGGCTGCGACGGCGCCCATTCCACGGCCCGTGCCGCGCTGGCCGCCCGCACCGCACCGGCACAGGTGCGGAATCTCGAGCTGGCCTATCAGGAGATCGATGTGCCGGGCGGCTGGCTCGACAGCAGGACCATGCACTACTGGCCGACCGGTGACGCGTTGTTCGCCGCGTTCCCCATGCCGTCGGGGGAGTACTCCGGCTCCCTGTTCATGCGCCTCGAAGGGCCGGCGCCCTCCTACGCCACGGCCGACGGCGGCCGGGACCTGTTCGAGGTGTTCGCCGACCGCTTCCCCGAACCGACCGCCGCCATCCCGGACATCGCCGGACAGCTCGCCACCAAGTCCGTCTCCACGCTCACGGTCGTACGCTGCGACCGATGGGTCTGGCAGGACACGTTCGCGCTGCTCGGAGACGCCTGTCACGCGATGGCCCCCTTCATGGGCCACGGCATGAACTGCGGTTTCGAGGACGCCCGCACCCTCGTCACCTGCCTCGACTCCACCGAGGACTGGACGGCGGCCCTGGCCGCCTATGAGAAGTCGCGGATCGAGGACGCCGATGCGATCTCCCACCTCTCCTACCAGCACTACCACACCATGGCCAACCCGCCGCAGGAGGCGACCGCCCACGCCAGGGGAGTCCTGCGGAAGCGTCTCGGCGACCTCTTTCCCGACCGGTTCGTGCCCCTGTACGAGCAGTGCGCCTTCACCGAGGAGAGCTACGCCTCGGTGCTGAGGAACGACCGGCGCCTGGACCGCCTCGTGGAGAGCCTCCTCGGCCGGTACGGCGCGGAGCTCGTCACGGCTTCCGACAGCCGGCTGCGTGCCTGCACACCGCCCCTCACCCCGAACACAGTCACCCTGGAGGACTCCGGATGTTCGTGATCCTGTTCAAGTCGCGCCTCTCCGATGAGGCGGGCGAGGACTACTACGCCACCGAGGAGCACATGCGGGAGCGGGTCCGCGCCATCGCCGGGTCCGATCTGATGGAGGTCAAGCACTACACGGGGGAGGACGGTGAGCGCCTCGCGGTCGTCACGTGGCGGGACGCGGCAACCCTGGACAAGTGGCGTGCCGACCCCGAGCACCAGGTGGCGCAGCGGATGGGCCGTGAACGGTGGTACTCCTCTTATGAGTTGACCGTGGCCGAGGTGATCCGGACCAGCTCCCACGATGCCGGGGCCGCGGTTGAGTCGTCGGACGGCCCACCGTCGGACGAGCCGCGGTAGGGGGTGACCCGGCGGTGGGCGTGGCCGGCCGTTGCACTGCTCGACCCGCTGCCCGTCCTCGTCCGGGCCGCACGGGCGTACGATCGACGGCGCATCCGGCCGGCACCCCGGCCGTGGCGTGGCCCGTGACGATGTGATGGAGCAGCACGGCCCTGCCCGTGTTCATCGGCCGGCTCGCGGATCCCCGGCACCGGCTTGTCGTTCGGCCGTGTGCCGACCTTTGGCCAATTACGTTTGGACCCTTGGCCAATTCCTTTTGGATCTCTGGCCAGTTCTGTTTCGGTCTCTGGCCAACTTCTTTCACACCGGTTGATCAGCCTCCAGGGCCGCGACGACTATCGAGCACGACGAGTGGCCGTTGACCTGGTTACCACGTTTTCGGGGGGGAAGTCCGGATGGGCTGTACCGGTGTTACGTCTGCGCAGGAGGCCATGTGGCTTGCGCAGGAGCTCGCTCCGGACACACCGAACAACGTGGCGACCTTGTGGGACGTCGACGGCGACCTGGACGTTTCCCTCCTCACCGCGGCACTGCGGGTGGCCGTGGCCGAGGCTGGAACGCTGACGGTGAACTTCAGCCGCGGCGACGACGGGCTGCGGCTGGTCGCCCGGGACCCCGAAGCGTGGGAGCCCTTCCGCGTCGACGTGAGCGACACCGACGACCCCGCCGACGCGGCACGCGCCATCGTCGCCGAGCTCGTGCGCCGGCCGTTCGACCTGGGCCGGGACGCGCTCTTCCGGATCGGATCGATCCGGCTGAGCGGCACCCACCACCTCGTGGTTCTCGTCTTCCACCACATCCTCACCGACGCGTTCGGCGTCCTCACGCTGCTGTCCCAGCGGATCGCGGAAATCTACCGTGCGATGCACTCGGGTTCCGCCGTACCGGAGCGTCCCGCGAACCCACCGGGCGACGCGTCGGAGAAGGACGCCGCGTACCGGGCATCCGAACGGTTCGCCGACGCCGAGCGGTTCTGGCGGGACTACGTCGCCGGCGAGCCGACCGCGGCGCGGCTTCCCACCGGGATCCGCCCGGCCGCCGACGCACCCGCCACCGAGGCCGGGTACTGGGACGGGCTCACCGAGCAGCAGGGGATGACCACCCGCACCGCGACGATCCCGGCCGCCGAACTCGCCGCCTGGGGGCGCACCGCCGACGCGGTGGAGACCAGCGTGCCGGACCTGATCGCCTCGGCGGCCACCGCGTTCCTGCGACACATGTGCGGTCTGCCCAGGCCGCTGCTGACCATCACCGTCAACCACCGCATCGGCGCCCAGCGGCGATCGCTCGGTCTGCTCTCGAACCGGCTGCCGCTGCAGGTGGAGGTGGCGCCCGCGGCCGACTTCGTGGAGCTGGCCGAGGCGCTCGGCCGGGAGCGGCGACGCGTGCTGCGGCACGCCAGACACGATGTCTCCCTGATCAAGCGGGCAACCGGCCATGCCGGCGACGCGCGCAGCCCGTTCGGCGCCGTCGTCAACGTGATTCCCTTCGTCGAGACGCTCGACCTCGCGGGCAGCGTGGCGCGGTTCGCCGGCGGCACCTTCGGCGTGGTCGACGAGATCATGGTCTGCGTCTACACCGACGGCGGAGCCGACAGCGACCTGTTCGTCCGCTTCGACGCCCCGCGGCCGGCGTACGACGACCAGGACATCGCCGGACTCGCCGGCAGGTTCGTGACGTTCTTACGGACGGCCCTGGCCGACCCGCGCGCCCCGGTCGGGCAGGTCTCCGTACTCAGCACCGCCGAACACCACGCGCTGCTGACCGAGTACGCCGGACCCACGGTCACCCTGCCGGCCGCGACACTGACGGAACTGCTCGACCGGCAGGCCGGTTCCACCCCGGACGCGATCGCGGTGACCTTCGAGGACACCTGTCTGACGTACCGGGAGCTGGCCGACCGGTCCGGCCGGCTGGCCCGCATGCTGATCCAGGAAGGAGTGGGGCCCGAACGGTTCGTCGCGGTCGCGATTCCCCGCTCCCTTGAGCTGGTCGTCGCACTGGTCGCGGTACTCAAGGCGGGTGCCGCCTACGTCCCGGTCGACCCGGACTATCCCGCCGCCCGCGTGGAGTTCATGCTCGCCGACGCGAGGCCGGCGCTGCTCCTGACGGTCAAGGGCACCGCGGACCTACTGCCCCGCACGGACATCCCCCTGATCACGGTCGACGAGGCCCCGCTGACCGACGGGCCCGCCGCGATCGCCCGGCCCCGCGCCGAGCATCCGGCGTACATGATCTACACGTCGGGATCGACCGGACGGCCCAAGGGCGCCGTCATCACACACGCCGCGATCGTCAACCGTCTGCTGTGGATGCAGGAACGCCACCGGCTGGACGGCTCCGACCGGGTCCTGCAGAAGACCTCGGCCTCCTTCGACGTGTCGGTCTGGGAGTTCTTCTGGCCGCTGATCACCGGCGCCACCCTCGTGGTGGCCCGGCCGGACGGCCACCGCGACCCGGCCTACCTCGCCGACCTGATCCGGCGGGCCGGGGTCACCACGCTGCACTTCGTCCCGTCGATGCTCGCCGAGTTCGTCAACGACGAGGCTGCGGCCGCCTGCACCGGCCTGCGCCGCGTCATCTGCAGCGGCGAAGCGCTGCCCGCCGAGCTCGCCGCGCGGTTCCACGAGGTGCTCGGCGTGCCCCTGCACAACCTGTACGGGCCGACCGAGGCGGCGGTGGACGTCACCGCGTGGCAGTACCGGCCAGGGGCGAGCACCGTACCGATCGGCACACCGATCTGGAACACGGCGCTGTACGTGCTCGACAGCAGGCTTCGGCTGGTCCCGCCCGGAGTGACCGGCGACCTGTACATCGCGGGCGCCGGGCTCGCCCGGGGCTACCACGACCGCTCGGCCCGGACCGCGGAGCGCTTCGTCGCCTGCCCGTTCGGCCCGGCCGGGCGGCGCATGTACCGGACGGGCGACCTGGCGCGCTGGAACGCCGACGGCGAGCTGGAGTTCGCGGGACGCGCCGATCACCAGGTGAAGATCCGCGGCTTCCGGGTCGAGCCCCAGGAGATCGAGGCGACGCTGGCCGAGCACCCCGGGGTGGTCCGGGCAGCGGTCCTCGCCCGGCCCGGCCGCGGCGCCGACGGGGCCGTACAACTCGTCGCCTACGTGGTGCCGACGACCTCCGGCAGCATCGGCAAGGCCGGCGTGGACTGGGACCTCCACGCCGGGCTGGACATCGCCGAGTTACGGGGCTTCGTCGCGGCCCGGCTGCCCGCCCACCTGGTACCCGCCGCCTTCGTCCCGCTGGACCGGCTCCCGCTGAGTGCGAACGGCAAGCTGGACCGGGCCGGGCTGCCCGAGCCGGAGTTCGCCGGGCGGCCCCACCGGCCGCCCGGGACCGTCGAGGAACGCATCCTGGCGGCCGCGTTCGCCGAGGTGCTCGGGTTGAGCCGGATCGGGGTGGACGACGATTTCTTCACCCTCGGCGGCGACAGCATCCGGGCGATACAGGTGGTGGCCCGCGCCCGCACCAGCGGCCTCGCGCTCAGCCCGCGCACCGTGTTCGAGTGCCGCACCGTCGCCGCGCTGGCCGCGGCCGCGACACGCGACACCGCCCCGTCGCAACTCGCCGAACTCCACGGCGGCGGCGTCGGCCTTTTGCCGCTGCCGCCGATGGCACGGCTCCACGCCGAGCGCGGCCCCGGACTGGACGGGCTCGCCCAGTGGCTGGTGCTTCAAGTGCCCGCCGACCTGGATCCCGACGGCCTCACCGCGACGGTGCGCGCCGTCCTCGACCGGCACGACGTGCTGCGCTCACGACTGACGGACGACGGCCTGCTGCTGCACCCGCCCGGCTCGCTCGACGCCGCCGGGCTCGTCAAGCGGGTCGGCTGCCCGGGGGACTGGACCGGCCAGGCCTGGCAGACACTGCTGCGCGCCGAGGCGGCCGAGGCGGTACACCACATCGAAGCCTCGGCCGGCCGCATGCTCCGGCTGGTCTGGTTCGAGCCGACGACCGGCGGCCCCGGAAGGCTGCTGGTCGCGGCGCACCATCTGGTCGTCGACGGGATGTCGTGGCGGGTGCTGCTCCCCGACCTGGCGGAGGCCTGGCGGCAGGTCCGGACCGGCGAGGCGCCGGCGCTGCCCGCGGTGGGGACGTCCCTGCGCCGGTGGCTGCGCGCCCTGGCCGACGAGGCGATACGGCCCGGCCGGGCGGCGGAGGTGTCGCTGTGGCGCGACATGCTCGCCGCCCCCGTCGCCGCGATCGGCTCCCGGCCGCTCGATCCGGAGCGGGACCTCACCGCGACGACGGAGACGGTTCGCATACAGCTCCCCACCGACCTCACCGACGCCGTGCTCACCTCGGTGCCGGCGGCGTACCGCGGCGGCGCCGACGACGTGCTGCTGACGGCCCTCGTCCTGGCGCTGGCCCGGCAGCGGCGGGGCATGACCGACGGCGCCACGGTCGTACGCCTGGAAGGGCACGGCCGGCAGGAGGAGCTCGTCCCGGGCGCGGACCTGTCCCGCACGGCCGGCTGGTTCACCACCGTCCACCCGGTCCGGTTCGACATCACCGGAATCGACGTCGACGAGGCGATCGCCGGGGGAGCGGCCGCCGGTGACGCGCTCAAGCGCGTGAAGCAGCAGCGCCGCGAACTGCCCGACCAGGGCATCGGCTACACCCTGCTGCGCTACCTCAACGACGAGACCGCGGCGGTGCTGCGCCGGTACCCGGCGGACGAGATCGGCTTCAACTTCCTGGGCCGTTTCTCCTTCACGGGGCCCGGGCCGGAACGCGGCACCGGATGGGCACCCGCACCGGAATGCGCCGAACTCGTCGCGGCACCCGACCCCGGCATGCCGGCGCCCTGCGCACTGGAGCTCAACTCCCTGGTGACCGACTCCGGGGACGGTGCGCGGCTCACCGCCCTGTTCACCTTCGCCACCGGCGTGCTGACCGCCGAAGAGGTCCGCGACCTGGCCGGCACCTGGTGCGCCGCCCTGCGCGGCCTGCACGCCCTGGTCACGACCGGCGCGAAGGGGCTGACCCCGTCCGATGTGCCGCTGGTGAACGTCGGCCAGGCCGAACTGGACACCTGGCAGCGGCGGTTCGGCCAGGTGGGCGACGTGTGGCCGCTCACCCCGCTGCAGGCCGGCCTGCTGTTCCACACGATGGTCGCGGACACGGCCTCCGAGGCCTACCAGACGCAGTTCGTGTTCCGGCTCAGCGGCCCGGTGGACGTGACGCGCCTGCGTGCCGCGGGCCAGGTCCTGCTCGACCGGCACCCGAACCTGAGGGCGGCGTTCGTGCCGAGCGCCACCGGCGAGCCCGTACAGATCGTGGTGGACGATCTCCCGCTGCACTGGCGCCACGTGGACCTCAGCGGCGAACCCGAGGCCGAGGCGCGGCTCGAGGAGGTCCTCGCCGAGGAGCGGGACGCCCGCTTCCGTCCCGACCGCCCACCACTGCTCCGGCTCACCCTTGTCACGCTGGGACCGGAACGGGCGGAGCTTGCTCTCACCGCCCATCACGTGCTGCTCGACGGCTGGTCGGTACCGCTGATCGAGCGGGAACTGATGGACCTGTACGCGGCCGGCGGCCACGCAGCCGACCCGCCGCGCCCCCATGGCTACCGGGACTTCCTGCGGTGGCTGTCACGGCAGGATCCGGCAGGGTCGGCACAGACGTGGGCCGCGGAGCTGGCCGGCGTGGCGGAGCCGACCCTGCTGGTGCCCACGGCACGCTCGGCCGGCAGTGGCAGTGGCAGTGGCAGTGGCAGTGGCAGTGGCAGCGGGCAGGTCGACGCGGCGCTGACCGGCGAGGACGCCACCAGGCTGGCGCGTCGGGCCGCCGAGTGGGGCGTCACCCCGAACACCCTGGTGCAGGGCGCGTGGGCCGTCGTGCTCGCCGGGCTGACCGGTCGCGAGGACGTGCTGTTCGGTGCCACGGTCGCCGGCCGGCCGTCCGAACTGCCGGGTGTGGACGCGATGATCGGCCTGTTCATCAACACGGTGCCGGTGCGCGTGCGGTGCACGCCCGCCGACGGCCTCCGGCAGCTGCTGGAGCGGCTGCAGGACGCCCAGGCGAGGCTGCTGGACCATCACCACCTCGGGCTCGCCGACATCCAGCGGTCGACCGGACTGAGCGCGCTGTTCGACACCCTCGTGGTGTTCGAGTCGTTCCCCGTCGATCGCGCCGGCCTCTCGGCGGCCGGCGCGTCGGCGGAGCTGGCGGTGACCGGCATCCGCCCGTACGCCCCACCGCACTACCCGCTGACCGTGATCGCGGCGGCCGACCCGCTGCTGCGGATCTCCTTCCAGTACCGGCGAGACGCCTTCGAGCAGGCCGCGGTGGAGGTGATCGCCGACCGGCTGATCCGGGTGCTGCGGCAGTTCGCCGCCGACCCGGAGACCACCGTCGGCGCGATCGACGTGCTCTTCGACGCGGAGCGGGAGCGGGTGCTGCACGGCTGGAACGACACCGCCGCCGCACTGCCCGAACGGACCGTTCCCGAGCTGATCGCCGAGCAGGCGGCGGCGACGCCGGACGCGGTCTGCGTCGAGTTCGACGGTCACCGGCTGACCTACCGGGAGCTGAACGAGCGGGCCAACCGGCTGGCGCACTGGCTGATCGGGCAGGGCGTGGGGCCGGAGTCGCGGGTCGTGGTGCTGCTGCCCCGCTCGGTCGACCTGGTCGTGGCGTTGCTGGCGGTGTGGAAGGCCGGTGGTGCCTATGTGCCGGTGGACCCGGACTATCCGTCCGCCCGGGTGCGGGCCGTGGTCGAGGACAGCTCACCGGTGCTGGTGCTGGACCCGCGGCGGCTGGCCGAGGTGGACCTGTCCGCCCATCCCGCCCACGACCCACGGGCCGCGGTCGCCTTCCACCACGCCGCCTACACCATCTACACCTCCGGCTCCACCGGAAAACCCAAGGGCGTGGCCATCGAGCACGGCGCCCTGCTCAACCTGCTCACCGGTATGCAGGAGCGGTTCTCGCTGTCACCGGACGACCGGCTGCTGGCAGTCGCCACCGTCGCGTTCGACATCGCCGCGCTGGAACTGTTCCTGCCGCTGCTGGCCGGGGCCCGGGTGGTGCTCGCCGGCAAGGACGACATCACCCAGCCCTCGGCGCTGCTCAACCTCATCGACCACGCCGGTATCACCATCATGCAGGCCACCCCCGCGCTCTGGCAGGTTCTGGTCACCCACGCCCCGGCCTGCCTGACCGGGCTGCGCGTGATCACCAGCGGTGAGGCCCTGCCCACGTCACTGGCCGACACCCTGTGCAAACTCGCCGCCGAGGTCACCAACCTCTACGGCCCCACCGAAGCCACCATCTACGCCACCGCCGCCCGCCTCGTTCCCGGCACTGCCGGCATGCCCCCCTCCATCGGCGGACCCGTCGCCAATACCCGGATCCTCATCCTCGACCGCACCCTGCGCCCCGTGCCGCCCGGTGTGACCGGTGATCTCTGGATCGCCGGGCACGGCCTGGCCCGTGGCTACCACGACCAGCCGGGCCTGACCGCGGAGCGGTTCGTGGCGAGCCCGTTCGGCCCGGCGGGCGCGCGGATGTATCGCAGCGGGGATCTGGCCCGCTGGACCAGCACGGGTGAGGTGGAGTACCTCGGGCGTTCCGACCACCAGATCAAGCTGCGCGGGTTCCGCATCGAACCCGCCGAGATCGAGCACACCCTGACCCGCCATCCGGCCGTCCGGCACGTCACCGTCATCGCCCGCGAGGACCACCCCGGCGACCGGCAGCTGGTGGCCTATGTGGTGCCGGAGTCCGGAAGTGAGGTGCCGCCGGTGGAGCAGTTGCGGGAGTTCGTGGGGGAGCGGTTGCCGCAGTACATGATTCCGGCGGCGATGGTGGTGCTGGCGGAGTTGCCGTTGACGCCGAACGGGAAGCTGGATCGTTCGGCGTTGCCGCGGCCGGAGTTCGGCGGGGACGGGTATCGGGCTCCGCAGTCACCGCGGGAGGCGGTGCTGTGCGCGCTGTTCGCCGAGGTGCTGGGGGCGGAGCGGGTCGGTGTCGATGACGACTTCTTCGCCCTGGGCGGGCATTCGCTGCTGGCCACCCGGCTGGTGGCGCGGGTGCGGTCGGAGCTGGGGGTGGAGATCCCGATCCGGACCTTGTTCACCGCACCCACCGTCGCCGAGCTGACCCGCCGCTGGAACGAGATGTCGGCCTCCTCCCGAAAGCCGCTGCGCAAGATGAGCGAAAGGTGAAAACACCATGATTCCCCTGTCGTACGCGCAGCAGCGAATGTGGTTCATCAACCGCTTCGAGGGCCCTTCCTCGACGTACAACATCCCGCTGCTCCTGCGGTTCACCGGAGCGCTCGACACCGCCGCGCTGCGCACCGCGTTCCATGACGTGATGGTGCGCCACGAGGTCCTGCGAACGGTGTTCGGCGAGGTGGACGGCGAGCCGTTCCAGCGCATCCTCGACCCGGCCGAGGTCGAGCTGCCCTGGAAGGACTGGGGCCGGGTGGCCCCTGATCGGGTGCCCGGAGTGATCTCCTCGGTCACGAGCAGCTGGTTCGACCTGTCGGACGACGTACCGCTGCGGGGAAGCCTCGTCCAGAGCGGCGACGAAGAGTTCCTGCTGGTGCTGGTGATTCACCACATCGCCGGTGACGGTGGATCGCTGGCGCCGCTGGCACGGGATCTGTCGGTGGCGTACCGGGCGCGGGTGGCCGGCGGGGAGCCGGAGTGGCCGGAGCTGCCCGTGCAGTACGCGGACTACGCGTTGTGGCAGCGGGAGCTGCTGGGGGACGAGTCCGATCCGAACAGTGTCCTGTCGGTTCAGACGGCATATTGGCGTGAGGAGTTGGCCGGGGTTTCGCGGTCCTTGTCGTTGCCGATGGACCGGCCCCGCCCTGCGGTGGCGAGTTTCCGGGGCGGAGCCGTCGGGATCGGGCTTTCGAGCGACCTGCGGGCGCGGGTCGAGGCACTGGCGCGGGCTCGTGGCGTGACGGTGTCGATGGTGTTCCAGGCGGCGCTGGTGGTGTTGCTGCATCGGCTGGGGGGTGATGATGACGTCACCGTCGGGTCCCCGATAGCGGGTCGCACGGATGAGGCGCTGAACGATCTGGTCGGATTCTTCGTCAACACGTGGGTGCTGCGGGTCGACGTGACCGCGGAGCGGTCGTTCGAGTGGGTGCTGGAACGGGTCCGGCAGAAGGCGCTCGCGGCCTATGACCATCAGGATGTGCCGTTCGAACGCTTGGTTGAGTTGCTGAGGCCGGAGCGGTCGACCGCGCACCACCCCTTGTTCCAGGTGGTGCTCGCATGGCAGAACAACGTGCCGCCGGAGTTGGATCTGCCGGGCGTGACGGTGTCGATGGAGCCCGTTCCTACGGGCTCGGCGAAGTTCGACCTGTTCTTCAACCTGGCGCCGGACGAGACCACCGGGTCCGTGGTGGGGGAGATCGAGTACGCGACCGATCTGTTCGACCGCTCGACGGTGGAGGGGATCGCGGCGTGCTTCGTACGGGTGGTGGAGCAGGTGGTGGCCGACCCGCAGGCCACCGTCGGCGCCATCGATGTGCCGGCCGACGCACAGCGGGCGGACGGCTCGATCGACGGCACGGCCGCGCAGCCGGGGACCACCGGCACCCCGCTGGATGCGGACGAACGCCGGAAGATCCTCGTCGAGTGGAATGACACGGCCCGCGAATTCCCCTGCCCGGGACCGATTCACCTGCTCTTCGAGGAGCAGGCCGAGCGGCGGCCGGACGCGGTCGCGTTGCGCTGGGCCGGCGGAACCATGACCTACGGCGAACTGAACCAGCGGGCGAACCGGATCGCCCGGGACCTCAAGGAGCGCGGCGTCGGCCCGCAGACCGTGGTCGGCATCGGCATCCGCCGTGGCCCGGACATGATCGCAGCCGTGTTCGGTGTGCTCAAGGCGGGCGGGGCCTACCTGCCCCTGGAACCGTCGTTGCCGGCCGAGCGCGTCGCCGGCATGCTCGCCGACGCCGGGTCGGCCATGGTGCTGTCCACTTCGGACACCGAGCACTGGGCGGTCCCGGACGGCGTCGAGCTCGTCGAGGTGGACGGGGCCGAGGCGTCACCGGTGTCGCTTCCCGATCCGGAGCCGGTCGCCGGGCCGGACGACACGGCGTACATCATCTTCACCTCAGGCAGCACCGGAAAGCCCAAGGGCGTCGAGGTCACCCACCGGCCCGTGCACAACCTGCTCAACTGGTGCTACCGCACCTTCGGCTTCGGGCCCGAGGACGTCGGCCTGTGCGTCACCTCGCTCGGCTTCGACCTCTCCGTCTTCGACATCTTCGGTCTTCTGGGCTGTGGTGGTGGCCTCTACATCGCGGACGCCACCCAGCAGCGCGACCCCCAGCTGCTGCTCGACGTCCTGCTCACCGAGCCGATCACCTTCTGGGACTCGGTGCCCACCACCCTCAACCAGGTGGCCTCGCTGCTCTCCGGGGACTCCGGGGACTCCGGGGACTCCGGGGACTCCGGGTACGAGGGGACCGACGGCCTGCGCCTGGTGTTCCTCTCCGGTGACTACACGCCGCTGTCCCTGCCGGGCGAGGTCCGCGCGGTGTTCACCCGTGCCGA
>NZ_JBIRST010000012.1:0-291519 GCF_044334385.1 Streptomyces sp. NPDC020801
CCGGACGCGGTCAGTTCCGCGATCTGCTGCAGGGTGGCGCCGATGTCCGACGTACGGGTCGTGGTCATCGACTGCACCGACACCGGGGCGTCTCCGCCCACCGCCACGGTGCCGACCTGGATCTGCCGGCTCTTCCGGCGCTCGGCGAGCTTGGTCGGAACGGACGGCATGCCGAGAGAAATCGCAGTCATCTGCTGTGCAACCCCAAGTCGTGGATCAAGGTCCGGCCCCGTTCAGCGGCGGGCTCCAGGCTTCGAGATTACGGCACGGCCGCTCCCGCGAGCACATCCCACCCGGCAAACCCACTCGTTGGAAGGCGGCCGGGCGCAAGGCCCGCCCGGCCGCCCTGAACAGCGGGTGGCTAGGAGATTTTCACCGGGTTGACCACGTCGGCGATCAGGACGAGGACGGTGAAGCAGATGAAGATGCTGGCCACCACATAGGCCACCGGCATCAGCTTCGCCACGTCGAACGGGCCCGGGTCCGGGCGGCGCAGCACCCTGGCGAGCTGGCGGCGCAGCGACTCCCACAGGGCGCCGGCGATGTGGCCGCCGTCGAGCGGGAGGAGGGGGAGCATGTTGAAGAGGAACAGGGAGAGGTTGAAGCCGGCGACCAGCATCAGGGCCATGGCCAGCTGCTGCGTGGGCGGGATGTCCAGGGTGAAGATCTCGCCGCCGACGCGGGCCGCGCCGACCACGCCCATCGGGGAGTCCGGCTGACGGGGGGCGCCGTCGAAGGCGGCGTTCCACAGTGCCGGGATCTTGCCGGGCAGGCTCGCGATGGAGTCGACGGCCTCGCCGAGGCGGTCACCCATCCAGGTCACGGACTGGCCGAAGTCCTGCCGGACGATGCCGGTGGCGGCGCTGAAGCCGAGGAAGCCGGCCGTGACGTACTGCCCCTGGACGATCTGGCCGTGGGAGTCCTTCTTGGCGACCTGGTTGGTGGCGATCTTCGCGTGCAGGGTCACGTCCTGGCCCTTGCGGTCGACGACGATCGGCACCTGCTTGCCGGGGTTGGCCCGGATGAGGTCGGAGAGCCGGTTCCAGTTGTCCGTCCTCACCCCGTCGAAGGAGACGATCCGGTCGCCGGCCTTGAGGCCCGCGGCGGCGGCCGGGGAGGGGGCGTCGGTCTTCTTGCAGGTGTCGCGGTTCTCGCTCTGGGCGATGACGCACTGGGAGACCGAGCTGACCGAGGTGGTCTGCTGCGAGATGCCGAAGCCCATGAGGACGGTGAGGAACAGCGCGACCGCGAGGATCAGGTTCATGAAGGGACCCGCGAACATCACGATGACCCGCTTCCACGGGGCGCGCTTGTAGAACAGGCGGTTCTCGTCGCCGGGCCTGAGTTCCTCGAAGGCGGCCGAGCGGGCGTCCTCTATCATCCCCCGCCAGGGCGAGGTGGAGCGCGCGGCGATCCGGCCGTCGTCACCCGGCGGGAACATGCCGATCATGCGGATGTAGCCGCCGAACGGGATGGCCTTGATGCCGTACTCCGTCTCGCCCTTGTTCCGCGACCAGACGGTGGGGCCGAAGCCGACCATGTACTGCGGCACGCGGATGCCGAAGAGTTTGGCGGTGGACAGATGCCCCAGTTCGTGCCAGGCGATCGAGACCAGCAGGCCGATCACGAAGACGACTATGCCGAGGATCATCATCAGGGACGTCATGCACGCGCCTCCGCGGTCGCCGTCTGCGCTGTCAGTTCCCGGGCCCGGGCACGGGCCCAGGTCTCTGCTTCGAGGACGTCCGGCACGGTGAGCGAAGTTCCCGTGCGGGGTGTCCCGTGTTCCTCGACCACTTGTGTCACGGTCTCCATGATCCCGTCGAAGGCCAGTGTGCCGCGCAGGAACGCGTCGACGCACTCCTCGTTGGCCGCATTGAACACGGCCGGGGCGGTCCCGGCGAGCCGGCCCACGTGCCGGGCGAGGCCGACGGAGGGGAAGGCGTCGTTGTCGAGCGGGAAGAACTCCCAGGTCGACGCCCTGCTCCAGTCGAAGGCGGGCGCGGCGTCGGGGACCCGTTCGGGCCAGCCGAGACCGATGGCGATGGGCCCGCGCATGTCGGGGGGCGTCGCCTGGGCGAGTGTGGAACCGTCGGTGAACTCAACCATCGAGTGGACATACGACTGCGGGTGCACGACGACCTCAATGCGATCGAAGGGAATGTCGTACAGCAGGTGTGCCTCGATGACCTCCAGCCCCTTGTTGACGAGGGTGGCGGAGTTGATCGTGATCACCGGTCCCATGGCCCAGGTGGGGTGGGCGAGGGCGTCCTCGACGGTGACGTTCGCCAGCTGCTCCCTGGTACGTCCCCGGAAGGGGCCGCCGGAGGCGGTGACGACGAGCTTTCGTACGTCTGCGCGGGTACCGGCCGCGAGCGACTGGAAGAGGGCGGCGTGCTCGGAGTCCACGGGGATGATCTGCCCCGGCTTGGCGAGCGCCTTGACCAGCGGGCCGCCGACGATGAGCGACTCCTTGTTGGCGAGCGCGAGGGTGCGGCCCGCCTCCAGGGCGGCGAGGGTCGGGGCGAGGCCGATGGACCCGGTGATGCCGTTGAGGACGGTGTGACAGTCGGAGGCGGCCAGCTGGGTGGCCGCGTCGGGCCCGGCGAGGATCTCGGGCAGCGGCCGGGCAGTCCCGTACTGGGCAAAGAGCGCCTCCCGCAGCGCCGGTACGACGTCCTCGCGCGCCACGGCCACGGTCCGCACCCGGAGCCGGTAGGCCTGCTCGGCGAGGAGACCGACCCGCCCGCCGTTGGCGGAGAGCCCGGTCACCCGGAAGCGGTCCGGGTTGCGCAGCACGAGGTCGATGGCCTGGGTGCCGATGGACCCGGTGGACCCGAGGACCACCACGTCCCTGGGCCCGTCCCCGGCGACGGGGTCGAAGACGAGATGCGGATCGGCGAGGGGGACTGGACTGTCGCTCATTCCCCCATTGTGGCCGCAACGGGTGCCGGGGAGGACAGCGCGTCCTCCGGGTGGGCCCAGGCACCTGTCCGGCGGTGGAGCCGTACGGCCGGGGGCACCATCCGTGCCCCCGGCCGTACGGCTCCACCCGGCGCCATGGCCCGGCGGCCGCGGGCCCGCGCCCCTGCGTGTTCCGGTTCGTCACCGGCGGCGGGGCCGGGCCCGGGCGGCCGGCGGCCGGCTGCTACCGGATCGGCCGGTGCACGTTGTCCCGCCGGGAGGGGCCGGGTGCCGCCTCCGCGATCCACGGGCCGTCGTCGGACGGGTCGATGACGCCTTCCTCCAGCCATTCGTAGGCGCCGCCGAGGACGCCCTTGACGACCTTGCGGTCGAGGTCGTCGGTGTTGGTCCACAGGCGGTTGAAGAGCTCCTCCACGCGGATGCGGGACTGGCGGCAGAAGGCGTCGGCGAGCTGGTAGGCCTCGCGGCCGTGGTCGCCCTGGGTGCGCAGGAGTTCGGCACGGACGCAGGCGGCGCTCATCGCGAACAGTTCGGCGCCGATGTCGACGATCCGGCCGAGGAAGCCCTGCTTGGTCTCCATCCGGCCCTGCCAGCGGGACATGGCGTAGAAGGTGGAGCGGGCGAGCTTGCGGGCGTGGCGTTCGACGTAGCGCAGGTGCGAGGACAGGTCGACGTGGCCGGCCGGATGGAACTCGGCGTAGGAGCGCGGGAGTTGCCCGGCGCCCGCGACCAGCTTCGGCAGCCACTTGGCGTAGAAGACACCCGCGTTCGCGCCTGCCCTGGCCTTGTCCGACAGGGACTTGTCGGGGTCGATGAGGTCGCCGGCGACCGAGAGATGGGCGTCGACCGCCTCGCGCGCGATCAGCAGGTGCATGATCTCGGTGGAGCCCTCGAAGATCCGGTTGATGCGCAGGTCGCGCAGCATCTGCTCGGCGGGGACGGCGCGCTCGCCGCGGGCGGCGAGGGAGGCGGCGGTCTCGAAGCCGCGGCCGCCGCGGATCTGGACCAGCTCGTCGGCCATCTTCCAGGCCATCTCGGAGCCGTAGAGCTTGGCGAGGGCGGCCTCGATGCGGATGTCGTTGCGGTTCTCGTCGGCCATCTGGGAGGACAGGTCGAGGACCGCCTCCAGAGCGAAGGTGGTGGCCGCGATGAAGGAGATCTTCGAGCCGACCGCCTCGTGCAGCGCGACCGGCCTGCCCCACTGCTCGCGGGCCGCGGACCACTCGCGGGCGATCTTCAGGCACCACTTGCCGGCGCCGGCGCACATGGCGGGCAGGGACAGCCGGCCGGTGTTGAGGGTGGTCAGCGCGATCTTCAGGCCCTGCCCCTCCTCGCCGATGCGGTGGGTGGCCGGGACGCGCACCTGGTGGAAGCGGGTGACGCCGTTCTCGATGCCGCGCAGGCCCATGAAGGCGTTGCGGTTCTCCACCGTGACGCCCTCGGAGGAGGCCTCGACGACGAAGGCGGTGATGCCGCCGCGGTGGCCCTCGGACTTCGGTACCCGTGCCATGACGACAAGGAGGTCGGCCACCACGCCGTTGGTCGTCCACAGCTTGACCCCGTCGAGCACGTAGTCGTCCCCGTCCGGGACGGCCGAGGTCGCCAGGCGTGCCGGGTCCGACCCGACATCGGGCTCGGTCAGCAGGAACGCCGAGATGTCGGTGCGGGCACAGCGCGGCAGGAAGGTGTCCTTCTGTTCCCGGGTGCCGAAAATCTTCAGCGGCTGCGGTACTCCGATCGACTGATGCGCGGAGAGCAGGGCTCCGATCGCGGGGCTGGCCGAGCCGGCCAGGGCCAGGGCCTTGTTGTAGTAGACCTGGGTCAGGCCCAGGCCGCCGTACTTGGTGTCGATCTTCATGCCGAGCGCGCCGAGCTCCTTGAGCCCGGTGATGACCTCGTCGGGGATCTGCGCGTCGCGCTCGATCCGGGCCGCGTCCACCTTCGTCTCGCAGAAGTCGCGCAGCTTGGCGAGGAACTCCTCGCCGCGCTGGACGTCGTCGTCGGCCGGGAGCGGGTGCGGGTGGATGAGGTCGAGCCGGAAGCGGCCGAGAAACAGTTCCTTGGCGAAGCTGGGCTTGCGCCAGTCCTGTTCCCGGGCGGCCTCCGCCACCTCGCGTGCCTCGCGCTCGGTGACGGTGGGCTTGTTGGCAGTTGGTGCGGACATGAGGCTCACCTCGCCGCGAATAGGGATCTTGGGAGCGGTACGTTACTGACCGGTGCTACTGGATCGTATGTACCCGATACCGGGTCGACCCACCACCCCTCACGCAACGGACACTCGCGTCCACCGTCTGTTTCGGGGCGGTTTCCCCCAGCATCAGGTGAGCACGGCGTGAAGGCCAGTTGTGAACTCCTTCACCGAATTCCTATGAATTTCTCGAAAACCTCGGCCGACGCGCACAGTTGTGGCATAGGGTCCTCGATCACTTGGGCACATCCGTTCGGTGGGGAACGCGGGAGCCGGATGGGCCTGTGACGGCAGCGTATGGCTGGGGGGCACATGCGGGAAGTCGGCGTGTCGGAGTCCGCCGGAGCACCGGAGGCGGAGGAGACGCCCGGGGGTGCGACGAGGGCGGCAGAGGAAGCCAGGGAAACGATTCACCCGAAGGGGCGCCCCGCAGGGATCGAGGGAAACGGGCCCGCGGGAGCGGGGAGACCCGCAGGAGCGGAGAGACCCACAGGAGCGGGGAGACCCGCGCCGGGCCGAGGCAGGCCGATGGTCCGAACGGGTGACAACAAGGCCCGCTGGTACCGGCCGCTGGCGGTACTCACGGACACCTGCGGGATCGGCGTCCCGCTCGCCACGGCGCTGGCCGCCGACGGCCAGAACGTGCCCGCGCTCGGCGGACTGGTCGGCGCGGGCGTGTGGACGGCCATCCGGGCGACCCGGCGCCGGTACGCCGCCCAGCGGCTCGGCGAGTCCTGGGGCGTGCTGGCCGCTTTACGGGACTGGGTGCTGCTGGCCGGGATCCTGGCGCTGGCACTGACCCTCTCCGACCTGGACAACGGCCCGCGGCCGACCCTGGCGCTCGCCGCGCTCACCCCGGGACTGGCGCTGAGCGCGACGGTCGCGCCGATGACGAAACTGCATCTGAACCGGCAGCGCCGCGAGGCCCGGGCCGTGCGCCGGGCCCTGGTGGTGGGCGAGCCGGCCGCCGTGGACCACGTCGTGGGACGCCTGGCCTCCCGCACGGACCACGCGTACGTGGTCGTGGGAGTGGTCCCGGTCGGCTTCCAGGCCGTGAGCTGCGGCATGCCGGTCGCGGAGCGGCTGGCGGCCACCACCACCGACCGCGCCCGTGACGCGGACGCCGTACTGCGCGCCGTCGCGGACTTCGAGGCGGACGTCGCCCTGGTGGTGCCGGGGCTGCGGATGACCGGCGAGCGGTTGCGGCACGTGACCTGGGCGCTGCACGGCGCCGGGTTGCAGCTCGCCGTGGTGCCGGGGCTCGCCGAGGTCGCGGAGGCACGGGTGCGGCCCACCACCGCAGCCGGGCTGACGGTGCTTCAGGTGACGCCGCCCGCCCAGGAGTTCGGGCAGCCGTGGCTGAAGTCACTGCTTGACCGGCTGGGCGCGGCACTGGGGCTGGTCCTGCTGGCACCGCTGTTCGGGGCGCTCGCGCTGGCCGTGCGCTGCACCTCGCCGGGGCCGGTGTTCCACCGGCAGGCGCGCTGTGGGCTCGGTGGTGAGCCGTTCACCATGTGGAAGTTCCGCACGATGGTGGCCGACGCGGAGGCCCGGCGGGCCGAGCTCGCGCGCTCCGGCGCCAACCAGCACGACGGGCACATGTTCAAGATGCGCCGCGACCCGCGCGTCACGCCGCTCGGGGCCGTGCTGCGCAGGCTGTCCCTGGACGAACTGCCCCAGCTTTTCAACGTACTTCGGGGTGACATGTCCCTGATTGGTCCGCGTCCTCCGCTGCCCGACGAGGTGGCCCACTACAGCCCCACCGAGCTGCGGCGGCTGGCCGTCAGGCCGGGCATGACCGGGCTGTGGCAGGTCAGCGGGCGCTCGGACCTTTCCTGGGACGAGACGGTCTCGCTGGACCTCTGGTACGTCGACAACTGGTCGGTCGCCACCGATGTGGAGATCATGACCCGGACCCTGCGCGCCGTCGTCGACGGCCGCGGGGCCTACTGAGGGAGCCCGCCGATGCGCCAGGGGTGCCGCACGGGCCGCCCCGGGGCCGGGGCCGCGCGCCGGGCCCCGGAGCCGGGAGGCTCAGCCGGTCCGCTGCTGGGACAGCCACCACTCGTACGTCGCGGCGATGCCGTCCCGCAGCGCCACGGCCGGCTTGAAGCCGAGGGCGGTCAGCCGGGAGACGTCCAGCAGCTTGCGCGGGGTGCCGTCGGGCTTGCCCGTGTCCCACACGATCCTGCCCTGATATTCCGTCACCTCTCTTACCGTTTCGGCGAGTTCGCTGATCGGCAGGTCCTCGCCGCAGCCGATGTTGACCGGCCCGTCGCCGTCGTAGCGCTCCAGGAGCAGGGCGCAGGCCGCGGCCACGTCGTCGACGTGCAGGAACTCCCGGCGCGGGGTCCCGGTGCCCCACAGGACCACCTCGGGCGCCCCGCCGGCGCGGGCCTCGTGGAAGCGGCGGACCAGGGCGGGCAGCACATGCGAGGTGGCCAGGTCGAAGTTGTCGCCGGGGCCGTAGAGGTTGGTAGGCATGGCGCTGATGTACGAGGCGCCGTACTGGCGGCGGTAGGACTGGACCTGGGTGATGCCGGCGATCTTGGCGATGGCGTAGGCCTCGTTGGTCGGCTCCAGCGGGCCGGTGAGCAGCGACTCCTCACGGATCGGCTGCTCGGCGAGCTTGGGGTAGATGCAGGACGATCCGAGGAACAGCAGACGCGGGACGCCCGCGGTGTGCGCGCCGGCGATCACGCTCAGCTGTATCCGCAGGTTGTCCTCCAGGAACTGCACCGGGTAGGTGCTGTTGGCCATGATCCCGCCGACCTTGGCGGCGGCCAGTACGACGGCGTCCGGGCGGGCGTCGCGCAGGAAGGCCTCGGTCCGTGCCGCGTCGCGCAGGTCGAGCTGCTCCCGGGGGCGGGTGATCACCTCGTGTCCGTCGGCGGCCAGCCGACGGGCCACCGCGGACCCGACCAGGCCACGATGACCCGCGACGAACACGCGGGCCGCGCGCGGGAGCAGCGCGGCCGAGGACGAGGACGAGGGCGAGGGCGAGGGCGAGGGCGACGACGAGGGCGCCGCGGGCCCGGCCTCGGGCGTGGGCGAAGCGTCAGCAGTCATGCGCGGATTGTGCCAGCGGCCGGTGCCCTCACGGGACGATCCTCGAAAATGCAGGGCAATTCACATGAAAACGTGACCGGTTGGTCGCGTCGGAGGGGGTACTGAATGGGCAAGTCGGCGCTGATCACCGGGGTCACCGGCCAGGACGGGTCGTATCTGGCGGAGCTGCTGCTGGGCAAGGGCTACACCGTGCACGGCCTGATCCGCCGCTCCTCGAGCTTCAACACCGAGCGGATCGACCACATCTACCAGGGCCCCGACCAGCCCGAGCGGTCCTTCATCCTGCACCACGCCGACCTGTCGGACGGGGTGGCGCTGGTGAACCTGCTGCGCGACCTCAAGCCCGACGAGGTGTACAACCTGGGCGCCCAGTCCCATGTGCGGGTCTCCTTCGACGCGCCGCTGTACACGGGTGACGTGACCGGGCTGAGCACGATCCGGCTCCTCGAGGCGGTGCGGGCCAGCGGCATCGAGACCCGGCTGTACCAGGCCTCCTCCTCGGAGATGTTCGGCGCGACGCCGCCGCCGCAGAACGAGAGGACGCCGTTCCATCCCCGCAGCCCGTACGGTTGCGCGAAGGTCTTCGGCTACTGGGCGACCGTCAACTACCGTGAGGCGTACGGCATGTTCGCCGTGAACGGCATCCTGTTCAACCACGAGTCGCCACGCCGCGGCGAGACCTTCGTGACCCGCAAGATCACACGTGCGGTCGCCCGGATCAAGGCGGGTCTGCAGGACCGTCTCTACCTGGGCAACCTGGACGCGGTGCGGGACTGGGGCTACGCGCCCGAGTACGTCGAGGCGATGTGGCGGATGCTCCAGCGGGACGTGCCCGACGACTACGTGGTCGCCACCGGCGAGGCCGTGACCGTACGGCAGTTCCTCGAGGTCGCCTTCTCCCACGCCGGCCTGGACTGGACCGAGTTCGTCCGCTACGACCCCAAGTACGAGCGCCCCAGCGAGGTCGACGCCCTGATCGGGGACGCCTCCAAGGCCGCGGAACTGCTGGGCTGGCAGCCGTCCGTGAAGGTGCGGGAACTCGCCCGGATCATGGTGGACGCCGATGTGGCCCGCCTGGCGGACGAGTTGGCCGGCACCACCGTACGCGTGGACCGGTGAGCCGCACCACCGCCACCGGCACCCGCCACCCCTGAACCCTCCCTCACCGCCGGGCGGCCCGGCCTCCCCCCTCCGCCGGGCCGCCCGGCCCCTTCGTACCTTCCGGCACCCCCACGCCCCAGGGACGCCCCCCACAGCACCCAGTACCACCCGCTCGCACCGCTAGGAGAAACCATGCACGGCAGATCCACACAGCCCAGGCGGCTGAGCCGCAGGTCCAAACACCGCAGGAGCCTCACCGCGCTCGCCCTCGCGGCGGCCGCCCCGCTGCTCTGCCTGCCGCTCACCGCCACCGGCGCCTCCGCGCTCACGGCGCCGGTGGCCCTGACCGCCGACAGCCTCTCGACCTGGCAGACCAACGGCGTCGTGTACGCCCTCGCCCAGGCGAACGGGGTGGTGTTCGCGGGCGGCACCTTCTCGGCGATCCGCCCCGCGGGCACCGCCGCAGGCGGCAGCGGCGAGCAGTCGGCGGTGAACTTCGCCGCCTTCGACGCGGCCACCGGCGCGCCCACCGACTGCCGGCTGTCCTTCACCGTCGGCAGCGGCACCGCCACCGTGCGGGCGCTCGCGGTGTCCCCGGACGGCAAGACCCTTTACGCCGGAGGCTACTTCGGCGCGGTCAACGGGGTCGGTGCGAGCAGCCTGGTCGCCATCGACATCGCCACCTGCACGCCCCGCAGCGACTTCCGTCCCTCGGTGCCGGCCACCGTGCGGGCGCTGTCGGTGACCGGCGACACGGTGTACTTCGGCGGCGACTTCACCAGCGTCAACGGCACCACCCGGCAGCGGTTCGCCGGCGTGGACACCGGCGGTGCGCTGACCCCCTGGACCGCGAACGCGGACGCTCCGGGACGGGCGGTGGAGGTCACCGCGGACGGACGGCACGTGGCGGTCGGCGGCGACTTCTTCACCGTCAACGGCAGCGACTCGCACGCCCTGGCCATCACCGACGCCACCACCGGCGCGGTGACCCGGAACTACCCGCGCGGCTTCTTCCCGGACACCTCCGTCGTCAAGGACATCACCGCCGACGCGACCGGCGTCTACACCGCCAACGAGGGCACCGGCGGGGGCGTCTTCGACGGGCGGACGGCCTTCGAGCCGGACACCTTCGCCCAGCGCTGGCGGGACACCTGCCTCGGTGCCACCCAGGCACTGCAGCTGTACAAGGGCCTGGTCTACAGCGCCTCGCACGCGCACGACTGCTCCTCGATGGGCGAGTACCCGGACGGGCAGCGCCGCCATCTGCTGGCCGAGGGCATCAACGACGCGAAGCTGGTGGGCTGGGCCCCGGACACCAACGACGGCATCGGCGAGGGCATCGGCCCGCGCGTGTTCACCCTCGCCCCAAAGGGCGGCACCGACTACCTGTGGGTGGGCGGCGAGTTCACCACCGTGGGCGGCTCCGCGCAGCAGTCCCTGACCCGGGTCTCCTCCGGCCCGGACACCGGGGCGCCGACCGTGCCGCAGGTGAAGGTGGAGAGCGTCGAGGCCGGCCAGGTGGCCGTGCACTGGCGCTCCAGCTACGACACCGACGACAGCCACCTGACGTACCGGGTCTACAAGGACGGCGCCACCACCCCGGTCTACGAGGTGTCCGCCGACTCCCTGCCGTGGTCCCGGCCGCAGCTGTCGTGGACGGACACCAACGTGACCGCGGGCGAGACGCACTCGTACCGGGTCAGCGTCACCGACGGCACCAACACCTCCGCCAAGTCCACCGCGCAGTCGGTGAAGGTGGCCTCGGCCGCCGACGCCTACACGGCGGCCGTGCGGGGTGACGGAGCCTCCCTGTACTGGCGCTTCGGCGAGACCTCGGGCGCCTACGCGGCCGACAGCTCCAGCGGCGACGACAGCGGGGTGCACTGGAACGCGCCGACACAGGCCGTCACCGACGCGGCGGCCGGTTCCGGCTCGGCGGCCGGCTACACGGGCTCGCAGCACGAGTGGACGTACACCGACAAGCCGCACAGCGCGCCGTCCGCGTTCTCGCTGGAGCTGTGGTTCAAGACCACCAGCACCAACGGCGGCAAGCTCATCGGCTTCGGCAACAAGGTGCAGCTGACGTCCACGCGGTACGACAAGCACGTCTACATGACCAACAACGGGCGGCTCGTCTTCGGCGTGTACCCCGGGTCGGTGCGGACGGTCACCACCTCGCAGTCGTACAACGACGGCAAGTGGCACCACGTGGTCGCCACCGAGAGCAGCGCCGGCATGAAGCTGTACGTCGACGGCAGCCTGCGCACCTCCAACATCCTGGTCACCGGCAACGAGTCCGGCACCGGCTACTGGCGGGTCGGCGGCGACACCCTGGGCTCGTCCTGGACGAACGCGCCGTCCAGCCCGTACTTCACCGGGCTGATCGACGAGGTGGCCGTCTACGGCAAGGCCCTGTCGGCGAGCCAGGTGCTGACGCACTACCAGCGGGGGTCGGGCGCCTGATGAGAAGAAGTGCGCCGGCGGCCCTCGCCGTGCTGCCGCTGCTGCTGGCGGCGTGCGGCAGTTCGGGCGGGGGCGAGCGGCACACCGGGGCGGACGGGAGCGCGGCGCCGCGCCCGGCCGCCTCGGCGGCACCCACACCGTCGCAGGACGGTCCTTCCGGTACGGCTGCGTCCGGCAGGGCCCCCGCGAACGCCTCCCAGGGCCCGCGGAACACCGTCCCGGACGGCCGGTTGACTCCGGCCACCGGGTCGTTCACCAAGAAGGAGAAGAAGTACCTGGCCGGCCGCGTGCCCCAGGGCACCGACCCGGCGGCGATCCTGCAGGCCGGGCAGGACGTCTGCGACCGGCTCGCCCACACGGCGAAGATCGACCGGGACGCGGCCGTGGGCGCGGTCATCGCGGGTGACATCAAAGGGGCCGAGGCCGCCGTGGACGGGCTCTGCCCGGACCTGAAGCCGCTGGTCGCCGCGACCCGCGGCGGCTACGCGGACGGCACCCACGCCGCCCCGGCGCCCGGCACCTACCGCGCCCTGACGCCGTCGAAGGACTGCTCGTGGTCCCTGGACGGCACCTCGGGCAGACAGCACACGGTCACGATCGGGAAAGGCACGAGGACCTTCACGTCCACCGGGTGCTACGCCTGGGCGCGCACCTGATCCGCTCGGGGTGGGGGCCGCCGGCCGGGCGGCCCCCACCTCAGCCGAGGGACGCGTAGAGCGTGTGGAGGCGGTCGGCGACCGCCTCCAGCGAGAAGGAGGTACGGGACAGCTGCCAGGCCGCCTCCGAGGCGCGGTCGTTCGCGCCGGCGTCCAGCAGGGCCAGGATCTCCCCCGCGAGCGCCTCCGGCGTGGCCGCCACCCGGCCCGCGCCGGCGCGGGCGAGGTCGTCGCCGAGCCCGTTCGTCGGGGTGACCACCGACGGCACGCCCACCGACAGCGCCTCCAGCACCGACATCGGGAACGGCTCGTCCACCGACGGCAGCACGTGCACATGGGCGCGGCGCAGCTCGTCCAGGACGGCGCCCGGGGCGAGGGTGCCCAGGTAGTCGACGGAGCCGGCCACGCCCAGTTCCCCGGCCAGCTTCAGCGCCCTGCCGAGCTCGCCCTCGTCCGCGCCGGCGAGCACGAACCGGGCGCCGGGGTGCCTGCGGAGCACCTCGGGGGCGGCGGCGACGAAGTCCGCGGGGCGTTTGCGGGCCTGCATCCGGGCCAGGTAGAGCAGCCGGGGCGGTCCGGGCGGGCGCGGGCGGCGGTCCTGTGCGGGCACGCCGTTGACCAGCCGCACGCCGTTGCCGGGGTCCTTGCCGCCCAGCACGGCGTCCAGGGCCCTGCGTTCGTAGGAGGTCAGGTGCAGCACGGCGTCCGCGCGGCGCAGCACCCGGCGTACGGCGACGGCGTCCAGCAGCTTGGCGAGGGCCTTGTCGCTGGGGTCGACCATGCCGTGGGTCTGCACGACCAGCGGGCGCCTCGCGCCCAGCGCGGCCAGCGCGATCGGCAGGGTGACCAGGTCCCGGGCGAGGTGGACGTGGACCACGTCCGCGCCGCGCACCAGCCGGCGGGCGCCCGCCAGCAGCGCCGGCGAGGTGATCCCGCTGAAGCCGGCGCCGGGCAGCACGCGCCGGGCCGGGTAGAGGCGGGCGGGGCGGCCGTCGACGTCGGCGGGCAGCGGCCCGTCGAAGCCGGAGCCGAGGGCGACGATCCTTGAGTCCACGCCCCGCGCGGCGAGTCCGGCGGTGAGGTTCACTGCGACCCGGACGGGCCCGCCGAAGGCCTGGGTGGGGGTGTGCAGGGTGACCGCGTGCAGGGCTCTCACCGGGTGCGCTCCTTCGCGGCGGCCGGATGGTGCCCGGGCTCCTTCAGCGGGCGGGTGCCGTCGGCCGTGTGCAGGGTGAGTTCCGGCAGGTCACGGGCGAGGACCGTGCCCGCCGAGACCACCGCGTGCCGGCCGACCGTCACGCCCGCGAGCACGGTGGCGCGCGCCGCGATCCAGGCGCCGTCCTCCACCGTGACCGGTGCGTTGCGGTACCGGAAGTCGGTGGTGCGGTGGTCGTGGCTGCCGGTGCACAGCAGCGCCTCCTGGGAGACGCACACGTGGGAGCCGATGGTGACCGGCTCCAGGTTCAGCAGCCAGGCGCCCTCGCCGATCCAGGTGTGGTCGCCGACGCTCAGCTTCCAGGGCCACAGGACGCGGACCCGGTGCCGGATCAGCACTCCTTCGCCGATCCTCGCGCCGAAGGCCCGCAGCAGCGCCACCCGCAGCCGGGCCGGACAGAACCAGGCCATGAACAACGTGTTCATCACGCAGAACCAGACCGCCTGGCTGACGATCCCGCGCCCCTTGTCGTACCCGGACAGTGTGAACGTTCGAAGATCGCGCAAGAGTCCCCCCTCTGCCGTGATCCACCCTAGGGATTCCGCACCCCTTTCGCACACAGATCCGTAGACTCTGTGAACGAAAAGCAGAGGGGGGCTCATGGCGGCGGGAACTCATGTGGTCGCACCGTCCGCCGCGGTGCGCGTGATGCCCGGTGCGCTCCGGCGCGTGCTCGCCCTGCCGCTGGTCCTGGGCCTGACGGTGCTGCTGCCCGCGTTCGTCGTCCTGCGGCAGGGGGCGGGGCTGCGTGACCAGGCGTACTGGCTGCAGCTGGTCCTCACGGTGTACGCGGGGGCCCGGCTGTCGGCGATGATCCTCGGCCGGCACCGCAAGCTGCTCCAGGGCACCTTCTGGCTGTTCGTCTACATGGCGATGGGCATCGCGCCGCTCGCCCAGGCCGTGATGGGCAAGTACCCGGTGCCGGTGGCCGGTTCGCGCTCCGACCTGGCCCTGGCGGTCGGTCTGGTGCTGGCCGCGTGCGCGGCCTTCGACGCGGGCGCGCTGCTGGTGCGGCCGGGGGTGCGGCCAACGGCCCGCACGGTGTTCCGCCCCGCGATGGTGGCGCGCAGGCGCCTGGCGGCGCTGGTGGCGCTGGCGTTCGCGGGAAGCGGGCTGTTCGTTCTCAAGCTCGGCGGGCTCGGGGTGTTCTTCTCCAGCCGGATGGAGATCAGCCAGTCGATCGACAACAGCGGAGTGGGCGGCGCCGGTTCGCAGGCCGGTACGGCGATGCTGCGCGGCTTCGGCACGGTTCCGGCGCTGCTGGCGCTGATGGTGGTGACCCGCTGGCTGATCACCTCGCCGAGGGCGCGCAGGCGTCCGCTGCCGTGGATCACCCTGGCCGGGCTCGCGAGTCTGAACCTGATCGTCAACAACCCGATATCCAATCCGCGTTACTGGTTCCTGACCGTGCTGCTGGCGCTGCTGTTCACGGTGTTCCCGCAGAGCCCGACGATGTACCGGACGGCCCTCGCGCTGGGCGTCGCCGCGGCCGTGCTGATCTTCCCGTTCGCGGACAAGTTCCGCTACGACAGCGCGGGCGCGCCCAGCACCGCCCAGACCTCCTCGGTCCTCGACCCGCTGGTGCTCAAGGACTACGACCAGATGGCGATGTTCGCCAACACCATCACCTATGCGGACGCCGGCAACGGCCACACCTACGGCCGCCAGCTGACCGGCTCCGTGCTGTTCTTCGTGCCCCGCTCGATGTGGTCGGCGAAGCCGCAGGACACCGGGGTGATGGTGAGCCAGTGGATGGCCGCGGCCAACACCAACCGCTCCTCGCCGCTGTGGGCCGAACTGTGGCTGGACTTCGGGCCGGTGGGCATGGTGGCCGGGTTCGGGCTGATCGGCTGGGTGGCGGCCCGGGTGGACCGGCGGTACGCGCACAAGGTGGTGCGGGCCGGTCCGGCGAGCATCCTCACCCTCGCCGTGCCGCTCGTCGCCGGTTACTCCTTCATCCTGCTGCGCGGGCCGCTGCTCCAGGCATCCGGGCGGATCGCGATCGGTGTGATGTGCCTGGCGCTGATCACGACACTGCGCCCGGAGCGGTGGCGGCAGCTGCGCTGACGGCCGGGGCGTCCCCGGGCCCGCGCGCGGCCCGCAGCCAGGCGGCGGCACCCTTCAGCACCGAGCCGAGGCACAGTCCCCAGGCCGCGCCCCCGACCCCCGCCCAGGCGTACCCGGCGAGCAGCAGGGCGGCCGACACGGGCGAGAACGCCAGCTGCACGGGGAGCGTGGTGCGGGGCGCCAGCACACGCAGGGCGAGCAGCCCGCACACCCCGAAGGCCATCGCCGCGTACTGCGCGCCGGTCGCGGGGAGCACCTTGGCGGCCGACTCCCAGGTGTCACCGAGGAGTTGACGGCCGTAGTGGCCGGGCAGCGCGTAGAGCACCGCCGCCCACCCGGCGGCCACCGCGGCGAGCGCGCCGCCCGCGGCCAGGGCCGCGCGCCGGGGCGCGTGGTACCGGGTGAGCAGGGGCGGTCCGAAGCCGGTGGCCGCGTTGAAGGCCACGTTCAGCGGGCCGAAGAGGGTGGTCGCACCGCGCAGGGCGCCCACCGCGAGCGGGGTGGCGAACAGGCCGAGGGCGAGGACGGCGAGCTGGCTGGTGGCGTTGCCGACGCCGAACTCGACCAGGAAGCGCCGGCCCAGATGCCCACGGACGACGTAGCGCCCGAGGTCGGTCCGGGCGCCCCTGACGTGCGGGCGCAGCAGCACGAGGGCCAGCAGCAGGGCGGGCAGCGCGGACAGGCCCCACACCAGGGTCGTACGGGCGGCGGAGGCGCCGTCGGGCTGCACGGCCAGCAGGGGCAGCGCGGCGGCCAGTCGCAACAGGTCGGTGAGCAGGGCGAGATGGGGCCTTTGCAGCACGGAGAAGCAGTAGCGCAGGGTGTCCTGGGTGAGGGTCACCGGCAGCACCAGGCCGAGCGCCGCGTACACGGCCGCGTCCGAGGCGGCCAGGGCCGCGCCGCCCGCCAGCAGCGCGCCCAGCACCGCGGAGGCGCTTGCCGTGAAGGCGGCCGCGCTGCGGCAGGCCCGCCCCAGGGTCTCCGGCTCGCCCCGGTGCAGCACGAGCTCCTGGCCGACGTACGCCCCGAACGCGCCGAGCAGCACGCTGAAGACCACATAGGCCGTGGCGAAGACGGCGAAGGTGCCGGCCTGGCTGTGCCGGGCGACCAGGACCAGGACGGCGATGTTGGTGAGCGCGCTCACCGCCTGGTCCAGGACGGAGCAGACGACGGCCGTGCGCGCTCTCACCGGCTGCCCGAGGACAGGGTGCCCAGGCGGACGGTCTCGTCGGGCGTCGCGGCCGGGGGCACCGTCACGGCGGCGGCGCCGCTGTCCCGGCGGCGCCGCTTGCGCTGGTGACCGGCGGCCGGGTGCAGCACGGCGCCGAGGACCTGGCCGCCCGCGCCGTCGATGAGCTCACGGATGCGTTCCAGCGCGGTGCGGGCGGTGGTGCGCGGGTCGCACACCACGACCACTCCGTCCACTCGGTCGACCAGGGCGAGCGCGTCGGCGTAGGACAGCACCGGCGGGGCGAGGACGACGACCGTGGTGTTCGGGGCGTCCGCCTGGTCGATGAGGCGCGTGGTGGCGGCGGAGGTGAGAGTGCGGGCCACGTGCGGCACCTGGGTGCCGGGGACCAGTTCGAAGGTGCCGGACTCGCCCGCGTCCACCGTGAGGTGCCGGCCGCCGGGCCACGGATTGCCTTCCGCCGTACGCCCGTTGGCCCAGCCGGCGCGTCCGCCGGGCGCCTCGGGCAGCCTTTCGGCCAGGCCGGGGTGGCGCAGGTCGGCCTCGACGAGCAGGGCCGACATGCCGGTCTCGGCGAAGCAGGCGGTGAGGTTGACGGCGACCGCCGCGGCGGCGGTGCCCTCGCCGTTCGGCTCGACCACCAGCAGGCGGCGGCGGTCGGCGAAGTGACGGTCGTAGGCGAGCCGGAAGGCCACCGAGCGGTACTGCTCGGCGAGGGCGCCGTCGGCGGCGAGGAGCGGTTCCTCGGGGGCCTTGGGCAGGGCGCCGAGCACGGGGGCGCGCAGCGCGCGGGCGACCGTCTCGGCAGAGCGGGCCGACGGATCGAAGATCATCCGCAGCCAGGCGCCGAGCAGCCCCACCGCCAGGCCGACCACCGCGCCCAGCGCGATCAGCAGGGGCGTGCCCAGGCCCTCCGCGCTCGCCGGCGGCTCGGCGGTGACGGTGGCGTAGCCTGGCGTGGTGTCCAGGGCCTTCAGCTCGCTGATGCTGTTGGTGAGCTGGGTGATCTGGCTGAGCAGATTGGCCTGCGCGGCCAGCACGGTGCTCTTCTCGGTGTCGCCCTTGAGCCGGTCGATCTGCTTGAGCAGGTCCTCGCGCTGCTTGGTGAGCGGGTCGAGCTGGTTCTGGTAGCCCTTGACCATCTTGGCGACGGTGCCGGCGGTCTGCTTCTCGCGGTAGTCGAGGTAGGCCCCGGCGAAGGCGTTGGCGCCCTCGGCGGCGGTCTTCGGGGTGCCGGCGACGTAGGAGAACTTCAGCACCAGGGTGTCCGGCGGGTTGGTGACCTGGAGGTGACTCTGCAGGTCACCGATGTCGGACGCGCTCCGGCCGAGTCGCTGCGCGGCCCGCCCGGCCACCGCGTTGCCCGCGGCCGTCTGCCGCTCGCTGCCGATGTTGATCTGCTTGTCGACGGATATCCCGGTCGCCGCGTAGGGGTTGATGGTGGCCGCCCGGACGAGGACCTCGCTGGAGGACTCGTACGTCGGCGCCGAGCCGACGGCGAACCAGGTGCCGGCCAGCAGCCCGGCGAGCAGGCCGCCGGCCACCAGGACGCGGTGCCGCAGGACCTGCTGCACCTGGTCGCGCAGGAGCTCCGGCTCGTCCTGCTGGGCCCGTGCCTCTTCGTTCATGCGGGTGCCGCTCCTTCGTGCGCGGTGGTGCCCTGTTGCAGTGCCTCGGCGAGCAGGTCGTCCAGGCGGCCGAGCCCGGCCGCGCGGCTGAGCCGTTCGTCCACGTACGCGGGTCCGCGGGACCCGAGCCGCCCGGCGGCCACCGGATCGGCCGCCAGGTCCCTGACAGCTTTGAGCAGCGCCGCCGGGTCCTCGGGTTCGACCAGCACTCCGGCGCCCGAGCGGCGCACCTCGTCGGCCGTCCCCCCCTCGTCCGCGACCGAGGCGAGGACCGGGCGCCCGGCGGCGAAGTAGGAGGTGAGCTTGGACGGCACGCTCATGTCGAGCACGGACGCCCGCTGGGTGACCGCGAGGACGTCGGCGGCGGCGAGCACGTCGGGGAAGTCCGCCTCGTCGGCGGGCGGCAGGAAGTGCAGGTTGGGGACGTCACGGGCGCGCTCCTCGAGCATGGCGCGCTGGTTGCCGTCGCCCATGAGGACGAAGTCGACGCCCGTGTCGAGCCGGGCCGCGCCGACGAGGACCTCCAGGCCCTGCTTGAGGCCCATGTTCCCGGAATGCAGGACCACCGGTCGGTCGTCGGACCAGCCGAGCCGGGCGCGCGTCTCGGCGCGCGGGCGCGAAGGGCGGGCCACATGGGACCAGTTGGGCACCAGCCGGATGCGGGCCGGGTCGACGCCCATCGCCTCCACCCGGGGCCGGAAGCTGTCGTGGATGACGCCGACGAGGGCGGCCCGGCCGAGTGCGTACCGCTCGGCGCGGGCGGCCACGGCGGCCGCCCTGTCGCCGCCGCTGATCCCGCTCTGCGCGGCCGCGGCGCCCATCAGGTCCTGTACGACCGGCACGAACGGCACCCGGTGGCGGCGGGCGATCCGGGCCGCGGCCACCGCGCCCGCCAGGCTCGGCATCTGGGCGACCACCGCGTGCGGGCGGGGCATACGGGGCGGGGCGGCGAGCTGGTGGGCGAGCAGCGAGCCCTCGAACAGGGCCCGGCGCACGGCGGTCTGCCGTGCGGGCACGGTGTGTCTGCGCCGGTGCACGGTGACGCCGCCGCGCGACTCCGTGGTCCGCCAGAAACCGGCGTAGGCCGGATCGACCCGCCAGGACGGATAGTGCGGCATGCCCGCCAGCACGTGCGTGTCGGCGCCGCGGGCCGCCCAGTGCTCGGCGAGCTGGGTGGCGTAGGGGCCGATACCCGTGTGCTCGGGTGCGTAGTTGGTCGAGACCAGCAGCAGGCAGCGGCCAGTCAGGGCGTCCAATCCGGTCAACACCGGTCCCCTTCCCCCCAGAAGCGATCCTGGCCCACCTTAACCGTTCACCGGATCTCCAGGTGGGCTTCACAGTAAGGTCGGTGGACCGTCAACTGCCGTGGACGGTTTGACATTCACTGTGACGTTCACTGTGGGGGGAGAACGCATGGTCCATCGTGTCGGTTATGCACCCGGTGTCTACGACCTGTTCCACATCGGCCACTTGAACATCCTGCGCCATGCCCGGAGCCAGTGCGACTACCTGGTGGCCGGCGTGGTCTCGGACGAGATGGCCGAACTCGCCAAGGGCCGCAGACCGGTGGTCCCGCTGCCGGAGCGGCTGGAGATCGTGCGCAGCGTCCGGCATGTGGACGCCGCGTTCGTGGAGACCGTCCCCGACAAGCTGGAGACCTGGCAGCAGGTCCGCTTCGACGTGATCTTCAAGGGTGACGACTGGCGGGGCACCGAGAAGGGCGAGCGGCTGGAGCGGGACTTCGCGACCGTCGGCGTCGAGGTCGTCTACTTCCCGTACACCGTGCACACCTCCAGCACCCTGCTGACCAGGGCCCTGGACGCACTGGTCACGCCGGGTTCCGGGGAAGCGCGGACAGCTCCCTGAACCACTTGGCGAGGAAGGCCACGAGGAACAGGGCGTGCACGGCGCCGAGTACGGCGTAGGCCAGCCGGAAGAGATCCGGCGCGCCCAGCGTGAGGAACACCAGGCAGAACACCCCGTAGTCCACCGGCAGCAGGGCGATCGCCCGCAGCCGGGAGGGCGGAGCCGCCGGGGTGCCGCCGGCGTTCCGGCCGCGCTTCAGCTGCTCCGTCAGCAGGCCCGCGCAGAAGGTGACCACGGCCGCCAGCTGGAAACCCAGCGGCAGCAACAGCCAGCCGTCACCGGGGAGTTCGAAGAAGCGGTAGAAGGAGATCAGCACCGCCGTGTGCAGCGCGACCATCTTCGCGCAGTCCACCACATGGTCCAGCCACTCCCCCGCCGGCCCGCCCTTCCCGGTGAGCCGGGCGAGCTGCCCGTCGGCCGAGTCGAAGGCGAAGCCGACAACCAGAGCGGCGTACACCGCGAGCGCGAGCGGCCAGGAGGGGCGCAGCAGGGCCACGGCGGCGATGCCGGCGAAGGTGAACGCGGCGCTGACCAGCGTGACCTGGTTCGGCGTGAACCCCACCCGGTAGGCACCCGCCGCGAGGTACCGGCCCGCCGGGCGGTTCACGTACCGCGAGTACAGGGACACGCCCTTCGCCGACTTCTGCGCCCCGCGCAGCTCCCCCAGCACCGTCGTCCCCACGAGCCCCCCTCGCGTCCCCGTTGCGGCACCGCCCCCGGCGCCCCGGTGAACGCCATGATGACACGCGGAGAAGGCGGGCGTGCGGGTGTTCGAGGCGTCCGGCACCGGGCCGGGCGGCCCGCCACGTGCCGGCCGCGGGGAGAACACGGTGCCGGCCCCCTTCGAGGACGGCGCCCGGCGGCCGCCGCCGCAGCCCCGGGGATGATTCCCCCGAGCCGGTCACGGGGCCACGAGCCATGGGGGCCGTTCAGCCATCGGGGCCGTCAGTCGCCATCGGGGCCGTCAGTCGCCCATCGGGGCCGTCAGTCGCCCATCGGGGCCGTTCAGCCATCGGGACCGAGTCGTGCGGACCCGGGTCCCGGGTACCCGTAGGGTGCCGGGCACCGGCGGGAGGAGGTGACGGTCCCCGTGAGCAGGCCCTCCCAGGACGGCGAGCACTGGTCCGCCGGGACCCACCTGCCACCGCTGCTGGGCGAGGAGGACCTCGACCAGCTCCAGGCCGGGCCGCGGAACGCGACGGCCGGAGCCCCCGCACAGCGGGCTCCGGCCGTCGAGCGGTCCGCACGAGCGCCTCGCAGACGGCGCACCTGCACGGCCCGTGCGCCGCGCAGGCGGCCTACAGAGCGAGGCCGGTCAGGACGAGGACGCGCTCGTAGGTGTAGTCGTCCATCGCGAACTTCACGCCCTCGCGACCCACACCGGACTGCTTGACGCCGCCGTAGGGCATCTGGTCGGCGCGGTAGGACGGGACGTCGCCGACGACCACGCCGCCGACCTCCAGGGCGCGGTGAGCGCGGAAGGCGGTCTGCAGGTCGTGGGTGAACACGCCCGCCTGGAGGCCGTACTTGGAGTCGTTGACCGCGGCGAACGCCTCGGCCTCGCCGTCGGCCCTCTGCACGGTCAGGACCGGCCCGAAGACCTCCTCGCAGGAGATCGTCACGTCGGCCGGCACATCCGTCAGGACGGTCGGCGCGTAGGAGGCGCCGTCGCGCTTGCCGCCGGTCAGCAGGGTGGCGCCGGCCTCGACGGCCTCCTGCACCCACGCCTCGACACGCTGCGCGGCGTCCTCGCTGACCAGCGGGCCCACATCGGTCCTCGCATCCGACGGGTCTCCGGTGACCTGCGCCTCGACGGCGGCGACGATGCGCGGCAGCAGACGGTCGTACACCGAGGCGTCGGCGATCACGCGCTGCACGGAGATGCAGGACTGGCCGCCCTGGTAGTTGGAGAAGGTGGCGATCCGGTTCGCCGCCCAGTCCAGGTCCGCGTCGCTCGCGTAGTCGGCCAGGACGACGGCCGCGCCGTTGCCGCCGAGCTCGAGGGTGCAGTGCTTGCGCGGCACCGAGTCCATGATCGCGTAGCCGACCTTCTCGGAACCGGTGAAGGAGATCACCGGCAGGCGCTCGTCCTGGACCAGGGCGGGCATCTTGTCGTTGGCGACCGGGAGGATCGACCAGGAACCGGCCGGGAGGTCGGTCTCGGCCAGCAGCTCGCCGAGGATCAGGCCGGACAGCGGGGTGGCCGGGGCCGGCTTGAGGATGATCGGGGCTCCGGCGGCGACGGCCGGGGCGACCTTGTGCGCGCACAGGTTCAGCGGGAAGTTGAACGGCGCGATGCCGAGGACGACGCCCTTGGGGAAGCGGCGGGTCAGTGCGAGGCGCCCCTGACCGCCGGCGTCGGTGTCCAGGCGCTGGGCCTCGCCACCGTTGAACCGGCGGGCCTCCTCCGCGGCGAACCGGAACACCGACACCGCACGCCCGACCTCGCCGCGTGCCCACTTGACCGGCTTGCCGTTCTCCGCGGAGATGAGCTGCGCGATCTCCTCGGTGCGCTCGGCCAGCCGCTTGCTGACGTGGTCGAGGGCGGCGGCGCGCACATGCGCCGGGGTGGCGGCGAACTCGTCCCGCACGGCGTACGCGGCGGCCACGGCCTCCTCGACCTGGGCGTCGGTCGGCACGCCGACCCTGCCGACCAGCCGGCCGTCCCACGGGGAGGTGACGTCGAAGGTGTCCTCGCCGGTGACCTGGCGGCCGGCGAGCCAGAAGGCGTGGGTGGCTGCCACATTTTCCTTTGGCATGTACGAGTCCCGGCCCTTCCGCGTTGGAGTTGGAGATGTCTGCTTGCGTCGTCAACGGTAGGGCGGGGGCCGCCCGGCGGCGCTTGTCCGAGGTGGAGCAGTGGGAGCCGGGGGTGCGACGGTTTGGCGTACGCCTATTCGGTGGAGGTCGCCTTGAGCGCCAGCCACAGCTCCATCCGCACGTCCGGATCGTCGAGCGAGCGCCCGAGGATCTCCTCGACCCGCCGCATCCGGTAGCGCAGCGTGTGCCGGTGCACTCCCAGGTCGGCGGCGGCCGCGTCCCACTGGCCGTGGCGCGACAGCCAGGCCCGCAGGGAGGCCACCAGGTCGCCGCGGCCGGTCGCGTCGTGCTCGTACAGCGCGCGCAGCAGCCCGTCCGCGAACGCCCTGACCGCGTCGTCCGCCAGCAGCGGCAGCACCGATCCCGACGCCAGCTGCTCGTGCTCGACGAGCACCCGCCCCCGCCGCCGCGCCACCGACAGCGCCTGCTCGGCCTGCTTGTACGCGGCGGCGGCCGCGATGGGCCCGGCCGGCGCCGAGAGGCCCACGACCAGCTCGTCCTCGTCCGGGGCGCCCGACTGCTCCCGTGCCGTGGCCGCCCGGGCCGCCTCAAGGGCGCTCGCGTACTCCCCGCAGGCCGCGACGGCCGCGCCGCCGTCCCCGGCCAGCACCACCAGCCGCTCCCCGTCGGGCACGACCAGCACCGCCTCCCCGGAGCGTGCGGCGGCGGCCTCCACGATCTCCGCGAGTCGGGCGAGCGGGTCGCCCCCGGTGTCGACCGCGGCCGGCACGACGGTGGCGGCGGGCCTGGCGGTCTGCACGCGCGCGTGGGCGTCGGCGTGCGCCCGCGCGGCGGACGCCGACGCCGACTCGGCGACGATCACCCGGAAGGGCGCGTCCAGCAGGCCGCCGTACAGGTCGCCGGCGACGGCCCGGGCGTGGTCGGGCTGGCCGGCCAGCAGCATGCGCAGCACGGCCGTGCCGACCCGCTGCTCGGCGGCGTGCAGCGAACTCGAGCGTTCGGTGGTGAGGGTCAGCAGGGCGATGGCGGAGTAGACGGCGTAGCGCTCGGCGGTGCCGAGGGCCGCGGCCGTGCCGACGGCGAGCGCGGCACGGGGGCGGCGTCCGGTGCCGATGGAGTGCAGTTCGACGCGGTCCTCGGTCTCGGGGCCGCCGACCACGGCGGACGCGGGCGCGGGGCGGTCCCGCAGCCGTTCGACGTCCGCGGTGAGCCGGGCGGCCCTGCGGCCCGCCCACTCCGGCGCGGTGGCGACGACGGCGCCCGAGGCGTCGTAGAGGGCCGCCCAGCCGTCGACCTGGGCCGCGAGCGCGACGAGCAGCCCCTCCGGGCCGGCGTTCAGCGCCTGCCTGGTCAGCTCCCGCTGGGCGGCGAAGCCCGCCGTGACGGCCCGGTACTGGTCGGCGGCGATGGCGGCCGACACGGCCTTGCTGATCGCGAGGAAGGGGGTGCGCCGGGGCACCTCCAGCAGCGGCAGTCCCTCCTCCTCGGCCGCGTCGACCAGCGCCCCGGGGATCTCGTCGTAGTTGACCCCGACGGCGAAGCCGAGCCCGACGACCCCGGCGCCGACCAGCCGCTTCACATAGCGGCGCATGGCCTGGGGGTCCTCCGCGTCCAGCTTGAGCGCGGTGATCAGCAGCAGCTCCCCGCCCTCCATGTAGGGCACGGGGTCCGCGAGCTCGCTGACGTGCGCCCAGCGGACGGGCACGTCCAGGCGGTCCCCTCCCGCGCGCACGGTCAGCTTGAGCGCGGAGTGGTGGACTAGCGAGGCGAGCGTCGGGGGCATGAGGCCTTCAGGTCTGCGGAGGTCCGATGATCATTGTGATCTTTTGGCCGCCACGTATGAACGGCCTGTGTTGATTCTGCCTCACTGTATGGTCACCGCGGGACCGCACGCCCAGTTGTCCGGTTCGGGACGGGTGCGGCCACTCGCAGACGTACTTCCGCTCGCAGACGTACTCCCGCTCGCAGACGTGCTCCCGACGGGTTCAGCCCCGCAGATCCACCAGCAGCGGCGGCGCGTGCTCGCCGCGCACGCTCGTCAGCGACAGCACCGCGTGCCCCGGTGGTACCTCGTGGGCCAGCTGGGAGGACGACCAGCGCTCCCGCTCGACCTGCTTGGTCGTCACGGCGTCGGTGGTCACGGCCCTTCCCGTGACCAGCTTGCGCAGGGCGTGGATGGCGCGGGTCATCGGCTGGTCGGCGAAGACGGTGTGCTTGGCCACCTCCTTGGTCTCCACCCACTCGGTGCCCCAGGCGTGCGCGAACCGGCTGCCGTCCCAGGTGGTGACCCCGGCCAGCGCCATACGGCAGCCGACGGCGCCCAGCAGCGGACCGTGCAGCGCCTCGGGCACGTCGGCGATCGAGCGGAGCGCGAGGACGACGCCCGCGTTCTGCGAGCGCAGCCGCTGGATGCGGCGCACCGACTCGGTGGTGATCGTCCCGGTGGCGTCGTCGAGGACCAGGCAGGCGAAGTGGGGGCGCCCGGTCTCCCGCACGACGGTGTGGAACTGGGCCAGGACCAGCCGGGTGATCAGCCGGGACGCCTCCTCGTGACCGCGTTCGGGCAGGTCGATGCGGACCCGCAGCGGATGGTGGGCCACGGCACGCAGCGAGAAGGGCCTGCTTCCGGGCCCCCCGGCACCGAAGAACTCGGCGAAGACCGGGCGGTCGATGAGGGCGAGCCGGTCGGCGAGGGCGGGTCCGGCGTCGGCCGCGCTCCCGGCCTGCCGCATACGGGCGTCGAGCTCGCGGCGCATCACGGCGTGCTCGTCGGCCGCCAGCCCCGCCCGCAGGGACGCCAGCGCGCCCGGATCGCCCTCCAGCAGCTCGCGCAGCACGGGCAGCGGCGGGAAGTGCCCGTGCACCGCCCGGTAGGGGCCGAGCAGCTGCGCGAGGGCGGTGGCGGCGCTCTGGCCGCCGACCGTGTCGAGGTCGCCGACCAGGGCCTCGGCGAGGAAGGCGGCGGCTTCATCGGGGTCGTCGGACTCCGCGTAGGGGTCGAGGTCGTGGACGGAGGCGGGGTCACCGATCCGGACCACCACGTCGTACGCCGCGTCCGGGCCGAGCGTCGAACCCGCGGCCGAGACGGCGACCACCGCGCACCGGCCGGTCAGCGCCTGCAGCGCGAGCGCCTCGGTGAGCGGCTCGGTGACGTGCCGGGTCTTGCCGGATCCGGGCGGTCCCACCAGGAGCAGGGAGGTGCCCAGCGTCTCCGGGCCGACGGCCGCGCCCGCGTCGTGGTAGGCGCGCGGAGCCCGTTCCCCGGGCACCCACCGTCCGATCCGCACCTGCCCCTCCAGCAGGTCGTGCCGCGCGTTGCGGCCGGGCAGGTCGCGGGCCCCGGAGGGGTGGGTCCAGGCGGTGGCGCCCTGCCGCCGCACGGTGTCGGTGAAGGCGGCCAGGCGGTCCTCCCGCCGGGCCTCGGTCCAGGCCCGCTCGACACGGGCGCAGTCCACGTCGTTCATCCGGCCACCGGCCACTTCGGCGGCCAGCAGGTCGGCCGCCTCGTACTGCCCCGCGTGCCGCAGCTCGGGCCACTGCGAGCGAGGCAGGTCCGCCGCCGGCGGGGCGGCCGGGTCCGCGCCCGCCCGGCGGCGCGCAGCAAGCTCCCTGACGTACGCCCACCAGCCGCCGACCCGGGCGAACGGCCACACGACCAGCAGGGTGATGAGCGCGTACAGGGTGTCGGTGAACAGCTGGGAGGTGAACAGGTCGTAGCCGCCCGAGAGGAGGACGACGAGGGAGAACACCGGGTCGACGACCGGCAGCGGGTCCCAGCCGACGCCGGGGAAGGCGCCCGGGAAGACCAGGCTGAGGGTGCCGAGGGCGCCCACGGCGGCGAGCAGGGCCCGGCCGGGCTGCGGACGGCGGCCCACGAAGTGCCGTACGACCTCCGGCCAGCTGCCCAGCCGGCCGACGGTGTAGACGAGGAGGGCGAAGAAGAGGCCGTCGTACACCACCCGGGCCTCGCGCCCCTCCATCCCCTTGGGGGAGACGGTGCCGCCCCACCACCAGTCGTCCGGGGTGAACAGCTTCAGCGGGGCCGACTGGTAAGGCAGCGCGCCCTGCCGCCACAGGGACCACACGAGCAGTGCCACGACCAGCGGGATCAGCAGGCCGACGATGGTGATGGAGGGCAGCCGCTGCGGCGACTGCGCGCCCTTGGGCGGGCGGTAGCCCAGGCGCCAGATGCCGGGCCCGGCGGCCGGGCGGGGCGCGTCGATCCAGTCGGCGACGGCCGGCCGCGGGGCCTGCTGCGGGGCCTGCCGTGGGGCGTGCTGCGGCGCAGGCAGCGGCCCCGAGGGCGGCTGCTCGTACCCGCCCGGCGCGCCCGGAGGACGCGCGGGCCGCGGCGGCATCGCGGGCGCGTCCCGCGGCGCCGCCGGGCGCGGCACAGGGTTCGCATGCGTACCCCGGGCGTCCTGCGTCCCGTCGTCCATCGCCCTTGCCCCCTGACCAGCCGCTCCGTCCACCATCAGCGAGTCAATCTAACGCCCGGGCAAGGGGAGTTCACCGATTGCGCACGAAGGCGCGCACCAGCGCGTCGGACCTTTGCCCCTCCCTTGCTATGTCCACCGCGGACAACCGCGACTCCCGACAACGCCCACATGGAGCATGCCCACCCCCCGTCCGCCGTCCTAACCTGCGAGAAAAGCAGGAAAAGCGTCCGAAAAACGCCCCCGTACGCAAGATCTCATCAGGGAGCCCCCCATGACCGCACTTGAGCAGGAGCGCCGCGTCGTCACCGCCATCCCCGGCCCGAAGTCGCAGGAGCTTCAGGCCCGCCGTCTCGCCGCGGTCGCGCAGGGCGTGGGCTCCACGCTGCCGGTCTTCGTCACCCGCGCCGGCGGCGGCATCATCGAGGACGTCGACGGCAACCGTCTCATCGACTTCGGCTCCGGCATCGCGGTGACCTCGGTGGGCGCCTCCGCCGAGGCCGTCGTACGCCGCGCCTCCGCGCAGCTCGCCGACTTCACCCACACCTGTTTCATGGTCACGCCGTACGAGGGCTACGTGGCCGTCGCCGAGGCGCTGGCCGAGCTCACACCGGGTGACCACGCAAAGAAGTCCGCGCTGTTCAACAGCGGCGCCGAGGCGGTGGAGAACGCCGTCAAGATCGCCCGCGCGTACACCAGGCGCCAGGCGGTCGTGGTCTTCGACCACGGCTACCACGGCCGTACCAACCTCACGATGGCGCTGACGGCCAAGAACATGCCGTACAAGCACGGCTTCGGGCCGTTCGCCCCCGAGGTCTACCGCGTCCCGGTCGCCTACGGCTACCGCTGGCCGACCGGCCCGCAGAACGCGGGCCCCGAGGCCGCGAAGATGGCCATCGACCAGGTCACCAAGCAGGTCGGCGCTGACAACGTGGCCGCGATCATCATCGAGCCGGTACTCGGCGAGGGCGGCTTCATCGAGCCCGCCAAGGGCTTCCTGCCCGCGATCCGCCAGTTCGCCGCCGACAACGGCATCGTCTTCGTCGCCGACGAGATCCAGTCCGGTTTCTGCCGCACCGGTCAGTGGTTCGCGTGCGAGGACGAAGGCATCGTCCCGGACCTGATCACGACGGCCAAGGGCATCGCGGGCGGCCTGCCCCTCGCCGCGGTCACCGGCCGCGCCGAGATCATGGACGCCGCGCACGCGGGCGGCCTCGGCGGCACCTACGGCGGCAACCCGGTGGCCTGCGCCGGCGCGCTGGGCGCGATCGAGACGATGAAGGAGCTCGACCTCAACGCCAAGGCGAAGAACATCGAGGCGATCATGAAGGCGCGCCTGGGCGCCATGGCCGAGAAGTTCGACATCATCGGCGAGGTCCGGGGCCGCGGCGCCATGATCGCCATCGAGCTGGTCAAGGACCGCGACACCAAGGAGCCGAACCCCGAGGCGACCGCCGCGCTCGCCAAGGCCTGCCACGCCGAGGGCCTGCTGGTCCTGACCTGTGGCACCTACGGCAACGTGCTGCGGTTCCTGCCCCCGCTGGTGATCGGCGAGGACCTCCTGAACGAGGGCCTGGACATCATCGAGCAGGCGTTCGCGCGCATCTGAGCGGCGGATACGCACATCCGGCGGCCCCTGCGGTAGACCGTGTGAAGAAGGTGTGCGGGGTGGATGTCAGGAGGCCGTTCCTGCTGTCCTCCGCCCCTTGGCTGCCGTAGCTTCTAGTGCAGATGAGAGATACACCCGCCCACAGGGGACTGTGGGCGGCATCAGGCCGTAGCCTCCCCAGCTTCGACCTGGTTCGTGCCTCGCGCACACAACCGGAGCCCCAGGGTTCCGGGTCTCCTCACGATCGGACGGTCGCCCGCCCCAGACCCCCCGGGGCGCGCGACGTTCCGGTCAGGACGGTCGACGTCAAATGGGACGACCGCCCCCCGAAGGGCCGGCGCACACCCCCCCTTGCGCCGGCCCTTCGGCGTGCCTGCGCCCTCGTCGGCGGCGGTGGGCCGACGGCGTACCTGGCGGCGGCCGACCGGATCCGCACCGAACCGCGCGGGCGCCGGCGGCGGGGTGGACAAGTGCGGGGTCGCGATCGGCCGGACCTGCGAAGCTGGGTGCCGTGTCGATCTCCCGAAACCAGGAACCCGAGTGTGCGCCGGGCGCGGCAGGCAGCAGGGCCGCAGCCGTTCCCGGACGGTGGGCCCGTCTCGGCGCCCTTCTCATCGGGCTGCCGGGCGTCCTCTTCGCGCTGATCACCTGGCAGGTCGTGGCCGACGGGCCCCTGCTGCGCGCGGACCGGGGCGTCAGCCACGACCTGCTCCACCCGGACCGGGCCTCCGAACTGCTCGCCGGGCTCGGCAGTGCCCAGGTCGCGGTCCCGGTCCTCGTGGTCGTGCTCGGGTACGTGGCCTGGCGGGGGCGTGCCACCGGTGTGGACCGGTGGTGGCTGCCGCCCCTGGCGGCGGCCGCGCCGATGGCGGTGCTGCCGGCGTTCGTCGTACCGCTCAAGGAGTGGACCGCGCGGCACGGGACCGCCGTCATGCCGCCCGGTGTCGGGTACTACCCCTCGGGGCACACGGCCACCGCCGCGATCGCCTACGGTTCCGGGACGCTGGTCCTCCTTCCGTGGCTGCGTACGGCCCTCGCCCGCCGGGTGGCCGTCGCCGCCTGCCTCGTGCTTGTGCTCGGTGTGTCGTTCGGCCTCGTGCGGCGCGGATACCACTGGCCACTGGACGTCGTGGCCAGCTGGTGCCTGTGCGCCGTGCTGCTTTCGCTGCTCTTCCTGCTACTGAGGGTCCTCAGCCGAAGTACGCGCCGAAGCTCTTCCGGAACTCCCGGCCCCCGAACCGGTCCCAGTTGATCGACCAGGTCATCAGGCCGCGCAGGGCCGGCCAGGTGCCGTGGGTGGTGCACGAGCCGCAACCGGTCCTCCTGGTCAGGCAGTCGAGGGCCTTGGTGACCTCCGTGGGCGCCACATGGCCGTTCCCCGCGTTGGTGGAGGCCGGCATGCCGATCGCCACCAACTCGGGGCGGAGGGGCGGGAAGACGTTCGACGTGTCCCCGCCGACCGGGAAGCCGGTCAGGAGCATGGGCGCCGCACGGCCGCTCCGGCTTCAGCGGTCCTCCCGCGCCGCCGGCCCCGCCGCCGCCTCGTGCATCGCCAGTTCCAGCAGCGCCGGGTCGGTGAGGGTGCCCGAGCCGTCCGGCGGGACCAGCCAGCGCACTTCGCCGCTGGTGCGGCCGGGGTACGGCACGACGATCCAGGTGCCGAGGCCGGCGCCGCGGATGCCGGTGCCGAGCCAGCGGGCGGCCGTGCCCGGCGGTACCAGGAAACCCACGCGCTCGTCACCGAAGTCGGCGAGCACCGGACCGGGTCGGTCGAGGACGCGGGTCAGGACGTCGAGCGTGGGGTAGCCGAGCCGCCCCGGCAGGATCAGTACGTCCCAGGCCCTGCCGGCGGGCAGCAGGGCGACCCCTCGGGGGTTGCGTTCCCACTCCCGGCGACAGGCCCCGGGATCCGGTGCGACGGATGCCAGCCACTCGACCGCGGTCCTGGCCCCAGTGCCAGTCATGACAAGCCCTCCCTCTCTGTCGTGGACGCGGGTCGCGTCACGGGGGAGAGGGAGGCATCCCGTCAGGCATTACGCGGATTACGGGCGCTCGTTGGAGTGAACCGGCTCACCGTGCGCCCGGAACCGCCCACAGTCCGCCGCATCCCCTGCCGGGTCAGCTGTCGAAGCCCAGGCCCAGCCGGTCCATCGCCTTCAGCCACAGGTTGCGCCGGCCGTCGTGCGCGTCCGCCCGCGCCAGCGACCACTTGGTGAGGGCGATACCGGTCCAGGCGAACGGCTCGGGCGGGAAGGGCAGCGGCTTCTTGCGGACCATCTCCAGCTCGGTCCGCTCGGTGCGCTCCCCCGCCAGCAGGTCGAGCATCACCTCAGCCCCGAATCGGGTCGCGCCGACGCCCAGGCCCGTGTAACCGGCCGCGTACGCCACCCTCCCCCGGTGGGCGGTGCCGAAGAACGCCGAGAAGCGCGAGCAGGTGTCGATCGCCCCGCCCCAGGCGTGTGTGAAGCGGACGCCCTCCAATTGCGGGAAGCAGGTGAAGAAGTGCCCGGCGAGCTTGGCGTACGTCTCGGGGCGGTCGTCGTACTCGGCGCGCACCCGGCCGCCGTAGGGGTAGACGGCGTCGTAGCCGCCCCACAGGATGCGGTTGTCGGCGGACAGCCGGAAGTAGTGGAACTGGTTGGCCGAGTCCCCGAGGCCCTGGCGGTTCTTCCAGCCGATGGAGGCCATCTGCCCGTCCGTGAGCGGCTCGGTCATCAGGGCGTAGTCGTAGACCGGGACGGTGTACGGGCGGACCCGCCGGACCAGGTTCGGGAAGACGTTGGTGCCGAGCGCGACCCGGCGGGCGCGGATCCGGCCGTAGGGGGTGCGCACCGCCATGCCGGCGGCGTGGGGCTTGAGGGTGAGGGCGGGGGTGTGCTCGTGGATGCGGACGCCGAGCCGCAGACATGCCTGCTTCAGGCCCCAGGCGAGCTTGGCCGGGTGGACCATGGCGACGCCCCTGCGGTCGAGGAGACCGGCCTCGAAGGTGGGTGAGGCGACCTGTTCCCGTACGGCGTCCCGGTCGAGGAACTCGGTGCCCGCGGCCAGGCCCCGGCGCTCCAGTTCCGCGTACCAGTCCTCCAGCTCCCTGGCCTGATACGGCTCGGTGGCCACGTCGATCTCGCCGGTGCGCTCGAACTCGCAGTCGATCGCGTGGCGGGCGACCGCCTCCTCGATGGCGTCGAGGTTGCGGGCGCCCAGTTCCTCCAGCTTGTGGATCTCGCCTGGCCAGCGGGTGAGGCCGTTGGCCAGGCCGTGGGTGAGGGAGGCGGCGCAGAAGCCGCCGTTGCGGCCGGAGGCGGCCCAGCCCACCTCGCGGCCCTCCACCAGCACCACGTCCCTCTCCGGATCGCGCTCCTTGGCGATCAGCGCGGTCCACAGCCCGCTGTAGCCGCCGCCCACGACCAGCAGGTCGCAGCTCTCGGTGCCGGTGAGCGCGGGCTCGGGGCGGGGCCGGCCGGGGTCGTCCAGCCAGTACGGGACCGGCTGGACCTCGGAAAGGGACTTCGTCCAGTCGTTGCTGCGGCTCATGGCGCTCGGGGCCATGATTTCAACTCCCCACAGGGTTGTTCCGGGTTGTTCCGGTCATGCCTTCTGCTTGGTACGGCGGTTGGTGATGACCATCGAAGTCAGGACGAACAGCACGGCGACGAGGAACATCGTCGTGCCGATGACATTGATCTGAACGGGCGTTCCACGCTGCGCCGAACCCCACACGAACATGGGGAAGGTGACGGTCGAGCCCGCGTTGAAGTTGGTGATGATGAAGTCGTCGAAGGAGAGCGCGAAGGACAGCAGCGCGCCCGCGGCGATTCCGGGTGCCGCGATGGGCAGGGTGACCCGGAGGAAGGTCTGCACGGGACTGGCGTACAGGTCCCGTGCCGCCTCCTCGAGCCTCGGGTCCATCGACATCACCCGGGCCTTGACCGCGACGACCACGAAGCTGAGGCAGAACATGATGTGCGCGATCAGGATCGTCCAGAAGCCCAGCTGGGCGCCCATGTTGAGGAACAGCGTGAGCAGCGAGGCCGCCATGACGACCTCGGGCATGGCCATCGGCAGGAAGATCAGCGAGTTCACGGCGGCCCGCGCGCGGAAGCGGTAGCGGACCAGCGCGAAGGCGATCATGGTGCCGAGGAGTGTGGCGCCGACCGTCGCCCACACGGCGATCTGGAGGCTGATGGACAGCGAGCCGCACATGTCGGCGACGCCGCACGGGTCCTTCCAGGCGTCCGTGGAGAAATGCTGCCATTCGTAGTTGAAGCGCCCCTTCGGTTTGTTGAAGGAGAACACCGTGACGACGACGTTCGGCAGCAGCAGATAGGCGAGTGTCAGCAGTCCCGCGATGACGACGAGATGGCGCTTGAGCCAGTTGACGAAGGGCATTTAGACCAGATCCTCCGTCCCGGACCTGCGGATGTAGACCGTGACCATGAGGAGAATCGCGGCCATGAGGATGAAGGACAGCGCCGCCGCCGTCGGATAGTCCAGAATCCGCAGGAACTGCGTCTGGATGACATTGCCGATCATGCGGGTGTCCGTGGAGCCGAGGAGTTCGGCGTTGACGTAGTCGCCGGCCGCCGGGATGAAGGTCAGCAGTGTGCCGGAGACCACGCCCGGCATCGACAGCGGGAAGGTCACCTTGCGGAAGGTGGTCCAGGGTTTGGCGTACAGGTCGCCCGCCGCCTCGTGCAGCCGGCCGTCGATGCGCTCCAGCGACGTGTACAGCGGCAGGATCATGAACGGCAGGAAGTTGTACGTCAGACCGCACACCACCGCGAGCGGCGTGGCGAGCACCCGGTCTCCGGCGGTCCAGCCGAGCCAGTTGGTGACGTCCAGGACGTGCAGCGCGTTCAGGGCGCCGACGACCGGGCCACCGTCGGCGAGGATCGTCTTCCAGGCCAGGGTGCGGATCAGGAAGCTGGTGAAGAACGGCGCGATCACCAGGATCATGATCAGGTTCCGCCAGCGGCCCGCACGGAAGGCGATCAGGTAGGCGAGCGGATAGCCGAGCAGCAGGCACAGGATGGTCGCGGAGGCCGCGTAGAGCACCGAGCGCAGGAACTGCGGCCAGTACTCCGACAGCGCGTTCCAGTAGGTCGCGAAGTGCCAGGTGACCTTGTAGCCGTGCTCCAGCGAACCCGTCTGCACGGACGTGGACGCCTGGTAGATCATCGGCAGGGCGAAGAAGATCACCAGCCAGAGGATGCCGGGCAGCAGCAGCCAGTACGGCGTGAGGCGGCCGCGTCTGCGCGGGACCTTCTGCTTGGCGGCGGTGGGGGCGGTGGGCGCCGGTGGTGGCGGCGCCTCGGTGACTGCGGCCATCAGGCGGCCACCCCCTCTTCGCTCTCCACGCCGGCGGAGCCAACTGTCCCGGCAAGCAGGGACTGGGCGGCGTCGAGACCGAAGGTGTGGGCCGGGTCCCAGTGCAGGACCACCTCGGTGCCGGGCACCAGGCGGGCGTCGCGGTCGATGTTCTGGGCGTAGACCTCGAACTCGGGGCAGACCGGGCTGTCGATCACGTACTGCGTGGAGACACCGATGAAGCTGGAGTCGGCGATCCTGCCGGTGATGCGGTTGCGGCCCTCGGGGATCTCACCGGCGTCGTCGGCGTGGGTGAGGGAGATCTTCTCCGGGCGGACGCCGACCAGCACCTTGCCACCGGTCGTCGTCGGGGCGGAGCATCGCGCCTCGGGCAGGGAGAGCTTGCCGCCCCCCGCCCTGAGGATGATCTCGTCGCCGCCCTTGGAGTCGACCTCGGCCTCGATCAGGTTCGAGGTGCCGAGGAAGTTGGCGACGAACGTGGTCTGCGGGTTCTCGTAGAGGTCGGCGGGCGAGCCGAGCTGCTCGACGCGGCCGGCGTTCATCACGGCGACCGTGTCGGCCATGGTCATGGCCTCCTCCTGGTCGTGCGTGACGTGGATGAAGGTGATGCCGACTTCGGTCTGGATGCGCTTGAGCTCCAGCTGCATCTGGCGGCGCAGCTTCAGGTCCAGGGCGCCGAGCGGCTCGTCGAGGAGCAGCACCTTGGGGTGGTTGATCAGCGCGCGGGCCACGGCGACACGCTGCTGCTGGCCGCCGGAGAGCTGGTGCGGCTTCTTGCGGGCCTGCTCGCCCAGCTGGACCAGCTCCAGCATCTCCTCGACCTGCTTCTTGACCGACTTGATGCCGCGCCGGCGCAGGCCGAAGGCGACGTTCTCGAAGATGTCGAGGTGCGGGAAGAGGGCGTAGGACTGGAAGACCGTGTTGACCGGGCGTTTGTACGGCGGCAGGGCGGTGACGTCCTGGTCGCCGAGGTGCACGGTGCCGGAGGAAGGTTCCTCCAGGCCCGCGATCATGCGCAGGGTGGTCGTCTTGCCGCAGCCGGAGGCGCCGAGCAGGGCGAAGAAGGAGCCCTGCGGCACGGTCAGGTCCAGCGGGTGCACGGCGGTGAAGGCGCCGTAGGTCTTGCTGATTCCGGAGAGGCGGACGTCGCCGCTGTTGTCTGTGGTCATCATCCTCGTCACGCCCCTGTGAGCTTCGCGAACTTTTCTTCGTAGGCCGCGTCTTCCTTCTCGCTGAGCGAGCGGAAGGCGTGGGACTTCGCGGCCATGGCCTTGTCGGGAAGGATCAGCGGATTGTTCGCCGCCGACTTGTCGATCTTCGCGAGGTAGGGCTTCACGCCGTCGACCGGAGACACGTAGTTGACGTAGGCGGCGAGCGCTGCGGCCTGGTCGGGCTCGTAGTAGAAGTCGATGAGCCGCTCGGCGTTCGTCTTGTGGCGCGCCTTGTTGGGGATCAGCATGTTGTCGGTCGACGTCATGTAGCCGCTGTCCGGGATGATGTAGTCGACGTCCGGGCTGTCCGCCTGCAACTGGACGATGTCCCCGCCCCAGGCCACACAGGCCGCCAGGTCGCCCTTGGTGAGGTCGGAGGTGTAGTCGTTGCCGGTGAAGCGGCGTATCTGCCCCTTGTCGACGGCCTTCTGCAGCCGGGCGATCACCGCGTCGTAGTCGTCGGCGGTGAACTTCGCCGGGTCCTTGCCCATGTCGAGCATCGTCATGCCGACGCTGTCCCGCATCTCCGACAGGAAGCCGACCCGCCCCTTGAGCCTGGGGTTGTCGAGCAGGTCGGAGATCGACTTCACCTCGACGCCGTCGAGCGCCTTCTTGTTGAACGCGATGACCGTGGAGATGCCCTGCCAGGGATAGGAGTAGGCACGCCCCGGGTCCCAGTCAGGGCTGCGGAACTGGTCGGAGAGGTTGGCGAAGGCGTGCGGCAGGTTCGACGGGTCCAGTTTCTGGGCCCAGCCCAGGCGGATCACCCGCGCGGCCAGCCAGTCGGTGAGGACGATCAGGTCCCGGCCGGTGTCCTGTCCGGCGGCGAGCTGCGGCTTGATCTTCCCGAAGAACTCGTTGTTGTCGTTGATGTCCTCGGTGTACTTGACCTGGATGCCGGTCCGCCTGGTGAACGTCTCCAGCGTCGGGCGGTGCTTGCCGCTGTCGTCGACGTCGATGTACTCGGGCCAGTTGGAGAAGTTGACCGTCTTCTCCTTGGCAGAGTGGTCCTCGGCGGAGACGCCGCCCTGTGTCTTGCCGGCCGCGGGAATTCCGCAGGCGCTCAGCGCCCCGAGTCCGCCGACGGCGAGCGCGCCGCCCGCGGAGGCGCGCAGCAGCGAACGGCGGGTGAGGGCGGCCCGCCCGTTGCGGAAGCTGCGCCGCACGGCGGCCACCTGGGCCGGAGTGAGGCGGTCGGGCTCGTAACTTGCCATGCGCGTGGTGCCCTTTCGGAAGGATGCGGCCCGGTCGAGGGCCTGGTATGGGCTATCGGTCCCCGAAGATCGTGCGGTGCCAGTCCTTGCGGGCCACCGCCGTGTTGTCGAACATGACGTGCTTGATCTGCGTGTACTCATCGAACGAGTACGAGGACATGTCCTTGCCGAAGCCGGACTGCTTGTAACCGCCGTGCGGCATCTCGCTGATGATCGGAATGTGGTCGTTGATCCACACGCATCCCGCCCTGATCTCACGGGTCGCGCGGTTCGCCCGGTAGACGTCCCGGCTCCACGCCGAGGCGGCCAGACCGTACGGGGTGTCGTTGGCCAGCCGGATCCCTTCATCATCACCGTCGAACGGCAGCACGACCAAGACCGGGCCGAAGATCTCCGACTGGACGATCTCGCTGTCCTGCGCGGCGTCGGCGATCAGGGTGGGCCGGTAGTACGCGCCGTTCTTCAGCTCCCCCTGCGGGGCCTCGCCGCCGGTGACCACGCGCGCGTAGGCACGGGCCCGGTCGACGAAACCGGCCACCCGGTCACGCTGGGCGTGCGAGATCAGGGGACCGAGGTCGGTGCCGGGGGCGAAGGGGTCGCCGAGCCGGACGGTGTGCATGAGGGCGGCCGTCCGCGCGACGAACTCCTCGTAGAGCGGGCGCTGCACATACGCGCGCGTGGCGGCCGTGCAGTCCTGCCCGGTGTTGATGAGCGCGCCCGCGACCGCGCCGTTGACCGCTGCCTCCAGGTCGGCGTCGTCGAAGACCACGAAGGGTGCCTTGCCGCCGAGTTCCAGGTGCAGGCGCTTGACGGTCGCGGTGGCGATCTCGGCGACACGCCTGCCGACGGCCGTGGAGCCGGTGAAGGAGGTCATGGCCACGTCGGGGTGACCGACCAGGCGCTCGCCCGCCTCGCGTCCGGAGCCCGTGACGATGTTGATCACGCCGTCCGGGATGCCCGCGTCGGTGGCGGCCCGGGCGAACATCAGCGAGGTCAGCGGGGTCAGCTCGGCGGGCTTCAGCACGATGGTGTTGCCCGCCGCGATCGCGGGGAGGATCTTCCAGGCGGCCATCTGGAGGGGGTAGTTCCAGGGGGCGATGGAGCCGACGACGCCGATCGGCTCGCGGCGCAGGTACGAGGTGTGGTCGCCGGAGTACTCGCCCGCGGACTGGCCCTGCAGATGCCGGGCGGCGCCCGCGAAGAAGGCGGTGTTGTCGATGGTGCCCGGCACGTCGAACTCGCGGGTCAGCTTCAGCGGCTTGCCGCACTGCAGGGACTCGGCGCGGGCGAGGTCGTCCGCCCGGCCGGCGAGCACGTCGGCGAAGCGGTGCAGCGCGTCCGAACGCTCGCCGGGCGTGGCGCCCGACCAGCCCGGGAACGCCTCGCGCGCGGCGGCGACCGCGGCGTCGACGTCCTCGGGACCGGCCAGCTCGTATGTGTAGACCTCCCCGCCCGTGCTCGGGTCGACGACCGCGTGCGTGCGGCCGGAGGTGCCCTTGGCCGGCCGGCCCGCGATGTACTGCGCGCCGTCGGCGAAAAGGTCCTGTGCCGGAAATCGGTCCGGGGTCGCGGTGCCCGGGTTCTGCATGTCGCTCTCCTCCGCCGTCGCCCCGCTTCCACGGGGGCGGGTGGCGTAGCTCCAGCTCGATTTGAGTGCCGATCCTGACAGAGCTATGGGCCGCCAACAAGTGATTCCGTTGTTGCCTTTTGGTTACGCGACGGAATCTGTCGACCAGGTGTCGAGTCGACGCGGAGCAGGCGGGACGGACTGTCAGTGGTGCGTGCCACACTCGCGTGCATGGGGAAGATCGATTCTTGGGAAGCCCTGATCGGGGAGGTCCGCGCGGGGGCGAGGATCAAGTACCTGCACTTCTGGGGGCACCGGCCGCGGCCGGACGGCCGGGTGGGCGCGAGTTGCCTGAGTCAGTGGTGGCCCGCGCCGTTCACCGTGGACGGGGTGACGTACGCGTCCGCGGAGCACTGGATGATGGCCGGCAAGGCGCGGCTGTTCCAGGACTCGGAGGCGGAGCGGCGGGTGCCGGCCGCGGGGCATCCGGCCGAGGCGAAGAAGGCGGGGCGGCTCGTGCGCGGCTTCGACGACGCCATATGGGCGCGGGAGCGGTTCCGGATCGTGGTCGAGGGCAGCGTCCACAAGTTCGCCGCCCACCCCGAGCTGCGCGCGTTCCTGGTGGACACGGGCGCGCGAAGCGAGATGGGGGTCCCCCCGGCCGAAGGCTGGGGGAGGGTGCTGGTGGAGGCGAGTCCGGTGGACCGCGTGTGGGGCATCGGACTGGCCGCGGACGACGAGGCGGCGGCCGATCCGGAGCGCTGGCGGGGGCCGAACCTGCTGGGCTTCGCGCTGATGGAGGCGCGGGAGCGGCTGCACGCGAAGGCGCCCGGAAGCGGCGCGGCCACATGAGAGGGGGACCGGCTCGCGAGCCGGTCCCCCTCGGTGACTTGGGCGTCGGTCAGAAAGTGCTCGCGCTGCTCATGAAGCTCGCGAAGATCAGCAGGCCCAGCAGCGGCAGCACCACGGTGGCGACGATGCCGCAGACGAGGCCGGCGGTCGCGGCGCCCTTGTTGGTGGCCTCGCCCCGGTTGGCCTTCCCACGGCCGATGGCGCCGAAGATGATCCCGAGGATGCCCAGGATGACCCCGAAGAACCACAGGAAGAAGGTCAGGCTGCAGACCACGCCGATGATGCCCAGCACCAGCCCCGTGGTGCCCATGCCGTTGCTCGGCTGCATCGGCATGCCGTAGCCGGGGGTCTGCGGGTAGGCGACGGGAGGCGCGGCCGGGTAGCCCGGACCCGACTGCGGATAGCCGTAGCCCGGGCCGGGCTGCTGCGGATACCCATATCCCGGCGCCGGCTGCTGGGGCGGCTGGGACGGCGGCCCGAAGCCACCGGGTGCGGGATTGGTGTCGGACATGATCGGTCTCCCCTCCGTTGACAGTCAGGCATCGTAGTGGCCCCGGTCGTCCCGGAGGACACCGAGAACGCAGGCCGTTGCCGGGCGGGCGTGCCCGGCCGGCAACGAGCCGGAGGGCTCAGCGGTCGGCGAGGACGGTCGCGGACGGGACGGCGGCGCCGTAGTAGGGGTCGCTCCTGTGCTCTTCGTTGACGGCGGCCGTGATGCCGATGATCATCAGGACGATCACGGCGATGCCGAGGAAGATGCCGATGATGCCCATGACCAGGCCGGCCTGGGCCTGCCCGTGGTTGTTGGCCTCGCCCTGCTCCACCCTGCGGCGGCCCTTGACGCCGAAGACCACGGCGAGAATGCCGAGCACCAGCGAGACCACGCCGTACAGGCAGAACAGGCAGCAGGCCAGGATGCCGAGCACCATCGCGGCGGTGCCCATCCCGTTCTGCGGGGCCATCGGCATGCCGGGCCAGCCGTAGGCCTGGTACCCGGGGGGTCCGGGATGGCCGGGGTAGCCGTATCCACCGGGGACGGCCGGGCCGGTGGGAGCGAGGGGCGGCGGGGGCACGGCGGGCTCGGCGCCGGGGCCGCCGTAACCGGCGGGCGGCGTGAAGCCCGCGGCCGGCATCGAGGTCATGGTGACCTGGTCGTGCACGGTCGGCGAGGAGACCGGGGGCTGCTGGAACGCGGCCTGCTGGTCCTGTGCGACCGGGGGCTGCTGCCCGGGCGCCGGGTACGGTGCGGCCGGGGGCTGCTGCGGCGCGGGCGGGTTCTTCTGCAGAGAGGGTCTGCTCTCGGGCGGCGCCCACGGGTTGTCGCCGGCTCCGGCGCCCCCGCCCGTCTGCGTTCCGTCCGTCATGTCCGCGCTCCCCCTCGGTCGACCGTTCCGCCATGCTACGGCCTCGTCACCGCAGCCCCGACGGCCGGTCCGGGCCCACCGCCCCCCACCGCGCGAACGCACCCCCGGCCACCCACCGGCCACGCACCCGCCGGGCCAACGCGCCCCGGCCACCCACCGGCTGCCCACCGGCCCCCACGCCCCCGCTTACGCAGGCGAGGCTGCGCCTACGATGGCTCTGCTCATCGATCAGCCGATCACCCGCACCGCGCCTCGTCTCCGGGGCCTGCGGTGCCGTTCCCGGGGAGGGACACCTTGACCGACCAGCGCGCACCCCGCGATCCGCACGCCTTCATCGCCGGACTGCCCAAGGCCGAACTGCACGTGCACCACGTCGGCTCCGCCTCCCCCCGGATCGTCTCGGAGCTGGCCGCCCGCCACCCCGACTCCAAGGTGCCCACCGACCCCGAGGCCCTGGCCGACTACTTCACCTTCACGGACTTCGCCCACTTCATCGAGGTGTACCTGTCCGTCGTCGACCTGATCCGCACCCCGGAGGACGTCCGCCTGCTGACCTACGAGGTGGCCCGCGACATGGCCCGCCAGCAGGTGCGTTACGCGGAGCTGACCATCACCCCGTTCTCCTCCACCCGGCGCGGCATCGACGAGCGCGCCTTCATGGACGCGATCGAGGACGCGCGCAAGGCGGCCGAGGCGGAGTTCGGGACGGTGCTGCGCTGGTGCTTCGACATCCCCGGTGAGGCCGGGCTGGAGTCGGCCGAGGAGACGGCCCGGCTCGCCACCGACGACCGGCTGCGCCCCGAGGGACTGGTGTCGTTCGGGCTCGGCGGGCCCGAGATCGGCGTACCGCGGCCGCAGTTCAGGCCGTACTTCGACCGCGCGATCGCCGCCGGACTGCACTCGGTCCCGCACGCCGGGGAGACCACCGGTCCGGAGACGGTGTGGGACGCCCTGACCGAGCTGCGCGCCGAGCGCATCGGCCACGGCACCAGCTCCGCCCAGGACCCCCGGCTGCTCGCCCATCTGGCCGAGCACCGGATCGCGCTGGAGGTCTGCCCCACCTCCAACATCGCCACCCGGGCCGTCCGCGCCCTCGACGAGCACCCCGTCAGGGAGTTCACCCGGGCCGGAGTGCTCGTCACGATCAACTCCGACGACCCGCCGATGTTCGGCACCGACCTCAACAACGAGTACGCCGTGGCCGCCCGCCTCCTCGACCTCGACGAGCGGGGCCTCGCCGAGCTGGCCAAGAACGCGGTGCACGCCTCCTTCCTCGACGAGGCCGGCAAGGCACGCATCACGGCGGAGATCGACACCTACACGGAGCGGTGGCTCGCCCCCTGAACCACGGCGGCCTCCGCACACGGACCCGCCGCAGCCGCCGCACGCCACAATGGAACCCATGCAGACCGTGACCGCCGTGGCGCACCGCGGCGACCCCTACCGCTTCCGCGAGAACACCCTCGACTCGCTCCGCTCCGCGCTCGGCCAGGGCGCGGACGCGGTCGAGATCGACGTACGCCTGACCCGGGACGGCGTGCCGGTGCTGCTGCACGACGAGTCGCTGAAACGGCTGTGGGCGCACGACCGGCCGCTGCGGTCGCTGTCCGCGGCGCAGGTGCGCGGCCTGACCGGGGGCCGGGTGCCCACGCTCGTGGACGCGCTGGCCGCGACGGACGGCAGCCGCGTGATGATCGACCTGCCGGGCCCGGCCGCCCCGCGGGCGGTGCGGCGGATCGTCGGCGCCGTCCGCGAGTGCGGGGCGCAGGACCGCGTGTACTACTGCGCGGGCGCGGAGGCGATGCTCGCGGTCCGTGCGGCCGACCCGTCCGCCGAGATCGCCCTGACCTGGACGACGCTCGCGCCCCCGCGGGCCGGTCTGCTGGCCGCGGTGCGGCCCAGGTGGCTGAACTACCGCTTCGGCCTCGTGGACCGCGCCCTGGCGGGCCGCGTCCACCGCGACGGCTACCTGCTCTCGGTCTGGACCCCGGACACCGGCCGCTCACTGCGCCGTCTCGTCGGCATCGGCGCGGACTCCATCACGACCAACCGCGTCGATCTGCTCTGCGCACTGCGCCGGCAGCCGGCCGGGGGCGGGAACCGGAGCAGGACGTAGCGCCCCCGCGGCGGCCCGCCCGATCGAACCACGCTCGGCCCGCCCGGGGCCCCGTAGGGGGCGGCCCCTGACAACTCCCCTGGAACGCCGGTCTGTTGCTCCGGGACGGCTCGGGGGCGGGTGCCCTCCTCGCCGACGGTCCGCTGAGCACCGTACGCCCTGAGGATGATCGACGACAGCCGTTCGAAGATCCTCGGGAGCAGCCGATGCGTGCCCGTACCACTGCCCTGACCGCAGCATCCGTCGTCGGGGCGCGCGGTACGCCGCCGCGCTGGAGCGGTTCGAGCTGAACGGCAGGGTGATCCGGGGCAGGACCGGCTCACGCCCCGGCTACACCACGGTGATCACCGCCACGCGCGACCTGTCCCGGACCCTGGTCCACGACGTCAGCTCCACCGACGCCAAGGGCGACGGCCTGCCCACCGCCCAGCGCTTCGGGTATCCGGCGTTCAACCGCTGACGCCCGCCACGGCCGGGGGCGCGGGCATGGTGGTCAGCGCCTCCAGTCGCTTGATCTTCCTGCGTACGACGTACAGGGGGACGATCCCGAACACCCCGAACGACATGTCGATCACCGACCACCAGAAGGGAATGTGGCGGATCGGTCCGCAGACGAGGGCGAGCGGGACGATGCCCACGCAGGCGATCATCGCGAACTCGACGACCCAGATGTTGCGGACCGGGTCGCGGTACGGGCCGTAGAACGCGACCGCGATGACGAGGTGGGCGAAGGCGAGCCAGTCCGTGCCGTAGAGCAGGAACGGGTAGTCGGCGTCGGCGGCGTCGAGCCCGTGCCGTACGCGTTCGATCCAGTCCATGAGCGCGGGGAGGTGCCCGGGCACGGACAGGGACCGCAACAGGGTCTCGGTCCAGTGCAGTTCATGGACCAGCGCAAACGCGGTGGCACCACTGAGCACCAGGCAGACGACGAAGACAACCAGCCAGACGCGGATGCCCTTGAGCAGGGCGGCTCTGTCGCTCATGGCAGCAGCGTACGCCGGCATTTGAACGCGTTCAAAAGTGGGTCCGGCCCGAGGGGTCACCGCCTGCCGGGCAGGCGGCGCGCCACCGCGTGCGACACGACCGAGGCCGCCCCCGCCAACCCGAGGCCGACGGCCATGTCCCGTGGGTGCACCGGTCGCAGGACACCGGCGTACCGCAGCCGGCCGCGCGCCCAGAGGGGCGAAGGGGACGGCCAGGACGGGCGAGGTGACCGACCCCGGGGTGCAGACGCGCACCGCCGCGGCCCGGGCCAGGGGGACCAGGCCGTGCAGTCCGAAGCCGTTCAGCGCCGCCTGGCAGCCGGCCGAGCGCCCGCCGCTACAGGCCCACGATCTTGCTCAGCCGCCCGGCGAACCCGGCCGGGAGAACACCGCGGCCCCGGACGGTCCGTCCTCCGTCCGGGGCCGCGAGCCTCAGTGCGCGCGCAGGGTCGGATCACGCGTCCAGCGACGTCATGACGTGCTTGATGCGCGTGTAGTCCTCGAAGCCGTACGCCGACAGGTCCTTGCCGTAGCCGGACTTCTTGAAGCCGCCGTGCGGCATCTCGGCGACCAGCGGGATGTGGGTGTTGATCCACACGCAGCCGAAGTCGAGCTTCTTGGACATCCGCATGGCGCGGGCGTGGTCCTTGGTCCACACGGAGGAGGCGAGGGCGTACTCGACGCCGTTGGCCCACTGGACCGCCTGGTCCTCGTCGGAGAAGGACTGCACGGTGATGACCGGGCCGAAGACCTCCTTCTGGATGATCTCGTCGTCCTGCCTGAGGCCCGAGACGACGGTCGGGGCGTAGAAGTAGCCCTTGTCGCCGACCTGGTGGCCGCCGGCCTCGACCTTGGCGTGGGCGGGCAGCCGCTCGATGAAGCCGGCCACCTGCTTGAGCTGGTTGGGGTTGTTCAGCGGGCCGAAGAGGACGTCCTCGTCGTCCGGCTGCCCGGTCTTGGTCTCGGCGGCGGCCTTGGCCAGCGCGGAGACGAACTCGTCGTGGATCGACTCGTGGACCAGGACACGGGTGGCGGCCGTGCAGTCCTGGCCCGCGTTGAAGAAGCCGGCCACCGAGATGTCCTCGACGGCCTTGTCGATGTCGGTGTCCCCGAAGACCACGACCGGGGCCTTGCCGCCGAGTTCCAGGTGGACGCGCTTGAGGTCCTTGGACGCGGACTCGGCGACCGACATGCCGGCGCGTACGGAGCCGGTGATGGAGGCCATCGCCGGGGTCGGGTGCTCGACCATCAGCCGGCCGGTGTCGCGGTCTCCGCAGATGACGTTGAAGACGCCCTTGGGCAGGATCGAGCCGACGATGTCGGCGATCAGGACCGTGGAGGCGGGGGTGGTGTCCGACGGCTTGAGGACGACCGTGTTGCCGGCCGCGAGCGCCGGGGCGAACTTCCACACCGCCATCATCATCGGGTAGTTCCACGGCGCGACCTGGGCGCAGACGCCGATCGGCTCACGGCGGACGATCGAGGTCATCCCCTCCATGTACTCGCCGGCGCTGCGGCCCTCGAGCATCCGCGCCGCACCCGCGAAGAAGCGGATCTGGTCGACCATCGGCGGGATCTCCTCGGAGCGGGTCAGCCCGATCGGCTTGCCCGTGTTCTCCACCTCGGCCGCGATCAGTTCCTCGGCCCGCTCCTCGAACGCGTCCGCGATCTTCAGCAGGGCCTTCTGCCGCTCGGCCGGGGTGGTGTCGCGCCAGGCCGGGAAGGCCGCGGCGGCGGCCGCCATGGCGGCGTCGACGTCCGCCTCGCCGGACAGCGGCGCGGTCGCGTACGCCTCGCCCGTCGCGGGGTTGACCACCTCGGTGGTCCGTCCGTCGGCGGCGTCCCGGAACTCACCGTCGATGTAGTTGCGCAGACGACGCAGCTCGGTGCTCACTGCCGGCCCTCCTGGTCTGTTCAAGCTGTCCGATCACTGAGACACCCACCCTAGTCGGCAGCCCCACGTTTTCAACACCCCCATCGCCATGACATCTGCGAAATCCGCAGGTCTCGGTCCTGTAAACGACGAATTTCATCGCTACGGCCTTGCGGAACTATCGAGACGTCGTGCACAGTGTGGGCGTGGCCAGTCGAAGCGCAGACCCAAGGGACTCCCGCGAGTCCAGGAACGGCAACCCCCACCTGGACGCCGTCTCCCTCGCCATCATCGAACAGCTGCAGGAGGACGGCCGCCGGCCGTACGCCGCGATCGGCAAGGCCGTCGGCCTGTCCGAGGCGGCGGTGCGCCAGCGCGTCCAGAAGCTGCTCGACCAGGGCGTGATGCAGATCGTCGCCGTCACGGACCCGCTCACCGTGGGCTTCCGCAGGCAGGCGATGGTCGGAATCAACGCCGAGGGCGACGTGGAGTCCGTCGCGGACGCGCTGACCGACATGTCGGAAGTCGAGTACGTGGTGATGACCGCGGGCTCGTTCGACATCCTCGCCGAGATCGTCTGCGAGGACGACGACCACCTGCTGGACGTCATCAACAAACGCATCCGGACGCTGCCCGGCGTGCGCTCCACCGAGAGCTTCGTCTACCTCAAGCTCAAGAAGCAGACCTATATGTGGGGAACCCGATAACCGTGAGCAAGGACCTCAGCCGAACCGCGTACGACCACCTGTGGATGCACTTCACCCGCATGTCCTCGTACGAGAACGCCCCCGTGCCGACGATCGTGCGCGGCGAGGGCACCTACATCTACGACGACAAGGGCAAGCGCTACCTCGACGGTCTGGCTGGTCTGTTCGTGGTCCAGGCGGGCCACGGCCGCACGGAGCTGGCCGAGACCGCCTTCAAGCAGGCGCAGGAGCTGGCGTTCTTCCCGGTGTGGTCCTATGCCCACCCCAAGGCCGTGGAACTGGCTGAGCGCCTCGCGGACCACGCGCCGGGCGACCTGAACAAGGTCTTCTTCACCACTGGCGGCGGTGAGGCGGTGGAGACCGCCTGGAAGCTCGCCAAGCAGTACTTCAAGCTGGTGGGCAAGCCCACCAAGTACAAGGTCATATCCCGCGCGGTCGCCTACCACGGCACTCCGCAGGGCGCCCTGTCCATCACGGGTCTGCCGGGCCTGAAGGCCCCCTTCGAGCCGCTCGTCCCGGGTGCGCACAAGGTCCCCAACACCAACATCTACCGCGCCCCGATCTTCGGCGACGACCCCCAGGCCTTCGGCCGCTGGGCCGCCGACCAGATCGAGCAGCAGATCCTCTTCGAGGGCCCGGACACGGTCGCGGCCGTCTTCCTGGAGCCGGTGCAGAACGCCGGCGGCTGCTTCCCGCCGCCGCCCGGCTACTTCCAGCGGGTGCGCGAGATCTGCGACCAGTACGACGTGCTGCTCGTCTCGGACGAGGTCATCTGCGCCTTCGGCCGCCTGGGCACCATGTTCGCCTGCGACAAGTTCGGCTACGTCCCGGACATGATCACCTGCGCCAAGGGCATGACCTCGGGCTACTCCCCGATCGGCGCGTGCATCATCTCCGACCGCCTCGCCGAGCCCTTCTACAAGGGCGACAACACCTTCCTGCACGGCTACACCTTCGGCGGTCACCCGGTCTCCGCGGCCGTGGGCCTGGCCAACCTCGACCTGTTCGAGCGCGAGGGCCTGAACCAGCACGTGCTGGACAACGAGGGCGCGTTCCTGTCCACCCTGCAGAAGCTGCACGACCTGCCGATCGTCGGCGACGTCCGCGGCAACGGCTTCTTCTACGGCATCGAGCTGGTGAAGGACAAGCACACCAAGGAGTCCTTCAACGACGAGGAGACCGAGCGCGTCCTGTACGGCTTCCTGTCCAAGGCGCTGTACGACAACGGTCTGTACTGCCGTGCCGACGACCGCGGCGACCCGGTCGTCCAGCTCGCCCCGCCGCTGATCTCCAACCAGGAGACCTTCGACGAGATCGAGCAGATCCTGCGCGCGACGCTGTCGGAGGCGTGGACCAAGCTGTGACCCCGGCGCGGTGACCGCCCAAGGCGGTTACGGCCGGCACCTCCGATCAGATGATCATCACCGGCCCCGGGCCGTCCGTTCGAGTGAGAAACGGCGGCCCGGGGCCGTGTGCTGTCCGGCCCCCCGGCGTCGGCTGCCTAGCGTGCCCAGTGACCGATCGGCTCCGCCCTCGTTCCCCCGGACGGGGGAATCAGCGGACCCGCACGGCGATCCGCGCGGCATTTCCGATCCGAACCGAGGTGTACGCCATGGTGGCCCCACCGGACAACGACGTGCTCTGGGCACGCGCACTGCACTACACCCACAACGACGGCTCGCCCGCGCTCGGCGGCGTCTCGATCGGCGTCCGGCAGGGCGAGATCCTCGCCGTCGGCGGCCCGAGCGGCAGCGGCAAGACGACCCTGCTGCGGTGCCTGTCCGCAATGGTGCGCGTGCAGCGCGGCGAGGTCTGGTTCAACAGCGCTCCCGTGCACACCCTCGGCCCGCTCGCCCGTGAGCGGCTGCGCCGTGACCGGTTCGGCTGGGTGGACCCCGCCCCGGTGCTGGTTCCGGAGCTCAACGTCTGGGAGAACACCGCTCTGCCCCTGATGCTGCGTGGCACCAGCAGGCGCCGGGCCAAGGTGGCCGCCCTGGAGTGGCTGGAGCGCCTCGACGTCGGAGAGCTGGCCCGCAAGCGCCCGCACGAACTGCGCCAGGCCGAGCGGCAGCGCGTCTGCATCGCCCGCGCCCTCGCCCCCGCGCCCACCGTGCTGTTCGCCGACGAGCCGACGGCACCGCTGCACCGCGCCGACCGCGCCCACGTGCTGCGCACCCTCACCACGGCGGCCCGTTCGCACGGGATCACGGTCGTGCTCGCCACGCACGATGCGGAGACCGCGGCCCTCGCCGACCGCACGGTGGCACTGCTCGACGGCCGGTGTGTGAAGACCGTGCACCTGCCCCCGGCCGGAGACACGGCGGAAGGCCGGGCCGCGTGCTCGCTCTCCGTCTGACCCGTGTCGCCCACCCGGCCGTCCAGCTGCGCCGCGTCACGGTCGCGGCGGCGTCGGCGGGCACGGGCTTCCTGCTGCTGTGCAGCCTCGGCTACGCCCTCGGCCACCCGAGCGACTCGGCCGCCGCGCTGCTGCGGCTGTCCTGGTGCGCGGTGCCCCTGGTCGCCACGGTGTACCTCGCGGTCGCGGTGGCCCGCGCCGACCCGGGCACCCGGCCCCGCCCGGGCCTCTCGGCGCTCGGCCTCGGCCCCGGCCGTCTGATGGCCGTCTCGGCGGCGACGACGGCCCTGTCCTGCGCATCCGGCTCGCTGCTCGCGGCGCTGCTCTTCCTCCGGCTGCGCGGTGGCCCGGCAGGCCCGCCCCTCGACGGCGCCGCGGCGGAGTTCCTGGCCGCGCGCGAACAGCTCCCGGTGCCCGGGACGCTGACCCTGCTGGCCGTCGTACCGGTGGCCGCTTCGGTGTCGGCCGCGCTCGCCCTGCGCCCCCGTGACCCCAGGCACCCGGCCCGGGAGACGTCCGGGGCCTACGGCAGGTTCGGGGCACGGCTGAGGGGCCTGGCGGGCGCACCGGCCGGCCGGACCGGCACACTCCCGGACCACGACCAGGCCGACGACCCCGAGCGCGAGCACGACCCCGAGCGCGAGCACGACCCCGTCGCGCCCGACCCGCTCCGTCCCCTCCCGCCGCGCCGGCCCCCCGCCAGCCTCCCCTGGGGCATCGCCGTGCTGGCCGTCGGCCTCAGCGTCGAGGCGTACGCCGGCCGCGTCACCACCTCCGCCGCCTCCGCCACCTCCACCGGCCCCGCCGCCGCCCTCCCCGGCGGCCTCGCGGCCGACTCCGCGCCGGTCCTGATCGGCTGGCTGCTGACCGCCCTCGGTCTGGCCCTGGCCGGTCCGGGCCTGACGCACCTGTGCGGGCGGCTGCTGCAGTCGGTCCGTCCGGGCGCCCTGCGCCTGCTGGCCGGCCGCGTCCTGATGGAGGAGGCGGGCCGCATCGGCCGCCCGCTCGGCGTCGTCTGCGCGGTGGCGTCGGGGACGTACGCCTTGGTCGCGCTCTACGACAACGGCGGCGCACCGGCCTTCGGCCCGCTGACCGTCCTCGGGACGCTCCTCGTCGCCGGCTGCACCGTGGCCACCCTGCTGACCGCCGCGGTCGAGGCGCGCCAGGCCCGCGCCGAGACCGCCGCCGCCCTGCTGCGGCTCGGCGCGCCCGCCACGATGCTGCGCACCGCCGCCGCCCTGCGCGTCGGCGCCCTGCTGGCCGTGTTCGTGCCACTCACCCTGATGATCGCCGAGCTCGCCGCGCTGCCCCTGGCGCGCTGAGAACCGGCTCCTTGCGGAGCCGCCCCGGCGAGAAGGCACCGAGAAAGGTCCCGGGCCGCCGATGAGTTCCGCACGGATCCCGGGTCTACCCCGGCGAACGCCACCAACGCCACCAACGGCATGCGCAGCGACGGGAGAGACCCCACCATGTACCAGCAGATGATCTTCGTGAACCTGGCGACCCACGACGTGGCCGCGTCGAAGGAGTTCTTCACCGAGCTCGGCTACACGATCAACCCGCAGTTCTCCAACGACGAGTGCGCCTGCGTCGTCATCAGCGACACGATCATCGCGATGCTGCTGAGCAAGCAGCGCTACGCCGACTTCACCAAGAAGGAGATCGCGGACTCGACCAGGACCAGCGAGACGCTGATCTGTCTGAGCGCGGAGAGCCGCGAGAAGGTCGACGAACTGGTCGACAGGGCGATCGCGGCCGGTGGCACGGCGACCGGCGAGACCCAGGACCAGGGCTTCATGTACGGCCGCGCCTTCGACGACCTCGACGGCCACACCTGGGAGGTGGTGTGGATGGACCCGGCAGCCGTGCAGGGTTGAGCCCGTCCGGGTGAACGCACTGCCTAGCATGGGCGGGTGCATCCGACACCCGCCCAGCCGCTAGACGGCTCACACGACCGCGAGATCGAGTCCCTCGAAGAGTTCGACGAGGCCGTCTCGGCACACGGCACACTCGCCCACTTCCGCGTCCAGGCCGTCGACCTGACGGACCGTACCGGCGTCCTCGTCGCCCTGGACACCACCGGAGCCGTCTTCCTCGGCTGCCCCATGGACCCCGAGGCCGTCGCCCGTGTGCGCGCCGCCGGTGCCCTGGTCTTCCCGCCGGTGCCGGAGCTGCCCTTCGACCCGTACCGCGGGCTGGTGTACGGACCCGACGAGCTGTTCGACGGGCTCGGCGGGGGTGCCGGCGAGGGCGAGGGCACCCGGAAGGACATCGGCTACGAGGCGACGCCGGACGCCCGCGCCTATGCCTGGTTCCAGCGGACGAAGGCGGACGGCGACGTCTACGCCTCCATGCTGCGCGCGATCCACGACGACGCCGTCTCCGACGCGCTGGACGAACTCCTCGACGGTGCCCGGGTGGTGGGCGTCATGGGCGGGCACGCGATGGAGCGGGGCACGCAGGAGTACGCCGGTGCCGCGCGCCTCGGGCGCGAGCTCGCCCGCTCCGGTTTCACGGTGGCCACGGGCGGCGGCCCGGGCGCGATGGAGGCGGCGAACCTCGGCGCGTACGCCGCCGCGTTCGACGACGGGATGCTGCCGGAGGCCCTGCGGCTGCTGGCCAAGGCGCCGTCGTTCAGGCCCTCGGTCACCGACTGGGCACGCGCCGCCTTCGATGTGCGCGACCGCTGGCCGGGCGGCACGCACTCGGTGGGCATACCGACCTGGTTCTACGGACACGAACCCCCGAACGTGTTCGCCACGCACATCGCCAAGTACTTCGCCAACGCCACCCGCGAGGACGGTCTGCTGGCCCGCTCGAACGCGGGGGTGGTCTTCCTGCCGGGCGCCGCCGGAACCGTTCAGGAGATCTTCGACAACGCGACCCCGAACTACTACGAGTCCCGCGGCGAGCCCACGCCGATGGTCCTGGTGGACCGCGCGCACTGGACGGAACGGCTGCCGGCGTGGCCGTTGCTGCGGTCACTGGCACGGGAGCGTTCGATGGAGGACCGAATCGCCCTGGTTGACCGGATCGAGGAGGCGCCGGAGGCGCTGAAACGTCTGGGCGATTAATAAAGAAGCAAAGCCAACGCCCGTGCGGGGCATATGCATTGACACCCCTCACGGAGCGCTTATAGACCTGTGTGTCTCCTGGGGTTGCTGGGGCCGCACCTCGCGGGGCGCCCCAACGTCCCCTCAGCCCCCCGCAATTGCGCATCCCGTGAAGGGCAAAGTGGCCATCTTGTCCATATCTCGCCGTACCGCACGCACCGTGCGCATCCTCGGTGTCGCCTCCGCCTCGGCCGCGCTCGCGCTCAGCGCCGCCGGCAGCGCGCTCGCCTGCGACATCAGTGAGTTCTCCGCCGAAGCGAAGTGCGACGGCGGCAAGGGCGTCATCGTCGTCACCGACAAGGACGCCTCCCGTACTCCGGCGACCATTTCCGTGTTCCTTGAGAACAACAACGCCGACGCCAGGCCGGTCGGCAAACCGCAGAAGGTCAAAGGCTCAGCCACAGGCACCACGGTGACCTTCGCCGAGGACTGGCAGCCGAACGCCATCTACCGCATCCACGTCAAGGCCGGCGGCAAGCTGGTCGACGCGGACATCAAACCGAACCTGACGACTCCGTCCACGGCCTGCAAGACGGAGACCCCGACCACGCCGGCCGGCCCGTCGAAGCCGGCCACTCCGGCTCCGTCGAAGACGCCGTCGCAGGCCGGCACCCCCACGCCGTCGGCATCGCAGAGCAGCACGGCCCCGGCCGGCACCGCGAGCAACGCCCCGTCGCCCGCGGCCGGTGACTCCAACCTCGCCGAGACCGGTGCCGGCTCCAACACCGGTCTGATCGCCGGCATCGCGGCGGCCCTGGTCGTCGTCGGCGGCGGCGCGGTCTTCTTCGGCCTGCGCCGCCGCGGGGCGAACAGCGGCCGCTGACGCCTCCGTACGCCGTTCGTGGCCCGTCCCCGAACCCGGGGGCGGGCCACGGTCGTTCAGCCGAAGGTGGCCCGCCGCAGCCAGAACTCCAGCAGCTCCCGCTCGCCGAGCACCTCCAGCTCCTCGCTGTCCAGCGGCAGCCGGCTGTAGAAGGCGAGCAGCACGGGGACGAGCGGGCCACGCAGGGCGACCGTCGCCTTCTCGTGGCCCCGGCGCCAGGCGACCCCCTCCTCGGTGAGTTCGATCAGCCACTCGGCGTTCAGCTCGGGGCCGGTGTCGGTGGCGTGCAGATGGATGCTGCGGCCCGGCACACGCAGTTCCTCGGTGTCCTTGTCCGGCCTGGTCCGCTGCGCCCACTCCACGATCTGCAGCCACTCGTCGACGGCGTCCGCGGCCACGTCGGGGGCGACCTCGTAGGGCAGTTGGGCGGCGAGCGTGGCGTCGGCGCGGTGGATGGTGATCTCGTGGGTCATACGGCGGGCCCAGAAGCCGGCGCTCTTGGGCTCCGCCCACGCCCACACCTTCGCGTCCGGCCCCGCCTCGCGAAGGGCGGCGACGACCAGCCGGCCGGTCTGTGCCAGCCAGGCGTCCAGCGCGGCGGGATCGCCCTGCGCCGCCGGGCCCCCGGCGAGCGGGACCTCCTCCTCGGGGATCTCCTGCTGGGCGCGGGTCCTGACGAGGGCCTCCACCCAGCGCAGGGCGCCGCCCATATGCCGTACGAGATCCTCCAGCGACCAGTCCGGGCAGGTCGGCACGGTGGCCGAGAGGTCGGCGCCGGAGGTGACCACGGCCCTCAGCTGCTCCACCTGATGGGCGATCTCGTCGCAGTAGCGATCATGTGCGAGTTGCGTCATGCCCCGCACGTTACGACCGCGCGATCAGTCCAGCACCACGATTTCGGCGGGGTCGAACTCCACCCCGACCTCGTCCCCCACCTCAGGTGCCGCCCGCAGCGGGCAGGCCGCCTCCAGGCGGGGCGCCTCCTTCGGCCAGAGGTGGACGGTGACATGGGTGCCCTTGAAGGTGCGGGCGACGACCGTGCAGCGCAGGCCCTCGGCGGCGGGCACGAGCCGGACTCCGGCGGGCCGTACGAGAAGGGTGTGCGTCCCCCGGGGCGCGCCGTCGGGCACCGGCACCTTGCCCCAGGGCGTGACCGCGGCCTCGCCGTCGACCCTTGCCTCGACCACGTTGTCGAAGCCGAGGAAGCGCGCGACGAAGGCGTCCGCCGGCCGCTGCCAGACCTCCAGCGGTGTACCGGACTGGGCGATCCGGCCGTCCCGCATCACCACCACCCGGTCGGCGAGCGCGAAGGCCTCGCCCTGGTCGTGGGTGACGGCGAGCACGGTGGTGCCCAACCGCCCGAACAGCTGACGCAGTTCGACCACGAGCCGCTCCCGCAGCGAACGGTCGAGCTGGCCGAGCGGCTCGTCCAGCATCAGCAGCCGCGGCCGGGGCGCGAGGGCGCGGGCCAGGGCCACCCGCTGCTGCTCGCCGCCCGAGAGCGCCGCCACGGCCCGCGAGCCCGCGCCCGGCAGCCCGACCAGTTCCAGCAACTCCTCCACCCGCGCGGCCCGTTCGCTCCTCGGCGCACCGTGCATCCGCAGCCCGAAGCCGACGTTGCCGGCGACGTCCCGCTGCGGGAACAGCTGGTGGTCCTGGAACATCAGCCCGACCTCGCGCCGGTGCACCGGCACCCCGGCCTGGTCCCGCCCGTCGAGCAGCACCCGCCCACGGTCCAGCGGCTGCAGCCCGGCCACCGCCCGCAGCAGGGTCGACTTGCCGCTGCCGCTGGGGCCGAGCACGCACACGATCTCGTGCTCGGCGACCTGCAGGCCGACGGCGTCCAGCACGGCCCGGCCGCCGAGGCGGACGGTCGCGGCATCCAGGCTCAGCAGCATCAGAACTCCCCCGTCCGGTCCGCGCCCCGCAGCCTCTCCAGCATCAGCAGAGCCACGGCGCACACCACCATCAGAATCGTCGACAGGGCCATCGCCTGGCCGTAGTTGAGGTCGCCGGGACGTCCCAGCAGCCGCGCCACCGCGACCGGCAGCGTCGGGTTGTCGGGCCGCGCGATGAACACGGTCGCCCCGAACTCCCCCAGCGACACCGCGAAGGCGAACCCGGCGGCGATCAGCAGCGCCCGCCGCACCATCGGCAGATCGACCTCCCGCCACACCCGCCACGGCGACGCCCCGAGCACGGCCGCCGCCTCCCGCAGCCGTACGTCCACCGCCCTCAGCACCGGCAGCATGGTCCTTACGACGAAGGGGACGCCGACCAGGGCCTGGGCGAGCGGGACCAGCAGCCAGGACTGGCGCAGGTCCAGCGGGGGCTCGTCCAGCGCGATCAGGAACCCGAAACCGACCGTCACCGCCGACACCCCGAGCGGCAGCATCAGCAACGCGTCGAAGCCGCGTACGATCCGGCCCGCGTCCCGCCGGGTGAGCGCGGCGGCGGCCAGGGCGCCGATCGCCACGGCGATGGCGGTGGCGGCGGCGGCGTAGGACAGGGAGGTGCCGATCGCCTGGATCGGCGCCACCAGGAAGGTGCCGCCGTCCGCGTCGGTCAGCGCCCGGTAGTAGCCGAAGCCGGGCGCGGTGAGCGACCGCTGCACCAGCACGGCGAGCGGCAGCAGGAGGAGTACGGCGACGGTCGCGAGAACACCGGCCAGCAGCGCCCACTGCCCCGCGCCGCGCGGACGGCGGGCGGTGGCGGAGGCGTCGACCAGCCTCAGCGCGGCCTCCCGGCGCCGTACGGTCCAGGCGTGCACGGCGAGGATCACGCCCACCGCCAGGAACTGGACGATCGTCAGGACGGCGGCGGTGGACAGGTCGAAGATCTCGGACGTCTGCCGGTAGATCTCCACCTCCAGGGTGGAGAAGGTGGGGCCGCCGAGGATCTGCACCACGCCGAAGGAGGTGAAGGTGAACAGGAAGACCATGAGCGCGGCGGCGGCGACCGCGGGGGCGAGGGCGGGCAGGGTGACCCTGCGCCAGGCAGTCAGCGGCGAGGCGCCGAGCATCCGCGCGGCCTCCTCCTGCCGCGGGTCGAGCTGTGCCCACAGCCCGCCGACGGTGCGTACGACGACCGCGTAGTTGAAGAAGACATGGGCGAGGAGGATGGCCCACACCGTGGTGTCCAGCCGCAGGCCCCACAGCTCGTCGAGAAGGCCGCCGCGGCCGACGAGGGCGAGGAACGCGGTACCGACCACGACCGTGGGCAGCACGAACGGCACGGTGACGACCGCCCGCAGGACCTGCCGGCCGGGGAAGTCGAAGCGGGCGAAGACGTAGGCGGCGGGCAGGGCGATCAGCAGCGTGAGCGCGGTGGAGGCGAGCGCCTGCCAGGTGGTGAACCACAGCACGTGCCGGATGTCGGGCTGGGCGACGACCTCCGCGATCCGGCCGAACTGCCAGGTCCCGCCCGCCTTCAGACCGCGCCGGACGATCGCGGCCACGGGGTAGGCGAAGAAGACCGCGAAGAACGCGACGGGCACGGCCATCAGGCCGAGCCTCGCCGCGTTCCCCGTGCGGCTATGGGGCCGGCGTACTACTTCAGTACGAGTGAGGTCCACGACTTGACCCACTGGTCACGGCTGGCGGCGATCTTGCCGGGCGCCATGGTCTCGGAGTTCTGGGCCGGCGGGCCGTACTTGGTGAACTCGGCGGGCACCGCGGCGCCCGTGACCACCGGGTAGACGAACATGTTGAGCGGCATGTCCTCCTGGAACCGCTTGGAGATCAGGAAGTCGATGAACGCCTTGCCGCCCTTGGTGTTCTTCGCGTTGCGGAGCAGCCCGGCGAACTCGATCTGGCGGAAGCAGGTGCCGCCCGCGACCCCGGTCGGCGCGGTCTTCGGCTGCGGCTCGGCGTAGATGACCTCGGCGGGCGGCGAGGAGGCGTACGAGACGACGAGGGGCCGGTCGCCCTTGGCCTTCCTGCCGCCGGCGGAGCCGGAGAACTCCTGGTTGTAGGCCTGCTCCCAGCCGTCGACCACCTTGACGCCGTTGTCCTTGAGCTTCTTCCAGTAGCCCTGCCAGCCTCCCCCAGCGGCTCCGCCCCGGGAGGTACCCCCATCGCCGTACTTCGCGGCGGTGCCGAGCAGGAAGCCGAGGCCGGGCGAGGAGGTGGCGGCGTTCTCGGTGACGAGGAGGTTCTTGTACTGCGGCTTGACCAGGTCGTCGAAGGAGGCCGGCGGGGTGAGCCCGTGGTCGGCGAAGTACTTCTTGTCGTAGTTGACGCAGATGTCGCCGTAGTCGACCGGCGTGACCCGGTGCTTGTCCTTGTCGAGTTGGTAGGCGGACCCGACCTGGCCGAGGCCCTTGGCCTCGTACGGCTGGAACAGCCCGTTGTCCAGGGCCCGGGACAGCAGCGTGTTGTCGACGCCGAAGAAGACGTCGCCCTGCGGGTTGTCCTTGGTGAGGACGGCCTTGTTGACGGCCTGGCCCGCGTCGCCGTCCTCGAGGACCTTGACGGTGTAGCCGGAACTCTTCTCGAAGGCCGAGATGACGCTCTTGGAGGCGGCCCACGAGTCGTGGCTGACGAGGGTCACCGTCCTGGGGCCGGCGGACGGCGAGTCGCTCCCGCCTCCGCCCGACGACCCGCACGCGGACAGCGTGACCAGGCCAAGTCCGACCGCCGCGGCGACGAACGTCTTGGTGTGCACTGGATTTTCCTCCTGGGGTTGACCAGGAAGAGACGCGGCCCTGCCCGGGATCATCCGCGCGGGATGCCCGGGCAGGGCGCAACAGCTCGAGTGATGACCGAACTTCCTACCCAGAATGACCTGGGCGAGGTTCAGAGGGTCTGCGGCCCGGTTGCCGCACTCTCAGCGCTGTGGCGCTCCCCTGTCGGAATATGTGGATGTACTGACGGGATCAGACTACCGCCCGGCTATCGCTCGGTGGCAGCCAGCTGTCCGCACGCACCGTCGATCTCCTGCCCGCGGGTGTCCCGGACGGTCACCGGCACCCCGTGGGCGGCGATCGCCTCGACGAACGCCTTCTCGTCCTCGGGCCGGGAGGCGGTCCACTTGGAGCCGGGCGTCGGGTTGAGCGGGATCAGGTTGACATGCACGGGCCTGCCCTTGAGCAGCCGGCCGAGCCGGTCGCCGCGCCAGGCCTGGTCGTTGATGTCCCGGATCAGCGCGTACTCGATGGACAGCCGGCGCCCCGACTTCACGGTGTACTCGAACCCGGCGTCCAGGACCTCCCGTACCTTCCACCGCGTGTTGACCGGTACGAGGGTGTCGCGCAGCTCGTCGTCCGGCGCGTGCAGGGAGATGGCGAGCCGGCACTTGAGGCCCTCGTCGGCGAGCCGGTGGATCGCCGGGACCAGACCCACCGTCGAGACGGTGATCCCGCGCTGGGACAGCCCGAGCCCGTCCGGCTCGGGGTCGGTCAGGGCGCGGACGGCACCGACGACCCGGTTGTAGTTGGCGAGCGGTTCGCCCATGCCCATGAACACGATGTTGGACAGCCGGGCCGGACCACCCGGGACCTCGCCGTCGCGCAGCGCCCGCATCCCGTCCACGATCTGGTGCACGATCTCGGCGGTCGACAGGTTCCGGTCGAGGCCGGCCTGCCCGGTGGCGCAGAACGGGCAGTTCATGCCACAGCCCGCTTGCGAGCTGATGCACATGGTCACCCGGTCCGGGTAGCGCATCAGCACCGACTCGACGAGCGTGCCGTCGAACAGCCGCCACAGCGTCTTGCGCGTGGTGCCCTGGTCGGTCGACAGATGCCGGACGACCGTCATCAGCTCCGGCAGCAGGGCCTCGCGCAGCCTGGCGCGCGATCCGGCGGGGATGTCGGTCCACTGCTCCGGGTCGTGCGCGTACCGCGCGAAGTAGTGCTGCGAGAGCTGCTTGGCACGAAACGGCTTCTCCCCGATCGCGGCGACCGCCTCCTTGCGCTCGGCAGGCGAGAGATCGGCAAGATGCCGCGGCGGCTTCTTGGCTCCGCGCGGGGCGACGAAAGTGAGTTCTCCGGGCTTGGGCATGGTGCTACCAGTGTCGCAGACGCGCGGTCTGATCATTCCCGGCCCGCGGTCGCCTCCGGCCGCGGTCGCCGGGCAGCCGTGGTCGCCGGGCAGCCGTGGTCGGCGTGCATCCGCGGTCGCCGGCCCATCCGTGGTCGGCGTGCATCCGCAGGGCTGTCGAGCCACGAAGGGGAGCATGTTGGGATAATCGACCCAATGAGGGGCCAATCAGGCCGTTGCCGTGTGGTGGGAACAGGCCGTTCCCTGAGGGGGCCCTGAAGGGATGACGCGCGGGTGACAGGGACGCGGGGGCCGGAGGTGGTCGGAGTGCCAGATGTGGTCGGCTGGCTGTCACGCGTCGGCGACCGGCCGGGTCCGGTGAGCCGGGTGGTGGCGCTGTCACTGTTCCCGGTGATCCTGCTGGTGGTGGATCTGCTGACACCGCCGGCCATCCGCCTGGGTCCTCTGATGGTGGCGGCTCCCACGTTCGCGGCCGTCTTCTGCGGTCCGGTCGGCGTCCTCGCGGTGTTCGCAGTGACGGTGCCCTGCGTGATCCTGGCCGCTGTCGTGAACCAGCAGCTGGACAGCGCGAACTTCCCGGTGCAGATCGGCACCATCGTGCTGATCAGCGTGGCCGCGGTCGCGGCGGGGGCGGTGCGGGTGCGCCGGGAGCGCCAGCTGGCACGGTCCCGCTGGGTCGCCGAGGTCACCCAGCGGGTGCTGCTGCATCCGCTGCCACGCCGGATCGGACCCTACGAACTCGCCTCGCTGTACCTGGCGGCGGACGAGGAGGCCGCCATCGGCGGGGACCTCTACGCGGTCGCCCGCAACGGGCAGTGCTCGCGGGTCCTGCTCGGCGACGTGCAGGGCAAGGGGCTGGCGGCGCTGGAGATCGTCAGCTGTGTGCTGAACGGTTTCCGGCAGTCGGTCCGGCACGGCAGCCCGCTGCAGGAGGTGGTGCGGGAGCTGGAAGCGGCGTTCCGTGAGGACGTCCAGGAGCTGTCGACCGCCGCGGACACGGACCCCGGCCGCGTCGGCAGGTACGCGGAGGAGTCGTTCGTGACCGCCGTCGTGCTCGAACTGCCCGACGACGGCCCCATGCGCCTGGCGAACCTGGGGCATCCGGCACCGCTGCTCCTCCACGAGGGGCGGGTCACCGCGCTGGAGCCGACGGTCCCGGTGCCGCCGCTGGGCCTCGACGATCTGAACGACGGGGACGTGGTGGTGGACAACGTCGACTTCCCGCCGGGCGCCACCCTGGTGCTCTACACCGACGGTGTGACCGAGGCGCGAGGACCGGCCGGAGACTTCTACCCGCTCGCCGACCGGTTGCGGAACTGGACCGCTCTGCCCCCGGAGGCCCTGCTGGCCGCCGTCCGCGCCGATCTGCGGCAGCACGTGGGTTCACGGCTCACCGACGACGTGGCCATGGTGGTCGTCCAGCGGTCCCTCTCCCCCGTCCCCGCCCCCGCCGGGGAGCGCGCCGCCGAGCTGATGCAGGCGCGAAGCACCGCCTGACATGTGAGGGACATGGAAGAAGGGACCCGCTGCCGGTGGCGGCGGGTCCCTTCGACGGGCGCACGGGCGTCGTGCCCTTCCGTCAGCCGGCCCCCACGAAGATCACCATCAGCAGCCACACCACCGGAGCGGTGGGCAGCAGCGAGTCCAGGCGGTCCATGATGCCGCCGTGCCCCGGGAGCAGGGTGCCCATGTCCTTGATGCCCAGGTCCCGCTTGATCATGGACTCGCCGAGGTCGCCCAGGGTGGCGCTGGCGGCGACCGCGAGGCCCAGGAGCAGGCCCTGCCACCAGGCGCCGCCGTCGATCAGGAACTGCATGCACAGGGCCCCGGCCACCATGGCGAAGGTGACGGCGCCGACCAGGCCCTCACGGGTCTTGCCGGGGCTGATGCGGGGGGCGAGCTTGTGCTTGCCGAAACGCCAGCCGACGGCGTACGCGCCGGTGTCGCTGACGACCGTGAGCACGAGGAAGGTCAGCACACGGAACGGGCCGTCGTCCGCGGTGAGCATCATCGCCACGAACGTGGCCAGGAACGGCACGTAGAACGCGGCGAAGACCCCCGCCGTGACGTCCCTGAGGTAACCCTCCGGCGGTTCCGTCATGCGCCAGGCCAGGACCGCGAGTGCGGTGAGCGCCACCGCCACCCAGGCGCCCTCGGCGCCCCGGACGTACCCGGCCACCACCATCGCCGCCCCGCCGACCGCGAGCGGCACGAGCGGTGCCTTGATGCCCTTGCGCTCCTCCAGCCGTTTGGTCAGCTCCCACAGGCCCACCACGACCGCCACCGCGATCACGCCGACGAACACGGCCTTGACGATGAACAGTGAGGCGATGATCACCACGCCGAGTCCGACCCCGACTCCTATGGCAGCGCTGAGGTCCCGGCCCGCGCTCTTCTTCTGCGGGGCGGGCGCCTGCTGCGGGGCGTCGGGCATGGGCTCCGGATTCTGCGGCGCCGTCCGGTGAGCGGGCGGCGTCTGCGGCGTGTCGTAGGGCCGCGGCCGGGGCTGCGGCGCTTCGTACGGCTGCGGGTGTGGCTGCGGCATGCTGCCGTACGGCTGCGTCTGCGGCTGTGGATGGGGCCGCGTCAGCGGCTGTGCGTGCGGCGTGCCGTACGGGTGTGTCTGTGGCCGCGGCGTGTCGTCGCGGAACGGGGGGCCGCTCGGGCGAGCGGCCCCCGGGACGTCATCCTGGTTCCCGCCGTCTGCGGGTACGCCGGGCACGATGGGCATGGGGCGGGTCTGCTGGGCGCCATGCGCATCGTACGCGGGACCGTCCGGGGCGGCCCCCGGGACGGGCCCCCGGGCGGATGCCCGGCCCGCGGGCCCCCCGTACCCGGCCTGCTGCGGCGCTCCCCAGGAAGAGTCGTTCATCAGACCTCGAGAAGCTCCGCTTCCTTGTGCTTCAGGAGCTCGTCCACCTGCGCGACGTACTTCGCGGTGGTGTCGTCGAGCTCCTTCTCCGCACGGCGGCCCTCGTCCTCGCCGACCTCGCCGTCCTTGATCAGCTTGTCGATGGCGTCCTTGGCCTTGCGGCGCACCGAGCGGATGGACACCTTGGCGTCCTCGCCCTTGCCCTTGGCGACCTTGATGTACTCGCGGCGGCGCTCCTCGGTGAGCTCGGGGAACACCACACGGATGATGTTGCCGTCGTTGCTCGGGTTGACGCCCAGGTCGGAGTCGCGGATCGCCTGCTCGATGTTGCGCAGCGCGCTCTTGTCGAACGGGGTCACGACCGCCATGCGCGGCTCCGGCACGGAGAACGAAGCCAGCTGGTTGATCGGCGTCGGCGCGCCGTAGTAGTCGGCCACGATCTTGTTGAACATCGCCGGGTGCGCACGGCCGGTGCGGATCGCGGCGAAGTCCTCCTTGGCGACCACGACGGCCTTCTCCATCTTCTCCTCGGCCTCGAGGAGGGTCTCTTCGATCACCACTTGCTCCTGCGTGTCTTGAGTAGGCCCGGCTGCGGTTCCTCGTCGGGGCCGACGGCCGGCTGCGTCGCGTCTTCTTCCTGCACGGTTCCCGACCGGCAGGACATTGTCCATCCCCCGGTCCGGGTCCGTCCCGTCCGTCCCCCGGACAGGTGGCTCCCTGCGGACCCGCGGTCCGGGGGCTTTCCGGTCAGTCCCGGCCCGCCTGTTCACCCACAAGCGTGCCGATCTTCTCACCCTTGACGGCGCGGGCGATATTGCCCTCCTTCAGAAGCTCGAAGACGACGATGGGGAGCCTGTTGTCGCGGCAGAGCGTGATCGCCGTGGCGTCGGCGACCTTCAGGTCGCGCGTGATGACCTCGCCGTAGCCGAGCGAGTCGAACTTCACGGCGTCCGGGTTGGCCTTCGGGTCGGAGTCGTAAACCCCGTCCACCCCGTTCTTGCCCATGAGCAGCGCCTCGGCGTCGATCTCCAGGGCGCGCTGGGCGGCGGTGGTGTCGGTGGAGAAGTACGGCATGCCCATACCTGCGCCGAAGATGACCACGCGGCCCTTCTCCAGATGGCGCACGGCGCGCAGCGGGATGTACGGCTCGGCGACCTGGCCCATGGTGATGGCGGTCTGGACCCGGCTGTCGATGCCTTCCTTCTCCAGGAAGTCCTGCAGGGCGAGGCAGTTCATCACGGTGCCGAGCATGCCCATGTAGTCCGAGCGGGCGCGGTCCATGCCGCGCTGCTGGAGTTCGGCGCCGCGGAAGAAGTTGCCGCCGCCGATCACGACCGCGATCTGAGCGCCGTCCCGGACGACGGCCGCGATCTCACGGGCGATGGCGTGCACCACGTCCGGGTCGACACCCAGGCCCCCGCCGCCGGAGAAGGCCTCTCCGGACAGCTTCAGCAGAAACCGGCCGGGTACTTTGCCGTCGTCGCTCTTCTGGGCCTTGGTGGTCATGAGATCCCGCCTCTGTTACGTGGTGCACATGCGAAGAAGGCCATTGCCGGTGGGGCGTGTTTCGCATCCCATGCAGCGGCAATGGCCTCCTCGTCAGATCTGCTGTCGTCCGCCACGCGCGCGTGCGTGCCGGCATGCGCGCGTGACGTCGACGACTGCTTACGACCCTATCCGGGCCGGGCGTCCGTCGCGGTACGGACTCAGATGCCCACCTTGATGCGCGTGAAGCGCTTCAGGGTGACACCGGCCTCGTCCAGAACCTTCTGGACCGACTTCTTGTTGTCCAGCGCGTACGGCTGGCCGAGCAGCGTGGCGTCCTTGAAGAAGCCGTTGAGACGACCCTCGACGATCTTGGCGATCGCGGCCTCGGGCTTGCCCTCGGCGCGGGTGGTCTCCTCGGCGATACGGCGCTCGGACTCGACGACGTCGGCCGGGACCTCGTCCTTGGAGAGGTACTTCGGCGCGAAGGCGGCGATGTGCTGGGCGACGCCCTTGGCAACCGCAGCGGCCTCGTCGTTCCGCTTGTCGAGCTCTACGAGGACACCGATCTGCGGGGGCAGGTCGGGCATCGTGCGGTGCATGTACGCGGTCACGAAGCCGTCGGAGAACTGCGCGAAGCGGTCCAGGACGATCTTCTCGCCGAGGTTGGCGTTGGCCTCGTCCACGAACGCCTGGACGGTCTTGCCGGCCTCGATCTCCGAGGCGAGCAGGGCCTCGAGGTCGGCCGGGGAGGTCTTGGCGACGTGCTCGGCGATCGCCCGGGCGACGGCCTGGAACTTGTCACCCTTGGCGACGAAGTCCGTCTCGCACTTCAGCTCGACGAGGACACCGGAGGAGTTGTCGTCGGCGAGGAGCGAGACCACGGCGCCGTTCTCGGCGGAGCGGCCCTCGCGCTTGGCGACGCCCTTCTGGCCCTTGATGCGCAGCGCCTCGACGGCCTTCTCGACGTTGCCCTCGGCCTCGTCCAGCGCCTTCTTGCAGTCCATCATGCCGGCGCCCGTGAGCTCACGGAGCTTCTTGACGTCGGCGGCGGTGTAGTTCGCCATGAGTCTGTGAATCTTTCTCGAAGTCTTTGAGATCGAAGATCAGGGGGCTGCGGGCCCCATGCAGCCGGGGCCCGCTGACGCACCGCCGACCTACGGGTGAACGGCGGGAGCGATGGGGGCACCTCCCATGCCGTCAAGGCCATGGGGGATCATGCCACCGCTCCCGCCGTCAACGCGGACTGACGGGTCAGGCCTGCTCGCCCTCGGCGGCGGGGGCCTCGGCCGGCTTCTCGGCCTCCGCGGCAGGGGTCTCGGCCGGCTTCTCGGCCTCCGCAGCAGGGGCTTCAGCCGGCTTCTCGGCCTCGGCGGCCGGGGCCTCGGCGGCCTTCTTCTCGCCCTCGAGCAGGTCGCGCTCCCACTCGGCGAGCGGCTCGCCCGCGGCCTTCTCACCCTTGCCCTCGGTCGCGACGCCGGAGCGGGCGATGAGGCCCTCGGCGACGGCGTCGGCGATCACACGGGTGAGCAGGGTGACGGAGCGGATCGCGTCGTCGTTGCCCGGGATCTTGTAGTCGACCTCGTCGGGGTCGCAGTTGGTGTCGAGGATGGCGACGACCGGGATGTTGAGCTTGCGGGCCTCGCCGACCGCGATGTGCTCCTTCTTGGTGTCCACGATCCAGACGGCGCTGGGCACCTTCTGCATCTCGCGGATACCACCGAGGGTCTTCTCCAGCTTGGCCTTCTCACGCGAGAGCACGAGAAGCTCCTTCTTGGTCAGACCGGAAGCGGCGACGTCCTCGAAGTCGATCTGCTCGAGCTCCTTCAGGCGCTGCAGACGCTTGTAGACGGTCGAGAAGTTGGTGAGCATGCCGCCCAGCCAGCGCTGGTTGACGTAGGGCATGCCGACGCGGGTGGCCTGCTCGGCGATGGCCTCCTGCGCCTGCTTCTTCGTACCGACGAACATGACCGTGCCGCCGTGGGCGACGGTCTCCTTGACGAACTCGTAGGCGCGGTCGATGTACGACAGCGACTGGAGCAGGTCGATGATGTAGATGCCGTTGCGCTCGGTGAAGATGAAGCGCTTCATCTTCGGGTTCCAACGGCGGGTCTGGTGACCGAAGTGGACGCCGCTCTCCAGCAGCTCCCGCATCGTGACGACGGCCATGGCCGTACTCTCCTTGAGTTTCTCGGTTGTGCCGCGGGAACCGGACGGTTCCCGCGCCTGACGCCCGCAGTGCGCCGTGCCACGAGGGACCGAGGGGCGCTGACACCGACCGTTGCCGGCCAGGATGTCGGGGCGTGCGAAGTCGACCCGGTGACCCGGATCGCCACCAGAAGTGTACGGGACCCGCGAGGCACCGGGTGACGCCAATGTCCACAACCGGAGAGTTGTCCACAGATCCCGGACGTGATCGGCGGGAGTGCGGGACGGTGGACGCATGTTCCGGACGTGTGGGAAGCGATGCGTGAGTGGGTGGAGGTGGCTCGGAGTGCTGCTGGGATGGGTGGCTGCCCTGCTGGCCTCGGTGGCGTGGGCGGGCGGGGGTGTCGGACATGACGGGGTTCGCGGGAGCGGCGGAGGCGGCGGGAGCGGCGGCCCGGCTCCGCCGGTCGTGTCGGCGCCGTCGCCGGCGGGGTCCGCGGAGGGCGGGCCGGTGCCGGCTGGGCGTCCGGTGCCGGCGGTGGGCAGGTTCTGGCCGGTGGGGGTGCGTCCGCGGGTGCTCAGGGGCTGGGAACCACCGGCGACGGTGTACGGGCCCGGGCACCGGGGTGTGGACCTGGGAGCCCCACCGGGCACTCCCGTGCGTGCGGTGGCGGCGGGGCGGGTGTCCTTCGCGGGCCGCGTGGCCGGGAGGGGCGTGGTGTCGGTGGAGCTGGCCGGGACGGGCGACCCGCCCCTGAGGACGACGTACGAACCGGTGAGCGCATCGGTCAGGAAGGGCGAGGAAGTGGCGGCCGGCGAGGTGATCGGCACGGTGGAGGCCACGGGGCCGCACTGCGGCGGCGCATGCCTGCACTGGGGCCTGCTGAGCGGGGAGACGTACCTGAATCCCCTGCTGCTCCTGCCGCCATGGCTGCTGAACGGGGGACCGTCGAGGTTGCTGCCGGTGCTGGGAGTGCCCGAGCCCCTGCCGTAGCCCGGACCGGGCGACGACCGGCCCGGCTCAGCCCCGGACGCCTCGCAGAGCCATCGCCACCGCCGCCTCGGCAATCACCGTGGGCTCCTCCGCCGCTCCCAGCTCGATCCTCCGCACGGCCGCGTCGACCACCCCCTGCAACAGCATCGCCGCCAGCCGGGGATTCCCGTGCCCCAGCTCCCCCAGCGCTTCCACGATCATGGCGACCAGCCCGCCGTGCGCGGCCCGGATCCTCTCCCGGGCTCCCGCGTCCAGCTCGCTCACCGAGATCGCCACCACGGCGCGGTGCCGCCGGTCCCCGACCAGCTCCAGCTGCTTTCGGACATACGCCTCGACCTTGGTCTGCGGCCCTCCGGCCGCCGCCATCGCCGCCGACACCTCCGCGGCCCACACCGGGAAGTCGACCGCGCACAACTCCTCGACCACGGCCGCCCGTGACCGGAAGTACTCGTACACCGACGACCGCGCCAGCCCCGTCCGCTCGGCCAGGGCGGGGAAGGTCAGGGCCTCCGTCCCGCCCTCGGACAGCAGGGTGCGCGCCGCGTCCAGCAGGGCGGCTCGCTGCATCGACCGGTGCTCGGCCACGGAGGCCGCTCGAATCCTTGGCACGTCAACCACTCTACGGACGCGCCGGCCGCGAAGGGAGCGACTCGGCGCCCGCCGCCCGCCGCCTGCCGTCCGTTCGGGGAAGGTCACCGCCCGAAGCTCGCCAGCTTCGCGCGCAGCTGGAGCACCGACTTGGTGTGGATCTGGCTGACCCGGCTCTCGGTCACCCCGAGGACGTTGCCGATCTCGGCGAGGGTGAGGCCCTCGTAGTAGTACAGCGTGACCACCGTCTTCTCCCGCTCGGGCAGCGTGTTGATCGCCCGGGCCAGGAACCGCCGCAGCTCGCGGTCCTCGGCCACCTCCACCGGGTTGTCGGCGGCGGTGTCCTCCAGGGTGTCCATGAAGCTGAGCCCGTCCCCGTCCTCGCCGCCGACGTGCAGCAGCTCCTCCAGGGCCACCACGTTGGCCAGCGACAACTGGCTGAAGACGGCGTGGAGTTCGTCGACCGCGATCCCCATCTCGGCGGCCACCTCGATCTCCGACGGAGTGCGCCGCAGCCGCGCCTCCAGCGTCGCGTACGCCCGCTCCACGTTGCGCGCCTTCTGCCGCACCGAGCGGGGGATCCAGTCCAGCGCACGCAGCTCGTCGATCATCGCGCCCCGGATCCGCGTGATCGCGTAGGTCTCGAACTTGATCTCCCGGTCGACGTCGAACTTCTCGATCGCGTCGATCAGCCCGAAGACCCCCGAGGAGACGAAGTCGGCCTGCTCCACATTGGGCGGCAGCCCCACGCTCACCCGTCCCGCCACGTACTTGACCAGCGGCGAGTAGTGCAGGATCAGCTGCTCCCGCAGCCGCTCGTCCCCCGTCGCCTTGTACGACCGCCACAGCTCCTCGAGCGTCGAGGGAGCGGGCGGGCGCACGCTGCCACCGTCACGGGCGGCTGGGGGGATCGCCGCCCGGTCGGGCCCGGAGGTGTGCTGGGGCATTCGTCGCCTTGTGTCGTTCTGCCGTGTAGTGCGGGCGTCTGGGTGGACTGTCGGTCTGGGTCCGGATCGGGGTCTTTGATGTCGGAACCACGTGAGCGTAGCGTGACTGGAGTGTCGCGGTGCGCGAACGGCGGGGCGCGGACGTTGCGCAGATTCGTTCCGTGGGGCGCCCCGCCGGGTCACGCCCGTCACCCTCGGTCACCGGCGCGACCCCCAACTGCGGGAATTTGCGCAGGCATCGGCGTTCCCCCGGACGGGCGAACACGCTCGGTCAGCACCCGTCCCGAACCGCCCGGGCCGAGATCATCGCCTGGCGTGTCAACTTCCATCCCTCGCCGTGTCGTTCGACGTAGCCGAGTGAGCGGAGTTCGTACAGTCTCGCGATCACGTCGTCCGGCGTGGTCCGGGCCTCGCGGGCGATCTCGGCCGCCGTCGCCGCGCCGCGCGCCGGCAGCGCGGCCAGGACCTGCCGGGCGTCCGGTTCCAGCAGGTCACGAGGGAGCACCGGGCCGCGCCGGTCCGGGGCCAGTTCGCCCATGTCGCCGACCAGCTCGACGACTTCCGCGGCGTCGGTGACGAGCGTGGCCCCGCCGCGCAGGAGTTCGTGCACGCCGGCGGAGAGCGCGCTGGTGGCCGGGCCGGGCACCCCCATGGTGTGACGGCCCAGCCGCTGCGCCGCCCGGGCGGTGACCAGCGAGCCGCTGCGGTAGGCGGCCTCGACCACCACTGTGCCGCGGGTGAGCGCGGCGATGACTCGGTTGCGCACGATGAACCGGCTCGGCGTGGGATGGTCGCCCGGTGGCAACTCGCCGATCACCAGGCCCTGTTGCGCGATTCTGCTGATCAACTCGGTGTGCCCGCGCGGATAGGGCCGGTCGACGCCGCAGGCCAGGACGGCCACGGTGGCTCCGCCACTGCCCAGCGAGCCGCGATGGGCGGCGCCGTCGACGCCGTAGGCTCCGCCGGACACCACCACCCAGCCGCGTTCGGCGAGGCCGGCGGCGAGGGTGGCGGCCATGTGGGCGCCGTACTCGGTGCAGGCCCGGGCGCCGACCACGGCGACCGACCGGAGCGCCCATATCCGCAGGCTGGGCCGGCCGCGCACCCACAGTCCCGTGGGGCGTGCGTCCCCGAGGTCGTCGAGCTGGGCGGGCCACTCGGGAGCACCGGGCCGCAGGAAGCGCACGCCGGCGTCCCGCGCGAGCGCCAGGTCCCGGGCAGGCTCGGCCCGCGCGGCCCGCGCGCACAGCCCCGACCACCGTCTGTCCGACACTCCGGCGAGCCGTGGTGCGCCGGCCCGCAGCCGGCGGGCCACCTCCACCGCCCCGAGCTCCCGCGTCCATCTCCCCCCGACCTGGTCGCCGGGCTCGAGGACCCGGCTGAGGAGGACACGGGCGAGCAGTTCGCCGTCGGGGTCGTCCGGGCCGCTCATGTCAGTGCCCCGATGGCCATGGGCACACCGCGCGGAACTCCGGTGCGCAGTTGCAGGGCAAGGGCGACGTCCGTCGCGTCGGGCCGGTCGTGACCGACGAGGTCCGCGACCGTCCAGGCGACCCGGAGCACGCGGTCGAGCCCGCGGGCCGTGAGCACACCGCGCTCCAGGCTGCGCTCGGCCTCGTCCATCGCGCCCGCGGCCGTGTGCCAGCGGCTTCGCAGCTCGCGTCCCGGCACTTCGCTGTTGGTCAGCCACGGTGTGCCACGAAGCCGTGCCGCCGCGCGTTCCCGGGCGCCCCGCACCCGCTCGGCCACCGTCGCCGTGGCCTCGCCCCGGGCGCCGCGCCGGGCGAGCTCTGACCGGGTGACGGGGTCGACCTCGACCCGCAGGTCGACGCGGTCGAGCAGCGGCCCGGAGAGCCGGGCCTGATAGCGGCGGATCGCCGAGGGCGGGCACTCGCACAGGGTGTCCCGCTGCGAGAACCGACCACAGGGACACGGGTTGGCCGCGAGCACCATCAGGAACTTCGCCGGGAAACGCACCACTCCGGCGCTGCGGGCGATCACCACATGCCCCGCCTCCAGCGGCTGGCGCAGGGCGTCGAGGGCGTGACTGCCGAACTCCGGTGCCTCGTCCAGAAAGAGCACGCCCCGGTGGGCGAGGGAGACGGCGCCGGGCCGGGCGACGCCGGGGCCGCCGCCGACGAGGGCCTGCATCGTGGCCGAGTGGTGCGGGGCGCAGTAGGGGGCGAGGTCGATCAGCGGTTTGCCCGGTGGCAGCAGTCCGGCCACCGAGTGGACCGCCGTGACCTCAAGGGACTCCTGCCGGCCGAGCGGGGGCAGGACGGCGGGCAGCCGCTCGGCGAGCATGGTCTTGCCCGCGCCGGGCGGTCCCTCCAGGAACAGGTGGTGCCCTCCGGCCGCGGCGACCTCCACCGCCGTACGCGCGGAGAGCTGGCCGACGACGTCGGCGAGGTCGTGGCCCTGGTCCTGCTGGGCGGAGCCCGCGCTGTGCATGCCGGTGGCCGCGCCGGTGCCGGGCATGCGCAGCCCGGCGAGCAGCGGGTCGGGCCGGCCCTGCTCGTCCTGGTCCTCCTCGGGCTCCGGTTCGTCCGTCAGCACGGCGATCAGCTGCCGCAGGCTGCGGACGCCGAGCACGGAGACACCGGGTACCAAAGCGGCCTCGGCCGCCGCGCACTCGGGCACGACCACCTGCTCGTGGCCGGCGTCCGCGGCGGCCAGCACCGCCGGCAGGATGCCCCGCACCGGCCGCACCCGCCCGTCCAGGCCGAGTTCCCCGATCATCACGATGTCGGCGAGCACCCGGGGGTCGATCCGCTCCGCGGCGCCGAGCACCGCGCAGGCCACGGCGAGGTCGAAGCCGCTGCCGGCCTTCGGCACCGAGGCCGGGCTGAGTCCCACCGTGAGCTTCTTCTGCGGCCACTCGGCACCGGAGTTGACCACCGCCGCGCGCACCCGGTCGCGGCTCTCGATCAGGCTCTTGTCCGGCAGACCCACCAGGGTGAAGGCCGCGACGCCCGGTTCGAGGTCGGCCTGGACCTCGACGACCACGCCCTCGACGCCGACGAGGGCCACGGAGCACGTACGCGCGAACCCCATCAGGCCGCCCCCCGCACATGCTCGACCACGGGCGCGCCGCGCCGGGGCAGCAGCACGCCGACCAGGTCGATACGGACGCCGCCCGGTGGCGCCCCGCCGTGGGACTGGACCCAGCGTTCGGCGAGGCCGCGCAGCCGCTCGGCCTTCTCCGGCGACACCGCGGCCATCGGATGCTCGAAGATCCCGGCCCTGCGGGTCTTCACCTCGCAGACGACCAGGACGTCACCGTCCCGGGCCACGATGTCGATCTCGCCCGTCCTGCCGCAGCGCCAGTTGCGCTCCAGGACCGTCATGCCGGCCTGGGCCAGTCGCCGCGCGGCCAGGCCTTCTCCGTACCTGCCGAGTGCGCTGCGCGCCCGATGCGTGTTCATGTCGGCACCACCTCCGGCGCCAACGCTCACGCATCCGGCCGGAGGAAGTGGATCTTGGTGGGTTACTCACCGGTTGTGGACAACCACATCACCCACACGGGTGGAATCCCCGCCGCGCCCCGGCACCCGCCGACCGCGGCTCCGACCGCGGCTCCGACCGCGGCTCACCCGCTCGGCAGCTCCAGGTCGCTCTTGTTCAGCTCCTCGATATTCACATCCTTGAATGTCAGGACACGTACCTGTTTCACGAACCGGGCCGGCCGGTACATGTCCCACACCCAGGCGTCCGCCATGGACACCTCGAAGAACACCTCGCCCTGGACCGAGTGGACCTGCATCTCGTAGTCGTTGGTGAGGTAGAAGCGCCGTTCGGTCTCGATCACGAATTTGAACAGACCGACGACGTCGCGGTACTCCCGGTAGAGCTTCAGCTCCATCTCGGTCTCGTACTTTTCGAGGTCCTCGGCGCTCATGGCATGTTCCCCTTCAGCCGTGCGGTCCCACCATTGTGCGCCAGTCCCATGAGGCCCTAGACGATTTCGGTGTCGAGGGTCACGGGCCTGGCCGGGGGACCTTCGTCGAGCAGTGTGCGCAGCAGCTCGGCGAGTCTGGTCGGATACACCGTCTCATGTGCCCAGGTCAGTTCCCGACACGTCCACCAGCGTGCTCCCGCGACACTGCGCCGCTCCAGTTCGGTCAGGGTCGTGGCCCCGGTCGCCGTCTGGGTGGTACGGGCCAGGTAGTACCACTCGTCCTGGTCCCAGCGGCGGCCCGCGAACGGGAACGAGCACCTGCGCCGCCACACCACCGGGCCGAGCTCGACCTCGGTGATGCCGGTCTCCTCCACGAGTTCCCGCAGCGCGGCCTCCTCCCGCGTCTCGTCGCCCTCCAGTCCGCCGCCCGGTGTGAACCACCAGTCGTCGGCCGGGTCCTCCGGCTCATGGCCGTGCAGGAGGAGGATCCGGTCCTCCGGGTCGAGCAGGATCACCCGGGCCACCTTGCGCAGCTCGCCGGTGGCCTCAGCGGGCACCGGCCGGCTCCGTCCGCGCGCGGGCGCGGGAGGCCCCCACTCGCTTGGCGATGGGGCCGTAGGCGCCACCGGCCAGGACGAGGACGGCGCCACCCGCGATCAGCAGGACGATCGTGCGCAGCGGACCGGGCTGGGAGAGGGTGCCGAGCGCCTCGAAGCCGGTGGGACGCTCCAGCATGCCCTTCATGGGCCACACGACGGCGTCGACCCGGGCGCTCACGGCACCGCGGGAGACGGTGCCACTGGCCGCGTCCGTGAGGTGGGCGGTGGAGTCCAGGGAGCCCTGGCGTTCGTCACCGAGCAGGAACAGACGGCCCGCGGGCACCTTCACGGTCGGGAAATTCTTGATCTCGGCCGCGGCGCCCTTCAGGTACGGCTCGTCGATCTCCTTGCCGTTGACGCTCAGCTTGCCCTGCTTGCAGCAGGAGACCGTGTCGCCGCCGACGGCGACCACACGCTTGACGACGGCCGCGTTCTGCACCCAGGTCCTGTCGCGGAAGACGACGACGTCACCGCGGCGCACCTCGCCGCCGTCGACACGCTGGGCCAGCACCCGGTCGCCCATGTCGATCGTCGGCGTCATCGAACTGGTGGGCACGGTGTACGGCCGGTAGACCACCGCTGCCCACGCGAATCCGCCCAGGAACAGCACCAGTCCCAGCGCGACGGCCAGCCCGGACAGTCGCTGCCCGGTCCTGCTGCCCACCGGACCCCTGCTTGTGCCGCCGCTGCGCGGGGCCGTACGCGTCGTGCTCTCGCCACCCATGGACCCGCACCCTACCCGGCGGTATCGAAACGGGGCAGCCCCTCTTTCCGGGCCGGAGGCGCATCTTTCCGGGCCGGAGGCGCAAGCTCCACGAGGGCTTCACAGGGGCGGACGGTACGAGCGGAATGACCCGTACCGTCAGGCCGCCCCCGGAAGGTGGTCACCGGACGGCCGGCGCTCGGCCGGCTCAGCGGCTCCCGGTGGCCGTCGTCGGGGTGCCCGTCCCGGCCCCGGCCCTGGGCGACCGCCTGCGCCGCCACAGCGCCACCGGCACCACCAGGGTGAGTGCCACGCCTTCGGGGGCCGCCGTCAGGGCGCCCGCCGCCGAGGACTGCTGGTTGATGCCCTGCTGGTCGAAGGTGTCCGGCACGGGCAGTGTGCCCCAGCGGTTGATCGGCCAGGCCTTCACGATGGCGCGGCCGACGACGTCCTTGACCGGGACCATGCCGTGGTGCTTGTCGGTCTGGTTGTAGCGCGAGTCCCGGGAGTTCTGCCGGTGGTCGCCCATGACCCAGATGTAGCCCTTGGGCACCTTGACCTTGAACTGGCCGCCCTGGTCGTCGACGCTGCACGGGGTGTTGCCCGGGTACACGTACGGCTCGTTCAGGGCCTTGCCGTTGACCATCAGCGGCCCGGAGTTCTTGCACTCGATCGTGTCGCCGCCGACGCCGATGACGCGCTTGATGAGGTCCTTCTCCTCCGCGGACGGCATCAGGCCGATCCAGCTGAGCACCGTCTGCAGGGCGTTGGGCCTGGCCGTCGGCTCACCGGCCAGCCAGTCGTCCGGGTCGTGGAAGACGACGACCTCGCCGCGCTCGGGCTGGGAGCCGAACCAGGGGGTCAGCTTGTCGACCAGGACCCGGTCGCCCCGCTGCAGGGTGTTCTGCATCGAGTCCGAGGGAATCGAGAACGCCTGTACGAGGAACGTCTTGATCAGCAGGGCCAGCACCAGCGCGATGCCGATCAGAATGGGCAGCTCCTTCCAGAAGGAGCGCGGCTTCTTCGCTTCCGGGGGGGTGCCACCGGTCCCCTGCTCACCGCTGTGGTTGTGCTCCGTCACCGTGCCGTCCTCGGCTGCTTCGCTCTCACTCCCTGAGGTCACGGCGTGGCCGGCAGCTGGGTCCGCCGCCTCCACGGGGTGTCCGCGGTGCTCCTCGCCGTCGTGTCCGGACCGTGCGCCAACCGCCACATCCCCCACGCCAACTCCTTACGCCGTGCCGCCGCCCGCACCGTGCGCGGCGCAGGCCCACCACTCCCATAACGAGCGGGAGTTCCGCAGGGCTCGGGAGTTGAACGGATCCGTTCGGATCGTCGGGAGCAACCCTATGCGACGGCCGGGCGGCGGCGGTCGACCCGGCGGCCGCGTCGGACACCGAGGCGAAGGTTTTTGGCTCCTGCAGCATGTTCCAGTGACCGATGGGCCAGCCGATCACCATGGCCCGCCCGACCACGGAGTTCTCGGAGACGGTGCCGCCGTAGGCGGTGTTCTGGTGGGCGCGCGAGTCCGCGGAGTTGCCCCGGTGGTCGCCCATGACCCACAGCCGCCCCTTGGGGACGGTGATGTCGAACGGGGTGTCGGACGGGGCATTGCCCGGATAGAGGTAGTCACCCTCGTTCAGGGGAGCGCCGTTGACGGTCACCCGGCCCTGCGCGTCGCAGCACTTGACGTGGTCCCCGCCGACGCCGACGACCCTCTTGATGAGGTCCTTCTCGTTGTCGGAGGGCAGCAGGCCGATGAAGGTGAGGCCTTCCTTGACCTGCTTGACGACGACCGGGTCGTTCTTCTTGGCGGTCTGTTCGCCCGCCAGCCAGCCGCCCGGGTCGTGGAACACGACGACGTCCCCGCGCTGCGGCCTGGAGCCGAACCACGGGGTGAACTTGTCGACCAGGACGCGGTCGCCGATGCGGATCGTCTGCTCCATGGAGCCCGACGGGATCACGAAGGCCTGCACGAGGAAGGTCTTCAGCACCAGTGCTATCAGCACGGCGACGCCGACCAGAAGCGGTATCTCCCGGACGGCGGAGCGCCTGCGCTTCCGCTTCACCTTGCGCTGCAGCTTGCGCCGCTCCGCGCGGGTGCGGCCGCTGCCGGCCGGAGCGGAGGCGCGCCTGGCCCCGGTGGGCAGGAGGTTCTCGGCGGCGCTGACCGACGCGCCGCGTGGTCTGCCGCGGTTACCCATGAAGACCGCCGCTGTTCTCCGGCCCGCGCGCCTCCGGCACGCGCGCGTAGGCGCTCGGGCGGGTCAGGCGGGTCCAGTGGCCGAAGGGCCAGACGATCCAGTCCGCGCGGCCGATCACGTCGCCGACCGGGATCATGCCCCCGCCCGGTGAGCCCAGGTGGTCGCGGGAGTCGCTGGAGTCGCCGCGGTGGTCGCCGAGGACGAACAGGGTGCCGCCCGGCACGACGACGTCGAAGGGCACCGTGGAGGGGCTGTCGCCGGGGTAGAGGAACGTCGACTCGTCGACCGACCGGCCGTTCACGTGGAGCCTCCCCTCCTTGTCACAGCAGACCACGTGGTCTCCCCCCACACCCACTACCCGTTTGATGTAGTCGGCGTCCCCGAAGTACCCGCTGCCGTCGAACACGACGACATCGCCGCGCCGCGGCGCGGCACCGAAACGGTACGCCAACTTATTTACGAGAACGCGGTCCCCGATCCTCAATCCCTGCTCCATGGATCCGCTCGGAATCTGGAACGGTTGCACCACAAACGTGTTGAGAAGCAGCAAAAAGACCAGGCAGATCAGCACGGTCAGGGAGATCCGCCCACCGGGGAGCCAGTCCGTGATCCGTGCCACCAACGCGAAACGCGACCGTTCCTCCGGTCCCGGCGCGTCCGGAGCCTGTTCGGGTCCGGCGGCGCAAGGGCGGGAGGAGCGGTCGCGCTCCGTCTGCTGTGCTTCGGTGTCCATCGGGGCCGAATGGTATCCGGCCCCGCTGAGAACCCCGGAAAGCGCGCTCAGCTCTCGCGCTTCTCCTTGATCTTCGCGGCCTTGCCGCGCAGCTCACGGAGGTAGTACAGCTTGGCGCGGCGCACGTCACCACGGGTGACGAGCTCGATCTTCTCCACGATCGGGGTGTGCACCGGGAAGGTGCGCTCGACGCCGACGGAGAAGGAGACCTTGCGGACCGTGAAGGTCTCGCGCACGCCGGAACCCTGGCGGCGGATCACCACACCCTTGAACTGCTGCACACGGGAGCGGTTGCCCTCGATGACGCGGACGTGCACGTTGACGGTGTCACCCGGGCGGAAGGCCGGGATGTCCTGACGGAGCGACGCGGCGTCGACGGTGTCGAGCAGGTGAGACATTTCGTCTGCTTTCTTCGCTGATGCCACAGGTCATCAACGGGAACTAGAAGTTCGAAAACGATCGCTGCACGGGGTCGGGGCGGGCGTCGTGTCCCCCTGTGGCAGGGGCGCACACCGGACGGCGCACAACAGCCGCCTATTCTTCCACGCCCTGGGTCCTGCGCCAAAATCGGCCGTACGGCTCCCCCTCCGGGTCCGGCGCCCAGCCCAGGATGGACAGCATCTCGCGGTCCTTCTTGTCGAAGGCCCTGGGGTCGCAGCGCTCGACCAGGTCGGGCCGGTTGGCCGTCGTCCGCCTCAGGGCCTCGTCGCGGCGCCAGCGGGCGATCTTCCCGTGGTGGCCGCTGAGCAGCACCTCGGGGATGCCGCGGCCGCGCCACTCGGGTGGCTTGGTGTAGACGGGTCCCTCCAGGAGGTTCGCCATGGCACCGGGCGCGAAGGAGTCGTCCCGGTGGGACTCGGCGTTGCCGAGGACACCGGGCAGCAGCCGGGCGACGGCCTCCGTGACCACCAGGACGGCGGCCTCGCCGCCGGCGAGCACGTAGTCGCCGATGGACACCTCGTGGACGGGCATCCGGGTCGCGTACTCGTCCATGACCCGGCGGTCGATGCCCTCGTAGCGGGCCGGGGTGAAGATCAGCCACGGGCGCTCGGAGAGCTCGACGGCGAGTTCCTGGGTGAACGGGCGGCCACTGGGGGTCGGGACGATCAGCGCGGGGGCGTGGGAGCCCGTCTCGTAGCCGTCGGCGAGGACGGAGTCCAGGGCGTCGCCCCAGGGCCCGGTCTTCATCACCATGCCGGGACCGCCGCCGTAGGGCGTGTCGTCGACGGTGTTGTGGCGGTCGTGGGTCCAGGTGCGCAGATCATGCACGTGCACGTTCAGCTGTCCACGCGCGCGTGCCTTGCCGACCAGGGAGACGTTCAGCGGTTCCAGGTACTCGGGGAAGATCGTGACGACGTCCAGCCGCATCAGGCCTCGTCCTCCGCGGACTGCCGGGAGGAGGCGATCTCGGCGCGGTCGTCGATCAGGCCCGGCGGAGGGGTGATGACCGCCCGCTGCTCCTCCAGGTCGATCTCGGCGACGATCTCCTCGACGAACGGGATCATCACCTCGCTGCCGTCGGGGCGCTCGACGATGAACAGGTCCTGCGAGGGCAGGTGCGAGATCTCGGTGATCCGGCCGACCTCCACGCCGTCCGCGGTCACCACGTCCAGGTCCATCAGCTGGTGGTCGTAGTACTCGTCCTCGTCCTCGGGCAGCTCGTCCGGGTCGACCTCGGCGATGAGGAGGGTGTTGCGCAGGGCCTCGGCGGCGGTGCGGTCGCCGACGCCCTGGAAGCGCAGCAGCAGACGGCCGCTGTGCACACGGCCGGTCTCGATGGTCAGCGGCCCGACGGAGGCCGGGTCGGTGGCGAGGACGGCACCGGGGGCGAGCCTGAGTTCCGGCTCGTCGGTACGTACTTCCACGGTGACCTCGCCCTTGATGCCGTGGGCGCGGCCGATCCGTGCGACTACCAGCTGCACTTGTGAACATCTCCTGTCGTAACGGGCTCGGGCCGGGGACGGCCCAGTGGCCCTCCCCGGCCCGAGCCGGTTGCGAAAAAGCGTCAGCGGACGTGGTCGACGTCGACGAGGTCGACGCGGACACCGCGGCCGCCGATGGCGCCCACGACGGTGCGCAGGGCGCGTGCGGTACGGCCGTTGCGGCCGATCACCTTGCCGAGGTCGTCGGGGTGCACCCGGACCTCGAGCACGCGTCCGCGGCGCAGGTTGCGCGAGGCGACCTGCACATCGTCAGGGTTGTCGACGATGCCCTTCACGAGGTGCTCAAGCGCCTCTTCGAGCATGCTGCTCAGGCCTCGGTCGACTCGGAGGACTCGGCGGCCGCCTCGTCCTTCTTCTCGGCCTTCTTCTTCTGGGTGATCGCCTCACCCTTGCCCTCGTCGTCGCCACCGAGGGCCTCGAACGACGGACGCGCGGCCTTCTCCGCCGGCTGCAGCAGCGGCGCAGGGGCGGGCTCGCCCTTGAACTTCTGCCAGTCGCCGGTCTTCTTCAGGATGGCGAGCACGGGCTCGGTCGGCTGGGCGCCGACGGAGAGCCAGTACGCCACGCGCTCGGCGTTGACCTCGATGCGCGAGGGGTTCTGCACCGGGTGGTACAGACCGATCTCCTCGATGGCCCGGCCGTCACGGCGGGTACGGGAGTCGGCGACGACGATGCGGTAGTGAGGCGAACGGATCTTGCCCAGACGCTTCAGCTTGATCTTGACTGCCACGGGAGTGGATTCTCCTGGATTGACGTGGTTGGGCACGGCGGAGCTGCCGCGTGGGGTTGCGGTACCCGAGTGCCCGACGGACGCGTCAGCCGGAGGAGAGAGGGGTCCTGTGCGGCTGTCGAGTACAGCTAGCCATTGTGCCACACCCGGCGGGGCGCTCCTGGCCGAGGGCAGCCGGGTGCGCGGGGGCATGCCTGGGAGGCACCCGGCGTCCGGGTGCCGTCGCCCGGGCCGCAGGCGAGGTACGGCTGCCACGAGCAGCCGTGTCTCAGCCTGCCGCCGCGCCCACCACCTCCGGGATCCGGAAGGGCTTGCCACACCCCCCGCACATGATCGGGGCCTGGGCCAGGACCGAGGGAACGACGCGGACGTTGCGTCCGCAGTCGCACACCGCCTTGACCCTGACCCCGCCGCCGGAGGAGCCGTGGCGGGCGGCCGGGCCGCGGAAGGTGCGGCTGGTGTCGGCGGAGGTGGCGGCCGTGTGGGCCTTCAGGGCGCGCTGGAGGCGCTCGATCGTCGGGCGGTAGCGCCGCTTCGCCTCGGGGCTGAGCGTGACCAGGGAGAAGCCGCTGCTCGGGTGCGGCTCCTCGGGGTGGTCCAGGCCCAGCTCCTCGGCGATCGCGAGGAACCGGCGGTTGTGGTAGCGGCCGGCGCGGGAGGTGTCGCGTACCCCGCGTGCGGCGGCGATGCCGTGGACTGCTTCATGGAGCAGTCGCTCGAAGGAGAGTTCGTGACCGCACGCGGACGACGACTCTCCGATCAGGGACTCGGGCGCGGCAAGATCCGGCAGCTCGGGGTGGTACCGCTGAATGTCGGCCCACGCCTGTGCCAGCTCTGCGGCGAGAACAGGTGGTGTCGTGCTCACGTAATGACAACGAGCCTGGGTGCCGCTGTGTTCCTATTCCGGGGCATCCCAAATAATTTGCACGTACCCGTCAGTTGCCGCTGATGCGTCCTGACGAGGGCGGGTGCGCTGATCTGCGGAGAAGCCTCACAGCTCATACCAAGCTGGTGCGTAGCAGCGCGTACGCACCGGCGCGTACGCCCCTCGCGCACTCCGGCGCGCCTGGGGCGGCCCCCGCGCAAGAGGCGTTTCGGCCGCTTCCCCGCCACAGGGCCTCGTATCGGTCAGCGTGCGCGGCGCCCGCGACGTTACCGCTCGCGGCACCGGCCCACGGCACCGCCCCGGTCGCGCCGGGTGGACGGCTCACTCGCTGTCACGCCGTGCGTCAGGATCCGGCCATCGACCCCGCACGCCGGCAGGTGCCTCGGTCATGGCGCGACTGTACGGGTCCAGGTTGCCGGAATGTGAAATCTCGCCACATGCGCGCGGAAGGCGCAAGCAGGGCCTCACGACCCCTGGACGCGATGGGAAGCGGGGAGTTACCTGACATACGGGGGGAGTGCGAGCGCACTGCACGGGGGCCAGGGAATCGGGCACAGCGGCAACTCTCGGCGGATTGGGGCGCTTATCCATGACACCTACGCTCGTGCGGCAGCACGTACGTCACGCGGGACCGGTGGCCCGGGTGGATCTGCGTGCACGCGCGCGTGACTGGTCCGAGATCCAGGAGCGGATGCTGGTTCCGCTCTACGAGGCCGTCTACGAGCGACTGGAAGTGGGCTCCGGCACCCGGCTGCTGGCACTCGGCTGCGGCTCCGGGCTCGCCCTGCTCATGGCGGCCTCCAGAGGCGCGGCCGTCACCGGTGTCGACTCCTGCCCCGAGCGGCTCGCCCTCGCACGGCAGCGGCTGCTGCCCGAGCCGTGGGACCCGCGCGCGCGCAAGGGCGCCCGGATCGTCGACGGCTCACCCGGGGACGCGGCCGGCGCGGAGACGCCCGCGTACACCATGGTGACCGCCTTCGAGCCGATCGGGTGCCTCGCGGGCGACTCGGAGGGGCTGGGCGAGCTGCTCGCCGCGGCGACGCCGCTCACCGGGCGCGGGGCGCCGGTGGTGCTGGCCGGCTGGGGGCCGCCGGAACGGTGCGCCACGTCGTCCGTGCTGCGGGTGGCGACCAGGCTCGCCGATCCGCTGCACGGCGCGGGCAGCTGGCGGGCCGCCCTGCGCGACGACCTGGAGGAGGTGGCCCGGCGCGCCGGGCTGCGGCCGGACGGCTCCGGGCGGGTCTCCTGCCCCTTCGGGTACGCCGACCTGGACAGCGCGGTACGCGGACTGCTGTCCACCGGGCTCTTCGACGCGGCGATCGCGGCGACCGACGCCAACCAGGTCGAGAAGGAGCTGGCGGAGGCGCTGCACGCGCACCGGCGGCCGGACGCCACGGTGTGGATGCCGAACGTCTTCCGCTACCTGATCGCAAGGACGGCCTGAACGGGCCTCGAACGCCCGTCCGCCCGGAACAGCCGTCCGCCTCGGACGCCGCCCGCCTCAGACGCCCGTCTCGGTGTCCTTCTTCAGGCGCGTGATCCCGGCCACCCGGTAGGCGTCCGCCTCCTCCAGCGTCTCGTTCTCCAGCAGGGCCTGGGCCAGGGCGTCCAGCTGCCCCCGGTGGTCGCGCAGCTTGCGGCACGCCTCCTCGTAGCACTCGTCGACGATGCGGCGCATCTCGGTGTCGATGGAGTCCAGGGTCTGCGGGGCGGCGGAGAGCCCGTAGGCCTGCTGGGCGTCGCTGGGCAGGGCGGACAGGCGGCCGACGTGCTCGCTCATGCCCCAGCGGGCCACCATCCCGCGCGCGATGTTGGTGACCTGCTCCAGGTCGTTCTCCGAACCGGTCGTGATGACGTCGTAGATCACGTGTTCCGCCGCCATGCCGCCGAGCGCGCCGATGATGCGGCCGCGCAGGTACTCCTCGGTGTAGGCGTACTTGTCGGACTCCGGCGTCGACAGGGTGACGCCGAGCGCCCTGCCGCGCGGGACGATGGTGATCTTGCGGACGGGGTCGGCGCCGGGCTGGAGCATGCCGAGCAGGGCATGGCCGCTCTCGTGGTACGCGGTGCGCCGGCGCTCCTCCTCGGGCATCACCAGGGCACGTTCCGCACCCAGCTGGACCTTCTCCAGGGCCTCGGAGAAGTCGGTCTGCGTCACCTGGCGCTGCCGCCGCTTCACCGCGAGCAGGGCGGCCTCGTTGGCGAGGTTGGCCAGTTCGGCACCGGTCATGCCGGGAGTCGTACGGGCCACCCGGGTGAGGTCGACGTCCGCGGCGAGCGGGATCTCACGGGTGTGGATCCTGAGGATCGCCTCGCGGCCGCCCCGGTCCGGCGGTGAGACGTGGACCAGCCGGTCGAAGCGGCCCGGGCGGGTGAGGGCTGGGTCCAGGACGTCGGCGCGGTTGGTCGCGGCCAGCACGATCACGCCCTCGGAGCCGGAGAAGCCGTCCATCTCGGTCAGGATCTGGTTCAGCGTCTGCTCGCGCTCGTCGTGGCCACCCACCGACGCACCGCCGCCCCGCGCCCGGCCGATCGTGTCGATCTCGTCGATGAAGACGATGGACGGGGCCACCTTGCGGGCCTCGGCGAACAGCTCGCGCACCCGGGAGGCGCCGACGCCCACGATCATCTCGATGAACTCGGAGGCCGACGCCGAGAAGAACGGCACGCCCGCCTCACCCGCGACGGCCCGCGCGAGCAGCGTCTTGCCGGTGCCGGGCGGGCCGGTGAGCAGCACCCCGCGGGGCATCTTGGCGCCCATGTGACGGTAGGAGTCGGGGTGCTCCAGGAAATCCACGATGTCGTCCAGCTCGCCCTTGACCTCGTCGATTCCGGCCACGTCGGCGAAGGTCGTGCGCTGGGTGCCCGGCTGCAGCTCGACCGGCCGGGGCGGAGCCTTCCGGCCGAAGAGGCCGCCCGCACCGCCCAGCCCCGGGCCGATCCGCCGCGCGAAGAAGATCCACAGCACCGCCAGGACCACGATCGGAGCCAGCGAGAGCAGCAGGTTGGACACGAGGCCGCGCTCCTGCACGACCGGCTGCGCGGTCACCGTGACGTGGTGACCGGTCAGGCTCTGCCAGAGCTTGTCGTCGGCGAAGGCGGGGCGTTGTGTCTTGAACTTGGTGTAGGTGCCGCCGCCCCCGGGCTTGTCCCGGGCGCTCTTGAGCTGGCCCTGGATCGCGTCGCCCTTGGAGTAGATCGTGCTGACGTTGCCGGCGTCGACCTGCCTGCTGAACTCCGTGTACGAGATCGTCGGCTCGTTGCCGGTGTTGTAGTACGTCAGCCCGGCGTAGGCGAGCAGGAAGACGACCACCGCGGTGACCAGCAGGCCCCACCATCGGGCCCGCATCCTTCTGCCGCCGGGCCGCCTGGGTGGCTCGTCCGGGGTGCCCTCGGTGCGCCACGGCTGGTCAGGGGCCTTGCGTGGTGGCGCCGCATTGCTCATATCTGGACGTTACGGCACATGGCACACCCCGGCACGCGCTGAGGGCGTCCCTCGCGAAGAAGGGACGCCCTCGGTGCCGTGAAACCGCCGGACGACCGCCGGAGACCGCCGGACGAACCACCACCGGACCCAGCCACCGGACCCAGCCACCGGACAACCACCGGATACCAGTCACCGGACAGCCACCCGGCGAAACGGCCGTGCGCGGTCGTACGAACAGTGCCGTGCCGGCGCGGTGCCGTCGGCCCGTGTCAGCCCATGAACTTCTTGAACTCGTCCGGCAGCTCGAAGTCCTGGCCGCCCTGCTGCGGCAGCCCGAAGGCACCGCCGCCCTGGGCCGCGGCGGCGCGGCGGGCCGCCTCCTCCTGCTCCTGCTGCTTGCGCTTCATCGGGTTGCCGGAGCGCTGCTTGCCCTTGGCCCTCTTCGGCTGCTTCTTGGTGCGGCCCGGGCCGCCGCCCATGCCCGGGATCCCCGGCATGCCGGGCATGCCGCCGCCCTGGGCCATCCGGGACATCATCTTGCGGGCCTCGAAGAACCGCTCGACCAGGTTCTTGACCGCGCTGACCTCGACACCGGAGCCCTTGGCGATGCGGGCGCGGCGGGAGCCGTTGATGATCGTCGGGTCCTGGCGCTCGCCCGGGGTCATCGACTTGATGATCGCGGCCGTGCGGTCGACGTCGCGCTCGTCGAGGTTGTTGATCTGGTCCTTGATCTGGCCCATGCCCGGGAGCATGCCGAGCAGCTTGCTGATGCTGCCCATCTTCCGGACCTGCTCCATCTGGGCCAGGAAGTCGTCCAGGGTGAAGTCCTGGCCCTTCTTGGACGCCAGCTTGGAGGCCATCTTCTCGGCCTCTTCCTGGCTGAACGTCTTCTCCGCCTGCTCGATCAGGGTGAGCAGGTCACCCAGGTCGAGGATGCGGGAGGCCATCCGGTCCGGGTGGAAGGCGTCGAAGTCCTCGAGCTTCTCGCCGTTGGAGGCGAACATGATCGGCTTGCCGGTGACCGAGGCGATCGACAGGGCGGCACCACCGCGGGCGTCGCCGTCGAGCTTGGAGAGCACCACGCCGTCGAAACCGACGCCGTCGCGGAAGGCCTCCGCGGTGTTGACGGCGTCCTGGCCGATCATCGCGTCGACGACGAAGAGGATCTCGTCGGGCGAGACGGCGTCGCGGATGTCCGCGGCCTGCTGCATCAGCTCGGCGTCGATGCCGAGGCGGCCGGCGGTGTCCACGATCACGATGTCGTGGACCTTGGTCCGCGCGAACTCGATGGAGTCCTTGGCGACCTTGACCGGGTCGCCGGTGCCGTTGCCCGGCTCGGGGGCGTAGACGGCGACGCCGGCGCGCTCGGCGACGACGCTGAGCTGGTTCACGGCGTTGGGCCGCTGGAGGTCGCAGGCGACGAGGAGCGGGGAGTGGCCCTGCCCCTTGAGCCACGTGCCGAGCTTGCCCGCGAGGGTGGTCTTACCGGCACCCTGCAGACCGGCCAGCATGATCACGGTCGGCGGTTGCTTGGCGAAACGCAGCCGCCGGGTCTCGCCGCCGAGGATGGTGACCAGTTCCTCGTTGACGATCTTCAGGACCTGCTGTGCGGGGTTCAGCGCTCGGGAGACCTCGGCGCCGAGGGCGCGCTCCTTGACGTTCTTGATGAACGTCCGGACGACGGGCAGCGCCACGTCCGCCTCGAGGAGCGCGATGCGGATCTCCCGTGCGGTGGCGTCGATGTCCGCCTCGGAGAGCCGTCCCTTGCCGCGCAGGTTCCTGAAAGTCGCTGACAGGCGATCGGAGAGAGTGTCGAACACGGCGCTCGCGGTCCTCGGGGTCGGGGATGGCTTAAGGAATCGCCCTCCAGGGTATCCCGGCCGGGCAGAACCGGGTCACGGTCATGCGCGCAGCGCCTCTTCGAGCCTTCGCGCCACGGACGCCGCCTCCTCGGCCGGCAGCGGAAGGCCGGCCGGGCCGGTGACGTAGAAGGCGTCCACGGCGTTGGCACCCAGGGTCGACACATGCGCGCTGCGCACCCGTACCTTGGCGTCCTCCAGGGCCCGCCCGATCCGGAACAGCAGCCCCGGCGCGTCCTGGGCGCGGACCTCGATGACGGTGGCGTGCCGGGAGGCGGCCGGGGCCACCGTCACGCGCGGCGGGGGCGCCACCACGCCGCGGCGACGCGGATAGGCGGCGTCCCGCTCGGCGAGGCGTGCCGAGATGTCCAGGGAGCCGTCCAGGGCCCGGACGAGGTCGGTGCGCAGCCGGGCGGCCTGGGGCAGGGACCCGTACTCGGCGGCGACCCGCCAGTTCAGCAGCAGGACGGAGCCCTCGTCGACGCCGTCGGGCAGTTCCAGGGCCCGCAGCTCGGCGGTGCGGACCGTCAGGCGGTGCACGGCGAGTACACCGGCCACGGAGGGCAGCACGCCCGGCTGGTCGGGGACGGCGATGACCAGTTCGACGCCGAGCGGCTCGGGCTCGCCGGCCGCCTCTCCCGGCTCCGTCGCGGGCGGCTCGGTCTGCGCGCGCAGCGCCAGCACCAACCCGCCCGTGCGGAAGGCCTCGACGGCGAGCCGCTCCTGCTCGGCCGAGGGCGCGCCGGCCGGCTCGGGCTCGTCGGGGAAGTCCCCGGCGAGGACCGCCGAGACCCGCCTGACCAGCTCGGCGACCAGGGAGCCGCGCCAGGAGGACCAGGCGGCCGGGCCGGTGGCCAGGGCGTCGGCCTCGGTCAGGGCGTGCAGCAGTTCCAGTGTGCTCTGGGTGCCGACCGCCTCGGCGACCGAGCGGACGGTGGCCGGGTCCTCCAGGTCGCGCCGGGTGGCGGTCTCCACGAGCAGCAGGTGGTGGCGTACGAGGGTGGCGAGCACGGCCGCGTCGGCGCGGTCGAAGCCGATGCGCCCGGCCACGTCCCTGGCGATGATCTCACCGGCCACGGAGTGGTCGCCGGGCCAGCCCTTGCCGATGTCGTGCAGCAGCGCGGCGACCAGGAGCAGGTCGGGGCGGCTGACCCGGCGGGTGAACTCGGAGGCGCGTACGGCCGTCTCGATCAGATGGCGGTCGACCGTCCAGACGTGGACGGCGTTGCGCTGCGGGCGGCAGCGCACCCGCTCCCAGTCGGGCAGAAGCCGGGTGACCAGCCCTTCCGCCTCCAGCGCCTCCCAGACCTCGACGGTCGGGCGGCCGGAGCCGAGCAGGGTGACCAGTTGCTCGCGGGCCTCGGCGGGCCAGGGGGTGGCCATGGGACGCACGGTGGCCGCCAGGCGCCGTACGGCGTGCAGGGAGAGCGGCAGGCCGGCCTGCGCGGCGGCGGCCGCGGCACGCAACGGAAGGACGGGGTCGCGTTCGGGGCGCGCGGCGCGGGCGAGTACCACCTCTCCGTCCTGCTCCACCACGCCCTCGGCGAGCGGAGACCTTTCCGTGACCGCCCGCCCGTCGCCCGCCACCACCCTTCTTGCCATTTGGCGCAGTCTCGGCCGCACGGCGCGCGACCGCAGCACGCGCCCCACTTCGCGCCAGGTGACGTCACTGGCGTACGAGATGAGGCGCGCCGCCTCGTAGACCTGGCGCAGGAGCGTGTCGGCGTCCAGCAGGCCCAGCTCGGCGGCCACCTGGTCCTGCTCCTGCAGGGAGAGCCGGTCGGTGGCCCGGCCGGTCGTCAGGTGCAGGGCGTCCCGTACGTCGAGCAGCCGGCGCCGGGCCTCGGCGAGGCCCTCGCGCGGGGCGTCCGCCAGCCAGGAGGCGGCGACGGCGCGCAGGGCGGTGGCGTCGCGCAGGCCGCCGCGGGCCTCCTTCAGGTCCGGCTCGAGGAGGAACTGCAGCTCGCCCTGCCGTTCGGCGCGCTCGGCACACAGCTCCTGGAGTTCGGGGAGACGTTTCGGCGCCTGGTTGCGCCAGTCGGCGAGGACCGCGGTGCGCAGTCCGGCGCTCAGGCCCCGGTCGCCCGCGAGGTGCCGGGCGTCCAGCAGCCCGAGCTGGACCTTGAGGTCCTCCCCCGCCGTCCTGCGGGCCTCCGCGGGCGTACGCACCGAGTGGTCGAGGGCGAGCCCGAGGTCCCACACCGGGTACCAGAGGCGGTCCGCGAGGGCGGCGACGGCGTCCAGGTCGCCGCCGTCGTGCAGCAGGAGCAGGTCGAGGTCACTGCGCGGGGACAGCTCGCCGCGGCCGTAGCCTCCGACGGCAACCAGACAGACACCGCTCAGGCCCCCCTCCGTCGCGCCGACCGCCGCGTCGAACAGGCCGGCCAGCCAGTCGTCGGTGAGTTCGGCGAGGGCCGCACGGCGCGGCGGCCCGGACTGCGCCCCCTCGGTGAGGAGGCGCAGCCGGGCCGCCGCGTAGCCGCTGGGTCCCGAGTCCTCTGCTTCGTTCTGCACGTCCGTACTCGTCACCCAGCGACTCCTGTTCTCGTGCCGTGTCAGAGCGCGTCCGGGCCGCGCTCACCGGTCCGCACCCGGACGGCCGTCTCGACCGGGAGGGACCAGACCTTGCCGTCACCGATCTTGCCCGTGCGGGCCGCCTTGACGATGACCTCGATCAGCTGCTCGGCGTCGTCGTCCTCGGCCAGTACCTCGATACGGATCTTGGGCACCAGGTCGACCGTGTACTCGGCACCGCGGTACACCTCGGTGTGTCCCCGCTGACGACCGTAGCCGCTCGCCTCGGTGACCGTCAGGCCGTGGACGCCGAAGGCCTGCAGGGCCTCCTTGATCTCATCGAGCCGGTGGGGCTTGACGACGGCGGTGATGAGCTTCATGCGTCCACCTTCTTGCTCTGCGTGGCGGCCAGGGCGGGAGCTGCTGCGACCGAGCCGACGACACCGCCGCCCGCGCCGCTGAAGTCGTACGCGGTCTCGGCGTGCTCGGCCTGGTCGATGCCGGAGATCTCCTCGTCCTCGGTGACCCGCATCCCGATCGTCTTGTCCAGGAGGAAGGCGAGGATCGCGGAGGCGATCAGGGAGTAGGCGAGGACCGCGAAGACACCGGCGCACTGCTTCCAGAACTGGTCCAGCCCGCCGCCGTAGAAGAGGCCCTTGACGTCGGACTGGCCCTTGCCGCTGGCGAAGAAGCCGATCAGCAGCGAACCGATGACACCGCCGACCATGTGGACCCCGACGACGTCGAGCGAGTCGTCGTAGCCGAACCGGTACTTCAGGCCGACCGCCATGGCGCACAGCACACCGGCGATGGCGCCGACCGCGATGGCGCCGAGCGGGGAGACCGCGCCGCCGGAGGGGGTGATCGCGACCAGACCGGCGACCGCGCCGGAGGCGGCGCCCAGCGTGGTGAAGGCGCCGTGGCGAATCTTCTCGTAGGCGAGCCAGGCGAGCATGGCCGCGCCGGTGGCGACCTGGGTGTTGACGAACATCAGCGGGCCGACGCCGTCGTCGTTGCCGAGCCAGGAGCCGGCGTTGAAGCCGAACCAGCCGAACCACAGCAGACCCGCGCCGAGCATGACCAGCGGGAGGCTGTGCGGGCGCATCGGGTCCTTCTTGAAGCCGACGCGCTTGCCGATGACGAGGATCACGCCGAGCGCCGCCGCACCGGCGTTGATGTGGACCGCGGTACCGCCGGCGAAGTCGATCACCCCGAGGTCGAAGGCCCAGCCGCCGGTGCCCCAGACCCAGTGGGCGACCGGGAAGTAGACGACCGTCACCCACAGCACCAGGAAGAGCGCCCATGCGCTGAACTTCACCCGGTCGGCCAGGGCGCCGCTTATCAGGGCGGGTGTGATGATGGCGAACATCAGCTGGAACATGGCGAAGACGAAGACCGGGATGGTGTATCCGGGCCAGAGATCCATCTTGCCGATCCCGCTGAAGCCGACGTAGTCGGAGGTCCAGCCGACGATCGAGCCCTTGTCGGTGCCGAAGGCCATGGAGAAGCCGTAGAGCACCCACAGAATGGTGACGATCCCGAGGCTGATGAAGCTCATCATCAGCATGTTCAGCGTGCTCTTGACGCGGACCATGCCTCCGTAGAAGAAGGCCAGGCCCGGGGTCATCAGCAACACCAGGGCGGAACAGATCAGCATGAAGCCTGTATTGGCGGACGACAGCTTGGGTGCGTCCGCCGCAAGCATGATGGCTGGAGCCATCGGCGTCTCCTCGTCGGTTGGTACGGCCCCGTGCGGGCGAAGCCTTGAGCGGTCCGGTCAGTGAGGGGTGGGCCGGTTATGCGCCATGAGACTGGCGCAGCGCGGTTTCGGTGGAAGCCCCTCGTTGTTTCGCCGGGGTGACGAAGGCGCCCTGCGTGTTACGCGTCGATGAATTGCGTGCGCACAGAAGGCCGGCCGCGGGCGGCCCTCCGATGACCTGGCATGGGGGAGCCGAGTCGGGCAGTTCGGGAGGGCCGGCCGCGGCCGGGGTCAGGGAGGTCGCCGGTGTCTCAGACCGCCTCGGCGGTCTCCGGCAGCTCGACGGCGAGCTGCTCGGTGAGGTCGATGACCTCACCGAGGTCCCCGTGGTCGCGCACGGCGTTGTCGACGGTCTTTCGGATACGGGTGTTCACCCGCTCGGAGCGGACCTTCTTGGCCACCTGCATGGCCTGCGCGGCGTACCGCGTGCTCTGCTCGGGCTCACGCTGGAGCAGGTGGACGGTGGCCATGCCGATGAGGTTCAGCGCGTACGACCGCTGGTGTTCCTGGTCCTCGGCGAACAGTTGTACGGCCTTCTCCATCAGGGGCTCGGCGAGCGAGGCGTACGTGGGGCTGCGGCCGGCGACATAGGCGAGGTCGCGGAAGGAGTGGCTGTTCTCGCCGTAGAGCTCGGCCTCGGAGAAGAAGCGGATCCAGTCGGGCTCGGGCTCGTCCCAGTCCTCGCCGTCGGCGAAGGCGTCCTCGGCCATCCGCACCGCGCGCTTGCACTTGCCGGGCTGGCCCATGTTGGCGTAGGCGCGGGCCTCCATCGCATACAGCATGGACTGGGTGCGCGGGCCGGCGCAGTCTCGGCTGCCGTACTGCGCGAGGTGGATGAGTTCCAGGGCGTCCTCGGGGCGGCCGAGGTGGATCATCTGGCGGCTCATGCTGGACAGGATGTAGGAGCCGAGGGGCTTGTCGCCGGCCTCCTTGGCGGCGTGCAGCGCGAGTACGAAGTACTTCTGCGCGGTGGGCTGCAGCCCCACGTCGTAGCTCATCCAGCCGGCCAGCTCGGCGAGCTCGGCGGCGACCTTGAACAGGCGCCTGGTGGTGGCCTCGGGCTGCGGTTCCTGGAGGAGGTCCGTCACCTCGTGCAGCTGGCCGACCACGGCCTTGCGGCGCAGACCGCCGCCGCACTGGGCGTCCCACTGCCGGAACATCACCGTGGTGGCCTCCAGCAGCTCCAGCTCGGGCCGGGAGAGCCGGCCGGGGCGGCGGGTCGCGGCCGCCGGCTCGGGCTCCTGGAGCGGGGAGGAGGGCGAGGGCACGAGCCAGCGCTGCAGCGGCTCGATGAGGGACGGGCCCGCGGACAGCACCAGCGAGGTCCCGAGGAAGCCGCGCCGCGCGAGCATCAGGTCGCTGCGCGAGAACTCACCGAGCAGGGCCACGGTCTGCGGGCCCGCCCAGGGCAGGTCGACGCCGGTCGCGGAGGGCAGCTGGCGGGCGGTGCGCAGGCCGAGGTCCTCCACGGAGACGACACAGCCGAAGCGCTCGGAGAACAGCTCCGACAGGATCCTGGGGATCGGCTCGCGCGGGTTCTCCCCGTCCAGCCAGCGCCGTACGCGCGAGGTGTCGGTGGAGATGTGGCCGGCCCCGAGCTGGCGGGCCCGGCGGTTGACCTGGCGGGCGAGCTCGCCCTTGGACCAGCCGCTGCGCACGAACCACGAAGTGAGCAGCTCGTTCGGGCGCTTGTCCGCGCTCGCAGCGTTCGTCCCGCCACCGCCGTTGCCGCTCACTGGAACGCCCCCATTCCCGAGATCACTTGTCACCGAGTGCGCCAAGCCCTATCAGAATGCCCGTCAATACGGCCGTTCGTCGCCGGTTCTCACCCTTCGAACGGAGTGCCGACTTGCCTCCGGCATACCCACAAGTGCATGTGCCCCCAGGACCCGCACACTCACAGTAATCCTACGATCACCCGTCCAGCCACGGCGATCCCTGAAACGCCACCATTCGCCACCCCTTCGAATGAACTCTCGGTGGCCTTGGCGCGATTCACTTGACATAGGCCGGCCGTGAGCGGGTGAAGCGGTGCAGACGAGGGCGCGCGTTGCCGAGCACACCACCCGGGGCGCTTCCGGGCGCCGCCTGAAGAGGGCGGAGCCGGGGAGGAGTGGGAACGCAGAGTCACGATCTGCATCCGCCTCGTAACCATCGAGGCGGCGGACCAGTTGGAGGGGGCATGGGCTTCACGATCGGCGGCATGCGCGACATTCGCACCGGCACGCGGCGGCGCGGCCGGTCGTACCGCTCGTCGGAGTGCACGGCGGTGGCCGAGTACACCGGACTGTGGGGCTGGGACGTGGTGCGGGGCGCGCGGGCCGTCGGCGGAGCCTGCTCCTGCGGCCGCACCGACTGTCCCGCGCCGGGCGCCCACCCGCTGGAGTTCGCGCCCCCGATCCCGGCCGGAGCCACGCTGGACGAGGTGAGCCGGGCCTGGGCCGAGCTGCCCGGGGCCGCGGTGATGCTGGCGGTCGGCCGCGCCTTCGACGTGATCGAGGTCGCCGAGTCCGCCGGGCGGCGCGCCCTGGCCCGGCTGGAGCGCATGGGCCTCCCCCTCGGTCCGGTGACCGCGACCCCGGACGGCCGCGCCCACTTCTTCGTCGCCCCCGGCGCCGCCGACGAGCTGCCGGGACTCCTCTACCGCCTGGGCTGGGACGACCCCTCCTCCCTGGACCTGCACGGCCTCGGCCCCGGCACCCACATCACCGCCCCGCCCTCCGACCGCGGCGGCCGCGGCCCGGCCCACTGGCTCCGCCCGCCCGCCCTTGACACGGCCAAGCCCCCTCAGGCCCGCCTGCTGCTGGGCACCCTGGCGTACGTGGCCCACCGGTCACGGGCGTAGCCCTGACGGTCGGACGGCACGGCAACCCCGAGGACGGCCGGCGCGGCCCCTGACACCCTGACGCACGGCCGGCACCGGGCCCCTGGAGGCCGGTCGACGGCATCGGCCGGTCGGCCGGCGGCCCCACGGGCGCGCGGCCTGCGGAGCCCGGGCGGCCGGGGCCGGGCAGCCGCCGGCCACGCGGACCGCGCCTGCCACCCGGCTCGTGCCTGCCACCCGGCTCGTGCCTGCCGGTCGGCTCGTGCCTGCCGGTCGGCTCGTGGGCGCCCCGCCCACGGAACACGGGGCGCTGTCCGCTCCCGTACGACAGCAGCGCCCGCCCCCACTGGATCCGGGGCGGGCGCTGTCACCTGGTGGGTGTCAGTCTCCGATGAGGGCGTCCACGAACGCCTCCGGCTCGAAGGGTGCCAGGTCGTCCGCGCCCTCGCCCAGGCCGACCAGCTTGACCGGTACGCCCAGTTCGCGCTGGACGGCGACCACGATGCCGCCCTTGGCGGTGCCGTCCAGCTTGGTCAGCACGATGCCGCTGATGTCGACGACCTCGGCGAAGACGCGGGCCTGGACCAGGCCGTTCTGCCCCGTCGTGGCGTCCAGGACGAGCAGCACCTCGTCCAGCGGGGCGTGCTTCTCGACCACGCGCTTGACCTTGCCGAGCTCGTCCATGAGGCCGGTCTTGGTGTGCAGGCGGCCGGCGGTGTCGATGAGGACGACGTCGGCCCCCATCTCCTTGCCCTCCTTGACCGCGTCGAAGGCGACGGAGGCGGGGTCGCCGCCCTCGGGGCCGCGAACGGTGTAGGCGCCGACCCGCTCGCCCCAGGTCTGCAGCTGGTCGGCGGCGGCCGCACGGAAGGTGTCCGCGGCGCCGAGCACGACACTGCGGCCGTCGGCCACCAGGACGCGGGCGAGCTTGCCGGTGGTGGTGGTCTTGCCGGTGCCGTTGACGCCGACGACCATCACGATGCCCGGCTTGCTGGTCTCCGGCTCCGTCCGCACCGTGCGGTCGAAGTCGGTGCCGACCAGCGTGAGCAGCTCCTCGCGCAGCAGAGTGCGCAGCTCCTCGGGGGTACGGGTGCCGAGTACGCGGACGCGCTCGCGCAGCCGCTCGACCAGCTCCTGGGTGGGCTGCACACCGACGTCGGCGGTCAGCAGCGTGTCCTCGATCTCCTCCCACGTCTCCTCGTCGAGGTGCTCGCGGGACAGGAGGGTGAGCAGGCCCTTGCCCAGGGCGTTCTGCGAGCGGGAGAGCCGGGCACGGAGCCGGATCAGCCGGCCCGCGGTGGGCTCGGGAACCTCGATCGCGGGTGCCGGAAGCTCCTCGACGACGGGCGGCTCCTCCACGGCGACGGGAGCCGGGCCGCCGGGCAGGTCCACCTCCTCGATCGTCCGCCGCGGCTCCTCGCGCGGCGTCTCGGCCTCGTCGCCGACGTGCGGCTCGGCCGGAGGGGCGGTGATGTCGGGCGCCGAGGGCGGCGGCGGGGGCAGCGGCTTCCTGCGCCGGCTGCCGATGATGAGCCCGCCGAGCGCGCCGAGCACGACCACGGCGATGACTACAGCAAGGATGATGGTTTCCATAACGCGTCCAGTATCAGCCATGGGTCCCGGCTGGAGCCTGCTTGTACGTTCCACCAAGAGACAAACGCCACTTAATGGAACAAGTAGGCTCAAAGTACTATGGTCCGCGCCGCGTCCGACGCTCACAGTCGGCATCGGCATGATCGCGGCGGGCGGCGTCAGCTGGATCCCGTCGGCGCCGGACTTCACCCGTTACCTGCCGCGCACGGCGTCCTCGAAGGCGATCGCCGGCACCTCGGCCGGCGGCGCGGGCATCGTGGTGCTGCCCCTGGTGCTCATGGGCGCGGTGGTGGCCGTCTCCACGCCGGACCTGGCCTCCGCCACCGACCCGGTCTCCTTCCCCGGTGAGATCCTGCCGACCTGGATCGCGGTGCAGTATCTGCTGATCGCGCTGATCGCGCTGATCGGCATGCCGCTGATCAACTCGATGTCGATGCAGTCGGCCGGCTTCACCGCGCAGACGCTCGGCCTCAGGGTGCCGCGCCACAGGGCGGTCTCGGTCAACGCCGTGATCTCGCCGGCCTTCGGCGGGGTGCTGATGCTGGTGGCGACCAGCTTCCTGTGATCTCGGGTCTGCTGTACCCCGGCGGCCGCGCCGGCGGCGGAACCGGCGCAGCCGGTCGAGCAGCCCGAGAGCCTGGCCGTCTGACGGCCCGTCAGCTACCGTCCCCCTGCACACCCGTCCGGTGAAGGGGGACGCAGCCATGTCCGTCACGGTCGTCCGTTTCAACCTCGTCGAACCCGGCGCCACCCCCGCCTCGCTCGGCGCGCGCTACCAGGCGGCCGTGGAGATGGCCCGGTACGCCGACGACCGGGGGATCACCACCGTGCAGACCGAGGAGCACCACGGGGTCGCGAACAACTGGCTGCCGTCGCCGTTCGCCTTCGCGGGCGCCGTCCTCGGCACGACCCGGCGTCTGGCGGTCACCGTCTCGGCGGTGATCGGCCCGCTGCACGACCCGCTGCGGCTGGCCGAGGACATCGCCGTACTGGACCTGCTGAGCGGCGGACGGCTGGTGACGGTCGCCGGGATCGGGTACCGGCCCGAGGAGTACGCGCTGTTCGACGTCGAGTGGAAGCGCCGGGGCAGACTCCAGGACGAGCTGCTGCAGACCCTGCTGAAGGCGTGGACCGGCGAGCCGTTCGCCTTCCGGGGCCGTACCGTACGCGTCACCCCGCGCCCCTGCTCCGAGCCGCACCCGCTGCTGCTGGTCGGCGGCTCCTCCCGGGCGGCCGCCCGCCGGGCCGCCCGGCTCGGGCTGCCGTTCTTCCCGAGCGCGCACCTGCCGGAGCTGGAGGCGTACTACAAGGAGCGGCTGACCGAGTACGGCACCGAGGGCTGGACGTTGATGCCGGCCGCCGAGACCCCGCTGCTGCACCTCGCCGAGGATCCCGACCGGGCCTGGGCGGTGTACGGCGAGCACTTCCTGCACGAGGCGCGCACGTACGCCTCCTGGCAGTCCGGGGACATCCGCTCGGCGGTGAGGTCGGCCGCGACGAGTGTGGCGGAACTGCGCGCCGAGGGCGTGTACCGGGTCCTCACCCCGGACGAGTGCGTCGCCCTGGACCTGGACACCTGTGTGCTGCACCCGCTGGCCGGCGGCATGCCGGTCGACGAGGGGTGGCGCAGCCTGCACCTGTTCTGCGAACGCGTACTGCCCCGGCTCGCTGCGTGAGCCGGGGCAGTACGCCCTTCAGGGGTGTCGAGGAGCGGGCAGCGGGGACTTGGCCCGGCTCCTCGAGCCTGTGCGGGGTGGTTACCCCATCTCCTCCAGCGCCTTGCCCTTCGTCTCCTTGACGAACTTCAGGACGAACGGGATGGAGAGCGCCGCGAAGACCGTGTAGATCATGTAGGTCGCGGAGAGGTTCCAGTCGGCCAGCGACGGGAAGCTCGCGGTGATCGCCCAGTTGGCGATCCACTGCGCGGAGGCGGCCACGCCCAGGGCGGCGGCGCGGATCTTGTTCGGGAACATCTCGCCGAGCATGACCCAGACGACCACGCCCCAGGAGAGGGCGAAGAAGAGGACGAAGACGTGGGCGGCGATCAGGGCGACCCAGCCCTGGGTGGTGGGCAGCTTGCCGCCGACCAGGTCGTAGGAGAAGGCCCAGGCCTCCAGCGCCAGGCCGACGACCATGCCGACCGAGCCGATGATCGCGAGCGGCTTGCGGCCGACGCGGTCCACGAAGATCATCGCGATCACGGTGCCGACGATGTTGATGATCGACGTCGTGAACGAGTAGAAGAACGAGTTCGCCGGGTCGACACCGACCGACTGCCACAGCGTCGAGGAGTAGTAGAACGCGACGTTGATGCCGACGAACTGCTGGAAGACCGACAGGCCGATGCCGACCCAGACGATCGGCTTGAAGAAGAAGCCGCCGCCGAGCAGGTCGCGGAAGCCGGACTTCTCCTCGCGCTTCATGGCGGTCTCGATCTCGAGGACGCGGGCGTTCAGGTCGACGTCCTTGCCCTCGACCTCGGCGAGGATCTCGCGGGCGCGGTCACGGCGGCCGACGGAGATCAGGAAGCGGGGGGACTCGGGGATGGCGAAGGAGAGCAGGCCGTAGAGGACGGCCGGGACCACCATGACGCCGAGCATGACCTGCCAGGCCTCGAGGCCCATCAGCCGGCCGCGCTGGTTGCCGCCGGCCGCGTTGAGCAGACCCCAGTTGACCAGCTGCGAGATGGCGATGCCGACGACGATCGCGGCCTGCTGGAAGGAGCCGAGGCGGCCGCGGTAGGCCGGCGGGGCGACTTCGGCGATGTAGGCGGGACCGATGACCGACGCCATACCGATGGCGAAGCCGCCGACGATGCGCCAGAGGGCGAGGTCCCACAGCGCGAAGGGCAGGGCAGAGCCGACGGCGCTGATGGTGAACAGGACGGCGGCGATCTGCATGCAGCGGATGCGGCCGATGCGGTCGGCTATGCGGCCGGCCGTCGCGGCGCCGACGGCGCAGCCGATCAGGGCGATGGCGATGACCTGGGCCAGCGCCGCGGAGCCGATGTCGTAGCGGTCCCGGATGGCCTCGACGGCGCCGTTGATCACGGAGCTGTCGTAGCCGAAGAGGAAGCCGCCCATCGCGGCCGCTGCCGCGATGAAGATGACATGCCCGAGATGATCGGGATGAGCCGTACGGGCTCCTGACTGGGGTGCCTGCGCTGTGCTGGTCACGTGTACTCCTCGGGCACCCCGGCAGCGCTGCCGGGGTGGGGGGGTCAGCCCTTGCAGGTGGCGGGACCTGAAGGTAAAAGCAACGTTGCAGAGACTATGCCTTCAAGTTTCGAAGTCAATAGGCCCACGGCTGTGAGTTTCCGCCACCTGCCGGCACGGCTGTGTTCAAGTTCTGTAATCAAATACAGGACACGGAGCGTCTACCCCGAAGTCGCGGGGGCATACGGAAGCCGCGGGGAGACGCAAGGGCGCGGACCGGCTGGTGCTGTGGCCGGAAGGGTTTGCCGGAAAGCTCGCGGCGTCCGGTGCGGTGCATCGCAAGGCGGAGCATCGCCCGCGTAGCGCCCGCGTACTGGATATGTACTCGGGTGATGCGACAACGCGGCGAGGTGCCCTGCCGGATGTCGCGAGCCGGTGAACCTTTCCGGTCGCAGCACCAGCTAGCGCAGCCGCTGGCTGATGACCTTCGACACGCCGTCCCCCTGCATGGAGACGCCGTAGAGCGCGTCGGCGACCTCCATGGTGCGCTTCTGGTGCGTGATCACGATCAGCTGCGAGGCCTCCTGCAGCTCCTGCATGATCCGGATCAGCCGCTGGAGGTTGGTGTCGTCGAGGGCGGCCTCGACCTCGTCCATGACGTAGAAGGGGCTGGGCCGGGCCTTGAAGATCGACACCAGCAGCGCGACGGCCGTCAGCGAGCGCTCGCCGCCGGAGAGCAGGGACAGCCGCTTGACCTTCTTGCCCGGCGGGCGGGCCTCGACGTCCACGCCGGTGGTGAGCATGTTGTCGGGGTCGGTCAGCACCAGCCGGCCCTCACCGCCCGGGAAGAGGCGGCCGAAGACACCCTCGAACTCCCGGGCGGTGTCGCGGTACGCCTCGGTGAAGACCTGCTCGACGCGCTCGTCGACCTCCTTGACGACCTGCAGCAGGTCGGCCCGGGTCTTCTTGAGGTCCTCGAGCTGTTCGCTGAGGAACTTGTGCCGTTCCTCCAGCGCCGCGAACTCCTCCAGGGCCAGCGGGTTGACCTTGCCGAGCTGCTGGTAGGCGCGCTCGGCGGCCTTGAGCCGCTTCTCCTGCTCGGCCCGCACGAAGGGGCGGGGCTGGTTGCGCGGGTGATCGGGGTCGTCCGGCAGTTGCTCGCCCTCGGCGGGGGGTGACGATGGCACGGGCTGGTGCGGCCCGTACTCCGTCACCAGCCCGGCCGGTTCGACACCGAGCTCCTCCAGTGCCTTGGTCTCCAGCTGCTCGATCCGCAGCCGCTTCTCGGCACCGAGCACCTCGCCCCGGTGGACGGAGTCGGTCAGCTTGTCGAGTTCGGCCTTGAGATCGCGTCCCGCGGCACGGGCGGCGTTCAGTTCCTGCTCCCGGCGGGCCTTGGTGGCCTCGGCGGCCCCGCGCTCCTCCTCCGCGCGGGCCAGGGAGACCTCGACATGGGCGAGCAGCTGCCGGGCCCCGGAGGCGACGGCCTCGGCGACGGCTGCCTCGTGGCGCAGCCGGGCGCGCCGCTGCTCGGCACGCGCACGTGCCTCGCGTTCGGCGCGGGCGGCCCGGTCCAGGGAGTCGGCCCGGCCGGCCAGGCCCTTGACCCGCTCCTCGTGCGTACGGGCCTGGAGGCGGGCCTCCATCTCGGTCTGGCGGGCGTTGGCGCCGTCTGCGGCGAGCCGGTCCCGTACGGAGGTGTCGGGCTCCTCATCGATCGGCATCTCCTCGGCTACGGCGAGGCGTTCGGCGAGTTCCTCCACCTCCTGGAGGGCCTTGTCCAGCGCCTCCTGGGCGCGGCTGGCGGCGGCCGCGGACCGCTCGGCCTCCCCGGCGGCGCCGCGCGCCTGCCCGGCGAGCCGTCCCAGCTGCTGCGCGACGGCCGACTTCTCCCGGTCGGCGGCCCGCCGCCGCTCCCCCAGCTCCTCGACCAGCGCGGCGCACTCCTTGCGCCGCTCACCGGCCCGCCGCTGTGCCTCGGTCAGCTCCTCGCACCGCACGGCCAGTTCCTCCAGCTCCGCGGCGGCCTCGTCCACCCCCGCCTGCTGCTCCAGGAGGCTGGGCGCCCCGGCCGACCCACCCTGGGCGAAGTGCGCCCCGAGCAGGTCGCCTTCGGCGGTGACGGCGGTGAGGTGGGGCCGCGCGTGGACGAGGTCCTCGGCGTCCTCCAGCGTGCCGACCACGACGACACCGTGCAGCAGTCTGCGTACGGCGGGCATGAGTTCGGCGGGACCGCGTACGAGGTCCGCGGCGAAGGGGCGGTGGAAGGTCCCGCGGTCACCGGTGCCGGCGGCCGCGCAGGCGGCGGCGGAGGCGGCGTTGGTCGCGGCGGAGGCGCCGGCACCGGCGGCAGCAGGACCGCCGGCGCCGGCCGCGGCGGGACTGGCGGCACGGGCCGTGGCAGGGCCACCGGCACCGATCCCGGCAGCACCGCCGGCGCCGGCCGCGGTACGGTCCTCGGCCGGCGCGTGCCCGGGGGCGGTGCCGTCCGGCGGGCCGGCCGTGCTCCCGGCGGCCCCGGCGTGTTCGGTGCCCGTCGGGCCGGTTCCGGCGTGTCCGGTGCCCGTCGGGCCGGTTCCGGCGTGTCCGGTGCCCGTCGGGCCGGTTCCGGCCGGGTGGGGCGGGGCGGACGCCTCCGAGGTCGTCGTCCCGGGTCCGGCTCCCGGCTCTTCCGGTGGCCCCGTCAGCAGCAGCGCGGCGCGGCCCGCGTCCTGTTTGCGCAGGAGACGGATGGCGTCGGCCGCCGCGGAGGGGGTGGTCACCGCCAGGGCGTCCGCGGCGGTGCCGAAGGCGGCGGCCAGGGCGGTCTCGTGGCCCGGGGTGACCGTCAGCAGCTCGGCCGCCGGGCCCAGCAGGCCGGTGAGGCGGTCCCTCGCGTCGAGCAGCGCGCCGGTGCCGTCCTTGCGGCGCAGGCCCAGGGCGAGGGCGTCGTGCCGGGCCTGGGTCGCGGCCCGTCTGCGTTCGGTGGCCGTGGCCGCCTCGCGGGCAGTGGTGAGGGCGCTCTCCGCCTCGGCCAGCGCGCTCTTGGCCGCCTCGTGCCGAACGGCCAGTTCCTCGTCGCCCGCGTCGAGGCCGTCGACCTCGGCCTTGAGTGCCTCGTACTCCTCCTGGGCGTGGACGGCCCGCTCCTGGGCCTCGTCCCGGGCGGCGGCCAGGCGGTCGATCTCGGCCTGGGCGGCGGCCGCGCGCGAACGGGCCGCGCCCACTTGGCCGCTGAGCCGGGCCAGGCCCTCACGGCGGTCGGCGATGGCGCGTGCCGCGTCCTTCAGGCGGCGTTCCTCGACTGCGAGTTCACGTTCCAGTTCGGCGCGGTGGGCGACCGTGTCGTCGAGCGCCCGCTGCGCCGCCTCCAGGGCCGCCTCCAGCTCGGCCTCCTGCTCGCGGACGCGGGCGGCCTCGCGCTCCAGGTCCTCGGGGTCGCGGCCGCGCCGCTCCTCCGGGGGAGCGGAGGTGGCGCTCTTCACGCGGGCCTCGGCGAGCGAGATCGTGCCGCGGACGCGCTCGGCGAGCTGGGACAGCTCGTACCAGGTCTGCTGGGCGCGCTGGAGGCGCGGGGCGAGCCGGCGTACCTCGTCCTCCAGGAGCGCCTCGCGCTGGAGGGCCTTGCGCAGCTCCTGCTCGGCGGCTTCCTTGCGCTCCTTCAGGGCCGCCTCGTCGGCGACCTCCGTCTTCAGTGCCTCCCGCAGCCGTACGAGGTCGTCGGCCAGGAGGCGCAGGCGCGCGTCCCTCAGGTCGGCCTGGATGACGGCGGCGCGGCGGGCGACGGCGGCCTGGCGGCCGAGCGGCTTGAGCTGGCGGCGCAGTTCGTCGGTGAGGTCCTGGACGCGGGCGAGGTTCGCCTGCATCGCGTCCAGCTTCCTGAGCGCCTTCTCCTTGCGCTTGCGGTGCTTGAGGACGCCCGCGGCCTCCTCGATGAAGGCGCGGCGGCCCGTCGGGTCGGCGTGCAGGACGGAGTCGAGCTGGCCCTGGCCGACGATGACGTGCATCTCGCGGCCGATGCCGGAGTCGGACAGCAGTTCCTGGATGTCCAGCAGGCGGCAGGTGTCGCCGTTGATCTGGTACTCGCTGCCCCCGTTGCGGAACATGATCCGCGTGATGGTGACCTCGGCGTACTCGATGGGCAGGGCGCCGTCGGAGTTGTCGATGGTCAGGGACACCTCGGCGCGGCCGAGCGGGGGACGCCCGGTGGTGCCGGCGAAGATGACGTCCTCCATCTTGCCGCCGCGCAGCGACTTGGCGCCCTGCTCGCCCATGACCCAGCTGAGCGCGTCCACGACGTTGGACTTGCCCGAGCCGTTCGGACCGACGACGCACGTGATGCCCGGTTCGAACCGGAGCGTGGTCGCCGAGGCGAACGACTTGAACCCGCGGAGGGTCAGGGCCTTGAGGTGCACGGCGTCGGACTCTACCCGCCGCCGCTATCTCACTCCATGAACCTTCGCAACCGCGCGGTTTCACGCATGAACATGAAGGGCACACCAGACGTTAAAGAAGGTGAAAGGATGCGCGGGGGCAAGAAAGAAGGGACGCCGAAGCGTCCCTTGCAACTCTGACAACTGAGCGGTTGATACGGGCGGGCCCAACCACTGTGCCGTTGTGCGATGCAGTGATCAGGTGAGCGCAGGCTCCGCCTGGTGTGCGTCGATGCTCTCCATGATCCTGTCGTGAGAAGCGGCAGCCGTCAGCGCGTCGTTCTCCGCCTGGATCCGTACGAGCTCGGATTCCAGGTCCTGTACGCGCTGCTGGAGCCGTCGCATCTCGGCGAGGAGTCGAGGGTCGGAGCCGCCGACGTAACCGAGAAGCGCCTTTGCCATGATGGATGGTCCTCCACACTGAGTGACCGACCGAAGCGGTGTGGGTCGTGAGGGATTCGCACCCGTGGTGCTTGGCACTGTTGAGTTTGTGCTGCCGTTCATCCATGCCAAACAGCTAAGGTGCGCGGGTTTTCAGCGTCTCACCAAAAAGTTTGACGGTCAACACGATCACACCCCGTATCAGCGGGTGTCCCGGGGGCGCGCGACCGGAAAGCGGTGGCACTGCGACTCCTGCGGGCCCCTGGGGGCGTGGCGATCATCCTGCCGTGCGGAGCCTGCCACGGCAAGCGGTTCTTGGCAACCACCTGCTCCTTTTCACTCGGGGCAGTTGCCGGTGGCAGATTCCCGCGCCCTCGTCCGGGGGCGGGGCGCGACGGGCTCAGCGGACCGCAAAGCCCTCGTATCCCCCGCGCGGTGTGTCCCAGATCTCGGTGACACCCTCCACGCGTCCGGGCGTGTCGCCGCCCTGGAGCCAGTCCAGCAGTTTCTGGCAGGCCTCGCGTGTCCCCTCGGCGACCACCTGCACGCGTCCGTCGCCCAGATTGAGAGCAAAACCACTCAGGCCGCCGATCTCCAGCGCCCTTGCCCGTGTGAACCAGCGGAAACCCACACCCTGGACGCGTCCGCGCACCCAGGCGACCAGTCGCACATCCTCGCTCATGGGTGCAACCTAACCGGCCAATGTCTCTCGGGACACTTCCTCCCCTCGCGCCATGCGGTACCGTCCCCACCCAATGAATCTCATATGAAACTCACTCGATCGAGTGGGTCAGGTTGACCGCCACGGCTCAGGGCGCGCGTCGACCGCAGGGACGAGGAAGGCCAGGACATGGGACGCCACCGACGCTCGGACGCCGGCCGCGCCGCCACGGACCGTGCCACGGGGGTCACAGAAGCGCACGGCTCGTACACGCAGCGCCACGACCCGCTGGACTCGTACGCCGGAGACCGCATGGGCATCGCGCCCTACCTCAACCCGGAGCTGTACGGCGACGCCTACACCAGGGCCCAGGAGTACCTCTTCGCGACGGACGACGACTACGCCCGGGCGACCGACACCGTGACCTTCCCGGCCGGGGGCTTCAGCCCCGCGGTCGGTCCGCACCGCGAGCGCGGGCACCGCCGGAAGAGGAAGGCCGCGACGCCGGTCCGCACCGGCCTGCTCGGAGTCTCGGCCGCGGTCGCCATCGGTACCGTCGCGGTCGCCACCGGCGCGGTGCCCGGACTGCAGAACTACAAGCTGGGCGGCTCCAGCAGCAGCGGCGCGGACAAGGTGCAGGCCGCGGGTTCCCCCACGAACAGCGCGAGCGAGCAGGGCGGCACGTCGGGCAGTGCGCAGGCGGGCGGCCGGTCGGGGGGCTCGTCCACGAGCCGCGACGCGGACCGGTCGACATCACCGGCGCAGTCCGCCCCGGCCTCGGGCTCCGTCTCGGCTTCCGCCTCCGCCGCGCCGTCGGCCACGCCCACGAAGCCGGCCGGCACGGGGCCGACGTCGGCCCCGGAGAAGACGAAGAAGCCGAAGACCACGCCGGGCCACGCGGCCGCCAAGGCGCCGCACAAGAGCCAGCCCGCCCCGGCGGCCGTCTCCGCCGAGGCCGCCGCCGAGGCGGAGGTGCTCAAGCTGGTCAACCAGGAGCGGGCGAAGGTGGGCTGCAGCCCGGTGGCCGCGAACAGCGCGCTCACCGGCCTGGCCGAGAACTTCAGCTCGGCCATGGCCACGCAGGACTTCTTCGACCACACCGACCCCAGCGGCGCCTCGCCGTGGGACCGGGCGGCGAAGCTCGGCATAACCGGCCTGGGCGGCGAGAACATAGCCCGCGGCCAGGCCGACGCGGCGGCGGTGATGGACGCATGGATGAACAGCCCCGGCCACCGCGCCAACATACTGAACTGCGACTTCAAGACCCTGGGTGTCGGCGTCCACCTCGGCTCCGGCGGCCCCTGGTGGACGCAGGACTTCGGGTACTGAATCCGGTCCGAGCGGCCGTGAGCGGCCCTCGGATCAGGCGGCCGCGTGGCCGAGCAGGAAGGTCCTCGCCGTCTCGGTGACCCGGCGGCCGAGGTGCTCGGCGGTCGCGATGTCCGCCTTGTGCACGCCCTCCGGGCCCTCGTCGACGTTGGTCTGGGCGGCGGCGCCGGCGAATACGCCGAGGCGGTTGAGGTCGTGCTCGGAGCCGGCGCTGTTGTTCCAGCCCGGGTGCAGGCCGAGGTTGACCCAGTGCATGCCGTGCTGCCCGGCGAGGACCTGGAAGAACTGCAGGGTGTGCAGCTTGTCGCCGCTCTTGGAGCCGGAGTTGGTGAAGCCCGCGGCCAGCTTGTCCTTCCAGTCCTGCCCGAACCAGCGCTTGGAGGACGCCTCCGCGAAGACGTGGAAGGCGCCGGACGCGGTGCCCATGTAGGTCGGCGAGCCGAAGACGATCACGTCGGAGGCGTCGAGCGCCGCCCACTGCTCGTCGGTGATCTCGTCCACCTTGATCAGATGCACCTCGGCACCGGCCTCGACGGCACCCGCCCGGACGGCCTCGGCCAGGACGGCGGTGTGGCCGTAGCCGGAGTGGTAGGCGATGGAGACAACAGGGGTGGTCACGGTTCGTTCTCCTCAGAAGTCAGCGCGGACGGGAGCCGCAGGGGATGCAGCTCACCGGCGATGAGAGAAGGAAAGCACTAACTTTTGGTTAGCGCAAGCTGCGGGCTAGCGCTGCGTTCGAGTACGCTTGAGACATGAGCATCACGCAGGAGCGCACGGAGGAGCAGGACCTCCCGTACAACGTGTTCGCCAAGGCCTGTCCCTCGCGCGGCACGCTGGAGCACGTCACCGGACGCTGGGGCGCGCTCACCCTGGGCGCCCTGCACGTGGGCTCCCTCCGCTTCAACGAGCTGCGCCGCCGTGTCGACGGCGTGAGCGAGAAGATGCTGTCCCAGACCCTCCACGCGCTGGAGCGCGACGGCCTGGTGCACCGCGAGGCCCAGCCGACGAACCCGCCCCGCGTGGACTACGAACTCACCCCGCTCGGCCACGAGGTCGCCGAGCGCCTGCTGGCCCTCATCCACTGTGTGGAGGGCCGGATGGACGACGTCCTCGCTGCCCGCGAGGCGTACGACACCCGTCAGGTCTGAGGGACCGTTTCCCCGGTCCCGGCCACTCCCACCCGTTCGGCCAGCCCCGCCCTTCCCGCCGGTCCGCCTGCCCAACCCTTCCCGCCCGTCCGGCCCGGCGCGTCACCCGGCCCCGATGCCGCGGTACGTGCCCGAGCCGTCGGTGGCGTCGGCGGACTCGGCGAAGTCCATGTTCGCGATGCTGAGGTTCGCGGAGATCCCCGGAAACCACCGCGGCGGCAGACGGAAGGTCCGGCCGGGCTCGTCGTGCAGGTCGACGGCCAGCAGCCTCCGCTCGGGTCGGCCATGGTGGTCGCGTCCGCGAGGAACACCTGGAGGACCTGCGCGTCGCCCTCCGCGGCGGTGTCCTCCTCGATCATCGCCCGGCTGGGGCAGGGCCATGGCGATACTCCGCTCGCCGGGGGCCGGCCGGCTCAGGCGGTACGCGCCCGCGGCGCCCGCTGGCACTGCGGGCAGTAGTAGCTGGAGCGGTTCATCCAGGGGCGGCGGCGCATCGGGGTGGCGCAGCGGCGGCAGGGCAGGCCCTCGCGGCCGTAGGCGTCCAGGGAGCGGTCGAAGTAGCCGGACTCGCCGTTGACGTTGACGTACAGGCTGTCGAAGCTGGTGCCGCCCACGGCGAGGGCCGCGTTCATCACGTCCCTGATGTGGGTGAGGAGTTCGGCCGTGCGCGGGCGGGTGAGGGTGGCGGTGGGGCGGTCGTAGTGCAGCCGCGCCCGCCACAGCGCCTCATCCGCGTAGATGTTGCCGACCCCGCTGATCAGCGACTGGTCGAGCAGGGCCCGTTTGATGGTGGTCCGCTTGCGGCGCAGTGCCTGGTGGAAGGCCTCGTCGTCGAACAGGGGGTCGAGGGGGTCGCGGGCGATGTGCGCGATGACGTCCGGCAGGCCGTCGGGCCCGGTCTCGTGCAGCGACAGGCCGCCGAAGGTGCGCTGGTCGACGAAGCGGAGTTCGGTGCCGAGGGCGTCCGCGAAGCCGATGCGGATGCGCAGGTGCTTCTCGCGGGGCACCTCGTGCGGCTGGACCAGCAGCTGGCCGCTCATGCCCAGGTGGGCCAGGATCGCCTGGCCGCCGTCCTCAAGGGGCAGCCACAGATACTTGCCGCGGCGGCTGGGCACGCCGACGCGGTGGCCCTTGAGGCGGTGCGCGAAGTCGTCCGGTCCGGCGAGGTGACGCCGGACCGCGCGCGGGTGCAGCACCTCCACCTCTGCGACGGTCCGGTGGGCCACCCACCGTTCCAGACCGCGCCGCACGACCTCGACCTCGGGCAACTCGGGCATGGCTCCCCCGTATCTCCGCGGCCCGCGACGGGCCGTCGTATGGGCCGAGCGGCCGCTGTCGGCCGCCGGACAGTCGCAACAGTCGGACATGGGCGGACACGGCCGCCGCCGGCCCGTGCGGGTCGACGGCCACCGGCCGTCCTGCCGGGCCGGGCCCGCGGGCCCGGGTGGGCCGAACAGCCGCCCGGCCTCGGGACGCCCGGCACGGCCGGCCCGGGCCCGCGAGGTCCGGACAGCCGCCGGCCGCCGCAAGGGCCGAGCGCCCGCCCCGGGCAGGGACGGGCGCTCGAATCGTGCTGTCGGTCAGGCGGAGGCCGACGCCTCGTCGGCGTTCTCGGCAGCCTCTGCGTTCTCGGCGGCCTCGGCAGCCTCTGCGTTCTCGGCGGCCTCGGCAGCCTCGGCACGCTCGGCCGCCTTGGCACGCTCGTCCGCCGCGGCCCGGATGGACCGCCATGCGGACTCGGCAGCCTGCTGCTCCGCCTCCTTCTTGCTGCGGCCGGTGCCGGTGCCGTACGAGACGCCTCCGACGCGGGCGGCAGCAGTGAAGGTCTTCTCGTGGTCGGGGCCGGTCTCCGTGACCAGGTACTCGGGCACACCGAGCCCCTCGGTCGCGGTGAGCTCCTGGAGGGATGTCTTCCAGTCCAGGCCGGCTCCGAGGTTCGAGGACTTCTCGATCAGCGGGTCGAACAGGCGGTGCACCAGTTCGGAGGCCGCGTCGAGGCCCTGGTCGAGATAGACCGCGCCGATCACCGCTTCCAGGGTGTCGGCGAGGATGGACGCCTTGTCCCGGCCGCCCGTGCCCTCTTCACCGCGGCCGAGCCGGATGAAGGAACCCAGGTCGAGCCCACGGCCCACCTCCGCCAGCGCACGAGAGTTGACCACCGCGGCCCGCAGCTTGGCCAGCTGGCCCTCGGGCAGGTCCGGGTGGGTGCGGTACAGCGTGTCCGTGACGACGAGGCCGAGGACGGAGTCACCGAGGAACTCCAGCCGCTCGTTCGTCGGCAGACCGCCGTTCTCGTACGCGTAGGAACGGTGGGTCAGCGCGCGCACCAGAAGGGCGGACTCGAGCTTGTAGCCGAGCCGCCCTTCCAGAAGCGTGTGGGACGAGGCCGTGTTGTCCGACGAAACGCCCCCGCGCCGGCGGGGACTGGTGGCGTCGGCGTCAGCCGCCTTCTTGGCAGTGGACACGGTGCCTCTCACCAGCCGCTCAGACCTCGAGGACCTGGCGCTTGTTGTAGGTGCCGCAAGACGGGCACGCAATGTGCTGCTGCTTGGGCTCGTGGCAGCGCTCGCACGCAACCAGGGTGGGGACCGCAGCCTTCCACTGCGACCGGCGGTGGCGCGTGTTGCTGCGCGACATCTTCCGCTTCGGAACAGCCACGGCTACTTCTCCTGCTTCTCGTCGACGCCCGCTTCGGCGCCGCTCATCTCGTCCTTCTCGCCGTCCGACATGGTGCCGGCGAGTCCCTGCAAAGCCGCCCAACGGATGTCGACGGCGTCGTGGTGGTGGTCCGGGTCGTCCGCGAGCCGTGCTCCGCACTCGGAGCACAGACCCGGGCAGTCTTCCTGGCACACCGGCTGCATCGGCAGTGCGAGCACCACCGCATCGCGCAGCACGGGCTCGAGGCCGATGAGACCGTCCTCGACAAAGAGCCTGTCCTCGTCGTCCTCGGCGTCGTCGCCCGGTTCCGCGATCACACGGCCCCGGTCGTCGGCGTCAGGGTACGAGAACATCTCCTGGAAGTCCGCTTCGAGCTCGAGCTCGAGCGGCTCCAGACACCTTACGCACTCCCCCTCGGCCTGTGCACGGGCGGTGCCGGTGACAAGCACACCTTCCATGACCGACTCGAGCCGGAGTTCGAGCTCCACCGGGGCGCCTTCCGGCACTCCGACCACTCCCTGGATACCGAAGTCCCGGGGAGCGGAGACCGTGCGGGTCAGGCGCTGCAGCGCGCCAGGACGCCGCCCCAGCTCGTGTGTGTCGAACACGAGAGGGTTGCGGTGGTCGAGGCGGGCGTTCAGGGCCATTCCTGCTTTCGGTTTCCAAGCTCGGGGACGCCGCCCGTCGGTGTCCCGGGGCAGCGTTGATCGCGGACGTACGCGCGACCGAAGAGCCAGGATACTTGACCTTTCGCTCTCGGCCCAATCCGGTGGCCCGGCTACAGACCCCGGCCCTGTTCGTAGGCCCGCAGTTGCTCGGCGCTGATCATGCCGGTGTCGAAGAGGCTGGTCTCGTCGAGCGCGTAGCCCTGCTGGTGCCCCTGCTGACTCTGGTGCCCCTGCTGGGCCTGGTGCCCCTGCTGGGCCTGGTTGGGGTCGTACGCGGCCTGCTGGGCCTCGTAGCCCTGGTAGGCGTACGGATCGGCCTGCTGGTAGCCGCCGTAGGGGTCCTGCTGGCCGTAGGCCTGCTGGTAGCCGGCGTACGGATCGGCCTGGGCGGGCTGCTGGTAGCCGTAGGCCGGCTGCGGCTCGTACTGCGGCTGGGCGGGGGGCTCGACGGGCGCGGCCGGGGCGGATGCCGGGGCCGCCGGGGTGTCCGCGACGGCGGCGAGGCCGGCGAGGTAGTCGGCGTCGCTGGAGTGCTGGACGGTCGAGCTGTCGTCGGCGAGGGCGCCGAGGTCGTCGCTGGCGATGCGGCCGTGCAGCTTCTGCCGGCCGCGGCCCACGGCGTCCAGGGTCTTGGCGAGGACCGCCTCGAAGGCGCCGAGCTTGGCGTCGACGTACGCGTCGGCGTTGTGGCGCAGGGTCTCCGGGTCCTGGCTGCGCTCGGGGGCGTCCTCGTCCTCGTAGCCGTTCTCGTCCAGGCCCGGTCCGGTGCCCAGCAGCTTCTCGCGGCCACGGCCGACGGAACCGAGGGTCTTGGTGAGGACGACCTCGAAGTTGGCGAGCTTGGAGTCGACGTAGTCGTCGGCCTCGGCGCGGACCTCCTCGGCCTCCTTGCGGGCCTCGGCGAGGATCCGGTCGGCCTCGTTCTGGGAGCGGCGGGCGACCTCGGTGTCGGAGATCAGCGAGCCGCGCTCGGCGTGCGCGGCCCCGATGATCCGCTCGGCCTCGAGCCGGGCCTCCTCGACCATCTGCTCACGGTCGCCGATCAGCTCCTGTGCCTGGGCGAGCGAGCCGGGCAGCGCCTGGCGCACCTCGTCGAGCAGCGCGAGCAGCTCGGCGCGGTTGACCACGCACGACGCCGACATGGGCATGGACCGGGCACTGGAGACCGCGGCCACGATCTCGTCGAGCTTCTTCTGCACGTCCACCGTGTGCTCGCCACTCTCTACCGATGTGTTGGAGACGGACGGGACGACTGTACGGCCATGAGGTGATCGCCGGACAGCGGGTGACGGACTGTCAGCGGCTCAGTCCTTCTTCAGGCGCCGGGTGAGCGCCTTGAAGACCGTTGGCGGCACCAGGTGGGAGACGTCTCCGCCCCAGGCCGCGACCTCCTTGACCAGGGAGGAGGACAGGAAGCTGTAGGTGGGGTTCGTGGGCACGAAGAGGGTCTCGACGCCGGATAGCCCGATGTTCATCTGGGCCATCTGCAGCTCGTAGTCGAAGTCGCTGACGGCGCGCAGCCCCTTGACGATGGCGGGGATGTCGCGCTGCTTGCAGAAGTCGACGAGGAGGCCGTGGAAGGCCTCGACCCGGACGTTGCCGTACTCGGCGGTGACCTGGCGGATGAGCTCGATCCGCTCCTCGATCTCGAACAGGCCCTTCTTGGACTGGTTGATCATCACCGCCACGTAGACCTCGTCGTACAGGCGGGAGGCGCGGGCAATGATGTCGAGGTGTCCGTTGGTGATCGGGTCGAACGACCCGGGACAGACGGCGCGGCGCACTTGAGATCCCTCGCTCTCCGGTCCGGTCATCGTGCGTCTTCGCACGTAGAGGCGGCGCGACCGTACCAAAACGTTCCCTCGCCGTAGCGACGGGCCCGGATCGCGTCGAACCCGGGCGGCCAACGGAATTCGCCGCCTCTGGTGCTGCGCTCCACGGTGACGAGGGCTTCCTCCGCGAGCCAGCCCTGAGTGCGGAGTGTGAGCAGAATCTCGCGAAGATCGTCGTCGGAGACGGCGTACGGCGGGTCCAGGAAGACGATGTCGTACGGCTGGGCCGGGGGCGGTGACTGGACGATCTGTTCCGCTTTGGCCGCCCGTACCTCGGCGCCGGGCAGGCCGAGCGACTTCACGTTCTCCCGGACGGTGCGCGCCGCGCGGGCGTCGGCCTCGACCAGCAGGGTGTGCCCGGCGCCGCGGGACAGGGCCTCCAGGCCGACGGCGCCCGATCCGGCGTACAGGTCCAGGACCCGTTCGCCGTCGAGCGGGCCGCCGAGGAGTGACTGCCAGGTGGAGAAGAGTCCCTCGCGCGCCCGGTCGGAGGTGGGCCGGGTCCCACTGCCCGGGGGTACGGCGAGACGGCGTCCGCCGGCCCGGCCGGCGATCACGCGGGTCATGTCCTTGGGTCCTTGTCGGTGGGCTCGGTCGTCGGTGCGGCTCGGTCGTCGGTGCGGATCAGTCGTCGGTGCGGATCAGTCGTCGGTGCGGCGCGTGTGCCGGTTCGGCTCGGGGTGCGGTTCGGCTCGGGTGGCGGCGCCGCCTGGGTACGGCGCGGGTGCGGGTTCGCCTCGGTTGTCGGTTCGCCTCGGCTCGGGTGGCCCTCGCTCCCAGTCTGTCAGCCCTTCTCCAGGTACTGCTCCCGCTCGTCGTCCAGCAGGGCGTCCAGAGCCGTGCGCAGACCGGGCAGACGCTCCAGGTCCGGGTCGGCGGCCACCACCGCGGCGGCCTCCTCCCGGGCCTCGGTGATGATCTCCTCGTCGTCGATGACGGCGAGCACCCGCAGGCTGGAGCGGGCGCCGGACTGTGCCTGGCCGAGGACGTCGCCCTCGCGGCGCTGTTCGAGGTCGATGCGGGAGAGTTCGAAGCCGTCGAGGGTGGAGGCCACCGCGTTCAGCCGCTGGCGGGCCGCGCTCGCCTCCGGCATCTCGGTGACCAGCAGGCACAGGCCGGGCGCCGAGCCGCGGCCGACGCGGCCGCGCAGCTGGTGCAGCTGGGAGACGCCGAAGCGGTCGGCGTCCATGATCACCATGACGGTGGCGTTGGGGACGTTGACGCCGACCTCGATGACCGTGGTGGCGACCAGGACGTCGGTCTCCCCGGCGGCGAAGCGGCGCATGACCGCGTCCTTGTCGTCGGGGTGCATACGGCCGTGCAGCACCTCGACCGTCAGACCGTGCAGCGGGCCCTTCGCCAACTGCTCGGCGACGTCCAGGACGGCGAGCGGCGGGCGCTTCTCGGCCTCGTCCTCGGGCGACTTCCTGCTGGTGGCCTTCCCCTGGCCGCCGGCTTCGTCGGCGTCGTCCCCGATGCGCGGGCAGACCACGTACGCCTGGTGGCCCTTGGCCACCTCCTCGCGCACCCGCTCCCAGGCGCGCGCGAGGAAGTGCGGCTTGTCGGCGGCCGGGACGACATGGCTGGCGATGGGCGAGCGTCCCGCCGGGAGCTGGTCGAGGACGGAGGTCTCCAGGTCGCCGAAGACCGTCATCGCCACCGTGCGCGGAATGGGCGTGGCTGTCATGACCAGCAGGTGCGGGGTCCGCCTCTCCCCCAGGGAGGAGTCTCCCTTGCCGCGCAGCGCGTCGCGCTGCTCGACGCCGAAGCGGTGCTGCTCGTCGACGACGACCAGTCCGAGGTCGTGGAACTGCACCTTGTCCTCGATCAGCGCATGGGTGCCGATCACGATCCCGGCCTCGCCGGTGGCCAGGTCGAGCAGCGCCCGGCGGCGGGCGGCGGCGCCCATGGAGCCGGTGAGCAGCACCACCCTGGTGGCGTGCTCGGCCCCGCCCAGCATGCCCTGCTCGGCGAGCTCGCCCATCATCTCGGTGACCGACCGGTGGTGCTGCTGGGCCAGCACCTCGGTGGGGGCGAGCATCGCGGCCTGCCCGCCCGCGTCGACGACGGCGAGCATGGCGCGCAGGGCGACGAGCGTCTTGCCGCTGCCGACCTCGCCCTGGAGCAGCCGGTGCATCGGGTGTTCGGTCCCCAGGTCGGCGAAGATCTCCGCGGAGACCTTCCGCTGGCCGTCGGTGAGGGTGAAGGGGAGGCGGTCGTCGAAGGCCGCGAGGAGACCGTCCGGGCGGGGTTCGCGCGCGACGGCGGGGAGTTGGGCGTCCGCGTGGCGGCGGCGGGCGAGGGCGACCTGCAGGACGAAGGCCTCGTCCCACTTCAGGCGGGCACGGGCGTCGGCGATGTCCGCCCTGGTGTGCGGGCGGTGGATCTTGAGCAGGGCCTCGGGAAGGGCGACCAGGCCACGGCCCGCGCGGAGCGACTCGGGCAGCGGGTCGACGGCCTCCCGGACGCTGGGCAGGACGGTCTGGACGGCCTTGCCGATCTTCCAGGACTCCAGCTTGGCGGTGGCGGGGTAGAGCGGGATCAGGGCGCCGGCCCAGGTCTCCACCGTCTCCTCCGCGCCGTCGCCGTCCGCGCGCAGCAGTTCGTAGGCCGGGTGGGCCAGTTGGAGCCGGCGGTTGAAGACGGAAACCTTGCCCGCGAACAGCGCGCGCGTGCCCGGCAGGAGTTCCTTGTGGGGCTTGTGCACGCCGTTGCCGAAGAAGACCAGTTGGAGCCGGCCGCTGCCGTCGGTGATCGTGACCTCCAGGCGCTGGCCCTTGCCGCGGGGCGCCCGGGCGGAGGCGAAGCTGTGCAGGCGGGCGTCGGCGACCTGGGCGACCACCGTGACGTGCTCGTCCATGGGCAGGTCGGCGAGGTGGGTGAGCTGGCCGCGCTCCTCGTATCTGCGCGGGTAGTGGTGGAGGAGGTCGCCCACGGTGTGCAGGCCGAGATGCTCGGCCATCACCTTCGCGGTGGCGGGGCCGAGCACCTTCTTGAGCGGTTCTTCCAGTGCGGGCACGAGATCCATTGCACACCACCGCGCTGACATTGCCGTATACGTCCCGGGAAACCCCTGGTCAGACGGGTCGTCCCGGCTCTAGGATGACGCGCTCCGGCCATCCCTTCCGCGGTCACCGCCCCATCAGGGACCGCCCGACCCCGCGCCGTCGCCCCTCCCCCCACCGGCGCTGTGACGATGGACTCCCAGACCTCCAAGACCTCAACGTCATCCCCGGCACCCCAGCCGGCCCACACCTTCCAGGTCGACCTGCGCGGTCTGGTGGACCTGCTCTCGCACCACCTGTACTCCAGCCCCAGGGTCTATCTGCGCGAGCTGTTGCAGAACGCCGTGGACGCCATCACCGCCCGGCGGGCCGAGGAGCCCGACGCGCCCGCCCGGGTACGGCTGCTGGCGGACGGCGGCACACTGCGCGTGGAGGACACCGGCGTCGGTCTCACCGAGTCCGACGTGCACGACCTGCTGGCGACCATCGGCCGCAGCTCCAAGCGCGCGGACGGGCTGCGCGAGGCCCGCTCGGACTTCCTCGGGCAGTTCGGCATCGGCCTGCTGGCCTGTTTCGTGGTCGCCGATCGGATACGGGTGGTCAGCCGCAGCGCCCGCACTCCGCAGGCGCCGCCCGTGGAGTGGACGGCGCGCGACGACGGCTCGTACACGGTGCGAACCCTGCCCGACTCGGCCCGCCCGGAGCCCGGCACCACCGTGCACCTGCAGGCGCGGGCCGGGGCGGGCGAGTGGCTGGCCGAGCAGCGGGTGCTCGCGCTGGCGCGGGACTTCGGGTCACTGCTGCCGTACGACGTCCGGGTCGGCGACGAGACCGTCACCGATCTGCCCGCGCCCTGGGACCGCCCGTACGCCTCCCCCACCGCCCGCCGGGTCGCCCTGGCCCGGCACTGTCACGGCCTGTTCGGCTTCACCCCGCTGGACTCGATCGATCTGGACGTGCCGCTGGCCGGGGTCCGCGGGGTGGCGTACGTGCTGCCGTCGGCGGTCGGCCCGGCCCAGCGGGCGGGCCACCGGGTGCACCTGAAGGGCATGCTGCTGACCGAGCGGGCCGAACAGCTGCTGCCCGACTGGGCGTTCTTCGTGCGCTGTGTGCTCGACACGGACAGTCTGCGGCCGACGGCCTCGCGCGAGTCGCTGTACGAGGACGAGACGCTGGCCGGCGTGCGGGAGGCACTGGGCGAGCGGATCCGGTCCTGGCTGACCGGGCTCGCGGCCGGCGACCCGGAGCGGCTGGCCGCGTTCCTGGACGTGCACCACCTGGGGGTGAAGTCGCTCGCCCGGCACGATGCGGAGATGCTGCGCACGATGCTGCCGTGGCTGCCCTTCGAGACGACCGACGGGCGGCTGTCCCTGGAGGAGTTCGCGCAGCGGCATCCCGTCGTGCACTTCACGCGGACGGTCGAGGAATATCGGCAGGTTGCGCCGATCGCCTCCGCGCAGGGCGTCGGTGTCGTCAACGGCGGCTACACCTACGACAGCGAGCTGGTCGAGGCGCTGCCGTCGGTGCGCCCGGGGACGGTGGTCGCCGAACTGGACGCGGACACGGTGACCGCCCACCTGGACACGGTCGATCCGGCCGTGGAGCTGGCCCTCTCGGGCTTCCTGGCGGCCGCGCGGGCCAAGCTGGACCCACTGGGCTGCGACGTCGTGCTGCGTGCCTTCCACCCGCTGTCGGTGCCCGCGCTGCACCTGGACGACCGGGCGGCCCGGCACGAGCAGGCCCGCGCGGAGGCGGAGACCCGGGCCGACGACCTGTGGGCGGGCATCCTCGGCTCGCTGCGCGGCAGCGCCCCGCGCGCGCGTCTGGTGCTCAACCACCTCAACCCGCTGATCCGCAGGATCGGTTCGCTGGGCGAGCCGGAGCTGATCGGCACGGCGACGGAGTCCCTGTACGGGCAGGCGCTGCTGATGGCGCAGCGCCCACTGCGGCCGGCGGACTCGGCGCTGCTCAACCGCGCGTTCATCGGTCTGCTGGAGTGGGCCACCCACGGGGAGGACGGCCGCCGATGACGGGGATCACGGACTTCGACTCGCTGCGCCGGGCGATGGCCGAGAACGGGGAGCGGCCGGAAGGCCCGGCGCGCAACGCGCGCGCGGAGCAACTGCTCGCCGAGGCCGAGAGGCTGAACATCCCGCTCGCCGTGATCGAGGCGCTCGGACACCAGCTGAAGGTCTACAACTACAGCTCCGAGAAGGACAAGATGTTCGTCCCCTTCGCGCGGCTGCTGCGCCTGTGGGACGAACACCCCGAGGACTTCGACGAGCACGAGACCCACTCGCTGCACTGGGTCTTCAAGTGGATGACGGCCGGCATGGTGGACCAGCCGCACGTCCCGCTGGCGTCCATGGAGAAGTGGCTCGGCGAGATGGAGCACCGCTACCGGCTCGCCGGGCACACCGAACGGGCGGTGCGCAGCGCCGAGTTCAGTGTCGCAGCGCACATCGGGGATGCGGCGCGCGCGGAACGGGCGTACGCGGCGTGGCTGGCCGCCGACCGGGACCGCATGGCCGACTGCCACGCCTGCGAGCTGCACGCGCAGGGCTGGTGGCAGGCGGAGTGCGGGCGGGACGCGGAGGCGGTCGAGCTGTGGCGGCCGGTGCTGGAGGGCGGGTTCTCCTGCGCCCACGAGCCGCACGCCGTGCTCGCCTCCTCGCTGGTGCCGCTGCTGCGGCTGGGCCGCGTCGACGAGGCGCGCGCTCATCATCTGCGGGGTTTCCGGCTGGTGCGGCCGATGGAGAGCATGCGCGCGGCGTACGCCGAGCACGTGGAGTTCTGCGCGCTGACCGGCAACGAGGCACGCGGTCTGGAGCTGCTGGCCGAGCGGCCGGCGTACTTCACCGGCTCCGGGCATCCGCGCAGCCGGCTGGACTTCCTGGCCGTGGTGGCCCTGCTCATGGACCGGCTGGCCGAGCTGGGCATGGCCGGCCAGGCGGTGCCGGGGCCCGCCGGGCGTGCCTGGACGGCCGGTGAACTCGCCGCCCACGCGCGTGGGGAGGCCGAGGCCCTGGCCGCGCGCTTCGACGAGCGCAACGGCACGTCGTACGTCGGCGAGCAGGCACGCGCGCGCATGGCGCGGCGCCCGCTGGTGGACCGGCTGCCGCTGGGGGTGCGCACGGCGCGGCCGGCCGCCGTCCCGGCCGTTGCAGCGGCGCGTCCCGCCGGCGCGGCCCACTCGGCCGCGGCCGGCCCGTCCGGTCTGCCGGCGCTGCTCGCCGAGGCGCGGCGGCTGTCGGACACGCTGCAGCCGCACGCCATGGAGGCGTGGGCGGCGGTCGCGCGGGCGGCCGAGGGCGTCGGGCTGGACGCCCGGGACCGGGCCGAGATCGCCGATCACGAGGCGATGGGCCGGGGCGCCGCGGGCGCCGGGCTGTTCGAACGGGCCGCCGAGTTGTACGCGGAGGCGGGCGATCCCGGGGAGGCGCTGGCGGCACGCACGCGTGCGGCGTACGTACGGGCGCTGGCGGGTGACGTGGACGGGGCGCTGGCGGCGGTCGCCGAACCGTACGAACGCGTCCTCGCGCTGTACGCCGGGGAGGGCACCGGCCTGCGGCAGACGGCGTCCGTGGTGATCGGGCGCGCACGGATCCTGATGCGGCCGGTGCACGAGGCCGAGGGGCCCGTGGCCGGGCAGGTGCTGTCCGCCGCCGAGGAGGCCGCGCGGGAGGTGCTGGCGCTGGTCGAGGGGCGTACCGGTGACGACGGGACCGATGTGCGGCTGGTGGCCCGGGCCGCCGAGGCGCGGGCGATGCTCGCGGAGGTCACCGCCCGTACCGGGGACCTGCGGGGGGCGGCGGAACTGTTCGCGCAGGCCGCGGCGGAGTACGCCGGCGCGGGGCTGCCGTGGTTCGCCGTGGAGTACGAGGCCCGGCTGGCCGGGCTCGCCCACCACCTGGGCGACCCGGAGGGGGCCGAGCGGGCGCTGCGGGCCGGGCTGGAGCACGGCGGGGCGCACCTGGAGGCGACGGGCCGGGCCCAGTTGCACCTTCAGCTCGCCGAGGTGCTCGGCGGACTCGACCGGACGGAGGAGGCGGCCGGGCACGCCCTCGATGCGGCGCACTGGGCCGACGAGGCGGGCGAGGGTGCGACGCTCGGGGCCTGGGCGCGGCAGCAGCTCGGCGGGCTGCTGTTGCGGCTGGGGCAGTGGGCCGAGGCCGCCGAGGTGCTGGAGTCGGCGCTGCCGGACCTGTCCGCCGAGACGCACGGCGACGGGGCGGTGGTGCAGACGCAGTGGTGGCTCGCCGACTGCCTGAGCGAGCTCGGGGAGCACCGCGCGGCCGCCGAACTCCGGCTCCGGGCCGCCGAGATCGCCCGGCTCTGGCCCGAGCAGCAGGACCACGCCACGCTCGCCCATCTCGCCGCCGAGTCGCTCAGCCACGCCGGGCTGCTCGCCGAGGCGGATCGTGCCTACGCGCGCGCGGGCGATCTGTGGCGGTCCCTGGGCAGCGTCCACGGCCTCGTCCGCTCCCTGCGCGCCCGCGCGTGGCTGGCACTGCGCACGGAGGCGGGCGCGCAGGCCGCCCGGAAGCTGATGGCGGAGGCGGCCGGGGAGTGCGAGGCGGCGCTGGAAACGGCGGCCGACGAGGACGCGCGGTGGCAGCTCACCGCGGAACTCGCCAACAGCCACAAACAGTTCGGCGACCTGCTCGCCCGCTCCGTCGCCGAGGGCACGCAGGACGCCACCGCCCGGGCCGTCCTGGCGGAGGCCCTGTCCAGGACCGAACAGGCGATCGCCGTCTTCGCCCTCCTGGGCCCGGACGCCCTGCACGACCGCACCGAGGCGGAACTCACCGCGGGCCGGCTGGAAGCCGGCCTCGGCCTCACCGCCCAGGCAGCGGCACGCGCACGCGCCGTACTGACCGCCTACGAGAACACCCCCGACGACGACCCCGTCCCGGCCCGCCGCACGCAGGCCACAGGACTGCTGCGACTCACGACGCAGGAGCGGGCGGACGGCTGAGGCTCACTCCACGCCGATGAGCAGCAGGGCACCCTGGCGGCCGCCTTGGTAGACCACCGTGTCCACGGCGAGGTAGGACGCGCGGACCCGGGCCTGCAGGTGGTCGGCGACCGTGGCCGGGGTCTGGTCGCCGAGGACCAGGGTGACCAGTTCGCCCCCGGCCACGAGCATGCGGTCCAGGACGGTCTCGGCGGTGGCCGTGACGTCCGAGCCGATCACGGCCACGTCGCCGTCGACGAGGCCGAGGACGTCACCGGCCTGGCAGATGCCGGCCGTGGTCCAGGACTGGTGCTCGGCGACGATGACCTCGGCGTGGCGGGTGGCACCGGCCGCCGAGGTCATGGAGACGACGTCCTCGTCGAAGCGGCGCCCGGGTTCGTGCACGGCGAGCGCGGCGATGCCCTGGACCGCTGAGCGGGTCGGGATGAGGGCGACGCGGATGCCCTCCCCGCGGGCCTGTTCGGCCGCGGCGGCCGCGGTGTGGCGCAGTTCGGCGTCGTTGGGCAGCAGGACCACCTCGCGCGCGTGGGCCCGCCGCAGCGCCTCGACGAGCTCGCCGCTCGCGGGCGGCTCCCCGGGGCGGGCGAGCACCGTGGTCGCGCCGGCCTCCGAGTAGAGCGCGGCCAGGCCCTCGCCGGGCACGACGGCCACCACGGCGCGCTGGGCACGCTCGCGGGGCGGCCGCTCGGCGCCGGTGGTGTGCACGTCTCCGGCGCCGAAGTGCGTGATCCGGATCCGGTACGGCCGTCCGGCCTCGACACCCGCCTCCACGGCGGCGCCCGCGTCGTCGACGTGCACGTGCACGTTCCACAGCCCGTCGCCGCCGACCACCACGAGGGAGTCCCCGAGCGTGTCGAGCCGCTCCCTCAGCCGGGCCACGGCCGTGTCCCCGGCCTCCAGGAGGTAGATCACCTCGAAGGCGGGGCCGCTCGCGGACGGGGCACAGGCTCCCGGCCCGTCCGGCTCGGTTGGGCGTACGCGCGCTTGGGGCACGGCGGGCCCGTCCCCCTGGGCCGGGCCGGCTCCCGGAGAGGGTGTCCCCGCGGCCGGTGTCCGTCCCGTGAACGTCTCCACCAGGGCCGCGAGCAGCGTCACCAGTCCCCGTCCGCCGGCGTCGACCACTCCGGCCCGCGCCAGGACCGCCAGCTGACCGGGGGTGGCGGCGAGAGCCGTGCGCGCTCCCTCGTAGGCGGCCCGCGCGACCGCCCCGCAGTCGCCCTCGGCGCCGGTGGCCGCGTCGGCGGCGGCCGAGGCGACCGACAGGACCGTGCCCTCGACCGGGTGCGCCACGGCCTGCCGGGCTGAGTCGGCCGCGTGCCGCAGGGCGAGGCGCAGTCCGCGCCCGTCGGTGTGAGCACCTTCCCCGTCGGCGGCCAGCACCTGGGCCATGCCGCGCAGCAGCTGGGCGAGGATGGTCCCGGAGTTGCCCCGCGCCCCGATCAGCGCGCCGTGCGCCATCGCCCGCGCGGCGTCGGCCAGGGAGGGGCCGGTGAGCGCACCGCCATCCTCCGCACCGCCGGCCCCGTGCGCCACACCGCCCGCCTCATGAGCCGCGCCGCCCGCCTCCTGCGCAGCACCGCCCGCCTCGTGGGCCGCGAACACGGCTTCCACCGCCGCGACGGCGGACTCCACGGTCAGGTACAGGTTCGTGCCGGTGTCCCCGTCGGCCACCGGGTAGACGTTGATCGCGTCGATCTCCTCGCGCGCCCGTCCCAGCGCCCGCAGCGCCAGACCGCACCAGGTGCGCACCGCCAGCGCGTCGAACGTCTGCGGCACCTGCGCCACCTGCGCCTCCCTGAGCTGCGGCTGCTGGACTGGACGCAGCGTAGACCCAGAGGCGGTGCCCACCGGAAGAGGGCCGGGCGAGGACCCGGCGAGAGCCCGGCGAGGACCCCTTGAGGGCCCGGGCGGAGCCGGGATCCGCCATGGTAGTTTCGTTGTACGGACGCAGCCGTTGTATGCTGCTCCGGTTGCCCGATCCTGATCGGGCTCTTCCCCTGGCAACGCCACTCAGATTTCAGACGGCTTCTCGAGCCTGAGATCTTGATCCCGGCATGCCGGGATCAACCGTAAGTGCATCTGAAGTCTTTGGAGTGACCCGTGGCTGCCAACTGCGACGTCTGCGGCAAGGGGCCGGGCTTCGGCAACAACATCTCGCACTCGCACCGCCGTACGCCCCGCCGCTGGAACCCGAACATCCAGCGTGTGCGTACCGTGGTCGGCGGGACGCCGAAGCGCGTGAACGCCTGCACCTCGTGCATCAAGGCCGGCAAGGTCTCGCGCTGACGCACAGCAACAGCTAAGCGCGCGGCCACTGCTGGTTCGCTGCACTAAGCCGGTCCGCCTCGGCGGGCCGGCTTTTTGCCGTGCCCGGTGCCGGAGCGACCTGCCAGAATCCGGGGAATGCGCTTCGGCATCCTCGGCCCACTGGACATCCGTACCGACGACGGCACCCCCGTCGACCCCGGCGGCCCCCGCCCCCGGGCCCTGCTCACCCTGCTGCTCCTCGACGCCGGCCGCACGGTCACCGCGCAGCGCCTGACCGACGGCCTCTACGGCGCCGAGCCGCCCGCCGGGGCCGTGGGTGCCCTCCAGTCGCAGATATCGCGTCTGCGCAGGCGCCTGGGCCCGCAGACCCCTGTCGAGGCCACCCCGGCCGGCTACCGGCTCGCCGTCGCCCCCGAGGCGGTCGACGCCCACCGCTTCGAACTCCTGGCCGGCCAGGGCCGCGCCGCCCTGGCCGCCGGTGACCCCGCGCGGGCGGCCGCCCGGCTGCGCGAGGCCCTCGCCCTGTGGCGCGGCCCGGCGCTGCCCGACCTGCCGGACGCGCACGCCGAGACGGCCCGCCTGACGGAGCTGCGGCTGGCCGCCACGCAGGACCGGGTCGAGGCGGATCTCACCCTCGGCGGCGGCCCGGAGCTCGTACCGGAGCTGCGGGCGCTGCTCGCCGCGCACCCGCTGAGCGAGCGGCTGTACGGCCAGCTGATGCGGGCCCTGCACGCGGCCGGGCGGGCCGCCGAGGCGCTCACGGTGTACGAGCGGGCCCGGCGCACGCTCGCGGACGAACTGGGCGCCGATCCGTCCGGCGAGCTGTCCGCCCTGCACCTCGAACTGCTCCAGAGCGGCGGCACCGTACCGGCCCGGCCCCGGCTCCCGGCCCAGCTGACCCGGTTCGTCGGCCGGGACGCCGAACTCGCCCGCATCCGCGCACTGCTGCCCGAAAGCCGCCTGGTGACGCTGACCGGTCCCGGCGGCGCGGGCAAGACCCGGCTGGCGATCGAGGCGGCGCACGGCCGGGACGACGCCCACCTCGTGGAACTCGCGCCCCTCACCGACGGCACCCAGATCCCCTACGCGGTCCTGGCGGCGCTGGGGGTGCGCGAGGGCTTCCGGCAGCCCTCGGCAAACGCCACGGGCCGGCTGCTGGCGGCCCTGGAGGACCGTGCGGCGCTGCTCGTCCTCGACAACTGCGAGCACCTCGTGGAGGACGCGGCGCGCGTCTGCGCACTGCTGCTCGGCGCCTGCCCCGGTGTCCGGGTGCTCGCCACCAGCCGTGAACCCCTCGGCATCACCGGCGAGGTGCTCGTCCCGGTGCCGCCGCTGCCGCCGGAGCCGGCGACCGAGCTCTTCCTGGACCGCGCGCGGGCCGTGCGGCCCGGCTTCGACGGCCACGCGCGCGTGGCCGACATCTGCCGGGCCCTGGACGGGCTGCCGCTGGCGATCGAGCTGGCGGCCGCGCGCCTGCGCACCCTGGACGTGGACGAGCTCGCCGACCGGCTCGGCGACCGCTTCCGCCTCCTCACCCGCGGCGACCGGACGAAGGCTCCCCGTCACCGCACCCTGCGCGCCGTGGTGGAGTGGAGCTGGGATCTGCTCGACGACGAGGAGCGGGAACTGGCGCGGCGGCTGACGGTGTTCTCCGGTGGCGCCACGCTCGACGCGGTGGGGGCGGTGTGCGATGTGCCGTACCCGGAGGACCTGCTGGCCTCGCTGGTGGAGAAGTCGTTCCTGGAGGTCTTCGAGGGGCGCTACCGGATGCTGGAGACGATCCGCGCCTTCGCCTCCGCAGGCCTCGCCGGGGCGCGCGCACTGCGGGACGCGCACGCCGCGTACTTCCTGCGGCTGGCCGAACGGGCCGAGCCGTACGTCCGCAGCGGGGAGCAGCTGCCCTGGCTGGAGCGGCTCACGGCCGAGCACGGCAATCTGGACGCCGCCCTGCGCCACCTCACGCGGACCGCTCCCCGGGACGCGCTGCGCCTGATGGCCGCGCTCACCTGGTTCCGGCGGCTGCGCGGACTGCACGGGGCGCAGCTGCCGCAGGCCCGCGCCCTGCTCGCCGTGGTGGGCGACGAGCCGCCCGAGGGCCTGTTGGAGGAGTACGTCCTGTGCGCGGTCAGCACGGTCGACGGGGGCGGCGATCCGGCTCAGCCCGCACTCGTCACACGCCTGGCCGCCCTGATGCGGTCGCTGGACCGGCCGCTGCGGCTGCCGTTCACCGTGGTCCTGTGGTCCCTGACGGGCGGACCGCAGCTGACAGTCGAGGAGCACGTGCGCGTACAGACGGACGGCAGTCCCTGGGGGCGGGCCCTGCTCGACCTCGGCACCGCCTACCAGGAGATGTTCTGCGGACGCGCGACGGCCGCCGAGGCCGCCTTCCGCCGGTCCCTGGACGGTTTCCGGGCGACAGGAGACCGGTGGGGCATGGCCAACTGCCTCGATCCGCTGGGCGCGTTCGCCCACTGGCGCGGCGAGTCGGGGCACGCCCTGGAGCTGCTCGACGAGGGCCTGGCGTACGTACGGGAGCTGCAGGCTCCGGAGGAGACCGCCGACCTGCTGCGCTCGCGGGCGGTGGTGCTGCTGCACCGGGGCGATCTCGAGGACGCGGCCGCGCACTTCGAGCACTCGGCCGCCCTCGCGCGCAGTGCGGGTGTCACGGACAAGGTGGCGAGCGCCCTGCGTGGCCTCGGCGACCTGGCCCGGCTCTCCGGCGACCCGGCCCACGCGCGCGTGCGCTACGAGAGCGCCCTGCAGGCGTGCGCCGCCAACTGGTTCAGCGTCGGCGAGACGGTCCGCATCCTGGTGGGTCTGGGCCGCGCCGCCGCCGCGCAGGGGGACCGCGGCACGGCCCGCGACTGGTACGCGCAGGCGCGGGCCCAGGCCCTGGAGTCGCCCGACGTCCTGGCCCTCGCCGACGTCGCGGACGCGCTGGCGGAGGTCGCCGGGCCTCCCGCGCGGGCGGCCGAACTGCTGGGCGCCGCCGTGGGCCTGCGCGGGACCTTCCTGGAGAACGACCCGGACGTCGTACGCACGCGCGGGCGGGTGCGCGCAGAACTGTCGCCCGCGGCCTACGAGAAGGCCTTCGAGCAGGGCCGGAGCCTGCGGTCGGCGGCGATCGGCGAGCGGTAGGGGGCGGTCAGCGCACGGTAGGGGGCGGTCAGCGCACGGTAGGGGGCGGTCAGCGCACGGTAGGGAGACGGTAAGCGCCCGCCCCCAGGCTGCTTGCCATGACGAACACACACCACCGCCTCGGTCACCTGAACGTCCTCGTCTCCGGCGCCAGCGTCGCCGGACCGGCCCTCGCCCTGAACCTCGCCCGGTACGGCGCCCGCGTCACCGTCGTGGAGAAGGCACCGGCCCTGCGCGGCGGCGGCTTCGCCGTCGACTTCCGCGGCCACGTCCACCGGGAGGTCCTCACCGCCATGGGCGTGTGGGACGAGGTCCACGCGCGGCAGACCCACATGGGCCGGCAGACCGTCGTCGGCGCCGACGGCACCCCGCGCGTGGACCTGCCGGCCGAGATGATGAGCGGCGACGTGGAGATCTTCCGCGGCGAGCTGGCGCAGATCATGTACGAGCGCACCAGGGACCGCGTCGAGTACGTCTTCGGGGACTCGATCGCCACGCTCACCGAGACCGGGGACGGTGTCGAGGTCACCTTCGAGCGGGGCGCGCCCCGCCGCTTCGACCTCGTGGTCGGTGCCGACGGACTGCACTCCGGCACCCGCCGCCTGGTGTTCGGCGAGGAGTCCCGCTTCCTGCGCTTCTTCGACCACTACGTGGCCGGCTTCCAGGTCCCCAACCACCTGGGCCTGGACCGCACCGGGCGCGTGTACAGCGAGCCGGGCCGCGCCGTCGTCATCGGCAACTACGACGGGGACCCGGACCGGGCGGGCGCCCTGCTGGTCTTCCGTTCCGAGGAGCTGACGTACGACCGCCAGGACGTGGCCGCGCAGAAGCGGATCCTCACCGAGCGCTTCGCGGGCATGGGCTGGGAGACCCCGCACGTCCTGAAGGCGCTGGAAGAGACCGGCGACCTGTACTTCGACGCGATCGCCCAGATCCACGTCGACCGGCTCACCAGGGGCCGGGTGGCGCTGCTCGGGGACGCCGGGTACGGCGCCACCATGGGCGGCATGGGCACCGGTGTCGCGGTCGTCGGCGCGTATGTCCTGGCCGGTGAACTCGCCCTGGCCGGCGGCGACCACCGCGCCGCGTTCGCCGGGTACGAGAGCCGGGTCCGGGACTTCGCCAAGGGCTGCCAGAAGATCTCCGGGAACGCGGGCCCGTTCTTCGCGCCGGCGACCGAGCGGCGGATCCGCAGCCGGGACCGGATGTACCGGCTGCTCAGCTCGCGGATGCTGGCCGGCTTCTTCAAGCGGCTCACGGAGAAGGCGGCCACCGCCATCGAGCTGCCCGACTACCCCGTCGGGTGAGAGGTCCGGAAGGTCCAGCCGTGGTCCACGGGGCCGATCCCGCCGCCGAGCGCGAACCCGGCCGCGATCGCCCCGGTGACGTATCTCTTGGCCGCCGCCACCGCCTCCGGCACGGACTTCCCCCTCGCGAGCTGCGCGGCGATCGCGGAGGCGAGGGTGCAGCCCGTGCCGTGCGTGTGCCGGTTGCCGTGCCGGGGCGCGCGCAGCCAGTGCTCCTCTGAGCCGTCCGTCAGCAGGTCGACGGCCTGGCTCCCACCCACCGACCCTGCGTCTGCGGGGAGGTGGCCGCCCTTGATGAGCACCCACTTCGGCCCGTACGCCAGGACGGCCGCGGCGGCCTCGCGCAGCTGCTCCTCGGAGCCGACCCGTAGGCCGGTCAGCTGGGCCACCTCGTCGAGGTTCGGGGTGGCGACGGTGGCCGCGGGCAGCAGCCTCGTCCGGACCGACTCGAGCGCGGAGGCGGCCAGCAGCGGGTCGCCGTGCTTGGAGACGCCGACCGGGTCGACGACCGCCGGCGCGTCCGTCCCGGCGAGCAACCCGGCCACCGCCTCGACCAGTTCCGCCGAGGCCAGCATCCCGGTCTTGACGGCCTGGACGCCGATGTCGTCCACGACGCTGCGGTACTGGGCCCGCACGGCCTGCACCGGCAGCTCCCAGGTGCCCTGCACACCGAGCGAGTTCTGCGCGGTCACCGCGGTGACCACGCTCATCCCGTGCACTCCGAGCGCGAGCATCGTCTTCAGGTCGGCCTGGACTCCGGCGCCGCCGCCGGAGTCCGAGCCCGCGACGGTCAGCACACGAGGGGGCGCGACGCTCATGACTCGATGTCCGCGAAGTGGTCCCAGCCGCCCTTCTTGGTCCACGGTGCCCCGTCGACCGTGACCTGGGGCAGCGCCGAGGGGTTGAGCACTTCGCCGATCACCTTCCAGCGGGCCGGCAGCTTCACGTCCGGCGGGAAGGTCGCCACGATCGCGTGGTCCTCCCCCCCGGTCAGCACCCACTGCAGCGGGTCGACGCCGACGGCCTGTCCGATGTCGTTCATCTGCGAGGGGATGTCGATGGCGCCGGAGCGGACGTCGATGCGGACCTTGCTGGCCTCCGCGATGTGCCCGAGATCGGCGATCAGCCCGTCGCTGACGTCGCACATGGCGGTCGCACCGAGACCGGCGGCCGCGGGGCCCGCGTGGTACGGCGGTTCGGGGCGGCGGTGGGCCTCGACGAAGGCGCGCGGGGAGCGGAAGCCGCGGGAGAGCACCGCGTATCCGGCCGCGGACCAGCCCAGCCAGCCGGTGACGGCGACGAGGTCGCCGGGCTGGGCGCCCGCGCGGGTCACCGGCTCGTGGTTGCGCAGATCCCCGAGCGCGGTGATCGACACCATGATCGTGTCGCCCCGCACCACGTCGCCGCCGACCACCGAGGCACCCGCGACCTGGCACTCGTCACGCAGGCCGTCCATGAGCTCGGTGGGCCAGGTGACCGGCAGTTCGGCGGGGACGACCAGGCCGAGCAGCAGCGCGGTCGGCACCGCGCCCATGGCGGCGATGTCCGCCAGGTTCTGGGCGGCCGCCTTGCGGCCCACGTCGTACGCCGTGGACCAGTCCCGGCGGAAGTGCCGCCCCTCCAGGAGTATGTCGGTGCTCGCCACGACCCTGCGGTCCGGGGCGGCGACCACCGCGGCGTCGTCGCCGGGGCCGACCCGGACCGCCGGGGTGGTGGTGAGACGGGAGGTGAGCTCCCTGATGAGCCCGAACTCCCCGAGTTCACCAACAGTGCCCTTCATTGCCCTTTCGCCCCTTCTGTACCTGTCCGTTCCCGGTCGCGCGTCATCGCGGTCCTCGTTACGGTCGAGGTGACCGTCAACTTCTGTCCTACCTGCACCCGGGCGCGTCCGTCACGGCCTTCGCGGGTCTCCCCGTGGCGGGCGGCGACGCGATACCGTGGCGTTCCTTTTCCCCACATGATCCTCGTGGCCGCCCTGGAGGTTCCGTGGTACAGGCGTACATCCTGATCCAGACGGAGGTCGGCAAGGCGTCGACCGTCGCCGAGACGATCAGCAAGATCCCTGGGGTGATCCAGGCCGAGGACGTGACAGGACCGTACGACGTCATCGTGCGGGCCCAGGCCGACACCGTCGACGACCTGGGCCGGATGGTGGTCGCGAAGGTCCAGCAAGTGGACGGCATCACGCGCACCCTGACCTGCCCGGTCGTGCATCTGTAGCCCCCGTCTACCCTTGGCCGGTGAGCTCTTTCCGTCACCGGCTTCTCGGCCTGCCCGTCCTCGCCGTGCTGATCACCGCCACAGGCTGCTCCTCAAGCGACGACAGCTCCACCGCGGCGGTTCCCGGCCCGGACGCGGCGGTCACGAAGCTGTGCCGGAACCTGGACAGGTCGCTGCCGCGAACGCTGGACGGACTGAGCCGCAAGGACCCAAGGCCCGCCTCCGCGCTGACCGCGGGCTGGGGAAGCCCGGCGATCATACTGCGCTGCGGGGTTCCGCGGCCCGCCGCGATGAACGACCCTGAGGCCGACGGCGCCGAGGTGAACGGCGTGGGCTGGCTGCTGCAGAAGCAGAACGACGGGTCGTTCCGCTTCACGACGACCCTTCGCAAGGCATACGTCGAGGTCACCATCCCCGCGGGGCGGACGGGCCACGGGGTGGCGCCGCTGGTCGGCCTGGCGCCGGCCATGAAGAAGGCGATCCCCGAGGGGATCGCCTTCTGAGCGCCGCAGGTGGCGCGGGGCCCGGCCACCGGCCGCCCGTGGCCGCTCGCGACCACGCGGCGAAGCCGCAGGTCCGCAGGCCGATGCGGCCCCGCGGCCGCCAGGTGGGTCAGCGCAGGCCCGTGGAACGCCTCAGCGCCGCCTGGATGAGCCGGTCCACCAGTTCCGCGTAGCCGATCCCGCTCGCCTGCCACATCTGCGGGTACATCGAGATGGGCGTGAAGCCGGGCATGGTGTTGATCTCGTTGATCACGAACTCGCCGTCCTCGGTGAGGAAGAAGTCCGCGCGGACCAGGCCCTCGCAGGAGGCCGCCTCGAACGCCTCCACCGCGAGCCGCCGCACCTCGGCCGTCTCCTCCTCGGTCAGCGGGGCGGGCACGATTCCGGGCGTGGAGTCGATGTACTTGGCCTCGAAGTCGTAGTACGCGTGCGCCTCGGGCGGCGGGATCTCGGCCGGTACGGAGGCCCGCGGGCCGTCCTCGAACTCCAGCACCCCGCACTCGATCTCACGGCCGCGCAGCGCCGCCTCCACGAGGATCTTCGGGTCGTGCCGCTGCGCCTCCTCGATCGCCTCGTCCAGGCCGGAGAGATCCTCGACCTTGGTGATGCCGATCGACGAACCCGCGCGCGCGGGTTTCACGAACAGCGGCCAGCCGTGCTCGCCGGCGAAGTCGACGATCTTCTTGCGGGCGGCCGGCCGGTCCTGGGCCCACTCGCGCGGCCGGATCACCACGTACGGGCCGACCTTGAGCCCGAAGGAGGTGAACACCCGCTTCATGTACTCCTTGTCCTGGCCCACCGCCGAGGCGAGCACGCCCGAGCCGACGTAGGGCACGCCGGACAGCTCCAGGAGGCCCTGGAGGGTGCCGTCCTCGCCGTAGGGGCCGTGCAGCACGGGGAAGACCACATCGACCTCGCCGAGCGCCTTGGGCACCGAACCGGGCTCGGTGTAGACGACTTCGCGGTTGGCCGGGTCGACGGGGAGCACCACGCCGCCCTCGCCGGACTCGGCGAGCTCCTCGACGCTGGGCGTACGGCGGTCGGTGATCGCCATGCGCTCCGGGTCGTCCGCGGTCAGGGCCCAACGGCCGTCCCGGGTGATGCCGATCGGCAGGACCTCGTACCTGGACCGGTCGATGGCGCGCAGCACCGCGCCTGCGGTGACCACGGAGATCCCGTGTTCGGAGCTGCGCCCGCCGCACACGACGGCCACGCGGGGCTTGCGGGACGGCTGCTCGGGGCTCTGGGGGAGGTTCTCGGTGCTCATATCGCGATGAGAGTACCCGTTGGTAGTGCGGGGACACACCGTCGGAAACGCGGGGTCGCTCAGCGTCGCTCGGGCTTCGCGCTGCGCGACATCAGCTCCTTGAGGGCGACCACGGGCGGCTTGCCCTCGTGCACGATCCCGACAACGGTCTCCGTGATGGGCATGTCGACGCCGTGCCGGCGGGCGAGATCCAGCACCGACTCACAGGACTTGACGCCCTCGGCGGTCTGACTGGTGACCGCGATGGTCTCCTCGAGGGTCATGCCCTTGCCGAGGTTGGTCCCGAAGGTGTGGTTGCGTGACAGCGGCGAGGAGCAGGTGGCCACCAGGTCGCCCAGGCCGGCGAGTCCGGAGAAGGTCAGCGGGTCGGCGCCCAGGGCCATGCCCAGCCGGGTGGTCTCGGCGAGTCCGCGCGTGATGAGCGAGCCCTTGGCGTTGTCGCCGAGCCCCATGCCGTCCGCGATGCCCACGGCCAGCCCGATCACGTTCTTGACGGCGCCGCCCAGTTCGCAGCCGACGACGTCGGTGTTGGTGTACGGGCGGAAGTACGGGGTGTGGCAGACGGCCTGGAGCCGCCGGGCGACCGTCGCGTCGGTGCACGCCACCACGGCGGCGGCCGGCATCCGGGCGGCGATCTCACGGGCCAGGTTGGGCCCGGTGACCACGGCGATACGGTCGGCGCCGACCTTGGCGACGTCCTCGACGACCTCGCTCATCCGCATGGCGGAGCCCAGTTCGACGCCCTTCATCAGGGAGACGAGGACCGTGTCGGGGGCGAGCAGCGGCCGCCACTCGGCGAGATTGCCGCGCAGGGTCTGCGAGGGGATGGCGAGGACGGTGAAGTCGGCGTCGCGGGCGGCATCGGCGGCGTCCGCGGTGGCCCGCAGGTTCTCCGGGAGTTCGACGCCCGGCAGGTAGTCCGGGTTGGTGCGGGTGGAGTTGACCGCGTCGGCGAGCCCGGCGCGGCGGGCCCACAGGGTGACCTCGCAGCCGGCGTCGGCCAGGACCATGCCGAAGGCGGTGCCCCACGATCCGGTGCCGAAGACGGCCGCCTTGACCGGCTTGCTCACGTGCCCTGCCCCTCTTCCTGTACCGCCGGCGTGGCCATACCCCGGGTCTGTGCCTGGACCCGGGCCTTCGCCTGCGCCTGGGCCTGGGCCTGCGCCTCGGTCCTGCGGCGCTGCTCGATCCGCTCCCGGCGCGGGTCGTAGGGCACGGCGGGCGCCTTCTCGCCGCGGATCTGCTCCAGCTGGCGGGTGATGGCCGCCATGATGGCCTCGGTCGCCTCCTTCAGCAGTTCCGGGGTCATCTCCTGGTCGTAGAAGCGCGACAGGTCCACGGGCGGGCCGGCCAGCACGTGGTGGGTCTTGCGGGGCAGGAGGCTGGGCTTCTTGGCGTAGGGCGGCAGTAGTTCGTTGGCACCCCACTGGGCGACCGGAATGACCGGGCACCTGGTCTGCAGGGCGACCCGCGCGGCCCCCGTCTTGCCGGTCATCGGCCAGCCGTCCGGGTCACGGGTGAGGGTGCCCTCGGGGTAGAAGGCGACGCACTCGCCGCGTTCCACGGCGTCGATGGCGGCGCGGAAGGCACTCAGCGCGTCCGTGCTCTCGCGGTAGACGGGGATCTGCCCGGTGCCGCGCATGGCGGCGCCCACGAACCCCTTCTTGAAAAGGCCGCTCTTCGCCAGGAATCGCGGCACGCGCCCGGTGTTGTACTGGTAGTGCGCGTATGCGAAGGGATCGACGTGGGAATTGTGGTTCACCGCGGTGATAAATCCACCGTCGGCCGGAATGTTCTCCATTCCGCGCCAGTCCCGCTTGATCAGAACCACCAGCGGCGGTTTGCAGATCACCGCTGCGAAGCGGTACCAGAAGCCGATTCTGCGGCGGGGCACGCGGACACCTTCCTCTAGGGCTGCCCCCGGGGCCGGGGGCCGCACAAGTGTCGCCCCAGGCCGCCGGTCTGTCGAGAACACCGTACGCCCCGGCTCGGCGACCGCCAGATGCCCCGGGGAGAATGCCCAGGACGACAGAGGGAGGGACGAACGCGCGTGCAGTGGACCTTGGTCATCCCCCTGAAGCCCCTGACCCGGGCCAAGAGCAGGCTCGCGGACACCGCGGGGGACGGGGTGCGGCCGGGCCTCGCCCTGGCCTTCGCCCAGGACACCGTGGCGGCAGCGCTGGCCTGCCCGGTGGTCGCGGATGTGGCGGTCGTCACGGACGACGTGCTGGCCGGGCGGGAGCTGACGGCCCTGGGTGCCCGGATCGTCCCCGACGAGCCGCGCGCGGGGCTGAACGCCGCGCTGGCGCACGGAGCGGCCCTCGTCGGGGCGTCGCGCCCCGAAAGTCCCGTGGCGGCCCTGAACGCCGATCTCCCGGCCCTCCGGCCCACGGAATTGTCCCGGGTTCTGCGGGCGGCGGCGGAATTCCCGCGCGCTTTTCTCGCGGATGCGGCAGCCGTCGGCACGACCCTGCTGGCGGCGGCTCCGGGTCATGAATTGCTCCCGGCTTTCGGTATCGATTCCCGGGCCCGCCACCGGGTCTCGGGCGCGGTGGAACTGCGGCTCGACGCGGTGGATTCGGTACGCCAGGACGTGGACACCGGCGACGACCTGCGGGCCGCGCTGGCACTGGGCGTGGGGCCCCGGACGGCCGCCGCGGCCGCGCGGCTGCTGATCCCGGGGCAGTGACGCGCGGCCGTCGCCGCGCGGGCAGTAGGCTGCCGTCATGCAGGCGACCGCATACACGTACGACCCCGAAAGCCGCAGCGGGCAGGTGCTCCTGGACGACGGCACCCCGTTGCCCTTCGACGCGCCGGCGTTCGACGCGGGCGGTCTGCGGCTGCTGCGTCCCGGACAGCGGGTACGGATCGAGACCGAGCGCGAGAGCGGGGGCGGGACCGGCGGCGGGGGCGAAGGGGGCGGCCTGCGGATCACGCTGGTGACGCTGCAGACCTTCTGAACAGGCCGCACGGTCCTCTGAACAGGCCGAACAGCCGCTGAACACGCCGCGGGCCGGGCTCCCTGGGGAGTCCGGCCCGGCGCGTGAGTACCCTGTGCGGCCGCGTGGGCTACTTGCCGCGGGCGGTGGTCTTCTTGGCGGTGGTCTTGCGGGCGGTCGACTTCTTGGCGGGGGCCTTCTTGGCCGTCGCCTTCTTCGCCGGGGCCTTCTTGGCCGTGGTCTTCTTGGCGGCGGCCTTGGTGGCCGTCGTCTTCTTGGCTGCCGCCGTGGTCTTCTTCGCGGCCGCGGTGGTCTTCTTGGCGGTGGTCTTCTTCGCCGCGGCGGTGGTCTTCTTCGCCGCGGCCTTCTTGGCGGCCGCGGTGATCTTCTTCGCCGCGGCCTTCTTGCCGGCGGCCTTCTTGACCGTGGCCGCGGCGCCGCCGGTCAGACTGCCCTTGGGCGCCTTCTTGACGGCGACCTCACCGCCGCGCGGGAGCTTCTTCGAGCCGCTCACCAGGTCCTTGAAGCCCTGACCGGCACGGAAGCGGGGAACGGAGGTCTTCTTGACCCGCACCCGCTCACCCGTCTGCGGGTTGCGGGCGTAGCGGGCGGGACGGTCCACCTTCTCGAAGGACCCGAAGCCGGTGACCGAGACCCGGTCTCCCCCGACGACCGCGCGGACGATGGCGTCCAGTACCGCGTCGACGGCATCGGCGGCCTGCTGGCGGCCGCCCATCTTGTCGGCAATCGCTTCTACGAGCTGCGCCTTGTTCACGTCTTCCCCTTCGGAGACCTTGCCAGAACGAAAGTGTTCAAGCTTTTTCGCACGTTAGGCAGATATATACCGCAAATCAAACACGAAACGGGCTAATCACCCTTGTGCCGCAACCGACTCGGCGGTCTCGGGCTGTTCAGCCTTCCTCGCCGGGGATTCGGCCCTCGTCGAGATCGGCCATGAACCGCTCCAGACGCCTTGTCGCACCGGCGAGATCGTGTTTGGCCGCGGCCGTAATGACCAGCAGCTTCCGGGTCAGCGCCATCCGTACGCCCTCCGGGACTTGCAGTGCGCGCACTCGTGTGTGCGCTTCCTTGAGTTGGGCCGCGACCGCCGTATAGAGCTCGAGTTGGCCGTCGTTGTCCATGCACAGATTGTGCCATCTGGGGCGAGTTGTCGCCTGCTCAGGGGGCAACTGCCGCCTCGGACAGCCTTCCGGGCACACCCGCCGGCCGGGGCCTCACACCTCGCGTACCCCGGCAACAACCGGTTTAACGTGGGAAGTTGTGTGCGGGCTCGGCGGCGCGCCGGAGGGCTCGGGCCCGAAAACGGCTGTACCCCCGATCGGGGCGATCGGGGGTACAGCGTGTTTGCACGGTGGCCGAAACTCGACTTGTCACAGGGACGGACCGGCGACCCGCCCGCTCAGCCGGCGGTCATCGGCCGGGCGCCGGATCAGACCGGGAGGGTGCGCGGCTTGAACGAGGGGCGTCCCGCCTCGTAGGCGGCGATGTCGTCCTCGTTCTGCAGGGTGATGGAGATGTCGTCGAGGCCGTTGAGCAGCCGCCAGCGGGCGTTCTCGTCCAGCTCGAAGGGGGCGGTGATCCCCTCGGCGCGCACCTGACGGGCCTGGAGGTCGACCGTCACCTCGGCCTGCGGGTCCCTTTCGGTGAGCTCCCACAGCGAGTCCACGATCTTCTGGTCCAGGACCACGGTGAGCAGGCCGTTCTTGAGCGAGTTGCCCCGGAAGATGTCCGCGAAGCGGGAGGAGATCACGGTCTTGAAGCCGTAGTTCTGCAGTGCCCAGACGGCGTGCTCGCGGGAGGAGCCGGTGCCGAAGTCGGGGCCGGCCACCAGGACCGTGGCGCCCCGCCGCTCCGGACGGTTGAGCACGAACTCGGGGTCCTTGCGCCAGGCCTCGAACAGCCCGTCCTCGAACCCGTCGCGCGTGACCTTCTTGAGCCAGTGGGCGGGGATGATCTGGTCGGTGTCGACGTTGCCGCGGCGCAGCGGGACGGCCCGGCCGGTGTGGGTGGTGAAGGCTTCCATGATCTCTCAGACTCCAGCGGGCGTGGGGGCGTCGGACAGGTCGGCCGGGGAGGCCAGGTGGCCGGTCACGGCGGTGGCGGCGGCGACCTGCGGCGACACCAGATGGGTGCGGCCGCCCTTGCCCTGCCTGCCCTCGAAGTTGCGGTTGGAGGTGGAGGCGGAGCGCTCGCCGGGGGCCAGCTGGTCGGGGTTCATGCCCAGGCACATCGAGCAGCCCGCGTGCCGCCATTCGGCGCCGGCCTCCTTGAAGACCACGTCCAGGCCCTCGGAGACGGCCTGCAGGCCCACCCGCGCGGAGCCCGGGACGACCAGCATCCGTACGCCGTCGGCGACTTTGCGGCCCCGCACGATGTCCGCGGCGGCGCGCAGGTCCTCGATGCGGCCGTTGGTGCAGGAGCCTACGAAGACGGTGTCCACCTTGATGGAGCGCAGCGGCTGTCCGGCCTCCAACCCCATGTACTCCAGGGCCTTTTCGGCAGCCAGGCGCTCCGAGGCGTCTTCGTACGAAGCCGGGTCGGGGACGGCGGACGAAAGCGGTGCGCCCTGGCCGGGGTTGGTGCCCCAGGTGACGAACGGGGACAGCTCGGCGGCGTCGATGACGACCTCGGCGTCGAACTCGGCGTCGTCGTCCGTCCTGAGGGTCTTCCAGTACTCCACCGCGGCGTCCCAGTCGGCACCCCCGGGGGCGTGCGGGCGGCCCTCGAGGTAGGCGAAGGTGGTCTCGTCGGGGGCGATCATGCCCGCGCGGGCGCCGGCCTCGATCGACATGTTGCAGATGGTCATGCGGGCCTCCATCGAGAGCTTCTCGATGGCCGGGCCGCGGTATTCCAGGACGTAGCCCTGGCCGCCGCCGGTGCCGATCCTCGCGATGATCGCCAGGATCAGGTCCTTGGCGGTGACGCCCTCGGGCAGCTCACCGTCGACGGTGATCGCCATGGTCTTCGGGCGGGCCATCGGCAGGGTCTGGGTGGCCAGCACGTGCTCGACCTGGGAGGTGCCGATGCCGAACGCCAGCGCGCCGAAGGCGCCGTGCGTGGAGGTGTGCGAGTCACCGCAGACCACCGTCGTGCCCGGCTGGGTCAGGCCCAGCTGCGGTCCCACCACGTGCACGACGCCCTGCTCGACGTCGCCCAGCGGGTGAAGCCGGACACCGAAGTCCGCGCAGTTCTTGCGCAGCGTCTCCAGCTGCGCGCGGGAGACCGGGTCCGCGATGGGCTTGTCGATGTCGAGGGTCGGGGTGTTGTGATCCTCGGTGGCGATGGTCAGGTCGAGCCGGCGCACACCGCGCCCGCTCTTGCGCAGGCCGTCGAAGGCCTGGGGGCTGGTCACCTCGTGCAGCAGGTGCAGATCGATGAAGAGGAGGTCGGGCTCGCCCTCGGCGCGCCGGACGACGTGGTCGTCCCAGACCTTCTCCGCGAGTGTCCTACCCATCGCTTTCCCTCCGGCCGGCGCCGAAGCGCCGACCCAACTAGAGATCTTGAGGAGGCGGCACCCGTGCCCCCCGCAGGGCAGCCACCCCGGGCCCGCCGGTCCACGGGCCGCTGTGACTTCCAGGGTGGCGTGTTCCACGGAAAATTGAACTTGCGTTTCACAGAGTGAGACGCGAGTATCGTTTCATGGACAACAGTAGCGGCGTCGGCGTTCTGGACAAGGCAGCCCTTGTCCTGAGCGCCCTGGAGTCCGGTCCGGCCACCCTCGCGGGTCTGGTCGCAGCGACCGGACTGGCACGGCCCACGGCCCACCGACTGGCCGTGGCCCTTGAACACCACCGCATGGTGGCGCGCGACATGCAGGGCCGTTTCATTCTCGGCCCCCGCCTCGCGGAACTGGCCGCGGCCGCGGGCGAGGACCGGCTCCTCGCCACCGCCGGCCCGGTGCTCACACACCTCCGTGACGTCACGGGCGAGAGCGCGCAGCTCTACCGCCGACAGGGCGACATGCGCATCTGCGTCGCCGCGGCGGAGCGCCTGTCCGGCCTGCGGGACACGGTCCCGGTCGGCTCGACGCTCACGATGAAGGCGGGCTCCTCGGCACAGGTCCTGATGGCCTGGGAGGAGCCGGAGCGCCTGCACCGCGGCCTCCAGGGCGCCCGCTTCACGGCGACGGCCCTGTCGGGCGTACGGCGGCGCGGCTGGGCCCAGTCGATCGGCGAGCGCGAGCCGGGCGTCGCGTCCGTCTCCGCGCCCGTGCGCGGCCCCTCCAACCGCGTGGTGGCCGCCGTCTCCGTCTCCGGCCCCATCGAGCGCCTCACGCGTCACCCCGGCCGGATGCACGCCCAGGCCGTCATCGACGCCGCCGCCCGCCTCTCCGAGGCCCTGCGCCGCTCCGGCTGAACCCGCCCCGCACCGGTACGTCATCCGGGGAGGGCCGCCTCAACGCCGCGGCGCGCCCTCCCCGCTCCCCGTCCCCGTGCCGGGCCCCCGCTCACCTCGCGTCGGGGGCGCGCGTCATGCCCGGCATCCCCCGTCCCGCGCCCGGCCCCTCGCCCCGTGTCGGGGCCCCGCGTCATGCCTCCCTTCCCCCCTCCCGCCCCGGGCCCTCTCGCCGTGCCCCGCTTCCCTCGCCCCGCGCCCGCGCCGCCCCGCCGAGTGCGCTTGCCCTGGCTCCCCGCGTCCGGGTGCCTCCGCCGCCCCTGCCCCGGGTCCCCTTGCCCGACGCCCGGGCCACCGGCCCCCTCCCGGGCCACCGGCCCCCTCCCGGACCACCGGCCCCCTCCCGGGCCGCCTCGCCCCGGTGCCCCTCGCGCCGCGTCCGGCGCCTCACCCGCACCCCTCCGCCGCGCGGGCCGACCTCGCCCGCGCATCCGGGCACCTCCACCGGCCGTGCCGGGGTTCCCCCTCGCCACACCCCGCCCCGCCCCCGTGCCACCGTCCCCGTCCCCCGGCCCCGGTCACCCGGCCCCTCCGGTCGCCTTCCGGGATCGGTACGCGAAGCGGTCCCTCGCCGATCTCCCCCGCTGCCCGATCGGTACCTGACCGTGGGCGGCCGCGAGTCCGAAGGCGGGCATGTCGCCGTAGACGGACTCGTACGACCCCTCCGGGACCACGTACGCCTCGTGCCAGATCCCCACGTGGCCGCGCACCTTCCCGTCCCGCTCCTTGCGGTTGACCAGGGCCCAGACCCGGTGGTGGAAGGCGTCGGGGGCGCCCGCGTAGGCGTAGAGCTTCTCCTTGGACTCCCAGTACTGCACGACGTAGTAGGTCCGCGGCGACGCCGCCAGCAGGACACGGCCGAGCAGCCCGCGCTCCGGGGCCTTCCTCAGCTCGGCGAGCATGCGGAACATCGCGAGCATCACCGGCAGCCACTGGTGCACCGCCCAGAAGCGGTTGACGCGCATGCCGATCAGCAGGACCACGACCTCGCCCTCGGCGTCCGCGGTGGTGCGACCGGCGGTGATCCGGTTCCCGGGCATGACGTCCCCCTCCTGGGCGAGCGGCACTATCCAAGTGCCGCATGCTTGGATAGTGCCGGTATCCGAGAAGGGGCGCAAGAGATGCGGCTGGCGGAGTTGAGCGAGCGCAGCGGTGTGTCCACCGCGACGATCAAGTACTACCTGCGGGAAGGGCTGTTGGCGCCCGGCAGGCAGATCAACGCGACGACCGCCGAGTACGACGAGGAGCATCTGCGCCGGCTGCGCCTGGTGCGCGCGCTGATCCAGGTGGGACGGCTGCCGGTGGCCACGGTCCGGGAGGTGCTCGGGCACGTCGACGACGACTCCCTGGGCCGCACGGTCCGGATGGGCGCGGCCCTGTGGGCGCTGCCGCAGGTGCCGGAGCCGGACGCGGAGGACGCGCATGTGCAGGCCGCCCGCCACGAGGTGGATCAACTCCTGGACACCCTGGGCTGGTCGAACGCGCGGGCACTGGTGACCATCTCCCCCGCCTGCCGCTCGCTGGTGGTGGCGGTCGCGGCGTTCCGCCGGCTCGGGTACGGCTGGGGCGCCGAACGGATGGCGCCGTACGCGCGGTTGATGCACGAGGCCGCCGTGCTGGACCTGGACTTCGTGGAGACGCACCCCACGGAGGCGGAGAGGGTGGAGATCGCCGTGCTGGGAACGGTCCTCGCCGAGCCGATGCTGCTGGCCCTGCGGCGGCTGGCCCAGGAGGAGGAGTCGGCCCGGCGGTACGGCTTCGAGTGAGCCGGGCCGGGCGCCGGTGGACCCGGCCCGGTACACCGAAGAGCCCTCCCGGGGGAGGGCTCTTCCGACTGCGTACCCCCGACCGGATTCGAACCGGCGCTACCGCCTTGAGAGGGCGGCGTGCTAGGCCGCTACACAACGGGGGCGTGGACACTGCGTTGCCGCAGGTCCGAGCTGGTCTACCTGGACTCGAACCAAGACTAACTGAACCAGAATCAGTCGTGCTGCCAATTACACCATAGACCAATGATGGTTTAGACCAGTCAGTACCCCCGACCGGATTCGAACCGGCGCTACCGCCTTGAGAGGGCGGCGTGCTAGGCCGCTACACAACGGGGGCCTTGATCCCTGGATCGCTCCTGAGATCCGTACCCCCGACCGGATTCGAACCGGCGCTACTGCCTTGAGAGGGCAGCGTGCTAGGCCGCTACACAACGGGGGCTTGCGGATGTGATCCGCGGTGCAGATGAGCTCTGCGAGCTGGCCTACCTGGACTCGAACCAAGACTAACTGAACCAGAATCAGTCGTGCTGCCAATTACACCATAGGCCACTGGAACGCAAGCCCCTGGGGGGTTCTTGTTCTAGTACTGCGCCTGTCGGGTTTCCGGCCTTCCGGCCCGCTCCCCGCGGCGCAGGAAGAACATTACCCGAAGGTGGACGGGGCTCCAAAACGACTATCCGCGCCGAGGATCGCGGGCAGTTCGGCCAGGGAGGCGATCCGGTGCGGGCCGGCGCCCGTGGGGCCACCGGTGTGCACGCCCTCGCGGTCGATCCACACCGACAGCAGCCCGGCCTCGGCGGCGCCCCGCCCGTCGATCTCCGGATGGTCGCCGACGTACGCCACCTGATGCGGGGCGAGTTCCAGGGCGTCGCAGGCGGCGTGGAACGCCCGTGCCTCCGGCTTGGACACCCCCAGCTCGGCGGCGCACAGCACCGCCTCGAAGCGGTGCCGCACCCCGAGGGCGCACAGCTTGCGCTCCTGGACGTGGATGCTGGAGTTGGACAGCACCGCGTGCCGGTGGCTGGCCGCCAGGGCGTCCAGGACGGGCAGCACGTCCGGGAAGAGCGCCCAGGCGGCCTCGTAGTGCCCCAGGTAGCGCTCGAACCAGTCGTCGGCCTCGCCGTCGGTCAGCTCCGGCCGGCTCAGGAAGACCCGCACCCGGTCCCGCCGCTGCCCCTCGAAGGACGCCTCCCCGGCCGAGAACCGCGCCCACTGCTCGTCGGTGATCCGCCGCCAGTGCGCGAGGGCCTCCTCCACACTGCCGTACCCGTCGAGCAGCCCCTCGGCCACCAGGTGCGCGCGCATGCCGGCGCGGTCGGCGGTGGTGTAGTCGAAGAGGGTGTCGTCGACGTCCCACAGGACAGCTCTGATCGCCATGCCACCGACGGTACCGCCGGACGGCCGGGAGCATCCGTGGTTCCCCTGAGCAGCGCGAAGGGGCGGCCCCGGAACCCGGGTGCCGCCCCTGCCGCAGGGGTGCGCCACGCCGCCTACGGCGCCGGCTTCGCCAGCGCCGCGTCGATACGGGCCAGCGTCCTGTCCTTGCCCAGGATCTCCAGGGACTCGAAGAGGGGCAGGCCGACCGTACGGCCGGTGACGGCGACGCGGACCGGGGCCTGGGCCTTGCCCAGCTTGAGGCCGTGGGCCTCGCCGGCGGCCAGGACGGCCTCCTTCAGGGACTCGGCGGAGGTCCAGTCCGCCGACTCCAGCTTCTCCCTCGCCGTGCGGAGCAGGGCACCGGAGCCCTCCTTCATCGCCTTCGCCCAGCTGGCCTCGTCGAAGACCGGCTCCGCGAGGAACAGGAAGTCGACGTTGTCGGTGATCTCGGAGAGGACCTTCAGCCGGGTCTGGGCGTGCGGGGCGATCGCCTGCCACTTGCTCTCGTCGAAGTCCTCCGGGGCCCAGGGGGCGAACGGGGGCTGGAGCCAGGGGCGGCAGCGCTCCGTGAAGTCCTTCACATCGAGCAGCCGGATGTGGTCGGCGTTGATCGCCTCGCACTTCTTCAGGTCGAAGCGGGCCGGGTTGGGGTTGACGCCGGTGATGTCGAAGGCCGCCACCATCTCCTCGACGGAGAAGATGTCCTGGTCGGCGGAGAGCGACCAGCCGAGCAGGGAGAGGTAGTTGAGCAGGCCCTCGGGCAGGAAGCCGCGCTCCCGGTAGAGGTTCAGCGACGACTGCGGGTCGCGCTTGGAGAGCTTCTTGTTGCCCTCGCCCATCACGTACGGCAGGTGACCGAACTCGGGGATCCGCTTCGCGATGCCCAGTTCGATCAGCGCCTTGTACAGGGCGATCTGGCGCGGGGTGGAGGAGAGCAGGTCCTCGCCGCGCAGTACGTGGGTGATCTCCATCAGGGCGTCGTCGACCGGGTTCACCAGCGTGTACAGCGGAGCGCCGTTGGCGCGGACGATGCCGTAGTCCGGCACGTTCTCCGGGGTGAAGGTCAGCTCGCCGCGTACCAGGTCGACGAAGGTGATCGTCTCGTCCGGCATGCGGAAGCGGACGATCGGGGTGCGGCCCTGGGCCTTGTACTCCTCGACCTGCCCGGCGCTCAGGTCGCGGCAGTGGCCGTCGTAACCGGACGGACGGCCGGCGGCGCGGGCGGCCTCGCGGCGGCTGTCCAGCTCCTCCTGGGAGCAGTAGCAGTGGTAGGCGTGGCCGGCGTCCAGCAGCTTGCGTGCGACATCGGCGTAGACGTCCATGCGCTGCGACTGCCGGTACGGCGCGTGCGGGCCGCCGACCTCGGGGCCCTCGTCCCAGTCGAAGCCCAGCCAGCGCATCGCGTCGAGCAGCTGGTTGTAGGACTCCTCGGAGTCGCGGGCCGCGTCGGTGTCCTCGATGCGGAAGACGAGAGTGCCCTGGTGGTGCCGGGCGAACGCCCAGTTGAACAGGGCGGTGCGGACCAGGCCCACGTGGGGGTTACCGGTGGGCGACGGGCAGAAACGGACGCGTACTGGAGAGCCGGGTGCGCTAGCCACGCTTGACAACCTTGTTGGTGAGAGTGCCGATGCCTTCGATGGTGACGGCGACCTCGTCGCCGACGTTGAGGGGGCCGACCCCAGCCGGGGTGCCCGTGAGGATCACGTCGCCGGGGAGCAGCGTCATGGCCTCGGAGATGTTGACGATCAGGTCCTCGATGGGGTGGATCATCTCGCTGGTGCGGCCCAGCTGGCGCTGCTCGCCGTTGACGGTGAGCTGAAGGGTCAGATCGGCCGCCGCGGTGAGGTCGATGTCCGTCTCCACCCAGGGGCCGAGCGGACAGGCGGTGTCGAAGCCCTTGGCCCTGGCCCACTGCTTCTCCCGCCGCTGGACGTCGCGGGCGGTGACGTCGTTGGCGCAGGTGTAGCCGAAGATCACGTCCTTGACGCGGTCGCGCGGGACCTCGCGGCACATCCGGCCGATCACCACGGCCAGTTCGGCCTCGTGGTGCAGCTCCTGGGAGAAGGAGGGGTAGGCGATCTCGTCGCCGGGGCCGATCACCGAGGTGGACGGCTTGAAGAAGGCGAAGGGGGCGTCCGGCACCTCGTTGCCCAGTTCGCGCGAGTGCTCGGCGTAGTTGCGGCCGAAGGCCACGACCTTGTTGGGGAGCACCGGCGGCAGCAGCCGTACCTTGCTCAGCGGCACCCTGGTGCCGGAGAGCTCGAAGTCCGCGAACGGAATGCCCTTGATGATGTTCAGGACGAGCTCGTCCGGCTTGTCGCCCTCGACCGCGCCGAAGGCGACGTTCCCGTCGATGGAGAACCTGGCGATGCGCACGGGATGCTTGGCCCCTTGACTGAACTGGCTGGAGTCTGACGCTCCAGGCTAACGCGGCAGGGGGCCCGCACCTCGCGCATTACGGCCCGGGGCAGCAAGAAGGGGCGCCCCGGCTCACGGGGCGCCCCTGATCTTCGCGGGTCCGCGCGGCGGGCGCCGTGAGCGTCCGGCGGCCGGTCTGCGTACTACTCCGCGACGGAGGCCGCGACCGGCGCCTCCATGAGGACGGTGCGCCTGGGGTTGGCGGTCTGGGCGGGGAGGGAGACGGACTGCTCCGGCTGCTCCGGCATCTGCAGTGCGTCGGCGTCCTCGAGGTGAGCGAGCGTCGTGCGCCGGGGGTTGGCTATGTTGCGGAACATCATCGTCGTCTTCACGGTTGCACGAGACCTTGTCGTGTACGGGCGCCGGGAGGGCCGCGGAAGCCCCTGGCGGGCGCGGGTTGTCGGAATTGCCATCGCTGTAAAGCGTCAGGCTAAACATGCAATTCCCGGCCGAAGCCGTGAAGAGCCCGTGATCCACATGTGAGTTTGCTCACGGCCTCAATAACAAACCGGACAATTTCCGGGCGCGACTCACCTCGACGAAACGGACATTGGCCCTCTGAAGCCATCATTCCGCTCCTGATCATGGCGACTGGGACACCTCCCATGACTCGCCGGATCGCAGCGATATGCCCGCTATGGGCGAGATCGCTTTGCACAACTCGTAACCCCGTACTCACAGGCTGTCACAGAGGTCACAGCCTGGTCCACATGCCTTGTTGGAGATCCGGCACTGTGCTGGAATGCCACGGACCGCCGCAGGATCGAGCCGGCGCGCAAGGGGCGCAACGCAGCGCCGGGTGGCGGCGAGAAGGGGGAACCTGCGCCGGTCACTCACGACCACCACGGGAAGCGTGTTCAGGGCGCTTCCCACGACGCCGACACCGTCCTTCCGCTCGCGCGGGAGGGCGCCTGGTCCAGAGGTTGCGACGCTAGTGCAGGGACGTTTCAAGAGGGATGGCAGCGCTTCGGCGGAGCCGGAGGCGCACGGCGGAACCGACCGCGGTTCCTCGCCCCAGCACGCCCAGAGCCCGGGCCCGGCCCCGTCCGGCGACAGCGGCGAGCGCTCCGGCGCGGCCGGGACGTCGGCGTCGGCGAGCCCCGCTCCGGCGGTGAAGCCGGCCAAGGCCACGGGCCCGGTCGGCCCCGGCTCGCGCGTGTCGATGCGCAACTGGCGCATCTCCACGCGTCTGGTCTCGCTGCTCGCGCTCCCCGTGGTCGCCGCGACCTCGCTGGGTGCGCTGCGCATCAGCCAGAACATGGACGACATCCAGCAGCTCGACAACATGAAGCTGCTGACGGACATGACCAAGCAGGCCACCGAGCTGGCGGCGGCGCTCCAGGAGGAGCGCGACCAGTCGGCCGGCCCGCTGGCGCACCCCTCCAGCGCGAGCGCCATCACCGTCAAGGGCTTCCGGGACAAGACCGACCGGGCCAAGGAGAACTTCCTCAGCGCGTCCGAGGAGATCGACGGCGCCAGCAAGGACGGCCAGCTCCAGGGTGTCCGCGACACCCTCGTCGGCCTCGCCAGCGAGCTCAACGGCCTGGGCAAGATCCGCAAGAACGCGTACCAGTCCCAGGACAACTCGACCCAGACGGTCGAGGCCTATCACCACCTCATCACCGAGTTGCTCGCCCTCTCCCAGGACATGGCCGAGGCGACCAGCAACCCGCAGATGATCCAGCGCACCCGCGCGCTGTCGGCCTTCTCCTCCGCCAAGGAGTACGCGTCCGTGCAGCGTGCCGTGATCGCGGCCGCGCTGCCCGCCAACAACACCTCCACGGGCAACCTCGCCGAGAACGACCGCCTGTACGCCGAGTCGGCGCTGGAGAGCCAGACCTCCGAGCTCAGCGGCTTCCGCAACATCTACGGCGACGGCGCCGAGGAGCTCATCAAGCCCATCGAAGAGGGCAACCCGACCATCCTGTCCGCGGACACCTACGCCAAGCGCGTCCTGGACAGCCCGGACGGCCTGAAGCAGACGAACAAGCGCTCCTACCGCGACTGGGTGGACGACAGCTCGACCAAGATCGAGCAGATGAAGAAGATCGAGCACACGCTGCTCGAGGAGATGGAACAGAAGGCCCGTGAGCTGCGCAGCGCCACCGAGCGCGACGCCATCATCTCCGGTGCGCTGATCCTCCTCGTCCTCGGTGTGTCGCTGGTCGGCGCCTTCGTCGTGGCCCGCTCCATGATCCGCTCGCTGCGCCGGCTGCAGGAGACCGCCACCAAGGTCGCCCAGGACCGCCTGCCCGAGCTGGTCAAGCAGCTCTCGGAGTCCGACCCGCAGGACGTCGACACGTCCGTGGAGTCGGTCGGTGTGCACTCCCGGGACGAGATCGGCCAGGTGGCCGCGGCCTTCGACGACGTGCACCGCGAGGCGGTCCGCCTCGCCGCCGAGCAGGCCCTGCTGCGGGGCAACGTCAACGCGATGTTCACCAACCTCTCGCGCCGCTCCCAGGGCCTGATCCAGCGCCAGCTGTCGCTGATCTCCGAACTGGAGTCCCGCGAGGCCGACCCGGACCAGCTGTCCTCACTGTTCAAGCTCGACCACCTGGCGACGCGTATGCGCCGTAACGGTGAGAACCTCCTCGTCCTCGCGGGTGAGGAGCCCGGCCGCCGCTGGACCCGTCCGGTCCCGCTGGTCGACGTGCTCCGCGCCGCCGCGTCCGAGGTGGAGCAGTACGAGCGCATCGAGCTCGCCGCCGTGCCGACCACCGAGGTCGCCGGCCGCGTCGTCAACGACCTCGTGCACCTGCTCGCCGAGCTGCTGGAGAACGCCACCTCGTTCTCCTCGCCGCAGACCAAGGTCAAGGTCACCGGTCACGCGCTGCCGGACGGCCGGGTACTGATCGAGATCCACGACACCGGCATCGGCCTCTCCCCCGAGGACCTCGCCGCGATCAACGAGCGGCTCGCCTCGCCGCCCACCGTGGACGTCTCCGTCTCCCGCCGCATGGGTCTGTTCGTGGTCGGCCGGCTGTCCCAGCGGCACGGCATCCGCATCCAGCTGCGTCCGTCCGACTCCGGCGGTACGACGGCCCTCGTCATGCTGCCCGTCGACGTGGCCCAGGGCGGCAGGAAGCCGGCGGCCGGCAAGCCCGGCGCGCCCTCCGCGGGCGGTCCGGCGGCCGCCGCTGCCGCCGCCGGTGTGGCCGCGGCGCGACGCCAGGGCGGCCAGCCTGGCGGCGGTGCCCTCGGCGCGCCGCAGGGCGGTGCCGGCCGGCTCGGCCCCGGAGCCGCCCCGCGCGGCCAGGTGGGCGCCGGCCAGGCTCCCCGGGCCGCGCTGCCCGGCAACGGCGGCCGTCCGGGCGGAGCGCGCGGACCCCAGGGTCCGGCGCAGCCGCAGCAGAACCGTCAGGCCCCCACGGGCCCCGGTGCCGGCTTCGGCGGCCTGGCGCCGGGTTCGCCGCAGGGCTTCGGTGACGGTCAGCGCACCGGCGGCGGCCAGAACTTCGATGACGGCCCGCGTCAGGACGCCTTCGGCGGCGGCACTCGCGGCCCCGTACCCCCGCAGCGGGCGAACGGCACCGAGCAGGGACGGCAGCTGTCGCCGCGCGGCGGTGCGCGCGCGGAGCTCCCGGGCGGCAACGCCCGCACCCCGGGTTGGGGCGACGAGAACGCCGCGGGCCGGTCCGCACCGGACGTCCCGCGCGGCCACGACGAGCGGGACGCGGCGCAGACCTCCGGGCTGCCGCGGATCGACGACCGCCAGGGCCCCGGCGCCACGGCGGAGATGCCGGCGATCCCGAGCTCCGACTTCGACGCACCGCGTGGAGGCGCGAACGGCGGCCAGAACACCGGCCGGTTCCCGGCGCCCTCCGCGGGTGCCGGACAGAACCCGGGCTCGTTCGTCCGCCCGGACGTCTTCGGCCCGGGCTCGCAGAACCCGGCCGACACGGGCCAGTTCGCCGCCCCGCAGGCGTACGACAACGGCTCCACCGGCCAGTTCGCGGCCCCGCAGGCGCCGCAGGCCTACGACAACGGCTCCACGGGCCAGTTCGCCCAGCCGGGCTACGACGGCAGCACCACCGGACGGCACGCCCTGCCGGCCCGTCAGGACCCGTCGTCCACCGGACAGTTCGAGCGGCCCCAGCCCGGCGGCCCGGCCGACTTCGGCGCTCGGCGCCCGGCGGCCCCGCAGCGCCCGCAGCGCCCGGTCCGTCAGGAGCCCGAGGCGCTTCCGCCGGCCACGGGTCCGGGCGACGGACGCACGCCGCTGTACGACACCCTGGAGACCAACTGGTTCCGCGGTGACCGCCACCAGGCGGCCGCCCCGGCTCCGGCCCCGCAGCAGCAGGCTCCTGCTGCCCCACAGTCCCCCACCGGTCCCCAGCGGACCACCGCCTCCACCTGGCGCACCTCGCCGAACGACGACCTCGTCCGGCAGGCGGAGCGCGTACGGCAGCCGGCCGCGGGCGGCGTCACCACCTCCGGCCTGCCGCGCCGGGTGCCCCGGGCGAACCTCGTCCCGGGCACGGCTCAGCAGCAACAGCACCAGAACGGTCCTCAGGTCTCGCGTGCGCCCGACGAGGTACGCGGCCGGCTGACCAATCTCCGTCGGGGCATCGCACAGGGTCGTCAGGCCGGTACCGGTCAGACGGGCAGTTTCCCGAGCCCCACTCACCAGCAGGAGCGTTAGTTGAGCCCGATGAGCCAGGCGGCACAGAACCTCAACTGGTTGATCACCAACTTCGTGGACAACACCCCGGGGGTGTCCCACACCGTCGTGGTGTCCGCGGACGGACTCCTTCTGGCCATGTCCGAAGGCTTTCCGCGCGACCGCGCCGACCAGCTCGCGGCCGTCGCCTCCGGTCTGACCTCGCTGACCGCCGGGGCCTCCCGGATCTTCGAGGGCGGCAACGTGGCGCAGACGGTCGTGGAGATGGAGCGCGGATTTCTCTTCCTGATGTCCGTGTCGGACGGGTCGTCCCTGGCGGTCCTCGCCCACCCCGAGTGCGACATCGGCCTCGTCGGCTACGAGATGGCGCTGCTCGTCGACCGCGCGGGCGCGGTGCTCACCCCCGACCTGCGCGCTGAACTACAAGGCAGTTTGCTCCACTGACAGGCCCCGGTACCACCCACCTCACCAAATCACCGTCCGGCCGCCACAATCCCCCCACCGGCCCCGTCCGACGGCTTGACTGACCGACTTGCTGTCCCGTCCGGAGGATTCATGACCCCGCCCACCGCCTCTCATGATCCGTACGCCGAGCCGTACGGGGACGAGGGCGACCAGCCGCTGGTACGTCCGTACGCGATGACCGGCGGCCGGACCCGGCCGCGCTACCAGCTCGCCATAGAGGCACTGATCAGCACCACGGCCGACCCGGCAGCGCTGATGGGACTGCTCCCGGAGCACCAGCGGATCTGCCATCTGTGCCGCGAGGTGAAGTCGGTCGCCGAGGTGTCGGCGCTGCTCGCCATGCCGCTCGGTGTGGCCCGGATCCTCGTCGCGGACCTCGCCGAGGCCGGTCTGGTGGCCATCCACCAGCCGGGCGGCGACGAGAACAACGGCGGCGCTCCGGATGTGACGCTGCTCGAAAGGGTGCTCAGTGGACTTCGCAAGCTCTGACGGAAGCCGGGCGACCACCTCAGCCAAGATCGTGGTGGCGGGTGGCTTCGGCGTGGGCAAGACCACGTTCGTGGGCGCCGTCTCGGAGATCAACCCGCTGCGCACCGAGGCCGTGATGACGTCCGCGAGCGCGGGCATCGACGACCTGACCCACACCGGGGACAAGACCACCACCACGGTGGCCATGGACTTCGGCCGCATCACGCTCGACCAGGACCTGATCCTGTACCTGTTCGGCACGCCCGGTCAGGACCGGTTCTGGTTCATGTGGGACGACCTGGTCCGGGGGGCCATCGGCGCGGTGGTGCTCGTGGACACCCGGCGCCTGGCCGACTGCTTCCCGGCGGTCGACTACTTCGAGAACAGCGGGCTGCCCTTCGTCGTCGCCCTCAACGGCTTCGACGGCCAGCAGCCGTACAACCCGGACGAGGTGCGCGAGGCGCTGCAGATCGGCCCCGACGCACCGATCATCACCACCGACGCCCGCCACCGCGCGGACGCCAAGTCCGCCCTGATCACGCTGGTGGAGCACGCACTGATGGCCCGGCTGAGGTAACGCCCCGGGCACGTTTCACATAGCACCCAAGTCGGCAATGCCATACGGCAGTTGTCGTAGATGCACCGGAGCCGGCTGTGTCCTTTGACACGGTCGGCCCCGGTGTTCATAACGTTTCGGCAGAGGAATCGGATGGCACGGCCACGCGTCGCGCACATCCGGTGTCGCTGCGCGCACAATCCGCCCGCCTTTTGCCGCGGCTCGCTCTGTTTGACCGTTTTATCTGCGGCTTACATCACTCCGAATCAGTGGTTTCCACTGTTTGGAAGAGCGCATGTTGACGTGCTGGAATGCCTGAACTGCCCATTAGTCAAAGACGTACTCACAGTCGATGCGTACTGGGCTCTGAGACACTGCGGCACAACGTTGGTGCCGACCGCCGAGAGGTTGTTGGTCGAGTGAGGCGAAGCAAGAACGGCCCCGAGCCGTCGGCCCGGGGAAACTTCACCCCGCCGCCGCGCGGAGCGGCGCCCGCACACGTGCCCGGTTCGGAGCCGACGGCCCCTCCCGCCCCGAGCGGGGGCCGCTTCTCCCCGCGCAACTGGCGGGTGCCGACCCGGCTGAACGCGATCCTGCTCATACCCGTGCTGGTCGGCCTCGTCATGGGCGGCTTCCAGGTCAAGAGCTCGATCGACACCTGGCAGGACGCCCAGGACGCGGAGAACACCGCACGACTGGTGCGGGCCTCGCTGACCTACGCCAACGCCCTCTACAACGAGCGTGACGTCACGGCGGCCCCCCTGCTGGAGGGCAAGGGCCAGAACGACACGACCGTCACCCAGGCCCGCCAGGGGACCGACAAGGCCGCCGACGCCTTCGACCAGGCCGCGCAGAACATGCCGCACAAGTCCGGCCTGCAGCGCCGGCTGAAGCTGTTCCGCGAGGCCGAGCCCGAGCTCCAGACGCTGCGCGCCGCCGCCTACAGCTCCAAGCTGACCGGCGTGCAGACCGAGGAGGGCTACGTCAAGGTCGCCCACCCGCTGATGGAGTTCGCCAACGAGCTCGGCCTGGGCACCGGGAACATCACCTCCTACGGCCGCACCGTCTACGCCATGTCGCTGACCAAGGCCGCGCTGTCGCTGGAGCGGTCGATCGGTATGCACATACTGGTCAAGCCGGGCCCGGACGCCGGCAACCTGGCCAGCCAGCGGGTCGCCCTGTCGTCCTACGCCTATCTGGAGGGCATCGCCTCCGAGGAGTACATCGGCGGCGGCACCCAGGGCGACGCGGACAAGCTGGACGCGCAGAAGAAGGACATCCAGGACCAGGCCGCGGCCATGGCGCAGCAGGCCAAGGCCAAGAACCCGGCCTACGTGCCCCCGCCGTCCGACCCCACCAAGATGGTCTCGGCCCTCGCCACGCTGAAGGGCACGGACCCGGCCTACCGGGCGGCGCTGGCCCAGAAGGGCATCACCCCCGAGAACTGGTGGGCGGTCAACACACTCAAGTTCAACGCCTACCGCACCATCGAGTCGAACATGGCCGACAAGGCGGTGAGCGAGGCCTCCGCCATCGCCGACGACGCCAAGCAGTCCGCCTTCGTCACCGGCGCCGTCGTGGTCATCGCCCTGCTCGCCGCGTTCATCCTGGCCGGTCTGGTGGCCCGCCAGATGAGCCGCTCGATGCGCCAGCTGCGCAACGCCGCCTTCGGCATCGCCGAGCAGCGCCTGCCGATGCTGGTCGACCAGCTCTCGCGCACCGACCCCGGCCGGGTCGACACCCGGGTCGCGCCGATCCCGATCACCTCGACCGACGAGATCGGCGAAGTCGCCCGCGCCTTCGACCAGGTCCACCGCGAGGCCGTCCGGCTCGCCGCCGAGCAGGCCCTGCTGCGGGGCAACATCAACGCGATCTTCACCAACCTCTCGCGCCGCAACCAGTCGCTGATCGAGGGCCAGCTGACGCTGATCACCGACCTGGAGAACAACGAGGCCGACCCGGACCAGCTGGAGAACCTCTTCCGCCTGGACCACCTGGCCACCCGTATGCGCCGCAACGGCGAGAACCTCCTGGTCCTCGCCGGCGAGGAGCCGGGCCGCCGCTGGGACCAGCCGGTCCCGCTGGTCGACGTGCTGCGCGCCGCCTCCTCCGAGGTGGAGCAGTACGAGCGCATCGAGCTGTCCGGCGTCCCCGAGGCCGAGATCCACGGCCGCGCGGTGACCGACCTCGTGCACCTGCTGGCCGAGCTGCTGGAGAACGCCACCACGTTCTCCTCGCCGCAGACCAAGGTCCGCGTGACCGCGACCCGGCTGCCCGACGGCCGGATCATGATCGAGATCCACGACAAGGGCATCGGCCTGACCGCCGAGGACTTCGCGGACATCAACCACAAGCTGGCCAACCCGCCCACCGTGGACGTGGCGATCTCCCAGCGCATGGGCCTGTTCGTGGTCGGCCGCCTCGCCGACCGGCACGGCATCCGGGTCCAGCTGCGCCCCTCCGGCGAGCAGGCCGGCACCACGTCGCTGGTCATGCTGCCGGACGCGATCACCCACGGCGGCGGTGGCGAGCAGGCTCTGGACCGCGACGAATTCACCGTCTCGCAGATCATCCCGGAGCAGCAGTTCCAGGGTGAGGACTTCAACCACCTGCCGCCGATGCGCACGGCCGCTGAGCTGGGCTTCGACGACAGCCGGTACTCCGAGGTCCCCGACGACATCCGGGAGCTGGACCCCGTCGGCCGCTCGCTGAAGCGCGAGGAGCGCCGGGCGGCGCTGGAGGCCCAGTCGCACGGCCAGCCGGCCGCCCCGGAGGCCTCCGAGACCGGGTACGCCGACGAGCCCGGCGGGCGCCAGGCGTACGACACGGGCCAGGTGGCCTACCCGGAGCAGGGCGACGCGTACGACCGGCGAACGGCGTACGAGGAGCAGCAGACGGCGTACGACCAGCCGCAGCAGCCTGCCTACGACGAGCAGGGACAGCAGTCGTACGACGGCACGTACTACGCGCCGAACGGCGGCCTGCCGCAGAACGGTGCCTACTCGTCCAACGGCGGTTACCCGGACACCGCCTATGCGGAGCCGGCCCAGCAGGAGCCCGCACCGGCCCGTTCCGCGGCGCCGGAGGCGTACTCCGGCTTCCAGGAGCAGTCCTACCAGGACGACTGGCCACAGCAGGACGCCTACCGGAACGGCTATCCGGACCAGTACGCTCCGGAAGCGGAATCCACGCAGGCCGCTGACGTGAACGGCGCGGAAAGCGTAGGCTTCGACCGTCCGGGAACGGCCTCCTCCGCAGGCCACGAGCTGACCGACGCCGGGTTGCCCCGCCGCGGATCCACCGCGAGCGGTACGAACGGCGCGCGGCGCGTGAGCCAGGAAGCGCCGGCCCGCACTCCGGAGAGCAACGGCGACAGCGACTGGCGCTCGGCGAACGACGAGCGCTGGCAGCAGGCCTCGCAGCTCCGGAAGCCCAAGGCGGGCGGAGTGACCTCCTCCGGCCTACCGCGGCGGGTGCCCAAGGCCAACCTGGTCGAGGGCGCCGCGGAATCGACCCCGCAGGGCGGCCCACAGGTCTCCCGCGCCCCCGAGGACGTCAGGGGCAGGCTGAGCAACCTGCGCCGGGGCGTCGAGCGGGGACGCAGCGCAGGAAGTGACAAGAACGGCCAGGGCTTCGGTCCTGACAGCACCTACAACCAGGAGCGTTAGTGTGAGCCCGATGAGCCAGGCGGCGCAGAACCTGAACTGGTTGATCACCAACTTCGTGGACAACACCCCCGGGGTGTCCCACACCGTGGTGGTCTCCGCCGACGGACTCCTTCTGGCGATGTCCGAAGGCTTTCCCCGCGACCGCGCCGACCAGCTCGCGGCCGTCGCCTCCGGTCTGACCTCACTGACCGCCGGTGCCTCGCGCATCTTCGAGGGCGGCAGTGTGAACCAGACGGTTGTGGAGATGGAGCGGGGATTCCTGTTCATCATGTCCATCTCCGACGGTTCGTCGCTCGCGGTTCTCGCACATCCCGAGGCCGACATCGGTCTCATTGGGTACGAGATGGCCCTTCTGGTGGACCGCGCGGGTACGGTCCTGACTCCGGATCTCCGCGCGGAACTCCAGGGGAGCCTTCTCAACTAACAGACAGACGGTGCGTTTTGGCGTCCCGGGGCCGTAAGGTTTCGGAACGCGGCTTCCACAGGGTTGGGTGCCCGGCGCAGTCGGAGGAGGAGAGAGAGTGGCAACACCCCCAGGCGGTTCGTCTTCGGGCAACTGGTCGTACGGCCCTGCCCAGGGCCAGGGCGACGGTTCGGCGAACCGGTACAACTTCCCCTCCGCCCCGCACCACCGGCAGCCGTACGCGCCGCAGGGCCCAGGCCCTTCGCCGTACGACCAGCCGCCCGCCCCGCGCATCCAGCCGGTGCAGCCGCAGCGACGTACCCCTGAGCCGGCGCCCGCGGGGGCGTCGAACAACCCCCTGGTCCGCCCGTACGCCATGACGGGCGGCCGCACCAGGCCGCGGTACCAGCTCGCCATCGAGGCGCTGGTGCACACCACGGCGCAGCCGCACCAGATGCAGGGCCAGCTGCCCGAGCATCAGCGGATCTGCAATCTGTGCCGCGAGATCAAGTCGGTGGCCGAGGTCTCGGCCCTGCTGACGATCCCTCTCGGCGTGGCCAGGATCCTCGTCGCCGACTTGGCGGAGGCGGGCCTGGTCGCCATCCATCAGCCCGGCGGCGACGAGAACGCCGGTGGCCAGCCAGACGTGACACTGCTCGAAAGGGTGCTCAGTGGACTTCGCAAGCTCTAGCGGCGGTCCTTCCCGCTCCACCACCTCCGCGAAGATCGTGGTGGCGGGCGGCTTCGGCGTGGGCAAGACCACGTTCGTCGGCGCCGTCTCGGAGATCAACCCGCTGCGCACGGAGGCCGTCATGACGTCTGCTTCGGCGGGCATCGACGACCTCACCCATACCGGAGACAAGACCACGACGACCGTGGCCATGGACTTCGGCCGTATCACCCTGGACCAGGACCTGATCCTGTACCTGTTCGGTACGCCGGGCCAGGACCGCTTCTGGTTCATGTGGGACGACCTGGTCCGCGGTGCCATCGGCGCCATCGTCCTGGTCGACACCCGCCGCCTCGCCGACTGCTTCCCCGCGGTCGACTACTTCGAGAACAGCGGGCTGCCCTTCGTCATCGCCCTCAACGGCTTCGACGGCAACCAGCCGTACAACCCGGACGAGGTCCGTGAGGCGCTGCAGATCGGCCCCGACACCCCGATCATCACCACCGACGCCCGCCACCGCGCGGACGCCAAGTCGGCGCTGATCACGCTGGTGGAGCACGCGCTGATGGCCCGGCTTCGCTGAGCCGGTCGCATCGCGGCATCAGGTGGGCGGTCCATCCCGGGTCGGGAGGGACCGCCCAGCTGTCCGTCCCCCGGCCCCTGTCCGCTGTCCTCTCTCTCCTCCGTTCACCCTGTGCCCTGCCCCCGGGCACGCGCGCGCATGAAGAAGGGCCCCTCCGTGGAGGGGCCCTTCTTCATGCGTGCCGGTCGTCTCGTCGCCTCAGCCGTGCCAGCTGTGCGGGGCGCGGAAGCCGTTCTCGCGCTCCAGGCGGCGCCAGCCGGCCTTGGGGCGACCGCGGCGGGTGGGCGTGGTGTCGGCGGGGCGGGCCGCGGCACGGGCCAGCAGGATGGCCGTGATGGCGGCGACTTCCTCGGGCTCGGCGTGGCCCTTCTCGACGCGGATGTCAGGCGTGTCCATGGGTGTCAGTCTCCGTGGCTGAGGGGTCCGCGGGATTGCCGCGGTGCGTCCGCCGGGTTAAGGCGGTTACTGCGGGGGGTTGCCGTGCTTGCGGGAGGGCAGGTCGGCGTGCTTGGTGTGCAGCATCGCCAGGGACTTGACCAGGACCTCGCGGGTCTCGGCCGGGTCGATGACGTCGTCCACCAGACCGCGCTCGGCCGCGTAGTAGGGGTGCATCAGCTCGGCCTTGTACTCCTTGACCATCTTCTGCCGCATCGCCTCGGGGTCCTCGGCCTCGGCGATCTGACGGCGGAAGATGACGTTGGCCGCGCCCTCCGCGCCCATCACTGCGATCTCGTTGGTCGGCCAGGCATAGGTGAGGTCGGCACCGATCGACTGGGAGTCCATGACGATGTAGGCACCTCCGTACGCCTTGCGCAGGATCAGCGAGATCCTGGGCACGGTGGCGTTGCAGTAGGCGTAGAGCAGCTTCGCGCCGTGCCGGATGATCCCGCCGTGCTCCTGGTCGACACCGGGCAGGAACCCGGGAACGTCCAGGAAGGTGACGATTGGAACGTTAAAAGCGTCACACATCTGCACGAAGCGCGCAGCTTTTTCGCTCGCCTCGATGTCCAGCACGCCGGCCAGCACCTGCGGCTGGTTGGCGATGATGCCGACGACCTGGCCGTCCAGCCGGGCCAGCGCGCAGATGATGTTCCGCGCCCAGCGCTCGTGGACCTCCAGGTACTCGCCGTCGTCGACGATCTCCTCGATGACCTTGGCCATGTCGTACGGCCGGTTGCCGTCGGCCGGGACCAGGTCCAGCAGGACGTCGGAGCGGCGGTCGGCGGGGTCGGAGCACTCCACCCGGGGCGGGTTCTCCCGGTTGTTCTGCGGGAGGAGGGAGAGGAGGTAGCGCACCTCGGCGATGCAGGTCTCCTCGTCGTCGTAGGCGAAGTGGCACACGCCGGAGGTCTCGGCGTGCACGTCGGCGCCGCCCAGGCCGTTCTGCGTGATCTCCTCGCCGGTGACCGCCTTGACCACGTCCGGGCCGGTGATGAACATCTGCGAGGTCTCGCGGACCATGAAGACGAAGTCCGTCAGGGCGGGGCTGTAGGCCGCGCCGCCGGCGCACGGGCCGAGCATCACCGAGATCTGCGGGATGACGCCGGACGCCTTGGTGTTGCGCTGGAAGATGCCGCCGTAGCCGGCCAGGGCACTGACGCCCTCCTGGATGCGGGCGCCGGCGCCGTCGTTCAGCGACACCAGCGGCGCACCGGCCGCGATGGCCATGTCCATGATCTTGTGGATCTTGGTGGCGTGGGCCTCGCCCAGGGCGCCGCCGAAGATGCGGAAGTCATGGGCGTAGACGAAGACCGTACGGCCCTCCACCGTGCCCCAGCCGGTGATGACACCGTCGGTGTACGGCTTCTTGGCCTCCAGGCCGAACCCGGTCGCCCGGTGCCGGCGCAGCTGCTCGACCTCGTGGAAGGAGCCCGGGTCCAGGAGCAGCTCGATGCGCTCCCGGGCGGTCAGCTTGCCCTTGGCGTGCTGTGCCGCGGTCGCCTTCTCGCTGGGGCCCGCCACGGCCTGCGCACGGATCTCGTGCAGCTCGGCGACCCGTCCGCGCGCGTCCGTCGGCTCGCCGGTCGGCTCACCCGTCGTCTCTTCCAAAACGGTCATGTAGTGACCTTACGAAGGACACCAAGGAAAGCGAGCCGTTGACTCCGTACAGTCTCCGACCCGTTTTCCTGGTACCCCTGAACAGAACCACAGCGCCTTGCAGCCTTTCCGACTGCTCAGAGGGGATCGGCGTTGTGGAGGTCGCACAAAGTCAGGGCCCGAGAGCCACCTCACATTCGTGTGAGGCACATGCCTTCCCCGGAGTGACACGCAGACCCAGACGGCGGCCTGTGGAGACCACCTCGACCGAGTCGTCGGCCCGCAGCACCCGGTGCACCGGACGGTCCCGGGTGTCCCAGACGACATCGAGCACCTCGCCGGTGCGCGGCGGCTCGCTCACGCAGAGCGTAGCCGTCCGCCGCCGGCGGCGGACCAGCACACTGGCGCCGGCCGACGCGCCCAGCGGTCCCACCGTACCGGCCCGCCAGAAGTTGGCGGCGAGCAGGCCCAGCGGAGGAACGGCGACCGCCTGCCGGCCGGTGTCGTTGGCCAGGACGGTCATCCAGTGGCGGTCGGCCGCGCGGGCCGCGACGGCGTGGCGGGAGGCGCCGGGCATCAGGAGGTAGACGTAGGCGGCGCCGGCCGGGTCGGTGCCGTGGTCCAGCCAGAGCGTCTGCCAGCGCCGGGTGCGCCGCTCGGTGGAACTCGTGGAGTTGATGTCGGACCACGCCCCGGTGCGGTCCTCCCTGAGAGCCCTGAGGTCCCCGTCCGGGACCACCCAGCCGCCGTGGCCCTGTAGGTGCGCCCAGCCGCGACCGCGTACGAAGGCCGGTGTGCCGCCCTCGCCCAGGTTGCGGTTGTCGACGACCGTCTCGACCGGCACCCCGTCGGCGCAGGTGATCCCGGCGCCCAGGCAGATCACCGCGTCGTCGGCGCAGAACCAGGACTTGCGGGCCTGAAGGGTGGAGCCGAGGCCCTTGAGGTGCTGCCCGATCGCCGCGTACTCGCCGTCCGTGGTGCCGCCCACCCAGCGCACGTCCGGTCTGGGCCACCCCCACTCGCCGCCCGCGCGGTCGGGCAGGCGCCTGGTGGAGACGGTGGTGCCGGGCAGCCGGTACCAGTCCACGGTCGGCCAGAACCAGTCGGTGTACTGGTCGGTGGGCCTTCCGGCCGCCCACCACAGGACCATTCCGGCTCCCGTGTGCCACCCGCGGGGGTTCTCGCCGTTGCCGCACTCGTAGTACGTGATGCGGTCGCTGGCCATGGCGATGTTCGCGGTGAAGCGGGGGCGGCGGTGGACGGCGCGGTCCATGGCGGCGAACAGGTGGTGGCCGAGGGGTTCGGGTGCGGCGGCCACCGGCGAGCCGGCGATCGCGTGCAGCCGGGCGAGGTCGGCGACGGCGAACTGGGGCCCGGTCAGCGCCGGGGTGACGGTGTCGCGTTCGATCCAGCCCTTCACCCGCGCGTGCCAGCGCTCTCGTTCGGCGGGACTCGCGGCGTCCGCGAGCAGCGCGATGGCCGCGATCAGGGCCTGCCCGTGGAAGTGGTCGCCGCGCATGACCTGCCGGTCGTCGCTCTTGGGACGGCCCCGGCTGATGGCACGGCCGTTGACGCTGTCCATCACCAGTCCGTCGTGGATCAGCGGGGCGTAGGCGTGCTCGACGCTGTCCAGGACGGCCCGCCGGTTCGGGTCGGTGACCTCCCACGGCGATCCGGCCAGCAGCGCCAGGAGCCGGCCGAGTCCGTCGAGCACGACCTGGCCGTACGTCCCGGAGTAGGCGACCCAGGTGTGCTGCACGAAGGAGCCGTCCGCGTAGAGCCCGTCGCCCTTGGTGACGTAGGGGAAGACCGGCGACAGGGCGTCCCGGGCGAGGGCGATCCTGCCGCCGTCCCGGCCCAGGATGCCGCGCAGGGCGACGCTGCGGCACAGGTCGACGCGGTTGGCGCCGGTGGAGGTACCGGAGTAGTCGCGCAGCACGGCGTCCGGGACGAAGTGGTCGACGGCCGCGCAGGCGGCGGTGAGCCGCGCGGCGGTGAGGTGGCCGTGGAGGGCCGCGGTGATGTCCATCAGCAGGCGGGGGCTGCCGATCTGCCACTCCCACCAGTTGCCGTAGCGGGTGGTGGCGGGGTTGTAGACGGTGGCGCCGAGGTGGTCGAGGCCGCGCAGTACGTCGGCGAGGAGAGCGGGATCGGCGGTGCAGCCGGTGCCCCGCTGGACGTACGCCTGCGTCATCGTCCACAGGCGGCCGTAGCTGAAGGTGATGCCGGCGGGCGGGTCGAAGGGGTGGCCGGGCCAGAGGCAGGTGGCGGTGGGCGCCATGGCGGCCTGGTGGGCCCGGGCCAGTCGTCCGGTCTCGGCGAGCCGGGAGGCGTAGGGCTCGGCGGCCGGGTCGTATCCGGTGCCGAGGGCGAGGTCGAGCCAGCGGCGGCGGAGGGTGTCGTAGGGGTCGTCGCGAGCCGTGCCGCGGGCGGCCGAGGAGGCGGGAGCACCGGTGGCGGTGGCCGCGAGGAGTGCCACGGTGAGGAGGACGGCGCGACGGGTGGGTCTCACGAAGGCTCGGCGGGCGGGGGCCCCTTGCTGATGCTTCGTCATGAACCCTGGCTAGCCGCCGGCGTGGGCGCCCGTCAACGGCATCGGCCCGTCCGGACGGCGGCCGTCACGGCTGCGCGGCGACCGCCGCCCGGGTTCGGCCGGGGCGGCTGTGCAGGTGCTGCAGGTGGTGCAGTGGTGCAGGTCATGCAGTGGTGCAGGTGGTGCAGGTGCTGCAGGTGCTGCAGGTGCTGCAGGGAGTTGCTGCCGGAGGTCTACGCGCGTTCGCCAGAGGGCGGACGGAGTGACCGTGTGTAGTGCGCCCGACACTCGGCGCATGATGTTGAAAGTCGAACGGAATAGGTCTACGGTCGTGAGTGTTGACCTCGTTGAATGTTCAACATCCTCGGCGTTCCCCCCTCGCGCCGGGCGACCATACGTCCCCAAGGAGCAGACCATGGGCATCTTCGGCCGCAAGAACGACACCCTCGAGACCCCCGCCGCCCCCGCCGCCGTGAACCCGGATCTCGCCGCGCTGACCGGCGACTACACCATCGACCCGGCGCACTCCACGCTCGGCTTCGTGGCGCGGCACGCGATGGTCACGAACGTCAAGGGCAAGTTCAACGACTTCACCGGCGACCTGCACCTGGACGGTGGCGACCCGGCCAAGTCCACGGCCTCGATCGACGTCAGGATGGACAGCATCGACACCGGTTCCGCGGACCGCGACGGTCACCTGAAGAGCTCGGACTTCTTCAGGACCGGGGAGTTCCCGGCCATGACCTTCCGTTCCACCAAGGCCGAGGCCCTGGGCGGCGACGACTACCGGATCACCGGTGACCTGACCATCCTCGGCGTCACCAGGCCGCTCACCATCGACCTCGAGTTCAACGGCGCCGCCAAGGACCCCTTCGGCAACGAGCGCGTCGGCTTCGAGGGCAAGGCGGAGATCCTGCGCTCCGAGTGGGGCCTGACCTGGAACGCGGCGCTGGAGACGGGCGGCGTCCTGGTCTCCGACAAGATCAAGCTGAACTTCGACATCTCGGCGATCAAGAACGCGTGACCCCTGGACCGCACGGCCACGGAGCCGGCCGCGGCCCGTGAACCCGCCCGCCCCCACTCCCCCGTTCGAGGAGCGAAGAGGGCGGGCGCTTCCTTGTCCCGCTGACGCTTCGCCGGGGTAGTCCCGGACTCCGGCCACCGAGGCGACGGCGATCGGGGCCATCAGCAGCCCGTGGCAGCGGTGCCGGGCGCGAAGTTGAGGGCGCCGCCCGTGGGAACCTCCGCGCCCACGCCATCCCTGAACGCACGTCCGAAGAACTGTTATCCGGCATACCTTCAGTGGTCTCCCAGGTATCGGACATCATCGACGGGCGTCAAGGACAGGGAAGTCTTCTCATGAGCACACAGCACACGGTGGACCTGGCGGCACTGGTGACCGCCGCCCGCGAGGGCGATCCAGAGGCTCAGGACGCCCTGGTCTGCGCGCACCTGCCGCTGGTGTACAACATCGTGGGCCGGGCTCTGAACGGTTCGGTCGACGTGGACGACGTGGTGCAGGACACCATGCTGCGCGCCCTGGACGGGCTGGACGGTCTGCGTGCCCCGGAGAGCTTCCGGTCCTGGCTGGTGGCGATCGCGATGAACCGGGTCCGGGCGCACTGGCAGGACCGGCAGGGCGCTCCGGGCACCGTGGAGGAGGCCGGCGAGGTCGCGGATCCGGGCGCCGACTTCGTGGACCTGACCATGGTGCGGCTGCAGCTGTCCGGGCAGCGCCAGGAGACCGCGCGTGCGACGCGCTGGCTGGAGCCGGACGACCGGAGCCTGCTGTCGCTGTGGTGGCTGGAGTGCGCCGGTGAGCTGTCCAGGGCGGAGGTCGCGCAGGCGCTGAAGCTGTCCCCGCAGCACACGGCGGTCCGGGTGCAGCGGATGAAGGCACAGCTGGAGACGGCCCGGGTGGTCGTACGGGCGCTCGACGCGCAGCCGCCGTGCGAGGAGTTGCGGGAGGTGCTGACGGCCTGGGACGGCCGGCCCTCCGCGCTCTGGCGCAAGCGAATAGCCCGGCACGCCCGCGACTGCGTGCGCTGCGCGGGCCTGTGGAGCGGGCTGATGCCGGCCGAGGGACTGCTGGCGGGACTGGCGCTCGTCGCGGTACCGGCCGCGCTGCTGGCGAACATACGCTCCACCTTCGACGGGGTGCCGGCCGGCTCGGTCTCCTCACCGGGGTCGGCGGAAAGCCGCGGCGGGTCCGGTGGCGGCCGGGCGGCACGCCACCGCTCGGCCGGTGGCCGGGCCACCTCCCGCGAGGCGGCGCGCCGCCGCCGGCGCATGCGGCGGCGGGCGGCCGCCGGGGCGCTCGTGGCCGCCTGTGTGGCAGGCGGCGGTCTGTGGTACCTCGGCACCGGTCCCGGAACGGAGAAGGACACCGCGGCGCAGGCTCCGACCGCGCCGGTCACGGACCTCGCGGCCCCCGGCACCGGTGCCGTGACCTCTCCCTCGGCGTCCCCCTCCCCATCTCCCTCGCGTTCCGCGTCGAAGAGCCCGAGCCCTTCCGGCAGCCCCCGCCGGACCACGAGCGCGCCCGCCACCAGGGAGCAGGCCCCGCCCACCCGGAGGGCGTCCAGCGCACCGCCCGCCCAGCCGGCCCCGGCGGGCACCGTGGCGCAGGTCGTCGCGCTGGTCAACAAGGAGCGGGCGGCCGCCGGCTGCGCCCCGCTCACCGAGGATCCGCAACTGGACGCCGCCGCGCAGGGCCACTCCGACGACATGGCCGCCCGCAACTTCTTCGACCACACCAACCCCGACGGCAAGGACCCCGGGCAGCGCATCACGGCCGCGGGTTACCGCTGGTCCACGTACGGCGAGAACATCGCCGAGGGCCAGCAGAGCCCGGAGTCGGTGATGAACTCCTGGATGAACAGCCCCGGCCACCGCGCCAACATCCTCAACTGCGCGTTCAAGAACATCGGGGTGGGCGTCCACAAGGGTTCGGGCGGGCCTTGGTGGACACAGGACTTCGGCACGAGGATGTGACCGCCCCCCGCTGTCGCCCGTTGCCGTCGTGGCCGGTTGCCGGGCCCTGCCCTCGGTGATCTACTCGAAAGTAGGCCAGGCCGCACCCAGCCCCCGCCGGACACCCGATCGAGCACGGCGAACGATGCGGCCCGTCGCCCCACGTCGAGGAACCGGGCAGACGCCGCCGACGATCGCCGACGGTCGTCGGCCGTAGGGCCGGCGGGGGTGACGCGCCGTGCTGCGGGCAACAGGAAAAGGAGCGCGGTGATGACCTCAGCGACCGCGAGCAAGCATCCCATGCAGCGACTGCGCCATCAGATCACGGAAGTGTCGTCCAACATCGGCCAGGCGGCGACGGCGACGGGCCGGGCCACGGCGGACGCCGTGCGCCACCCGGGGGCCGTGGTCGACCGCGCCCGCAGGACATCGCAGGCGCTGCCGCTGATGTGGCAGTCGGTCAAGCCGGTCCTGACCGGGCACGTGGGCGACTGGCGCCGCGAGTACGCCTACACGCTGGGCGAGCAGGCCTTCGTCTACGGGTTCCCGTACATCTACAACGCCCGGTTGCGGCACCGGTGGGTGGCTCAGGAGCCCGACAGCGAACTGACTCCGTACGCCGCCGTCAACCACTTCTGGCACGCCCGCAAGCTCTTCGACGCCTCCGACCGGGAGGACCTGGCCCCCAACAACGACACGTTGTACTCGTTCGCCTGGGTCGACCTGAGCACGGAGCCCGTCATCCTCTCCCACCCGGACATGGGCGAGCGCTACTTCACCTTCGAACTGGTCGGCATCACGTCGGACAACTACGACTACGTGGGACTGCGCACCACCGGGCCGAACGCGGGCGACTTCGCCCTCGTCGGGCCCGGATGGAAGGGAGACCTCCCCCGGGGAGTGCGCCGCACGGAGACCGCCCCGAGTGCCTGGATCATCATCGTGGGCCGCACCCTCGTCGACGGCGAGGACGACCTTCCGAGCGTGCACGCGCTGCAGCGCCAGTACCGGCTGACCCCGCTCAGCCTGTTCGGCAAGAAGGGCGCGGAGGTCCCGGAACGGCGTGACGTGCTGGAGCCGGCCGGCGTGGAGGACGACCCGCTCGGGCCGTGGAAGACGCTCAACGCCATGCTGGCCGAGAATCCGCCGCCGAAGCACCACGAGATCCTGCTCAAGCAGTTCGCCGAGATCGGCATCGGCCCGGGGCTCGACGTCGAGGCCCAGCCCGAATCCGTCAAGCAGAGCCTGATCCGGGCCGCGGCCACCGGCGTACCGTTGCTCGAGGAGCAACTGCTCAGTGGTGACTGGGCCCACGTGATCAACGGCTGGCGCTACCCACCACCGCAGATGGGCCGGTTCGGTGACGACTTCCTGCGCCGGGCCGCCGAGCAGTCCCTGGTGGGCGTGGCCGCCAACGATCCGGCGGAGGCGGTCTACCTGGTCGCCTTCCACGACGCGGGCGGCGCCAAGCTGTCCCCGGGCCGCTACGAACTGCGCTTCGAACGCGGGGCTCTTCCCCCTGTCGACGCGTTCTGGTCCCTCACCGTCTACGACGAGGACCGGAACCTCGTCCCCAACCCGATCGACCGCTACTCCATCGGCGACCGCACGGCAGGACTGGCCGCCGACCCCGACGGGGGCCTCACCCTCCACCTCCAGCCCGGGTCACCGGGTCCCGACCGGGAGTCCAACTGGCTGCCCACACCGGGGCAGGGGCACTGGTTCATCGGCCTGCGCATGTACCTTCCCCGCCCCGAAGTCATCGACGCACGGTGGGAGTGCCCGCCGATCAACCGCCTGACCTGAGGGACGCGCCCACGGCCGTGTTCCGGCTCCGGACCCCCGCCCGGAACACGGCTCGGGACCCCTGCCCGGAACACGGCCGAAGGGCGCCGCCCCCTCAGGGGCCGCCACCCGGTCAGAAACCCCCGCCGAAGTCCCCGCCCCCGCCGAAGTCCCCGCCGCCCCCGCCGTCGCCGAAGCCCCCTGAGAAGTCGCCGGGGTCGAAGTCGGCGCCCGAGATGTCCCCGCCGTCGTAGCCGCCGCCGTAACCGTCATGGCCGCCGAAGTCGCCGTAGCCGGTGCCGTAGTCGGCGGCGTAGGACGGCGTGGCCATCATGCTGCCGAGCAGGGTGCCGACGAGGAGGCCGGGGAGGATACCGCCGCCGAAGTAGCCGCCGGCCCAGGGCCCGTAGGCGGGGCCCGCGTCCCAGTAGGGGCGGCGGCCCCCGTCGGTGTCGACCTCGCGGATCCGCGGGTCGCGGCCCTCGGCCAGCCGGACCTGGTCGGCGGCGCAGACCGGGACCTGGCGGGGTGCTCCGCCCGGCGGGGTCCAGGTGGCGTCGGTGACGGAGGGGCCGTGGCGCGGGTCGAAGAAGCAGGGCGGACGGCGCTCGGGCAGCGGGCGGCCCTCGCGGCGGGCGGCGAGCTGGGCGAGCGAGAAGCGGCCGTCCGCCAGGGCCTCGGTGACGGCGCGCACCTCCTCCGGTCTGCGGGCCCCGGCCATGGACTGCTTGGCCTGTTCGTAGGCGTCGAGCGCGCGCTCGTAGTCCGCGCGCATCGCGTCGTCCGCACCGGCCTCGGCCGGGTGGAAGTCGAGGCGGTCCAGCTCCTCACCGAAGGCGGTGATGTCCTCGTCGACCACGATCCGCAGCTTCTCCAGCGCGGCCCGCTGCTCCGCCTCCTTGCGGCGCCGGCTGCGCCGGACCAGGGTGTACGCGCCCGCGCCACCCGCCACCAGGACCGCCCCGGCGGTGATCAGCGCGGTGGTCGACACCCCGCTGCCCTGGCCCGAGGTGCCCCAGGTGGCAGGGGCCGAGCCACGCATGCCGGCCAGGGCCCGGTCGGTGAAGTCGGTGAGCTGGGCCTTGGCGTCCTCGCCCTGGACGCTGGTGACGAGGTTGCGCACGGCGTTGCGCGGCAGGACCGGGGCGTCGGCGCGGGCGTCGAAGCGGTCGCCCAGGCGGATGGCGTAGGCGCCGGTGATGCCGGTAGCGGTGCGCAGGTCGGAGAAGAGGTTCCGGGTCGGATAGCCGGCCGGCAGCACGGCGATGAACAGCGGCTTGTCCGCGTCCTTGATCTTCCGGGCCAGCACGTCGGCGTCTGCGGAGGACAGCAGGCCGGAGGCGGCCGGGTCGACGTAGACGGGGCTCTTGCGGAGCGCCTCGGCGACCGCGGAGATGCCGGTGGCTGCCTCGGCTCGCGGAACGCCGGCCGACAGCACGGCCACGACGGCGACCGCGAGCGCGACCAGCAGCTGGATGGGGGCTCGTGAGGCCCGGGTCAGGGCGGCGGCCTTCATGGTTCGAAGCTACCCGAAGGGGAGCGAAACCGGTCATTCACGTCGGAGGGAGGCACACCCGGCGGGCAGCCCGCGAGGTGCGCCTCCCACCGGCCGGTCACGCGGCCCGGTACGCCGCCGTGAGCCGGTCCACCGCGGCCCCGTAACGCCCGGTCAGCAGCAGGTGGTCCGCGTCGGCGAAGGGTTTCGCCACCGCCGCGCCCATGGCCTGGCCCACCTTCTGCTGGACGATCAGCCGGGCCCTGGTGACGAGCGCCCGGCCGGCGTCGGCGGCGCCCGCCCGCTCGGCGGCCGTCGCCGCCAGGGCCAGCGCCCGCAGCGTCGCCGTGCCGCCCGCCGGCACCCCGGTCAGCGTGGTCAGGCCCCAGCCGAAGGGGAACTGCGGGTCGTACGAGGCGTCGCCCACGTTGATCGGCAGCTGCGCCTGAGACCTGGGCCAGGTCACGGGGAGCTGCCCGGTGAAGGGCCGCCTGCCGTAGAGCACGTCGGCCACGCCGTCGCCCTCCGTGCCCGGCAGCCAGGAGGCGACGAGCGCGTCGATCCTCTCCAGCCGGTCGCCGATCAGCTGGGGCCGGCCCGAGACGATCAGCACGGCGCACTTCATGGCCGCGCACACCCTGTCCACGGCGGCCCGGTCGGCGGCCGGAAGCTGGAGGTCGTGGCCGTTGCCGACGTCGCCGACGCCCTCGGCGTAGGGGGTCTCGCCGACCACGACCACACCGGCGTCGTAGCCGGCCGTGGGCGCGGAGGCGTCCTTGGAGTAGGTGACGTCTCCCCCGGCGTTGCGCATGCCCTGCAGGATCGTGGTGCCCTGGGTGTGGGTGCCGGACTCGCCCTGCCAGGTGATGGTCCAGCCGCCGGTCTGGTTGCCGAGGTCGTCGGCGTTGGACCCGGCGACGTAGACCTTCTCGTTCTTCCTCAGCGGAAGCACTCCGCCCGCGTTCTTCAGCAGCACCTGCGACTCGGCGGCCGCCTGCCGGGCCACGGCCCGGTGCGCGGCGGAGCCGATCCGCGCGGCGCCGGAGGTGTCGGCGTAGGGGTGCTCGAAGAGGCCCAGCCTGAACTTCTGCGTGAGGATGCGCGAGACCGCGTCGTCGATCCTCCGCTCGCTGATCCGGCCCGCCTCCACCTCGTCGACGAGCGTGGTGCGGAAGTCCTTGTATCCGTACGGCACCATCATCATGTCCAGACCGGCGTCGACCGCCGTGCGGACGTGGGCCGCGTAGTCGCCGGGGAGCTGGTCGATGGCGTTCCAGTCGCTGATGACGAAGCCGTCGAAGCCCATCCGGCCCTTGAGCACGCCGTTGATCATGTCGGCGCGGGCGTGCATCTTCACCGGGCCCCGCCCGTCGCCAAGGACGTCGAGCGAGGAGAACGACGGCATGACGGAGCCGATGCCCCGGTCGACCGCCGTCCGGTACGGCGCCAGGTGGACGGCCTCCAGCTGCTGCCCGGTGACCTTGGTGACGCCCTGGTCGATCGTGTACGTCCCTGTGGTGGACGAGCCGTACTCGGTGCCGCCGTCGCCGGCGAAGTGCTTGGCGGTGGCGAGCACCTTGTCGTCACGGCTCAGGTCACGTCCGTCCGAGCGGCCCTGGAGACCCTGGATGACCGTCTCCATGGACTGCACGAGCGCCGGGTCCTCGCCGAAGGACTCGTAGGCGCGGCCCCAGCGTTCGTCGCGCGACACGCACAGGCAGGGGGCGAAGTCCCAGGGGACGCCGGTCGCGCGGACCTCGGCGGCGGTCACCTCGCCCGCCTTCTCGGCGAGCCGGGGATCGCGGGTCGCGCCGACGCCGATGTTGTGCGGCATGATCGTCGCGCCGGCCAGGTTGTTGTGGCCGTGCACCGCGTCCACCCCGTAGATCAGCGGGATCTGGAAGCGGGTGGCCCGGGCGCGCAGCTGGAAGGCGTCGATCATCTCCGCCCAGGCCCCGGGGGTGTTGGGCGTGGGCGTCGAGCCGCCGCCGGAGAGCAGCGAACCGAGCGCGTACGTGGCGATGTCGCCGGGCGCGGTCATCGCCCCGCGCTCGGCCTGGGTCATCTGGCCGGCCTTCTCCTGAAGGGACATCCGGGAGACGAGGTCCGCGACCCGCTTGCGCACCGGCAACCTGCTGTCCAGGTAAGGCAGTCCGTGGGCGTCGACGACGACCTGCGGGGTCTCGGCCGGGGCCTTGGCACCGGTGACGGTGAGCGCGAGCGGGATCGTCCCGGCGGGTCCGGCGGACCTGTCCTTCAGGGTCGGGACCTCGATGGTGCGCGAGGTGCCGGACGCGGTGCCCGCGGGGAAGGTGAGGGTGCCGGAGAGCGGGCGGTAGTCCGTGCCGGGCTCGGCGGTCCCGCCGCCGGTCCGGTACGCGACGGTCACCGGCTGGTCGACCGGGGCGGAGCCGGTGGTGGCGACGGTGACCCGGACGGTCGCCGTAGCGCCCTGCCGGACCGGGTACACGGCCGCGTCGGTGGTGACCGACGCGCGCAGCGACTGGTCGGCCCCGCCGTACAACTCCACGCCGTCCATGGCGAAGTGGCCCTTGACGCCTGCGGGGAGGGTGAGGGCGTACCCCCACACCCCGGTGAGCCCGAGGACGTGGTCGATGCCGCCGACCGGTTGGTAGTCCGTGCGGTAGGTGAAGTCGGTGAAGGGGATCTCGACCTGTTTCCAGCCGCTGAAGCCGTCGGTGAAGGAAGCCGTCCAGAGCTCCGAGGCCTCGCCGTTCGCACCGCCGTCCTTGATCTCGAAGGCGATCTTCTTGCCGTTGTCCTGGCCGTCCCACCAGAAGCGGATGCCCTTGTGGGCGGACCAGTCGTGGGCGGGCCGGCCGGCGTCGAAGTCGTGGGAGAAGCCGCCGTAGCCGCTGATGTCGTACGTACCGGAGAGGACCTTGGCGCCCTCGGGGGCGTCGGAGCGGTCGGCCAGCCGGAGCGTGGGCGGGTCGTCACTGTCGCCGCCCCAGGTGAAGATGCCCTCGGCGGGCCGGCTCGCGAAGGGCACCTCGCCCTCGAAGCGGTCGACGGGTACGGGGGCCGGATCCGCGGCCCGGGCGCCGGATCCGGCGGCCGGGCCGGCAAAGGTGAGCGGGATCAGGGCGGTGAGCAGGGTGGCGGAGGCGAGCAGGGCGGTTCTTCGCATGGACCTTCCCTCGGCTCTGTGAACTCGTCGGGCTCATCTCATGACTTAGATCACGACGTGAGTTAACTGGCGTCCCGTCGAGCCGTCAAGACTTCACGCCAGATCCGGTACAGAGCCAACCTGCGGCCACATTTAGCCTGTTGACCCTTCGGGTTCTGAACGCGCACCCCCTTGACGCATACGCCGAGCCGTCATTTACTCACGGCTCGCACGCCCCCGTCCCCCCACCTCAAGAAGGGCGGCGCTCCATGAGAGGACGCCTGCGCACGGCACGACTGCTCCTCGCGGGGCTCCTGACCACGGCCGGCCTGACGACCCTGGGCCTGCCCTCCGCGCACGCGGCCGGCGAGCAGGTCACGGCCTGGCTGACCACGACCGACGACTCCGGCGGGCGGCACGTGGTCCGCGGGCTGGAGCCGCAGACACCGTTCGCCTTCCAGTCCGGTGCCTCGGGCGGCGGCGAGAACATCACCGTCGACGAGAACACCCGCTACCAGACCTTCACCGGCGGCGGCGCCTCCTTCACCGACACCGCGGCCTGGCTGATGAACAGCAGCGGCGCGCTGTCGCAGGCGGCGCGGGACGCCACCATGCGCAGGCTGTTCTCCCCCACCGACGGCATCGGGCTCTCGTTCCTGCGCAACCCGATGGGCGCCTCGGACCTCGCCCGCCACGGCTACACCTACGACGACGTGCCCGCCGGGCAGACGGACACCTCCCTGTCGAAGTTCTCGGTCGACCACGACCTCGCGGACGTCGTGCCGCTGACCAGGCAGGCGCTCCGGCTGAACCCCTCGCTGACCGTGACGGCCTCGCCGTGGACGGCGCCGGCCTGGATGAAGGACAGCGGGCAGCTGAACGGGGGCTGGCTGAAGGCGGAGGACTACGGCGCCTACGCGGCGTACTTCGTGAAGTACCTCCAGGCCTACCGCGACCAGGGCGTACCGGTCTCGTACGTGACCGCGCAGAACGAGCCGACCTGCTGCTCCGGCTACCCGTCGATGAGCTGGAACGCCTCCGGGCTGGCCTATTTCACCAAGAGCGAGCTGCTGCCCAGGCTCCAGGCCGCGGGCCTTGCGACCAAGGTGCTGGCGCTCGACTGGAACTGGGACACCTACGACGCCTACGCCGCCCGGACGGTGGACGACGCGGCCGTCCGCTCGCACCCGAACTTCGGCGGCGTCGCCTGGCACGGCTACGGCGGTGACGTGACGAAGCAGACCGCCGTGCACAACCAGTACCCACAGCTGGACGCCTTCGGCACCGAGCACTCGGGCGGCACCTGGATCGCGAACCAGCAGCGCGAGGACATGAACAACATCGTCGACTACACGCGCAACTGGGCGAAGTCCGTGACCAAGTGGTCCCTGGCCGTCGACCAGGACATGGGGCCGCACAACGGCGGCTGCGGGACCTGCACCGGGCTGATCACGGTGCACAACGGGGACGGGCGCTCCGGGCAGGTCGACTACACCGTCGAGTACTACGACATGGGGCACCTGACGAAGTTCGTACGGCCCGGAGCGCAGCGGATCGCCTCAACGGCCTCGTCCTCGGTGCCGAACGTGGCCTGGCGCAACCCGGACGGCGGCAAGGCGCTGATCGCCTACAACGACGCCCCGAGCGCGAGGACGGTGACGATCGACTGGGGTTCGCAGCACGCCACTTACTCGCTGCCGGGCAGGACGTCGGCCACCTTCACCTGGTCCGGGACGCAGTCCGGCGGCCAGAGCCGGTCGGGGGCGTTCGTGGGACTGGCGGGCAAGTGCCTGGACGTGGCGGGCGCTTCACCGGCGAACGGCACGGCGGTGCAGCTCTACGACTGCAACGGCGGCGCGGCCCAGCGGTGGACCGTGGCGGCGGACGGGTCGGTCCGGGCGCTGGGCAAGTGCCTGGACGTCACCTCGGGTTCGACGGCCGACGGGGCGAAGGTGCAGTTGTACGACTGCAACGGCACCGGGGCCCAGCAGTGGTCGTACAACGCCTCGACGGGTGACGTGGTGAACCTCGCCGCGGACAAGTGCCTCGACGTGACCGACGGCTCCCCGGCCAACGGTGCCCGGGCACAGATCTGGTCGTGCACCGGGGCGGCGAACCAGAAGTGGCAGCTGAGGTGACGTATCGTCAGGCGGAGCCCTCCTGACCAGGGGGCCGACGCGACCGCCCGACGCCCCGACGCCCAGACCAGGAGTCCGGCATGACCACACCGCGGGACCTGTTGATCGTCACCATGGACGTCCCGGCCGGCCGCCCGCTCGAGCAGGGCGACCTCTCGCTCGCGCTCGCGGGAGCCGAACTGGTCGACCTGCTGGCGGGCGAGTACGTCCTGCTGGACGGCGACCGCATCGTGCCCGGGCTGCGGCCGGCCACGGGTGACCGGCTCCTGGACGAGGCGGGGGCGGCGCTCGTCCGGGAGACGCCGTACGAGACCGTCGAGGACTGGCTGTGGCGCCGGGGCCGCGGCCTGGCAGCGGCCTATGTCTCCGATCTGGACGCCGAGGGGCTGCTCGCCGGGGAGCGCCACCGCTGGATGCCCCGGCGCACCACCCGGCCGGTGCCGGCCGACTCGCGGGCCCGGCGCGAGGCGGCCGACCGCTGGGCCGCCCGTGAGCCGGTGCTCGCCGGCCTGGCCGCCGCCGTGGGTGTCGAGGCCGAGCCGGCCGGCGCGATCGCCTACCCCGACGACGAGCCCGTAGTGACGGTGCTGGCCGCCGTCAACGACGCGGTGACGGAACTGGAGGCCGTGCGGCAGCGGCGGCGGATCGAGGACGCGGCCTTCGACAACATCTGGCGCGCGCCCTGACGAAGGCGGACGTCCGCTGCCGGGCGGGTCACCGGGTCGGCTGGCCGATGCCCAGCAGGTTCCCCTCGCTGTCCCGGAACCAGGCGCCGCGCTCCCCGCGGGCGCCCTTGCCGGGATAGTTGCCCTCGATCTCGGCGATCCCGTCGCGGGTACGGAACCCGGGCGCGTCGACCTCCTCGAACACCACACCGCGCCGCCGGAGCTCCGTCACGACCGCCTCGATGTCGTCGACCTCCCAGCCCATCTGGGTGAAGGTGCCGGGCGAGGAGCCCGTCGACCGGAACACCACGAAGTCCGTGCCGCCGCACCGGTACAGCAGCCCGCCGGGCCGTTCGTCGACGGGCTCCAGACCGAGCTTCTCGGCGTAGAAGCGCCGGGCCCGGTCCAGATCCCGGGCGGGCAGCCGGGTCGCCACGCGCCCCCGGCCCAGAAGGCTGCTGTGGTCGGCGTCCATGCCTCCACCGTGCCGCGGACGACGGCCGGACGGGCGGCGGAGGCGGCTGTCCGGCTACTTCGCCGGTGCCACGCCGTCCGGCTACTTCGCCGGTGCCACGCCCGCGCGCAGCAGCCCGTAGGTGCAGGCGTCCTCCAGGGCCTGCCAGGAGGCGGCGATCACGTTGTCGGCGACGCCCACCGTGGACCACTCGCCCCGGCCGTCCGAGGTGGAGATGAGGACGCGGGTGGTGGAGGAGGTGCCGTGCTTGCCCTCCAGGATGCGGACCTTGTAGTCGACCAGCTCCAGGGCGGCCAGCTCGGGGTAGATCTTCTCCAGGGCCACCCGCAGGGCGCGGTCCAGGGCGTTGACCGGGCCGTTGCCCTCCGCGGTGGCGACGATCCGCTCGCTCTTGGCCCACAGCTTGACGGTGGCCTCGTTGGCGTGGGTGCCGTCGGGACGGTCCTCGACGATGGCCCGCCAGGACTCCACTTCGAAGTACTTCAGCGGCCGGCCCTCAGCCTCGGCGCGCAGCAGCAGCTCGAAGGAGGCGTCGGCCGCCTCGTAGGTGTAGCCCTTGAGCTCGCGCTCCTTGACCCTCTCGACCACGCGGCCGACCAGCTCGCGGTCGCCGCCGAGGTCGATGCCGAGTTCCTTGCCCTTGAGCTCGATGGAGGCGCGGCCCGCCATGTCGGAGACCAGCATCCGCATGGTGTTGCCGACCAGCTCGGGATCGATGTGCTGGTACAGGTCCGGGTCGACCTTGATCGCGGAGGCGTGCAGTCCGGCCTTGTGGGCGAAGGCGGACACGCCCACGTACGGCTGGTGCGTCGACGGGGTGAGGTTCACGACCTCCGCGATCGCGTGCGAGATCCTCGTCATCTCGCGCAGGTGCCCCTCGGGCAGCACCTGCTTGCCGTATTTCAGCTCCAGTGCCGCGACCACCGGGAAGAGGTTGGCGTTGCCGACCCGCTCGCCGTAGCCGTTGGCCGTGCACTGCACGTGGGTCGCGCCGGCGTCGACCGCGGCGAGGGTGTTGGCGACCGCGCAGCCGGTGTCGTCCTGGGCGTGGATGCCGAGCCGGGCGCCGGTGTCCGCCAGGACGGTGGAGACGACCGCCTGGACCTGGGCGGGCAGCATGCCGCCGTTGGTGTCGCAGAGGATCACCACGTCCGCGCCCGCCTCGGCGGCGGCCCGGACGACGGCCTTGGCGTACTCCGGGTTGGCGCGGTAGCCGTCGAAGAAGTGCTCGCAGTCGACGAACACACGGCGGCCCTGGGAGCACAGGTGGGAGACGGTGTCCCGGACCATCTCCAGGTTCTCCTCCAGCGTGGTGCGCAGCGCCAGCTCCACATGCCGGTCGTGCGACTTGGCGACCAGGGTGATCACCCCGGCGCCGGAGTCCAGGAGCGCCTTGACCTGGGGGTCGTCCGCGGCCCTCGCGCCGGGCCGGCGGGTCGCGCCGAAGGCCACCAGCTGGGCGTGCTTGAAGTCGATCTCCTGCCGGGCGCGGGCGAAGAACTCGGTGTCCCTGGGGTTCGCGCCGGGCCAGCCGCCCTCGATGAAGCCCACGCCGAAGTCGTCCAGGTGCCGGGCGATGGCCAGCTTGTCGGCGACGGTGAGGTTGATCCCCTCACGCTGGGCGCCGTCGCGCAGCGTGGTGTCGAAGACGTGGAAGGAGTCGGCCGGCTGGCTGGTTTCGGTCATGGTCTCAAGGCTCCTGTGTAAATCTCGGTCTTACCGGAATGACCGGCTCCACCGTCCCCCCAATAGTCCCTCGCGCTTCGCACCCGGCTGAAGGTGGGCCAGGAAAACGAAAAACCTCTCGCGGGTGCGAGAGGTCTGCGCGCGGGTCGAGGACACGATGGCCGCCCGTACCTGGTCGTACATGGCGGTCACTGCGGACCGGCGCGCCTGCTGCCAATAATCATGGCGAACGAGAGCACGGGGGCAGTCTGGCACAGTCGTGCCCCCGCGCTCACCGCCGTCTCAGGATGCGGGCGGCGGCCTGGACGCCTCGGCGGCCTTCACCCGCGTCGGGTCCTCCGGTCAGGTGTCCGCGAGCCCCGGCCGCCCCAGGTTCTGGTCGAGGAACTCCCGTACATGGCCGAGCACCTGCGCCCGGTCGGTGCCGCGCAGCCCGATGGCCACATGGATGGAGAAGCCGTCGAGGAGGGCCCGCAGGCGGGTGGCGGTGCGGTCGGGGTCGACCGCGCGGAACTCACCGCGTGAGATGCCCTCGGCGATCAGGGCGACCAGATCGCGGTGCCAGGCGCCCTCGATGGCGGCCTGCCGGTCGCGGGCGTCCTCGTCGGCGTTCTGCGAGCGGTTCCAGACCTCCAGCCAGAGGGTCCAGTGCGGGTCGCGGTGGCCGTCGGGGACGTACAGGTCGACATAGGCGTCGACGCGTTCACGGGCGGGGCCGGTGCGGGTGAGCAGCCGGGCACGCTCGGCGCCGAGCCGGCTCTCGCTCCACTCCAGGGTGCGCAGCAGCAGCTCGTCCTTGGAACGGAAGTAGTACAGCAGATGGCCGCTGCTCATCCCGACCTCACGGCCGAGCGCCGCCATGGTGAGCTTTTCCAGACCGCGCTCGGCGATCATCTCCATGGCGGCGGCGAGCACGTCCTCGCGCGGTGGGGCGGGGGTACGCCGGCGGGGCGTCGGAGCGGTGCTCATGCGGGGTCCACCGCGTACGTGCCCCGCGGCTCGGCGGGGTGGCGGCCGCGGGCCGCGCAGACCAGTACGTTCACCCGTACGTTCTACCCGACGGCCGCCCTCGGCTGCTGCTGGGTGATGCAGTGGATGCCGCCGCCGCCCGCGAAGATCGTGCGGGCGTCGACCAGGGTCACCGTCCGCTCGGGGAAGAGGCGGCGGAAGACGCCGGCCGCGAGTTCGTCACGCGGGTCGCCGAAGGCGCACAGGACGACGCCGCCGTTGCAGAGGTAGTGGTTGATGTAGGAGTAGTCGGCCCAGTGGCCGTCGGCCTCCAGGACCGTCGGGGCGGCGACCCCGACGACCTCCAGGCGGCGGCCGCGCGCGTCGGTGGCCGACTTCAGGATGCCGACGACCTCCTTCGTCACCTCGTGGTCGGGGTGCGCGGGGTCCGGCTGGTGGTGGGCGACGACCACGCCGGGGCGTGCGAAGGCGGCGACGATGTCGACGTGGCCGAGGGTGCCGTAGCCGTGGGGAGGATAGTCGCCGGTCAGGCCGCGGGGCAGCCAGATGGCCTTGCGGGTGCCGAGGTGGGCGTGGATCTCGGCCTCGACCTGCTCCCGCGTCCAGTCCGGGTTGCGTTCGGGGCCGAGCTGGACGGTCTCGGTCAGCAGGACCGTGCCCTCGCCGTCGACGTGGATCGCACCGCCCTCGTTGACCAGCTTCGAGGCGTACGTCTTCGCGCCCGCGAGGTCCGAGACGTGGGCGGCGATCTTCGCGTCGTGCTCCCAGCCGGCCCAGTCCTGGGCGCCCCAGCCGTTGAACGTCCAGTCCACGGCGGCGAGTTCACCGGCGCCGTTGGTGAGGAAGGTGGGTCCGATGTCGCGCATCCAGGCGTCGTCGAGCTCGCGCTCTACCGTGTCGACGCCGTCGCCCAGCAGGGCGCGGGCGTCCGCCGACCGGCCGGGGCCGCAGACCACCGTCACCGGTTCGAAGCGGCGCACGGCGCGGGCCACCGACGCCCAGGCGGCACGGGAGGCGGCCAGGTCCTCGGCGGAGCCGAAGGTCGGGTTGGGGCCCGGCCACGCCATCCAGGTGCGCTCGTGCGGCGTCCACTCGGCGGGCATGCGGAAGCCGTCGGCGGCAGGGGTGTTCATGTCGGGGGTCCTCGCAGAGGTCACGTAGTCACGGAGGTCACGTACGTCATGTACGTCATGTACGTCATGTACGTCGGTACGTCACAGGAAGTACAGGCGGTTGAGGGAGACGGAGTCGGCGGGCTCGGAGCGGATCGGGTCGCCGTCGAGGGTGACCAGTCCGTTGCGCCGGTCGACGTCGACCGATCCGGTGCGGGAGTTCAGGCGCAGGTCGGCGGGGCCGATGCCGCGGGTGCCGCGGACGGCGGCCCTTCTCCTTCGCGTGGGCATCCTGTCGTTGCCCTGGTCCAGGGCGGCCTGCGCGACGAAGGCCACCGAGATGTCCGCCGGGGTGGCGCCGTGCGCGCCGAACTGCGGGCCCAGGACCAGGGGTTCGCAGGTGTCGGTGGCCGCGTTGGGGTCGCCCACCACACCGTAGGCCGGGAAACCGGACTTGAGCACGAGCTGCGGCTTGGCGCCGAAGTACTCCGGCCGCCACAGCACGATGTCGGCGAGCTTGCCGACCTCGATGGAGCCGACCTCGTGGACGAGTCCGTGCGCGATGGCCGGGTTGACGGTCAGTTTGGCGATGTAGCGCAGCACGCGCGCGTTGTCGTCGTCCGGGCCGTCCCCGTCGGCCGGGCCCAGCTCCGCCTTCATCTTCCCGGCCATCGCGAAGGTGCGGCGCACGGTCTCGCCCGCCCGGCCCATTCCCTGCGCGTCGGAGGAGGTGATGCCGATCGCGCCCAGGTCGTGCAGCACGTCCTCGGCGCCCATGGTGCCGGCGCGGATGCGGTCGCGGGCCATGGCGGCGTCGCCGGGCAGGTCGGTCTTGAGGTCGTGGACGGAGACGATCATGCCGTAGTGCTCGGCGACCGCGTCCCGGCCGAAGGGCAGGGTGGGATTGGTGGAGGATCCGATGACGTTGGGGACGCCGGCCATCTTCAGGACGTTGGGGACGTGTCCGCCGCCACAGCCCTCGATGTGGAAGGCGTGGATCGTCCGCCCCTGAAGGACGCGCAGGGTGTCCTCGACCGACAGGCACTCGTTCAGTCCGTCGCTGTGCAGGGCGACCTGGACGTCGTACTCCTCGGCGACGCGCAGTGCGGTGTCGAGGGCGCGGGTGTGGGCGCCCATGTCCTCGTGCACCTTGAAGCCGGACGCGCCCCCTTCGGCCAGTGCCTCGATCAGGGGCGCGCTGTGCGAGGACGAACCACGGCCGAGGAAGCCGATGTTGACCGGCCAGGCGTCGAAGGCGCCGAAGGCGTGCCGGAGCGCCCAGGGCGAGTTGACGCCCACACCCCACACCGGCCCGAACTCCTGGCCGATGATCGTGGTCACGCCGGAGGCGAGCGATGCCTCCATGATGCGGGGCGACAGCAGGTGGACGTGCGTGTCGACGGCGCCGGCCGTGGCGATCAGCCCCTCGCCGGACACGATGGAGGTGCCCGTGCCGACGACGACGTCGACCCCTTCGAGGGTGTCGGGGTTCCCGGCGCGGCCGATCGAGCAGATCCGGCCCTCCCGGATGCCGATCGACACCTTCCGGATGCCCTGCACGGCGTCGATCACGACGACGTTGCTGACCACCACGTCACAGGTCTCGCGGACGGCGGCCGCCTTGAGGTGCAGCCCGTCGCGGGCGGTCTTGCCGAACCCGGCGAGGAACTCGTCGCCGTACCTCTGGGCGTCGGACTCCACCCGGACGACCAGCCCGGAGTCGCCGAGCCGGATGCGGTCGCCGGCGCGGGGGCCGTGGGTGGCGGCGTAGGCGTACGGGTCGGTGCTCATCGGCCGGCTCCCTCGGGCCGGGTTCCCTCGGCCGCGGCTCCCAGATATCCGCAGGCGGCGGCCCGGCGCAGGGCCTCTTCCTTCGCGCCCGGCGCGTCCAGCGCCCCGTCGACGAGCCCCGCGAAACCGATCGCGATCCGCTCGCCGCCGATCGGCACGAGGCCGACCTCGACCCTCTCCCCGGGCCCGAACCGCACGGACGAGCCGGCGGGCACGGCGAGCCGCATGCCGTAGGCCCTCCCGCGCGGGAAGTCGAGCCGCGGGTTGGCCTCGAAGAAGTGGAAGTGGGAGGTGACGGAGACGGGGACGGTCGCGGTGTTGGTGACCGGCAGCCGTACGGCCGCCTCCGGCTCGGCGTGCGCCGGTCCCGGCAGCAGGGCGCCCGGGCCCCGGTCGCCCAGCCCACCCCCGGCGATGGGGCCGGAGACCACCGCGAGCCGTGAGCCGTCGTCGAAGACCGCCTCGACGTGCACCTCGGTGACCACGTCGGCGACGCCCGGCAGGACGTCGTCCGGGCCGAGCACCGTGCGGGCGCGCTCGATGGCCTCGGCGAGCCGGGCGCCGTCACGGGCCGCCTCGCACACCGTGTCGGCGATCAGGGCGGTGGCCTCCGGCACGTTGAGCCGCAGGCCGCGGGCCCGGCGGGCGCGGGCCAGCTCGGCGGCGCCGAAGAGCAGCAGCCGGTCACGTTCGGTGGGCGTCAGTCGCACGCCGCGACACCTCCTTGCCTTCCTGTGATTAGAGCACCACTCTAAACGCCGGACAAGTGGAAGGGAACCGTTGACCGCAGAGCCGTGCAGACGCCACATTGAACGTCGCTCAAATCAATCGTGCGGCCGCCGCAGGAGACCTGCCATGCCGACGGAACGGTGCGGAGTCGGCACCATCCCGGACCAGTGGGGGTACCCCTCGCTCGAAGAGCTTGGGGGTCCGGAAACGCCTCGGGGCCGCCGCGGACGAGGAGTCCGTGGCGGCCCCGAGGCGTGAGCCGGGAGTTCTAGCCGAGCTGGTGCATCCAGCCGTGCTTGTCCTCGCTGATGCCCCGCTGGATGTCCAGGAGGGCCTGGCGCAGCTTCAGGGTGACCTCGCCGGGCTCGCCGCCGGACTGCTGCCACTCGGCGTTCGCCCGCTTCACGGTGCCGACCGGGGTGATCACGGCCGCCGTCCCGCAGGCGAAGACCTCGGTCAGCGTGCCGTTCTCGGAGTCGCGCTGCCACTGGTCGATGGAGACACGGGCCTCCTCGGCCTCGTAGCCGAGGTCGCGGGCGACGGTCAGCAGCGAGTCACGGGTGACGCCCTCGAGGATCGAGCCGGTGAGGGCGGGGGTGACGATCTTGTTGCCGTAGACGAAGTACAGGTTCATGCCGCCGAGTTCCTCGACCCACTTGTGCTCCACGGCGTCGAGGTAGCAGACCTGGTCGCAGCCCTTGGCGGCGGCCTCGGCCTGGGCGAGCAGGGAGGCCGCGTAGTTGCCGCCCGTCTTGGCGTCGCCCATGCCGCCGGGGACGGCGCGGACGCGGTCCTCGGAGGCCCAGATGGAGACGGGCTTCACGCCGCCGGGGAAGTAGGCGCCGGCCGGGGAGGCGATCACGATGAACAGGTACTCGTTGGCGGGCTTGACGCCCAGTCCGACCTCGGTGGCGATCATGAACGGACGCAGGTAGAGGGACTCCTCGCCGCCGTGCGCGGGGACCCACGCCTTGTCCTGCTGGACCAGGGCGTCGCAGGCCTCGATGAAGGTCTCGACGGGCAGCTCGGGCATGGCCAGGCGGCGGGAGGAGGCCTGGAAGCGCTGGGCGTTCTTCTCGGGACGGAAGGTGGCGACCGAGCCGTCGGGCCGGCGGTATGCCTTCAGGCCCTCGAAGATCTCCTGGGCGTAGTGCAGGACGTGGGTGGCGGGGTCGAGGGAGATCGGCGCGTACGGAACGAGCTGGCCGTCGTGCCAGCCCCGGCCCTCTGTCCACCGGATCGTCACCATGTGGTCGGTGAAGTGGCGGCCGAACCCGGGGTTGGCCAGGATCGCCTCGCGCTCCGCGTCGGAGAGCGGGTTGGCCGAGGGCTTGAGCTCGATCGTGGGCGTCGTCATGAGTGAGTGTCCTTCACCGAGTTGTCGTGACGGGCCGCGCTCACGCCCGCACGGCCAGTGGCCGGTGCTAGGACGTCCGAGCATTCCCTCATGTCGCGGCTCCGCGTTCGATTATCACGCGGCGCCTACGGCGGAAGAAAACGGGGTGAATGCGGCCCAGGGGTTGATGGTGGCACCCGGCGCCGCATACGGAAAGCCGCCGGGTGCGAAAGCGACCCGACGGCTTCGAGAGATCTGCGTGAGATGTCCGAGTGGCGCGGCAGGTCAGCCGGCTACTCGTACGGACAGCGCGTCGCCGATGTCGGCGGTGCTGCGGGCGGGCAGCCCACCGCGCTCCGCGAGGTCGGCGGAGACGGCGTCCTCGATCCGGGTCGCCTCGGCGCCGTAGCCGAGGTGGCGCAGGAGCAGGGCGACGGACAGGACCGTGGCGGTGGGGTCGGCCTTGCCCTGGCCGGCGATGTCCGGGGCCGAGCCGTGCACCGGCTCGAACATGGACGGGAACTCGCGGCTCGGGTTGATGTTGCCCGAGGCCGCGACGCCGATGCCGCCGGAGACGGCCGCGGCGAGGTCGGTGATGATGTCGCCGAAGAGGTTGTCGGTGACGATGACGTCGAACCGCTCGGGCTGGGTGACCAGGTAGATCGTTGCGGCGTCGACGTGGATGTACTCGGTGGTGACCTCGGGGTACTCCTCGGCCACCTTGTTGAAGATGTTGGTCCACAGGTGACCGGCGAAGGTCAGCACGTTGTTCTTGTGGACCAGGGTGAGCTTCCGGCGCGGGCGTGCCTGGGCGCGGGCGAAGGCGTCGCGGACCACGCGCTCGACACCGAACGCCGTGTTGACGGAGACCTCGGTGGCGACCTCGTGCTCGGTGCCCTTGCGGATGGTGCCGCCGTTGCCCGTGTAGGGGCCCTCGGTGCCCTCGCGGACGACGACGAAGTCGATCTGCGGCTCACCGGCCAGCGGGGTGGCGACACCCGGGAGGAGCTTCGACGGCCGCAGGTTGACGTGGTGGTCGAAGGCGAAGCGGAGCTTGAGCAGGAAGCCGCGCTCCAGGACGCCGGAGGGCACCGACGGGTCGCCGATCGCACCCAGCAGGATGGCGTCGTGCTGCTTCAGCTGCTCCAGGTCGGCGTCGGTGAGGGTCTCACCGGTGGCGTGGTAGCGCCGGGCGCCGAAGTCGTACTCCTTGGTCTCCAGCTTCACATCCTGCGGGAGGACCGCGGCCAGGACCTTCAGGCCCTCGGCCACGACTTCCTGGCCGATGCCGTCACCGGGAATCACTGCGAGATTGATGCTGCGAGACATGCCGGCACCCTACTCCTCGTCCCATGAGATGACACGGCGCGTCCGCGATATGGACACGCGAGGATGCCGGCCAGGCGCGCGGATGCCCGGTGGCCCGCTCGGAGACGCGTCGGCTCAGTGACCCGTCTGGCCGCCGTTGTCGCGGCGGTCGAGGGCGCGCTGGAGGGCGGCGGCGGCGTTCCTGCGGTCGGAATCAGTGGTACGGGAGACGTGACGGACTCGGCGGCGGACGGTCGTCTCGGCCATGGGGAATCGGCTCCTTCGGCGAACGTGGACTGCGGAAAGAACTGGGGGTTGCGAGACGCCGGAGTGGGCGGGGAGCGGTGCCGCAGGGGTGACCTGCACGGGGCCCGGCTCACGACCGCCATTCGCTTGATCGAGCGAGACGTTCGGCTCCTACAAAACTAAGCGAGGACCCGGCGTCTGTCTCCACAATTACTCGGACTTCCTACTATCTGAGACGGCGAATCAGGCCGCACCCTTCCGGCCTGCGTCTTCGTCCGATGCGGACGGGTCGGAGAACGTCACCCTCACGCCGGCCGAAGAGCAACTCGGCCTCGGGGCCGGCCGTGGCGGCGAGCGCCGGCAACACGTACGTGGAGCCCTCCTCCCCGGCCAGGCGCACCACACCGTCCGGCCCGAGCGCCCGGATCGGCCCACGCCAGGCCTGCCAGCCCCGGGCCGCGTGCAGCCGGGCACCCGCGTCGCTCGCCGAGAGCGCCCCGAACTCGTAGGCGCGTTCGACGACTCCCTCCAGGACCGCCGTGATCCGGCCCCCCAGCCCGGTGCGCCGGACGTCACGCCGGACGGCGGCCCCCTCGACGCACCCGGTCCACAGCCACCGCCCACCGCACCGCACCCGCCGCATGACCACGACCCCGTGCGCGGTGAGCCCGTGCTCGCCGCAGGCCGGCACATGCAGGCCGCCCAGCGTGTGGTCCCGGTCGTCGTCGCCGAAGCCGCCACCGAAGGCGCCGTCCAGCAGGGCGCGAACGGCGTGGAGCTCGGTGGGCGTGAGCTCGGCGGTGTGGGCGGTGCACATCCACGCAGCATCCCGGGGCACGCACACACACCTAACCTCTATAAATTAATTGACTGGTTAGACATGACCGTGCTGAACTGACCCTCAAACCATCAAATACGTCTTCACAGGTTAGAGAGGGAGCGGCCATGAGCGGCAGCCGTCAGGTCCACCACCGCACCGCCACCGTCCGAGGTCACGAGGTGTACTACCGCGAGGCCGGTCCCGCCGGCGCCCCGGCACTGCTGCTCCTGCACGGGTTCCCGAGCAGCTCGCACATGTTCCGCGACCTGATCCCGCTGCTCGCCCACCGCTACCGGGTGATCGCCCCCGACCACATCGGCTTCGGCCGCTCGTCCGCCCCGGCCGCCGCCGACTTCCCGTACACCTTCGACGAACTGGCCGCCGTCACCGACGAGTTCACCCGGTACCTGGGGCTGACCGGGTACGCGCTCTACATCCAGGACTACGGCGCCCCCATCGGCCTGCGCCTCGCCCTGGCCCATCCGGAGCGGGTGACCGCGATCGTCACGCAGAACGGCAACGCCTACGAGGAAGGGCTCGGCAAGGACGCCTGGGCGCCGGTCCTCGCGCTGATCGCCGAGCGCACCCCGCGGACCGAGGCCGCGGTCCGGGAGATCAGCAGCCCGGACGGGATCAAGTGGCAGTACCTGCACGGCGTACCGGACCCGTCCCTCGTCAGCCCGGACGCCTACGAGCACGACGCGGCCCTGATGGCCCGTCCGGGCCAGGTGGAGATCCAGCTCGACCTGATCTCCGACTACGGCGCCAACCTCGCGCTCTACCCGGCCTTCCAGGAGTACTTCCGCAGCAGCCAGGTCCCGCTGCTCGCGGTCTGGGGCGCCCACGACGAGATCTTCGTACCGGCCGGCGCGCTCGCCTTCCGGCGCGACCTGCCGAACGCGGAGGTCCATCTGCTGCCCACGGGGCACTTCGCCCTGGAGACGCACGCGGGCCAGGTCGCCGCCCTGATGGACGGCTTCCTGGCCCGGAACGCCGGGTAGTGCAGGCTCAGCCCATGTGCGGGTAGGTGTAGTCGGTCGGCGGAACCAGGGTCTCCTTGATGGCGCGGGTCAGGGTCCAGCGCATCAGGTTCTGCGGGGCGCCGGCCTTGTCGTTGGTGCCGGAGGCGCGGCCGCCGCCGAAGGGCTGCTGGCCGACCACGGCTCCGGTCGACTTGTCGTTGATGTAGAAGTTGCCGGCCGCGTAGCGCAGCTTCTCCATCGTGTACGCCGCCGCCGCGCGGTCGTTGGCGATGACCGAGCCGGTCAGGGCGTAGTCCGACACCGACTCCATCTGGGTCAGCATCTCGTCGTACTTCTCGGCGGAGCTGTCGTCGTACACGTACACCGCGAGGATCGGGCCGAAGTACTCGGTGGTGAAGACCTCGTTCTCCGGGTCGGTGCACTCGATGACGGTCGGGCGGACGAAGTAGCCGACCGAGTCGTCGTAGGTGCCGCCCGCGACGATCGTGCAGGACGGGTCCTGCTTGGCCCGGTCGATCGCGGCCTTGTTCTTGGCGAAGGAGCGCTCGTCGATGACCGCGCCGATGAAGTTCGACAGGTCGGTGACATCACCCATGGCCAGGTAGTCGACCTCGGTGGCGAACTCCTCCTTGAAGCCGGAGTTCCAGATGGAGGCCGGGATGTACGCCCGGGAGGTGGCCGAGCACTTCTGGCCCTGGTACTCGAAGGCACCGCGGGTCAGTGCGGTCTTCAGGATCGCGCGGTCGGCGCTCGGGTGGGCCACCACGAAGTCCTTGCCGCCGGTCTCGCCGACCAGACGCGGGTAGGAGCGGTAGTTCTCGATGTTGCTGCCGACCGTCTTCCACAGGTACTGGAAGGTCCTGGTCGAGCCGGTGAAGTGGATGCCCGCGAGGTCACGGTGGACCAGGGCGACCTTGGAGACCTCGATGCCGTCACCGGTGACGAGGTTGATGACGCCCTTGGGCAGGCCCGCCTCCTCCAGCAGCCGCATGAGCAGCACGGCCGCGTGGGTCTGGGTCGGGGACGGCTTCCACACCACGACGTTGCCCATCAGCGCGGGCGCGGTGGGCAGGTTGGCCGCGATCGCCGAGAAGTTGAACGGCGTGATCGCGTAGACGAAGCCCTCCAGCGGGCGGTGGTCGAGGCGGTTCCACACGCCCGGCGAGTTCGCCGGGGGCTGCTCGGCCAGGATCCGGCGGGCGTAGTGGACGTTGAAGCGCCAGAAGTCGACCAGCTCGCAGGGGCTGTCGATCTCGGCCTGCTGCACGGTCTTGGACTGGCCGAGCATGGTGGAGGCAGCGATCGTCTCGCGCCACGGGCCGGCCAGCAGCTCGGCGGCGCGCAGGATGATCGCCGCGCGGTCGTCGAAGGACATCGCGCGCCAGGCCGGCGCCGCGGCGAGGGCCGCGTCGATGGCGTCCTGGGCGTCCTGCCGGGTCGCGTTGCGGTACGTGCCCAGCACGGCCTTGTGGTTGTGCGGCTGGACGACCTCGAAGGGCTCGCCGCCGCCCATGCGCTTCTCGCCACCGATGGTGCAGGGCAGGTCGATCGGGTTCTCGGCCAGCTCCTTGAGCTTGGCCTCCAGACGGGCACGCTCGGGCGAGCCGGGGGCGTAGCCGTGCACCGGCTCGTTGACGGGGGTGGGGACCTGGGTCACAGCGTCCATGGGTTCCGTAACTCCTTGACTTGAGCGGTGTTGCGAGCGGGGTGCGGTGGCTCAGCCCTTGCTGACCATCGAGCGGAGGAAGAAGCGCAGGTTGGCCGGCTTCTCCGCGAGACGGCGCATGAAGTAGCCGTACCAGTCGGTGCCGTAGGCGGTGTAGACGCGCATGCGGTGGCCCTCCGCGGCGAGCCGCAGGTGCTCGTCGCTGCGGATGCCGTAGAGCATCTGGAACTCGTACTCGGCCGGCTTGCGCCCGGCCGTCCGCGCCAGCTCCTGGGCGATGGAGATCAGACGCGGGTCGTGCGAGCCGACCATCGGGTACCCGTCGCCCTCCATCAGGGTGCGCAGGATCCGGACGTACGCCTTGTCGATCTCGTGCCTGCTCTGGTAGGCGACCTCGGCGGGCTCCTTGTATGCGCCCTTGACCAGGCGTACCCGGCTGCCGCTCGCGGCGAGGCGGCGGGCGTCGGCCTCGGTGCGGAAGAGGTAGGCCTGGATGACGCAGCCGGTCTGCGGGAAGTCCTTCCGCAGCTCCTCGTGGATGGCGAACATCGAGTCGAGGGTGGTGTGGTCCTCCGCGTCGAGCGTGACCGTCGTGCCGATGGCGGCGGCGGCCTCGACGACCGGGCGGACATTGGCGAGCGCCAGCTCGTGCCCGGCGGAGAATGCGGGGGCGGGCCCGGGGGGCCCTCCGGCAAGGGCGGTGGTGGGCGACGGGAGGGACTGGCCGAACATGGACAGCTTCACCGACATCTCGACCTTCGGGCCGAGCTCCAGGTCCTTGATCCGGTCGATCAGCCGCAGATAGGCGTCGCGGGCGGCGGCCGCCTGCCCGGGCGTGGTGATGTCCTCGCCGACCACGTCCATGGTCAGCTCCAGGCCCCTGCCGGTCAGGTCCTCGATGATCGGGACGATGTCGTCCACGGTCTCGCCGGGGATGAAGCGGTCGACGACCTGCTTGGTCACCGGGGCCGCCGAGATCAGGCGTCGCATCCGGTCGCTGCGCGACGCGGCGAGAATCACGGGACCCAGCACGGGGCACCTCCACAACAAGCAACAAGGGCCGGAACCCGCCATTCGGGAACGGCACGGAGAACCACCGTGAAAGTTAAGGATCCCTCCGATCGTCTTCCATCGACAGCTGTCACGCATCCGTGCACTGGATCTCAGACAGTTGTATGAGAGCCCTGTGCAAATGCGGGAGAATGCCCGAGTGACGGCCGATTACAAGGGTGACTACCAGGAGCTGGTCGACGAGATCTCCGAGCTGCTCGGCGCACCGGCGACGCTGGAGAACCGCGACTTCGAGCTGATCGCCTTCGGCGCCTACGACAGCGAGGGCGATCTGGACCCGTCGGCCCTGGACCCGGTGCGCACCCGTTCGATCCTCACCCGCCGCTCCACGGCGGCCGTCCGCCACTGGTTCGAGGGCTTCGGCATCACGAGGGCGACCGGACCGGTACGCATCCCGCCGACCCCGGAGGCGGGCGTGTACCGCGGCCGGATCTGTCTGCCGGTACGCCATCGGGGTGTCGTCCTCGGCTACGTCTGGCTGCTGGACTACGCCCCCGGGCCCACCGAGCAGCAATTGGCCGCCGCCATGCGGGTGACCGGGCGGATCGGCGCGCTGCTGGCGGACGAGGCGCAGCACGGCGCCGATCTCACCCGGGAGCTGCGGGCGGTGCTGACCGCCGAGCGGGGCTGGCCGCGGGACATGGCGCTGGCGGAACTGCGTACGGCCCTGGGCGCACGCGCGGACGGCCCGCACACGCTGGTGTGCGTGGCCCCCTGGCCCTCGGCCGACCCCGACGACGCCCCCTCGGTCCGGACCCTGCCGGGCGCGACGGCCCTGTGCACGGTTCCCTGGGACGGGGGCACCCCCCACGCCGTCGAGGCGGTGGGGGAGCCGGCGCAGTGCCTGGCGCTGCTGGTCCGGCTGCGCTCCGCCGACACGCTGACCCCGGCGGTCTCGGCGGCGACCCGGCTGCTGGAGCGGGCGGGCGACGTGCGCGGCGCCGCCGGAGTCGCCGCCGCGCGGACCGGGCTCGCGGAGCTGGGCACCGCCTGGACGGAGGCGTCGTCCGCCGCACGGGCCGCGGCGGCGGAGCCGCGGCTGGGGCCGGTCGCGCAGTGGGCGTCGATCGGGCCGTTCCGGCTGCTCACGGCACTGCCTCCACAGGCCGCCCACGACCCCGTCGTGCGCGTCCTGCTCTCCCCCGCCCACCAGGAGCTGGCCCGCACCGCCGAGGTCTATCTCGACTGCGCGGGCCAGGCCGGCCGCGCCGCCGCCGAGCTGGGCATCCACCGCCAGACCCTCTACTACCGCCTGTCCCGGGTGGAGCAGCTGACCGGCCTGGACCTGGACGACGGCGAGGACCGGCTGCTGCTGCACATGGCCCTGAAGGCGGCCCGGCTCTAGCTGGTGCTGTGGCCGGAAGGGTTTGCCGGAAGGCTCGCGGCGTCCGGTGCGGTGCATCGCACGGCGGAGCATCGCCCGCGTACTGGATGTACTCGGGTGAGGCGACAACGCGGCGAGATGCCGTGCCGGGCGTCGCGAGCCGTGAACCTTTCCGGTCGCAGCGCTAGGGGGTGTCCGCGGCCGCGATCACCCGGCGCAGTCCTTCGGTGAGCTGATCGGCGTCGGTCGCCGAGTCCGGGTCGAAGAGCCACTGGACCATGAGCCCGTTGAGCAGGGTCTGGTAGAAGCGGCCCTCGGTGTCGACCCTCTCCTTGCCGAGTTCGCCCTCCGGAACGCCGGTGAACATGGACAGCAGGCCCGAGCGCCCCTCCTCCTGGGCCTCGCCCAGGAGCCGGCGCACCTGGGGAATCCGGTCGCTCTGGAAGATGAGTTCGAAGCTCAGCAGCCAGATGGCCCGCGACTCGGGCACCGAGCGGATGACGTTCGCCCACACCTCCTGGAAGCGCTCCAGTGACCCGGGGGGTGCCGTGGTCTCGTCTCCCCCGCCCCAGCCGGGGTCCATGGTCTCGCCTACGCCCTCGATCAACGAGACGTACGCCTGCACCAGCAGGGCGTCCTTCGAGCCGTAGTGGTAGCCGATCGACGCGAGATTGGTCCCCGACTCCTTGACGATGTCGCGCGCCGTGGTGCGCAGGAAGCCCTTGTCGAGCAGGCAGCGCTTGGCGCCCTCGAGCAGATCCTCACGGTGTCCCATGGCGACCACCCTACCCGCGGTCCATACAACCGTCCTAGACACATGACTTATACAACCGTTCTAGACAAGTGTTTAATACGCCCGTACATTCCTTGGCATGACGAACTCGACGAGCACCACCCCGACTTCGGCCACGCCCCCGCAGCGCGCCGGCCGCCGCGAATGGACGGCCCTCGGCGTGCTGATGCTGCCGCTGCTGCTGGTCTCGATGGACGTCTCGGTCCTGTACTTCGCCATCCCGGCGATCAGCGCCGACCTGGAGCCGAGCGGCACCCAGCAGCTGTGGATCTTCGACATCTACGCGTTCGTGCTGGCCGGCCTGCTGATGACGATGGGCTCGCTGGGCGACCGCATCGGCCGCCGCAGGCTGCTGCTGACCGGCGCGGCGGCCTTCGGCGCCGCCTCACTCGTGGCGGCCTACGCGAACAGCGCCGAGACCCTGATCGCCGCCCGCGCGGTCCTCGGCATCGGCGGCGCGACCCTGATGCCCTCGACGATGGCACTGGTCCGCACGATGTTCACCGACCCCGCCCAGCGGGCGAAGGCGATCGGCATCTGGTCCGGCGTGATGACGGCGGGCATCGCCCTCGGCTCGGTGCTGAGCGGTGTCCTGGTGCAGTACTTCTGGTGGGGCTCGGTCTTCCTGGTCAACCTGCCCGCGATGGCGCTGCTGCTGGTGCTGGGCCCCGTACTGCTGCCCGAGTCCAAGAACCCCGCGCCCGGCCGCTTCGACCTCCTCGGCGTGCCGCTGTCGATGGCGGCGGTGCTCCCCGTGATCTACGGCCTGAAGGAGATCCCGTCCGAGGGCTGGCACCCGCTCTACGTCATCTCCATCACCGTCGGCCTGGTCTTCGCGGCGCTCTTCGTCCACCGTCAGCGCACCGCGGCCTCACCGATGATCTCGCCGGCTCTGTTCCGCGGCCGGGGTTTCGCGCCCGCGGTGATCCTGAACCTCGTCTCCTCGTTCGCGATGATGGGCTCGGCGTTCTTCACCACGCAGTACCTGCAGTCGGTGCTCGGCAAGAGCGCGATGGAGGCGGCCCTGTGGGCGCTGCTGCCCTCGGTGCCGATCGGCATGGCGGCTCCGCTGGCGACCGCGCTGGTGCAGAAGGGCGTCAACCGGGCGTACGTCGTCACGGCGGGCTTCGCGATCGCCGCGGCGGGCTACGGGATGCTGGCCCTGGCCGGCACGGACTCGCTCTGGCTGGTGCTGACCGCGTGCGGGGTCCTGGCCTCCGGCATCGTGATGGTCATGTCCCAGATGACCGACCTGGCCATCGGCGCGGCCCCGCTGGCACAGGCGGGCGCGGCCTCCTCGCTGCTGGAGACCGGTGCGGAGTTCGGCGGCGCGCTGGGCATGGCGGTCCTCGGCTGCATCGGTACCGCCCTGTACCGCCACGACATCCCCGCCGGCGCCCCGGCCGAGGCCCACGAGACCCTCGGCGGCGCGCTCGCGGTGGCCGGCCGGCTCCCGGGGCACGCCGGCGACGCCCTGGCGACGGCGGCACGGGAGGCCTTCACCCACGGCATGCGGGGAGCGGCGATCGCGGGGGCGGCGGTGCTGGTCCTGGCCGCGGTGGGGGCGGCGGCGACACTGCGCCGGATCCACGTCGGACAAACCCCTGCGGCCGAGCCGGAGGTGGCCGAGGAGGCCGTGGCCTGACGGCCCGGCGGTACGGCAAGGGCGCCGGGTGAACTGGAGGTTCCAGCTCACCCGGCGCCCTTGCGACGCCAGGCTCAGACCAGGTTCACCGAACGGGCCGAGGTCGCCCCGATCTCCGCGGCGACCTCCGCGAGAACCCCGGCGGGCACCGTGTCGTCCACCGTCAGCACCGCCAGCGCCTCCCCGCCCGCCGCCGCGCGGGCGACCTGCATGCCGGCGATGTTGATGCCGGCCTCGCCGATGACACGGCCGACCGTGCCGACGACGCCCGGACGGTCCTCGTAGCGCAGAACGACCATGTGGTCGGCGAGCGCGAGGTCGACGTCGTAGTCGCCGACCGCGACGATCTTCTGGACGTGCTTGGGGCCGGCCAGAGTGCCGGAGACCGACACCTCCTCGCCGTCCGAGAGCGTCCCGCGCACGGTGACCACGTTGCGGTGGTCGGCCGACTCGGAGCTGGTGGTCAGGCGGACCTCGACGCCCCGCTCCTGGGCGAACAGCGGCGCGTTGACGTAGGAGACCGTCTCGTCGACGACGTCCTCGAAGACGCCCTTGAGCGCGGAGAGCTCCAGCACCTTCACGTCGTGCTGGGTGATCTCGCCGTAGACCTCGACGTCGAGGCGGACCGCGACCTCGCCCGCCAGCGCGGTGAAGATGCGGCCGAGGCGCTCGGCGAGAGGCAGGCCCGGCTTGACGTCCTCGGCGATGACACCGCCCTGGACGTTGACGGCGTCCGGGACCAGCTCACCGGCGAGCGCGAGGCGCACCGACTTGGCGACCGCGATGCCCGCCTTCTCCTGCGCCTCGTCCGTGGAGGCGCCGAGGTGCGGGGTGCAGACGACCTGGTCGAACTCGAACAGCGGGGAGTCCGTGCACGGCTCCTTCGCGTACACGTCCAGGCCGGCACCGGCGACGCGGCCCTCCTTGAGCGCCGAGTACAGCGCCTCCTCGTCGACGATGCCGCCGCGCGCGGCGTTGACGATGCGCACGCTCGGCTTGACCTTGCGCAGCGCCTCGTCGCCGATCAGGCCGAGGGTCTCGGGGGTCTTGGGCAGGTGGACGGTGACGAAGTCGGAGACCTCGAGCAGCTCGTCCAGGGTCAGCACCTTGACGCCCATCTGCGCGGCCCGCGCGGGCTGCACGTAGGGGTCGTAGGCGACGACCTTCATGCCGAACGCGGACATGCGCTGGGCGACCAGTGCGCCGATGCGGCCGAGGCCGACGACGCCGAGGGTCTTCTCGGCCAGCTCGACGCCGGTGTACTTGCTGCGCTTCCACTCGCCGTTCTTCAGCGCGGCGTTGGCCTGCGGGATGTTGCGGGCGGTGGCGAGGATCAGACCGCAGGCCAGCTCGGCGGCGGTCACGATGTTGGAGGTCGGGGCGTTGACGACCATCACGCCGGCCTTGGTGGCGGCGGACACGTCGACGTTGTCCAGGCCGACGCCGGCTCGCGCGACGACCTTGAGCTTGTTCGCCGCGGCGATGGCCTCGGCGTCGACCTTGGTGGCCGAGCGGATCAGGATCGCGTCCACGTCGGCGATGGCGGGGAGCAGTTCGGCTCGGTCCGCGCCGTTGCAGTGCCGGATCTCGAAGTCCGGGCCGAGCGCGTCGACGGTCGCGGGCGACAGCTCTTCAGCGATGAGTACGACAGGTTTCGAGCTCACGTGAGTCCTCACAAGTCCAATGCATGCGGACGGCCGTCCCGACGGCCGCAGGCGGAGGAGGGGAGCGGCGCCGGGCAATTCCTCGGTGTCGCTTAGCCGCGTGGAAGACGCACGACGCTGTGGGCCTGACGCGTTGTTGTGCAGCAGTGTAGTGGTGCCGCGTACGTCGCATTACGCCACTGCGGAAGGATCACCCGTCCGTGGCTGGACGGGGTGGACAACGCCGCGAATCCGCTGTGAACTCCGACGTTACTCCGGGTTCGCCGAAGGGGCCGGGGCGATGCGGCCCCGGCCCCTCGGCATGAGGCCTACGCCTCCTCGTTCACCCAGCTCATGAGCTTGCGCAGCTCCTTGCCGGTGGTCTCCAGCAGGTGCTCGGAGTCCTGCTTCTTGTACTCGTTGTACTTCTTCAGACCGCCGTGGTACTCGTCCATCCAGTTGCGGGCGAAGGAGCCGTCCTGGATCTCGGCGAGGACCTGCTTCATCTCGGCCTTGGTGGCGTCGGTGATGATGCGCGGGCCGGTGACGTAGTCGCCCCACTCGGCGGTCTCGGAGATCGACCAGCGCATCTTCTCCAGGCCGCCCTCGTACATGAGGTCGACGATCAGCTTCAGCTCGTGGAGGCACTCGAAGTAGGCGATCTCCGGCTGGTAGCCCGCCTCGGTCAGCGTCTCGAAGCCCGCCTTGACCAGCGCCGCGGTGCCACCGCACAGAACGGCCTGCTCGCCGAACAGGTCGGTCTCGGTCTCCTCGGTGAAGGTCGTCTTGATGACGCCGGCGCGGGTGCCGCCGATGCCCTTGGCGTAGGAGAGGGCGAGCTCGAAGGCGCTGCCGGTGGCGTCCTGCTCGACGGCCGCGATGCAGGGAACGCCGCGGCCCTCCTCGTACTGGCGGCGCACCAGGTGGCCCGGGCCCTTCGGGGCGACCATGCAGACGTCCACGCCGGCCGGGGGCTTGATGAAGCCGAAGCGGATGTTGAAGCCATGGCCGAAGAACAGCGCGTCGCCGTCCTTCAGGTTCGGGGCGATGGACTCCTCGTAGACCTGGGCCTGGATCGGGTCCGGCACCAGGATCATGATGACGTCGGCCTCGGCGGCGGCCTCGGCCGGGGTCACCACGCGCAGGCCCTGCTCCTCGGCCTTGGCCTTGGACCTGGAGCCCTCGTGCAGACCGACACGCACGTCGACACCCGAGTCGCGCAGCGACAGGGCGTGGGCGTGGCCCTGGCTGCCGTAGCCGATGACCGCGACCTTGCGGCCCTGGATGATGGACAGGTCGGCGTCAGCGTCGTAGAACAGCTCGGCCACTTTGGGTTCTCTCCTTGGTGTGCAGGTTGTGCGTCCCACCGTATGCCGGTGAGCGGAACGGAGGTTTCGGGGTCTCGGTATACGGGCGGCCGGTGTCACCCGGCCGCCCGAACGCGCCGTTACGCCGAACGGTCGAGGGCGCGCAGCGACCGGTCGGTGATCGAACGGGCACCGCGCCCGATCGCGATCGTCCCGGACTGGACCAGCTCCTTGATGCCGAACGGCTCCAGCATCTTGAGCATCGCCGACAGCTTGTCGCCACTGCCCGTGGCCTCGATCGTCACGGCATCCGGGGAGACGTCGACGGTCTTGGCGCGGAACAGCTGGACGATCTCGACGATCTGGGAGCGCGTCTCGTTGTCGGCGCGCACCTTCACCAGAACGAGTTCGCGCTGCACGGCCTGGGAGGGCTCGAGCTCGACGATCTTCAGCACGTTGACGAGCTTGTTGAGCTGCTTGGTCACCTGCTCCAGCGGGAAGTCCTCGACGCTCACCACGATGGTGATGCGGGAGATGTCGGGGTGCTCGGTGACGCCGACCGCGAGCGAGTCGATGTTGAAGCCGCGGCGGGAGAACAGGGCGGCGATCCGGGCGAGGATGCCGGGGGTGTTCTCGACCAGGACCGAGAGCGTGTGCTTGGTGGACATGACGGTCGTACCTTCCTGAAGTCCTCGGCCGGGCTCTCAGTCGTCCTCGTTGTCGCCGAAGTCGGGGCGGACGTCCCGGGCGGCCATGATCTCGTCGTTGGAGGTGCCGGCGGCGACCATCGGCCACACCATCGCGTCCTCGTGGACGATGAAGTCGACGACGACCGGGCGGTCGTTGATCGAGTTCGCCTCTTCGATGACCTTGTCCAGGTCCTCCGGGGACTCGCAGCGGATGGCGTAGCAGCCCATGGCCTCCGACAGCTTCACGAAGTCGGGGACGCGGGTGCCCGAGCTCGAGGCCTTGGGCTCGGCGCCCGGGCCGGAGTGCAGCACGGTGTTGGAGTAGCGCTGGTTGTAGAACAGGGTCTGCCACTGGCGGACCATGCCCAGGGCGCCGTTGTTGATGATGGCGACCTTGATCGGGATGTTGTTCAGGGCGCAGGTGGTCAGTTCCTGGTTGGTCATCTGGAAGCAGCCGTCGCCGTCGATCGCCCAGACCGCCTGGTCCGGCCGGCCGGCCTTGGCGCCCATCGCGGCCGGGACCGCGTAGCCCATCGTCCCGGCGCCGCCGGAGTTCAGCCAGGTGGCGGGCTTCTCGTACCGGACGAAGTGGGCGGCCCACATCTGGTGCTGGCCGACGCCCGCCGCGAAGATCGTGCCCTCCGGCGCCAGTTGACCGATCCGCTCGATGACCTGCTGCGGGGAGAGCGAGCCGTCCTCGGGCTGGTCGTAGCCGAGCGGGTAGGTGTCGCGCCAGCGGCTGAGGTCCTTCCACCAGGCGGTGTAGTCGCCCTTGTGGCCCTCGCTGTGCTCCTTCTGCACGGCCTGGATCAGGTCGGCGATGACCTCGCGGGCGTCGCCGACGATCGGCACGTCGGCCGCGCGGTTCTTGCCGATCTCGGCCGGGTCGATGTCGGCGTGGACGATCTTGGCGTACGGGGCGAAGCTGTCCAGCTTGCCGGTGACGCGGTCGTCGAAGCGGGCGCCGAGGGCGACGATCAGGTCGGCCTTCTGCAGCGCGGTGACGGCGGTGACCGCGCCGTGCATGCCCGGCATCCCCACGTGCAGCGGGTGGCTGTCGGGGAATGCGCCGAGCGCCATCAGGGTGGTGGTGACGGGCGCTCCGGTGAGTTCCGCGAGGACCTTCAGCTCGGCGGTGGCCTGCGCCTTGAGGACGCCGCCGCCGACGTAGAGGACGGGCCGCTTCGCGGAGGTGATGAGCTTGGCCGCCTCGCGGATCTGCTTGGCGTGCGGCTTGGTGACGGGCCGGTAGCCCGGCAGGTCCATCACCGGCGGCCAGGAGAAGGTGGTCCTCGCCTGGAGGGCGTCCTTGGCGATGTCGACCAGGACCGGGCCCGGGCGGCCGGTGGAGGCGATGTGGAAGGCCTGCGCGATCACCCGGGGGATGTCCTCGGCCTTGGTGACCAGGAAGTTGTGCTTGGTGATCGGCATCGTGATGCCGACGATGTCCGCCTCCTGGAAGGCGTCCGTGCCGATCGACGAGGACGCCACCTGGCCGGTGATCGCGACCATGGGCACGGAGTCCATGTGGGCGTCGGCGATCGGGGTGACCAGGTTGGTGGCGCCGGGGCCGGAGGTGGCCATGCAGACGCCGACCTTGCCGGTGGCCTGCGCGTAGCCGGTGGCTGCGTGGCCGGCGCCCTGCTCGTGACGGACCAGGACGTGGCGCACCCGGGTCGAGTCCATCAGCGGGTCGTACGCGGGAAGGATCGCACCGCCGGGAATGCCGAATACGGTGTCGGCGCCGACCTCCTCGAGCGAGCGAATGAGGGACTTCGCACCCGTGACGTGCTCGGGCGCGGACTGATGTCCTCCGGATCGGGGCCGGGGCTGCGGGTGGTGGGCCCCGGTGGCCTGCTCGGTCATCGGCATTCTCTTCTCGATGCTGAGGGTTTTTGCGAGGTTTGTACGTTGTACGCCTGCTGTACGGAAGGTGCCCGTGCAACAAAAAACCCCTCGTGCCGCAAGGCAAGCGAGGGGAGCGCGCCGGAGAGGTCGCTGGGGATTCCGGATCGTCCTCCGGTGGGTCCCAGCTCAGCCGACGCGCTGTCCAAGTACGAGAATTCGGGTGCGCATGGCACTGACCCTCCCCCCGGCACGCACCCGGTGTCAAGTGGGTGGGACGGGAGTCTCATTATGTGAGCGCAGGGCTGTTCCACCGCCGAAGACGGCCGTCACCCCACCGGCGGGCACCCCACCGGTGTACACCCCCGCGCCGCCTCCCGCACCGCCTCCGGCGAAGGCCGGCTCGACCGGTCCGTGCGGCACCGGAAAGTGGCCGGAAGTGAGCGCCCGGCGCAGCCGGTACTCGTCCAGCGGGCCGGCGAACGCCATGCCCTGGCCATGGGTGCAGCCCATCGCGCGCAGGGCGACGACCTGCTCCGGCAGATCCACGCCATCGGCCACGGACTGCATCCCGAGGTCGCCGGCGATGCGCAGCAGCCCGCCTGTGATCTTGTGCAGCCGGGCGGACTCGACGACGCCCTCCACCAGGCCGCGGTCGAGCTTCAGCACGTCGACGGGGAGCCGGCGCAGCGCCGTGACCGCACCGTGGCCGCCGCCGAAGCCGTCCAGGGCGATCCGGACGCCGAGCCGCCGCAGGGCGGCCAGGCGGCGCTCCAGCTCGTCCAGCCCGGCGCGCGGGTCGGTGTCGGACAGCTCGATCACCAGCGCCCCGGACGGCAGCCCGTGCCGGGTCAGCAGGGACTCCACGGAGCCGGGCGGCAGCGAGCGGTCCAGCAGCCTGCGGGCGCCCATCCGGACCACCACGGAGACGTTCAGGCCGGTCGCGGCGCGCTCGGCGGCCTGCTCGACGGCCTCCTCCAGCATCCAGCGGCCGAGCTCGGCCGCCCGGTCGCTGTCCTCGGCCACCCGCAGGAACTCGGTGGGTGTGAAGAGCACCCCTTGGGAGGAGCGCCAGCGGGCCTGGGCGGCGACCGACGTGATCCGGCCGTCCTCCAGGCAGACCACCGGCTGGTGCAGCAGGGTGAACTCGCCGTCGTGCAGGGCGGACCTGAGCCGGGTGGCCAGCTCGGCCTTGCGGACGACGTCCTGCTGCATCTGCGGCTTGTACAGCTCGACCCGGCCCTTGCCGGCCGCCTTGGCCCGGTACATGGCGAGGTCGGCGTTGCGCAGCAGTTCCCCGGCGCCCAGAGCCGGTTCGGCGAAGGCGACGCCGATGGACGCGGCGACACGGACATCGTTGCCGTCGATGACGTACGGCTGTGACAGCGTCACCCTGAGGCGGTCGGCGAGCTCCAGGATGTGCCCCTCGCGGGCGGTGCGGTCGCGGGTGCCGTCCCCGAGGATCAGGGCCGCGAACTCGTCGCCGCCCAGCCGGGAGGCGGTGTCCCCGTACCGGACCGACTCCTGGAGCCGGCGGGCGGCCTGGACGAGCAGTTCGTCCCCGGCCTGGTGCCCGATCGTGTCGTTGACGGCCTTGAAGCCGTCGAGGTCGATGAAGAGCACGGCCGTGCCGTGGTCGGTGCTGCGGCGCCCGGACAGGGCCTGCTGCACCCGCTTGGTGAACAGGGCCCGGTTGGGCAGGTCGGTGAGCGGGTCGTGCTCGGCGTTGTGCTGGAGCTGCGCCTGCAGCCGCACCCTCTCGGTCACGTCCCGGCTGTTGAAGATCAGGCCGCCGTGATGGCGGTTGATGGTCGACTCGACGTTGAGCCAGCCGCCGTCGCCGGAGCGGAACCGGCACTCGATGCGCGTGGTGGGCTCGTCCTGCGGACTGGCCACGAGGAAGCGGCGCACCTCGTGCACCACGCAGCCGAGGTCCTCCGGGTGGATGAGACTGGCCAGCTCCCGGCCCACCAGTTCCTCCGCCGACCTCCCGTACACCCCGGCGGCGGCCGGGGAGACGTACCTCAGGATGCCGTTGGGCGCGGCGATCATGATGACGTCGCTGGAGCCCTGCACCAGGGAGCGGAAGTGATTCTCCTTCTGGGCCAGTTCCTGGGTGAGGGCGATGTTGTCGAGCAGCATGATCCCCTGGCGCATCACCAGGGCCAGCACGACGGCACCGGCGGTGATCAGCACCACGCGGTCGACGCTGTGGCCGTTGAGCACGTTGTAGAGGATCCCCAGGGTGCACACGGCGGCGGCGAGGTAGGGCGTGAGGGCGGCCAGGGAGCCGGAGATGGGCCGTCCGGCCGGATACCGGTCGTGATCACCGCTCTGGGCGGGCGGGTGGCCGGGCCCGCCGCGCACGGCCGGGCGCGGGCCGGGGACACGGGCGCGGGCCGCACGGGTGCGGCCTTCGGCCGCCGGGGCACGGCTCGGGCGGCGTTCTTCGGCAGTCGTGGGGCGCTCGGTCATGGGCGGGTGCTCGTCGGCCGTGCGCGCGTGGCCGTCGGCCGTGCCGGGGCGGTCGCCGGCCTCCTGCGGGGCCTGCCCGTGCCGGTCCGGGCCGGGGCCGTGCGGGTCGTGGTTCTCCGGTGCGCGCCGGTCCCGGTTCTCCGAGGCGCGCCGGTCGCCGTCCCGGTCGTGGCCGTGGCCGTACGGGTCGTGGCCGTCGGACTCGTGCCGGTGCGGGTCGGGTCGCCCGGCGGCGGTGCGGCCGGAATCGGGTGCGGCCCAGGGGGCGTATGCCAGGAGCAGTGAACCGGCGAACCAGCCCGCGTCGAGCAACTGCCCGGAGTGGTAGTTGTTGTGCAGCAGCGGTGAGGTGAACAGGGCGTCGCTCACCACGGTCAGGGCGAGCCCGCCGATCGCGGTGTTCACGGCGGTGCGGTTGACCCGCGAGCGCCGGAAGTGCAGCGCGAGCACCATGCTGACCAGGGCGATGTCCAGCAGCGGGTACGCCAGTGACAGCGCGGTGTGCGCGACGCTCGGTCCGTCGAACTTGGCCGCCTGGGCGAGTGCGAGACTCCACGAGAGCGTGAGCAGCGAGCCGCCGATCAGCCAGGCGTCCAGCGCGAGGCACACCCAGCCCGCCTTGTTGGTCGGCCGTTTGGCGAGCACCAGCAGCCCGACGATGGCGGGCGGCGCGAAGCACAGGAAGAACAGGTCGGCGTAGCTGGGGCTGGGCACGGGCTTGTCCAGGACCACCTCGTACCACCCCCAGACCGCGTTGCCCAGGGCCGCCATCGCCGAGGAGAGGGCGAACAGCAGCCAGGCGGTTCGAAAGCGGACGCGATGACTGCGGGCGTACAGGGCGCACGACACGGCCGCGGTGCCGGCCGCGCCGGTCAGCCCGAAGTCACCCATGATCAGCGCAGCCTCGTTCTCACCCCAGCCACATGCGGAACCGACGGCGTATCCGGAGCACACCAGCGCCAGGACCAGTCGGGGAGCCAGCCTCGGCCCGCCGCCGGTGGCCGAGGGCCGGGGCAGCAGCGTCCCGGCCGAAGGCTGCGTCCGCAGCGCTCCGTTGAGCGTGGTCACGGCGGGCGGGGACGGGCTCACCGGTCCCTCCCGCTCCGCGCCGCCGGGTCCCGCGGGTCCCGGTGCGCCGGGTGCGCATGCCGCCTGCGGCCGCTGGGCCTGCGAGGGTGGTGATGACCGCTGTGATGGCCACCGTGATGGCCGCGTCTGTGCGCGGTCGTGCGCCAGGGCCTCCGGTGGCGGCCCCGCCGCGTCGGATCGTTCGTCCATAGGCCGTGCATCGCCCGTCGCCCCCCTCGCAGTCTCACATGTCCGTCCCCGGCGCCGAACGGTCCGCGGCGCAGCCCCTGTCGGGACGATACACCAGTCTCGTCACTCAGGGACATAGCTTCTCTACGCTCCGTGACGACCAGCGCATATGCGGGTACGCACCGCGTCCGGAGGGTTGCGGACCGTACTGGAACCGGACTACGCGCCTGCCGTCCCCGTCGTCAGGATCACGTTGGCGAGGGGCTCCTGGTTCACGAAACGGCGCAACTGGTCCGCCACCAACCGCCTGGCGCGCGGCAGGAAGGCGGAGGTGGGGCCGCCGACGTGGGGGCTGATCAGTACGCCGGGCGCATGCCACAAGGGGTGTTCCCGGGGCAGCGGCTCGGGATCGGTGACGTCGAGGGCGGCGGTGAGGCGGCCGCTCTCCAGCTCCGCCAGCAGGGCCTTCGTGTCGACGACGGGGCCGCGCGCGACGTTCACGAGGAGCGCGCCGTCCTTCATCCGGGCCAGGAACCCGGCGTTCGCCAGGCCCCGGGTGGCCTCTGTCAAGGGCGTGGACAGGACGACGACATCGGCTTGGGGAAGCAGGGAGGGCAGATCGGTGAGCGGATGCACCGGACCGCGCACCGTTGTGCGCTTGGAGCGCGCCACGCGCGCCACCCGCGCGACCTCGAACGGCGCGAGCCGGTCCTCGACGGCGGCGCCGATGGCTCCGTAGCCGACGATGAGGACGTTCTTGTCGGCGAGGGAGGGGTGGAAACCTCCCCGCCACTCGCCCCGGTCCTGGGCGCGTACGAAGCCGGGGATGCCCCGAAGGGAGGCGAGGATCAGCGCGAGCGCGAGTTCGGCCGTGCTCGCCTCGTGCACCCCGCGCGCGTTGCACAGCCGGACACCCGGGGCGATGGACGGCAGGTGCGCGGTGATGTCGTCGACGCCGGCCGTCAGGGTCTGGATGAGGCGGAGGTTGCGCATGTGCTCCAGGGGGCGCACCTTCACGGACTGGCGCTTCATGTACGGCACCACGTACACGACGCAGCCGGCGGGATCCCCGGGGAACTCCTGGGTGCCGTCGTCGCCTCCGTCCCAGAACAGGTAGTTCGGCCCCGCCGGTAGCCCCTCGACGGTCTCCGGCGGAATGGGCAGCCACACGTCAGCGGTCATGGTCAGGAGGCTATGTCAGGGGCGCGCGGGCGCAGAGGTTAGGTTGGTGGGCCGCAGGCGAGGGAGGGTTACGGCGAAGTGGAGCGCAGGACGATCGGCGCGGCGGCACTGGCGGTGGGGGCCGTAGGACTTGGGTGCATGCCGATGAGCTGGGCGTACAGCGCGTCACGGCAGCGGGGGGAGGAGTCGCTCCGGGCCGTGCACCGGGCGCTGGAGGTGGGCTCGACGCTCCTGGACACGGCCGACATGTACGGCCCTTTCACCAACGAGTTGCTGTTGGGACGGGTGTTGAAGGAGCGGCGGTCCGACGCGTTCCTCTCCACGAAGGTCGGACTGCTGGTGGGCGAGCAGCACATCGTGGCCAACGGCCGCCCCGGCTATGTGAAGCGGGCCTGCGACGCGTCGCTGCGGCGTCTGCAGACGGACGCGATCGACCTCTACCAGCTGCACCGTGCCGACCCGGAGGTCCCGGTCGAGGAGACCTGGGGGGCGATGGCGGACCTCGTGCGGGCCGGGAAGGTGCGGGCGCTGGGACTGTGCGCGGTGGGGGCGCGCAGCGGGCGCCGGTCCGGCGGGCGCCTGCATGACGGAACGATCCGCCGGCTGGAGCGGGTGCAGCAGGTCTTCCCGGTGAGCGCGGTGCAGGCGGAGCTGTCGGTGTGGTCCCCGGAGGCGCTGGAGACGCTGCTCCCCTGGTGCGCGGCGCGGGGTGTGGGCTTCCTGGCCGCGATGCCGCTCGGCAACGGTTTCCTGACCGGCACGCTCACACCCGGCGAGGGCTTCGAACCGGAGGACGTGCGCGCCCGCCATCCGCGCTTCACCGCCGAGATGATGGCCGCGAACCAGCCGATCGTCGCTGGTCTGCGGCGGGTGGCCGCCCGGCACGGCGAGGACGTCACCCCCGCCCAGGTGGCCCTGGCGTGGGTGCTGGCCCAGGGCCGGCACGTGGTCCCGGTGCCGGGCGCCAAGCGGGAACGGTGGGTCGCGCAGAACGCGGGCGCGGCCCGGCTGCGGCTGACGGCCGCGGACCTCGCGGAACTGGCACGGCTTCCGAGGGCACAGGGATCCTGGGACTGAGCGGGTTCCCGGGACCGGGCCGGATCCCGGGACCGAACGGCGGTTGCGCGCGCCCCGGACCGGCCGGGGCGGGTCGCTCCCGGGCCGGGCGGATCGTGGTGAGCGGGAACCTTCCGGGGCACGGGCGGGGTATGACAGGGAGGACCGCCGCGTCGAAGGGACATGATCGTGCGACGTCGAGCTGTGACGGCCGTTTCGGCCGCTGCCGCCCTGCTGCTGACGGCCGGCTGCGCTGCCGGGGGCGGAGGAGCGCCGTCGGGCGGCGCGGACAGCGGGGCACCGAACCGTACGGCCACCGGGGCACCGCCCTCCGGGCAGGGGGCCGGGGAGAGCGCACCGCCCGCCAGGGGTTCGGTGAAGGTGCTGCGTACGGTCACGGTGGGCCTGGACTCCCCGTGGGGCCTGGCCCCGCTCCCCGAGGGGGGCCTGCTCGTCTCCTCCCGGGACAAGGCGACGATCACGCGGGTCGACGACAGGACGGGCAAGCAGACGGAACTGGGCACGGTGTCCGGGGTGGCACCGCAGGGCGAGGGAGGCCTTCTCGGTATCGCGCTCTCCCCCGACTACGCCTCCGACCACATGATCTACGCCTATTTCACGTCCGCCTCGGACAACCGGGTGGTCCGGATGCTGTACGACGGCAAGAAGCCGGCCGGAGAGCAACTGGGCGCGCCCGACACGGTCTTCAAGGGCATCCCCAAGGGGGTCGTCCACAACGGCGGCCGGATCGCGTTCGGCCCGGACGGGATGCTGTACGTGGGCACCGGCGAGAGCGGCCGGCGGGGCCTGGCCCAGGACCGGAAGTCCCTGGGCGGCAAGATCCTGCGGCTGACCCCGGAGGGCGAGCCGGCCCCCGGCAACCCGTTCCCCGGCTCCCCGGTGTACTCCTACGGCCACCGCAATGTGCAGGGCCTCGCCTGGGACGCCAAGCAGCGCCTCTTCGCCTCGGAGTTCGGCCAGGACACCTGGGACGAGCTCAACGCGATCAAACCGGGCGACAACTACGGCTGGCCGGAGGCCGAGGGCACGTCCAGGAAGCCCGGATACCACAACCCGGTCGCCCAGTGGCACACGGACGACGCCTCCCCCAGCGGCATCGCCCACGCCGAGGGCTCCGTCTGGATGGCCGGCCTGAAGGGGCAGCGCCTGTGGCGCATTCCCCTGAAGGGCACGGTGGCCTCGGCGGCCCCCCAGGCGTTCCTCACGGGCGCCTACGGCCGCCTGCGCACCGTCGTCTCCGCGGGCGGCGACAAGCTGTGGCTGGTCACCAGCAACACCGACGGCCGCGGCACCCCGAGGAAGGGCGACGACCGGATCCTGGAACTGCAGGTGAGGTGACGCCGGCGCTCACTCCTCACCATCGCCGGGCTCGTCCTCGGCCTCGGCCGGGGCACTCCTGGGCGGCCGTACGACGACCTTCCCGGAGGCGAGATCGATCGGCCCCCGCCCGGGATCGCCGTCCCCGACGTCCTCCCGGGTCAGCTCGAGCCGGTTCTGCTCGTCCCGGGTGTGCTTGCGCCCGGGCGCGAACAGTTCCTCGAAGACGTTGAACATCGCTCTCCCTCCCCGGGGCCGCTGCCCACGACCCGCGGAACCCGGTCCTGTGCGTCACGGCGCCTTCGTCGGCGCTCCCGTCATCCCGCCGCCAGCCGGTCCCCCGCCCACTGGGGGAACAGGCCCAGGCGGTGGGCCACCGCCGCCGCCTCTCCCCTGCCCGAGACGCCGAGCTTGGCCAGGATGTTGGAGACGTGGACACTGGCCGTCTTGGGGGAGATGAAGAGTTCCTCGGCTATCTGCCGGTTGGTGCGGCCCGCGGAGACCAGGCGCAGCACGTCTCGTTCGCGGCTGGTCAGGCCGAGGGAGTCGGCGGGGTCCGCGGAGGGCTGCTGCGTGGCGCGCGTCAGGGTCAGGCGGCCGCGCGCGGCCAGGCGTGCCACGGCGTCGGCGAGGGGGCGGGCGCGGAGGTGCTCGGCGACGGCGTGGGACAGGCGGAGCAGCTCCGTGGCACGGTCCCGCTCCTCGTCGCCGGCGACGAGGAGCGCCTCGGCCAGACGGAAGCGGACGCGGGCGAGGTCGTAGGGGCGTTCCAGGGCCTCGAAGGCCGTGACGGTCCCGGCCCAGTCCTCCGGGGTGCCGCGGCCCTCGGCCCGCAGCAGCTCGGCGTGCACCCAGCGTTCGTACGCCTGCCAGACGGGCACACAGGTGGTCAGCGACTTGGCGGCCAGCCGGATGCGTTCGAGGGTCTCGGGGCGGCCCGGTCCGGCGGCGGGCAGTCCGGCCGTGCGGGTCTCCACCGCGGCGGCGGTGAGCAGCAGCGGCCAGCCGTAGCGCTGGGTGCCGGGCGGGAAGCCGGTCTCCAGGACCCGTTCGAGTTCGGCGCGGGCGTCCAGCAGGCGGCCCTCGCCCGCGGCGACGGCGATCGCGATGCGGGACAGGGGCAGGGCGTGCTGCGGGGCGTGGTCGTACTTGCCGAAGTTGTCCCGCGCGACGGTCAGTTGACGCGCGGCCTCGGCCAGATCGCCACGCGCCAGGGCGAGTTCGGCCCGGTTCTTGGCGTGGAAGGCGCTCGGCTTGGCGCTCTGGCCGACGCGTTCCGACCGGGTCGCCGCCTCGGCGGCCTCGTCCCAGCGGCCCAGGCTGTACAGGGACTCGGCGAGGTTGCCCCACACCCAGGCCTCGTGATCCAGCAGACCGTGGCTCCGCGTGAAGGCGAGCCCCCGCTCCAGCAGCGGCACGGCGTCGCGGGAGCGTCCGACGGACTCCAGCTCGGAGGGCAGGTTCACATAGGAGCGGCCCGCCACGGCGGAGATGCCGTCCTCCACCGTGCGCCTGTTCACCTCGTACATCTCTTCGAGCCCCGCCTCGACGTCGCCGGCGTCGACCATGAGCCCGCCCAGGGTGAGACGCGCGGTCATCTCGATCTCGCGGGCGCCCACCATGCGCGCGTACTCCACCGCCCGTTCGGCGGCCGAGAAGGCCTCGGGCCCGGGCACGTGGACCATGGACCAGTTGGCGACATGGGCCAGCACCTCGGCGTGCACCTCCGACGGCGGCAGCCCGCGCACCAGCTCCTGTGCGGTGGCCAGTTCCCGCCAGCCGTCGCCGTGCGACTTCAACTGGGCCAGCCGGGAGCGCTGGACCCAGAACCAGGCGGCCCGGAGCGGGTCCTGCTCCTCGTCCAGCAGGCGCAGCGCCCGCTTGGTGATCTTGAGGGCGCGCTCCCGCTCCCCGCAGAAGCGGCCGGCGACGGCGGCTTCCGCCATCAGGTCGAGGTAACGCAGAGGCGTGGTCGCCGGGTCGCAGCCGCAGGGAGGGTAGACCTCGGTGTAGTCGACCGGCCGCAACCGGGCCCGCACGTCCTCCGGGGCGTCGTCCCACAACTCCATCGCCCGTTCCAGGAGGCGCAGTTGTTCGCTGTAGGCGTGCCGGGCGCGGGCCGCGACGGAGGCGTCCAGCACGGCGGGCAGGGCCTTGGCCGGGTGGTGGGCGTGGTACCAGTAGCTGGCCAGCCGGGCGACGCGTTCGTCGGCACGGACGAGTGCGGGGTCGGCTTCCAGGGCCTCGGCGTAGCGGCGGTTGAGGCGGGAGCGCTCGCCGGGCAGCAGGTCGTCGCTGACGGCCTCGCGCACCAGGGCGTGCCGGAAGCGGTAGCCGTCGCCGGTGGGCGCCGCGACGAGGATGTTGGCGTTCACGGCGGCGCGCAGCGCCTCGATGAGGTCGTCCTCGGCGAGCCGGGCCACGGCGGCGAGCAGCTGGTACTCGACGGTGGAACCGCCCTCGGCGGCGGTCCTGACGACCCGCTGGGCGGGCTCGGGCAGCGTCTCGACGCGAACGAGCAACAGGTCACGCAGGGAGTCGCTGATACCGGTGGAGCAGCCCTCGTGCGCGCAGACCGCGAGCTCCTCGACGAAGAAGGCGTTGCCGTCGGAGCGTTGGAAGATCTCGTCGACCTGGGCCGGGTCCGGCTCGCTGGCGAGGATGCCGGCGATCTGCCGGCCCACCTCCTCCCGGTTGAAGCGGGCGAGTTCGATGCGGCGGACCGTGCGCAGCCGGTCGAGCTCGGCGAGCAGGGGCCTGAGCGGGTGGCGGCGGTGGATGTCGTCGGAGCGGTAGCTGGCCAGGACGACGAGGCGGCCGGCGCGCAGGGTGCGGAAGAGGTAGGCCAGGAGGTGCCGGGTGGAGGCGTCGGCCCAGTGCAGGTCCTCCAGGACGACGACGAGGGTGCGGTCGGCGGCCAGGCGCTCCAGCAGCCGTGCGGTGAGTTCGAAGAGGCGGGCCATGCCCTCCTCGTCGTGCCGGCCGGCGCCCCGCGCACCGGCCGGCTCGCCCAGTTCGGGCAGCAGCCGGGCCAGTTCCTCCTCCTGGCCGGCGGCCGCGGCGGCCAGTTCGCCCGGCAGTTCCCGGTGCAGGGCGCGCAGGGCGGTGGAGAAGGGCGCGAACGGCAGCCCGTCGGCGCCGATCTCCACACAGCCGCCGAGGGCGACGACGGCGCCCCGGCAGCAGGCGGCGCCCGCGAACTCCTCGATCAGGCGGGTCTTGCCGACACCGGCCTCGCCGCCGATCAGCAACGCCTGCGGCTCCCCCGCGGCCGCGCGGGCGAGCGCGTCGTGCAGCGTGTTCAACTCGTCGGCGCGGCCGACGAACACCGGACTGACGGACCTGGTCTCCACAGCCCCGAGCATCGCACGCGGGTCCGACAACCCGGCACCGGTTTTCCCACGACCGGCCGCGGGGAGGAACGCCACGCCCGCGCCGGGCAGCGGCCGGACGAGGGCGGCGCCAGGGTGCCGGCCGGCCCCGGCGCCGTGCGGCAAAGGAGCCGGGGCCGGCCCCGCGGAGCCCGGGCCGGGGTCCCGGCCCACCCCTGTGGGGCCGGGCCCCGGCGCTCCGGAGGTCATGCGGCTCGGGTGAACCCGTGCCGGCGGGGACCGTGGGTATGGGTCTCCGGCTCCGGGGCTTGTTGACCGACCCGGTCACGGGCGGCGCGCCGGCCGCGGAGGGCCTCGCGGACCAGGCGCTCCTGGTCGGCCCGGTGGCGCAGCTCGGCGGAGCGCAGCTGGTGGATCTCGTACGCGAACATGGTGTCTCCCTGGTGAGAGGTGATCGTCCGCATCGCCTTGTGCGATGCCGGTGACCACCTTCGTCCGCCAGGGGGACGGGCCGCATCGGGAGACTTCCGCATCTTGCGCGGTGCTGCGGTCCTTAGACGCGCGCGAGGGGCCCAGGCGCCGCCGTAAGGTACTCACGGCGGCCCTAAGGCCCCTCACCGAGCTGGGACGATGTTCAGGCGGTCGGCAGTCCGAGCAGGGCGTCGGTGTACTTCAGGACGGCCAGCAGCAGGCCGATGACACCGAGCACGACGCCCGCCCAGGCGACCGACTTGATCCACGGCGCCTGCGGCCTGCCCGGGGCGCCGAACGCAGGCCGGGCGAGCACCACGACTCCGACGATCAGGGCGAGAAGCGCGAACAGCCCGCCCCACAGTGCGGTGGTGTGCCAGGCGTCGCCGTAGACCTCCTTGATCTGCGTGGCGACGCTCGCGGACGACGAGGTCCGCAGCTGGCCGATCAGCTGCTCGCGTGCCCCGGCCACGGTGCCGAGCCAGCTGCCGCTCAGCGAGACCAGGCCCAGCGCGGCGGAGACCACGGCACCCGCGCCCTGGCCGACCTCGGACGGGCCGTTCCCGCCCTCCTCGCCGGCCTCGGCTCCGGCGTCGCTCCCTTCGGCCTCGGGACCCCCGGGACCCTCGGGATCCTCGGTGGTCCCGGGACCGTCGGCGGTCCCGGGGGCCCCGGTGCCCGTCTCCGTCACCTCGTCCGCCGTCCTCTGGTCGTTCTTCGCCTCGGCCCCGGTCGTGGCCCCGGTCTCATCTGCAGTCATGGTTCCCATGCCTCGCACCGTACGGACGCTGTCTGAGAGGTCTCTTAATGATCCCTGTGAGCGGTACGCGCGCGCGTCAGCCGCGCCGCTCGGCACGCGCGCGTGCGTCATGCCACTCGGGGGCGAGCACCGCCCACACCTCGGTGTCCTGGCGCACGCCCCGGTAGGGATGGCTTTCACGGAGCACGCCCTCGCGGATCAGCCCCAGCCGCCGCGCCACATTGATGCTCGGTTCGTTGGCCGACGACACGTGCCACTCCACACGGTGCATGCCGCGCTCGTCAAACGCCCAGTCGATGAGCACCCGCGCGCCGCGCGTGACGAGCCCCCGTCCGGTCCCGGCCGGCTCCAGCCAGCAGCCGATCTCGCAGCTGCCGGTCGCCGCGTCGAAGACCCGGAACAGCAGCCCGCCGACCAGCGTGCCGTCCAGCCACAGCCCGTGCAGGAAGCCGCTGTCGGCGGCGCGCCTGTCGGCGTACGACTGCAGGACTGCGCGTGCGGAGTCGGTGTCCGTGGCGTTCGCCCCGAACGGGATGTGCCGGGTGATGAAGTCCCGTCCCCGGTCGAGGTGTGCGAGGAACTCCTCGGCGTGCCAGGGCTCCAGGGGCCGCAGCTCGGCTCCGTCCTCACCCAGGGATATCGCGTACATCCTGCTGCGTCTCCTTCGCCAGTGCCTCCACGACGTCCGTGAGCCTCTCATGCGCGGCGCGGCACTCGGGCGGTTCGATGCTGATCCGGGGCAGTACGCGGTCGAGCCGGCGCGGCAGCCACCAGTTGGCGTTGCCCAGCAGGTGCATCAGGGCGGGCACGAGCAGGGTGCGCAGTACGAAGGCGTCGAGGGCCACGGCGGCGGCGAGCGCGATGCCGAACATGGCGATCACACGGTCGCCGCTGAGCACGAAGGCGAGGAAGACCGAGATCATGATGACCGCGGCGGAGTTGATCACTCTGCTGGTCTCGGCGAGGCCGACCCGGACGGCCCGCCGGTTGTCGCCGGTCTCCAGCCACTCCTCGTACATCCGGCTGACCAGGAAGACCTGGTAGTCCATGGAGAGCCCGAAGAGCACCGAGACCATGATCACGGGCAGGAACGGTTCGATGGGCCCGGCCCGGCCGAGCCCGAGGAACTCGCTGCCCCAGCCCCACTGGAAGATCGCGACGACGACGCCGAAGGCGGCGGCGACGGCGGCGACGTTCATCACGGCGGCCTTGAGGGGGATGCCGACGGACCGGAAGGCGAGCAGCAGCAGGACACAGCCGAGGCCCACGACCACGCCGACGAACAGGGGCAGCCTGCCGACGATGACGTCGGCGAAGTCGTCGTATCCGGCGGTCACCCCGCCGACGTGCACGTCGAGGGTGGTGCCGCTCTCGGCGCGCGGCAGCACCTCGGTGCGCAGCCGGTCGACGAGGTCGCTGGTGCGCTGCGACTGCGGCGCGGAGCCGGGGACGACGGTCAGGTAGGCGGTGGTGCCGCCGGTGTTGTAGGTGGCCGGGGTGACCGACGCGACGCCCGGGGTGGCGCTCAGGACGGCGTCGAGGTTGTCCAGGGCGAGCTTGTCGTCGGCCCCGTCGACGCGGGTCACCAGGGTGAGCGGTCCGTCGACGCCGGGGCCGAAGCCCTCGGCGACGAGGTCGTAGGCCCGCCGGGTGGTCGAGGAGCCGGGGTCGTTGCCCTGGTCGGAGGTGCCGAGGTGGAGGAAGAGCGTGGGCAGGGCGAGCACGGTGACGACGGCCAGGGCGAGGGCGCCGAGCAGCTTGGGGTGGCGTTCGACGAAGGCGGACCAGCGGGCGGCGAACCCGGTGGGCAGTTCCGGTTCGGGCCCGTGCTCGGCCAGCCGGCGCCGCTCGCGCCGGCTCAGGGCGCGTGGGCCGATGAAGGACAGCAGGGCGGGCAGCAGGGTCACCGAGGCCGCCACGGTGAGGACGACCGTCAACGAGGCGGCGACCGCCACCCCGTTGAGGAATCCGAGCCGCAGGATCAGCATCCCGAGCAGGGCGATGCAAACGGTGGCACCCGCGAAGACGACGGCGCGCCCCGTGGTGGCGACGGCGTTCGTGACCGCCTCGGTGGCGGTGAGCCCGCGTTTCAGGCCGCGCCGGTGCCGGGTGACGATGAACAGGGCGTAGTCGATGCCGACGCCGAGTCCGATCAGCATGCCCAGCATGGGCGCGAAGTCGGCCACCGTCATGGCGTGACCGAGGAGTTCGATGGCGGCGTAGGCGGTGCCGACGCTCAGCAGCGCGGTGGCGATGGGCAGCAGGGCGGCGGCGAGCGAGCCGAACGCGAGGAGCAGGACGACGGCGGCCACGACCACGCCGACGATCTCGGCGACATGCCCCCCGGAGGACTGGGTGAGCCCGATGGCGCTGCCGCCGAGTTCCACCTGGAGGCCGTCGGTCTGCGCGGCCTTCGCGGCGCCGACGAGGGCCTCGGCCTCGGACCTGGTGATGTTCTGTGCCGGGCGGTCGAAGGTGACCGTCGCGTACGCGGTGTGCCGGTCGCGGCTGATCCGATCCGCGCCCTGCCTCTTGTAGGGGCTGGTCACGGAGGCCACTGCGGGCAGGGTCGCGATCCGGTCCAGGGTGCGGGTCATCGTCTGCTCGACGTCGGACGCACGGACGGTGCCGGAGGTGGTGTGCCAGACGACGGTGGCGCTGTCGCCGCCGAGCCCCGGGAAGCCCTCCTGCAGCAGCTGGGTGGCGCGGCCCGACTCGGTGCCGGGGACCTCGTAGTCGTTGGAGTACGCCGAACCCGTGACGGTGGCGGCCGCGGTGACCGCGCCGAAGGCCAGGAGCCAGAGCAGTACGGCGACGAGGCGGTGCCGGACACACCAGCGCGCAAGGGCTGCCACGAACGTGCTCCCGAGGGGCTATCTGTGGATCTTTGACCGGGAACAGTCGTCCATGAACGGAACGGCCCGCAAAGAACGCATGAGCAATGTGAGGACACTCTTGCAGGCGATTCTGATCGTTTACCGCGTTCGTGCGCTTATTCACAGGAGTGCGACCCAATTCACAGGACAATCCGATGAACTCTGTCGCCCCGCCGAGTGTTCGCCGTGTAATACGGCCCGCGGAGTGGTGTTGCTCAACCTGAGGCCGTCCAGCCCGGGGCCGTCCAGCCGGAGGCCGTCCAGCCCGGGCCTTCGGCCCGGGGCCGTTTCAGTCGGACTGGTCGCCGAGTGCCATCACCATCACCCCGGCGATCAGCAGCCACAGCGCACGCCGGGTGCGGCCCCGGGAACCCAGGAAGGCCGCGACCGCACAGACGGCGGCGCCGACTGCGTAGGCGGCCGGGACGAGGGCCGGGGCGGAACGGGTCAGCCGCAGCAGCGAGGCGGCGAGCCCGGCGAGTGTCAGAAGCACGCCGGCGCCGGTCGCCGTCCAGCGGGCCCGGCGCGCGACCTCGGCGGGGTCCTGGAGTTCGTCCTCGGTCTCGTCTCCGGGTCCGTGCTCGCCCTGTACGCCCGCGACCTCGACGTCGTCCTCCGCGGACGTCCGGGGCACCCCGGACACTCCGGATGTCCCTGACGCCTCGGACTTCCCGGACATCTCAGATGTCCCGGATATCTCGGGGTGCGTTTCGGAATCGGCGCGTCCACTCATGTCGGGCGAGCGTAGCGCCTCCGGCCGGCGGACCGGAGTCGGGGTGGCGGGTCGGGCGCGGCTCCGGCGGTACGCCCAGGGGGGTGCATCGCACCCGATGCACCCCCCTGGGGCGGTTGCCGAGGTGACTCAGTCCTCGCTGACGCCCAGCTGCTGCAGGATCAGTTCCTTGACGCGGGCCGCGTCGGCCTGGCCGCGGGTGGCCTTCATGACCGCGCCGACCAGGGCGCCGGCCGCGGCGACCTTGCCGCCGCGGATCTTGTCCGCGATGGCCGGGTTGCCGGCGATGGCCTCCTCGACGGCGGCGGTCAGGGCGCCCTCGTCGGAGACGACCTTCAGACCGCGCTTGTCCACGACCTCGTCCGGGGTGCCCTCGCCGGCGAGGACGCCCTCGATGACCTGGCGGGCCAGTTTGTCGTTCAGATCGCCCTTGGCGACCAGCTCGGCGACCCGGGCGACCTGCTGAGGCATGATCGCCAGGTCGTCCAGGGCCTTGCCGGACTCGTTGGCGTTGCGGGCGAGTTCGCCCATCCACCACTTGCGGGCGGAGGCGGCGTCCGCGCCGGCCTCGATCGTGGCGACGATCGGGTCCAGGGCACCGGCGTTGAGGATGGCCTGCATGTCGGTGGCCGAGATGCCCCACTCCGCCAGGAGCCGGGTGCGCCGGGCCAGCGGCAGCTCGGGCAGCGCGGACCGGATCTGCTCGACCCACTCGCGCGACGGGGCCACGGGCACCAGGTCGGGCTCCGGGAAGTACCGGTAGTCCTCGGCCTCCTCCTTCACTCGGCCGGAGGTCGTGGACCCCGTGTCCTCGTGGAAGTGGCGGGTCTCCTGGATGATCTTCCCGCCGCCGTTGAGCACCGCCGCGTGCCGCTGGATCTCGAACCGCGCCGCGCGCTCGACGGACCGCAGCGAGTTGACGTTCTTCGTCTCGCTGCGAGTGCCGAACCTGTCGCCGCCCCTGGGCATCAGCGACAGGTTGACGTCGCACCGCATCTGGCCCATCTCCATACGGGCCTCGGAGACGCCGAGCGCCCGGATGAGCTCGCGCAGCTCACGGACGTAGGCCTTGGCGACCTCGGGAGCACGCTCGCCGGCGCCGACGATCGGCTTGGTGACGATCTCGATGAGCGGGATGCCGGCGCGGTTGTAGTCCAGCAGGGAGTAGTCGGCGCCGTGGATACGGCCCGTGGCACCGCCCACGTGGGTGGACTTGCCGGTGTCCTCCTCCATGTGGGCGCGCTCGATCTCCACGCGGAAGGTCTCGCCGTCCTCCAGCTGTACGTCGAGGTAGCCGTTGAAGGCGATCGGCTCGTCGTACTGGGAGGTCTGGAAGTTCTTCGGCATGTCCGGATAAAAGTAGTTCTTCCGGGCGAAGCGGCACCACTCGGCGATCTCGCAGTTCAGCGCGAGACCGATCTTGATCGCGGACTCGACGCCGGTCGCGTTCACGACCGGGAGCGAGCCCGGCAGGCCGAGGCAGGTGGGGCAGGTCTGGGTGTTCGGCTCGGCGCCGAGCGCGGTCGAACAGCCGCAGAACATCTTGGTGGCGGTGCCGAGTTCGACATGGACCTCGAGGCCCATGACGGGGTCGTACGACGCCAGCGCGTCCTCGTACGACACCAGGTCGGTCGTGGTGGTCACGGTGAAAACTTCCCTCTCAGCCCAGCAGGACGTCGTCGTCGCCCAGCCGCTTCAGCTCGCGGTAGAGGAGGGCGAGGCCGGTGACGACACCGGCGGCGGTCACCACGGCGTCGATCAGCCGCAGGGTGTCGCTCTCGACTCGGGCCTTCTTGATCTGCTTGGCGACACCGATCGCGCCGAACGCGGTGGTGGCCATGGACAGGTACGTACCGGACTTGGACTTCTTGAAGCCCTTGGCCTTGGACAGTGCCTTGGTCACAGCGACGGTGCCTCCTCGAGCAGCGGGTGGCCCCACTTTTCCACGAAGGCGGCCTCGACGGCCGCACCCACCTTGTACAGGCGGTCGTCCTTCATCACGGGGGCGATGATCTGCAGGCCCACCGGGAGGTTGTCCTCCGGGGCGAGGCCGCATGGCAGGGACATGGCCGCGTTGCCCGCCAGGTTGGTCGGGATGGTGCACAGGTCCGCGAGGTACATCGCCATCGGGTCGTCGGCGCGCTCGCCGATCGCGAAGGCGGTGGTCGGGGTCGTCGGGGAGACGATCACGTCGACCTGCTCGAAGGCCCTGTCGAAGTCCTGCTTGATGAGCGTGCGGACCTTCTGGGCGCTGCCGTAGTACGCGTCGTAGTAGCCGGAGCTGAGCGCGTACGTGCCGAGGATGATGCGGCGCTTGACCTCGGGGCCGAAGCCCGCCTCACGGGTGAGGGAGGTGACGTCCTCCGCCGAGCGGGTGCCGTCGTCGCCGGTGCGCAGGCCGTAGCGCAGGCCGTCGAAGCGGGCCAGGTTGGAGGAGCACTCCGAGGGCGCGATCAGGTAGTACGCCGACAGTGCCAGGTCGAAGGACGGGCAGTCCAGCTCGACGATCTCCGCGCCCAGCTCCCTGAGCAGTTCGACGGACTCGTCGAACCGCTGGATGACGCCGGCCTGGTAGCCCTCACCGCGGAACTGCCCGACCACACCGACGCGCATGCCCCGGACGCTGCCGTTGCGGGCGGCCTCGACGACCGGCGGGACCGGCTCGTCGATGGATGTGGAGTCCAGCGGGTCGTGCCCGGCGATCACCTCGTGCAGCAGCGCGGCGTCCAGGACCGTACGGGCGCAGGGCCCGCCCTGGTCCAGGGAGGAGGAGAAGGCGACCATGCCGTAGCGGGAGACCGCGCCGTACGTCGGCTTCACGCCGACCGTGCCGGTGACGGCGGCCGGCTGGCGGATGGAGCCGCCGGTGTCGGTGCCGATGGCGAGCGGGGCCTGGTAGGAGGCGAGCGCGGCGCTCGACCCACCGCCCGAGCCGCCGGGAATCCTGGTCAGGTCCCACGGGTTGCCGGTCGGGCCGAAGGCGCTGTTCTCGGTGGAGGACCCCATGGCGAACTCGTCCATGTTGGTCTTGCCGAGGATCACCACGTCGGCCGCCTTGAGCCGCTTGGTGAGCGTCGCGTCGTACGGCGGGATCCAGCCCTCGAGGATCCTGGAACCGACCGTGGTCGGCACGCCCTCGGTGGTGAAGATGTCCTTGAGCGCGAGGGGAACGCCGGCCAGCGGTCCGAGCTTCTCCCCCCGCTGACGCTTCTCGTCGACGGCGCGGGCCTGGGCCAGGGCGCCCTCGCGGTCGACGTGCAGGAAGGCGTGCACCTTCTCGTCGACGGCCTCGATCCGGGCGAGGTGGGCCTCGGTGACCTCGACGGCCGTGAGCTCACCGGAGGCGATCTTCTCGGCGGTCTCGGCGGCGGTGAGCCTGATGATGCTGTTCTTGTCCGTCATGGCCCTTACTCCTCCCCCAGGATCTGCGGCACCTTGAAACGCTGCTGCTCCTGGGCCGGGGCGCCGAAGAGCGCCTGCTCGGGGGTGAGCGAGGGACGGACCTCGTCCGCGCGCATGACGTTCGTCAGCGGCAGCGGGTGGGAGGTCGGCGGTACGTCTTGGTCGGCGACCTCACTGACGCGGGCCACCGCGCCGATGATGTCGTCCAGCTGTCCCGCGAAGTGTTCGAGCTCTTCGGGCTTCAGCTCCAGACGCGCCAGCCGGGCGAGGTGGGCGACCTCCTCGCGCGTGATGCCAGGCATGCAGCGATCCTCTGGGGTGAGTGTGTGTGGTTTGGGGCCAATCCTATGGGGCGGGGCCCGGTGCCCGTTAAACGGTTTGGCCGGGCCCTTCGGCCGCGCCGTTCAGCGGCGGCGCCCGTCCCATGCCGCACTGCGCAGGAAGTGGTTGTCGTAGAGCTCCTGCACCTCCAGCAGGCTCTCCGGGGTGGCCTCGCCGAGGGCGATGCGCTGGAGGTGCCGGAAGTACTCGAAGCGCTCGACGCCCGGGGTGATGACGATGAGCAGGTCGGCGTCCGCTCCGGAGACGGCGGCGAAGGCGTGCGGTCTGCCGGGCGGGACGACGACGAGGTCGCCGGGTCCGGCGGTGACGATCTCCTCGCCGGAGAGGATGTCGGCGGCGCCGTCGAGCAGGAAGAACATCTCGGCGGAGTTGTCGTGCCGGTGCGGCTTGGCGCCGTCGGCACCGGCCGTCAGGGTGACGCGCTGCGTGGACAACGCCCCGCCGGTCCGGCTGCTGTCGGCCAGCAGCCGGACGGTGGTGGGAGCACGGCCGACCACCTCGGCCTCGGCATCGCGGACGATCACGGACTCGTCGAACTGCGGCACGAACACGGACATTGCTGAACCCCCTGGTGACGATGTGGACGTGATCAGACCGCGAAGAGCAGTCCGGAACTCACGAGGACAACGACCGCGGTGGCGAAGTGGATCCCGTACGCGACCGCCCTCGGGCCCGAGTGGCGCAGAACTATCAGGGTGTCGAAGAGCGGCACGAGCGCCACGCAGAGCATGAACCAGGCCTCGGCGCGGGCTCCGGCGAAGACCAGCAGTGCCAGGCCCAGGACGCCGTAGACGCCGTCCCGGAGGCCCTTGATCGTGAGGTAGGCGCCGGCGTCGCCGTCCGGCCGGGCGGGGACGCCGTAGCCGGTGGCGGCGGAGCCGGGCTGGAGCAGGAACCGGGCCCCGAGAAACAGGCAGAACAGGTCGAGCACGACGGCCAGGGTGTACGCGGTGACGGTCACGTCTCTTCTCCTTGCTAGCAGCGCTAGGGACAAGAGCGAAGCTAGCAGAGCGGCGACAGAATGGCTAGCGGTGCTAGAATCCGTGTCATGTCGATCCAGACGCGCCGGGAGCGCGAGCGGGCTGAGCGGGAGCGGCTGATCGTGACGGCCGCGCGGGAACTGGCGGAGGCCGAGGGCTGGGACGCCGTCACCACTCGGCGGCTGGCCGCCGAGATCGAGTACAGCCAGCCCGTTCTCTACAGCCACTTCAAGGGCAAGGGCGCCATCATGGCGGCGGTCGCGGTGCAGGGTTTCGCGGAGCTGGCGGCCGGACTGCGGGCGGCACGCACGGCGGCCCAGGGCCCACGCGAGGCGCTGGGGGCGGTGGGCGAGGCGTACACCGCCTTCGCGCGGCGGCGGCCCGCGCTCTACGACGCGATGTTCACGCACACGGTCGACCTGCCGTTCGCGACGCCTCAGGCTCCGGCGGCGCTGCACGAGGCGTTCGGTGAACTGCTGCGGGCCGTCGAACCGGTGGCGGCCGAGGGCGACGAGCCGGGGCTGCTGACGGAGACGTACTGGGCCGGGCTGCACGGCCTGGTGACCCTGATGCGCAGCGGCCGCCTGCCGGAGGAAGCGCACGAGCGCCGGCTGGCGTTGCTGATCGGCCACTTCGTGCCGAAGGACGTGAAGTGAACGGCCGGCCGGCTACGGCTCGTCACCACCGCCGAACAGGCCCGCGCCCGTGTCGGACGGACGAGCGGGCGGGCGGGCGGGCGGGAAGGTCACTCGTCGGCCGCGGCCGCGGGCAGTGCCGCCCTCGGCCGCTGCCACCCACGCGACCCGCGGGCCAGCAGCCACGCCGTCGCCTCCTCGGGCGGCATCGCGGCCGCGACCAGCCAGCCCTGGACCGCGTCGCAGCCGAGGTCACGCAGGCGTTCCCAGGTCTCGTCGTCCTCCACGCCCTCGGCGACGACGAGCAGTCCGAGGGAGTGCGCGAGGTCGACGGTGCAGCGCACGATCTCGGCGTCCTCGGTGTCGACCGCCAGCCGGGCCACGAACGAACGGTCGATCTTCAGCTCGCTCACCGGGAGTCTGCGCAGATGCACCAGCGAGGAGTAGCCGGTACCGAAGTCGTCCAGCGACATCTTCACGCCGTGCCCGGTCAGGGCGTGCAGCGTGTCGGCGGCGCGCTGGGGGTCCTCCAGCAGCACGTGCTCGGTTATCTCCAGTTGGAGCGCTCCCGCCGGCACACCGTGCCGGGCCAGCCGGGCGGCCACCGAGCCGGCGAAGCCGGGGGTGTGCACGTCGCGCGGGGAGACGTTGACCGCGACGGGTACCTGCAGCCCCTGGGCGCGCCACTGGGCGACCTGCCCGAGTGCGGTCTCCAGTACGTACTCCGTCAGATGGGGCATCAGCCCCGAGGACTCGGCGATCGCTATGAACTCGTCCGGCGGGACCCTGCCACGCTCGGGGTGGACCCAGCGGACCAGCGCCTCCAGGCCGGCCACCTGGCCGTCGAAGCGGACCTTGGGCTGGTAGTGGAGCTCGACCTCGTGGGCGTCCAGGGCCCGGCGCAGATCGCCGAGCAGGCCCAGCCGGTCGGGGGTGTTGGAGTCCCGCTTGGACTCGTACACCTCCACGCCCGTACGGTCCCGCTTGGCCTGGTACATCGCCACGTCCGCCCGGCGCAGCATCCCCTCGGCGTCCAGGGCGTGGTCGGGGAAGACGGCGACACCGGCGCTGGCCTCCAGCACCAGGGTGAGCCCGTCGAGATCGAGCGGCGAGCTGAGGGTGGTGACCAGGCCGCGCGCGATCCGGGTCGCTGACGTGGTGGAGTCGGCGACCGGCAGTAACACGGCGAACTCGTCGCCGCCGAGCCGCGCGGCCTCCGCCCCGCGCGGCAGTGCCAGCCGCAGCCGGTCGGCTATCTGCAGCAGCAGCCGGTCTCCGGCCAGATGACCGAGGGTGTCGTTGACCGACCGGAAACGGTCGAGGTCGATCAGCATCAACGCGGCCCGGGCGCCGATGCGTTCGGCGTCGTCGAGGGCGGTCCAGATGCGCTCCAGGAGCCACTGCCGGTTGGGCAGTCCGGTCAGCGGGTCGCGCAGCTGTTCCTCGGCCCGGGCGCGGGCCATCCACAGGGTGGAGTCCAGGGCGATGAGCGGGATGGCGAACAGCGGCAGCAGGATCGGCTTGGCGGCGGCGACCACGCAGACCAGCGGGGCGATGCCGAGCAGGGCGACCGCCACGAGACCCTGCCGGACCAGGGCGGTGCGGGCGACGGTGGGCAGTCCGCCGGTGCGCGGGGCGTGCAGGTACCACAGCAGGGTGCGGGTGACGGCGAGATAGACGGCGGCGGCCAGCACCACCAGGGGGGCGGCGCAGACGGTCCAGGTGGCCGGGTCCCAGGGCCGCTCGACCGTCGGTACCCGGCCGAAGGCGCCCAGCACGAGGGCCGCCGCGCCGATGCCGAGGATGTCCGCCGCGCCGTGCAGCACGCCGGGCCGCCAGCGGTTGCGCCGGGCTATCCCCACCAGGACGACGACGGTGAGGCTGACCATGCCGGCGGGGACCCAGCCGTAGAGCAGCAGCACGGCGAGGGTGAGGGCGGCGCCCGAACCGGTGCCGCCCCACCAGCGGGCGCGGCCGAGCATGACCAGATGGCCGACGATGGTTCCGGTGAGCACGGCCAGCGACCAGCCGACCGTGCCGGAGGGGAACAGCGCGTGGTGGCCGGCGAACGCGCGGTAGAAGCCGGCGGCGAGGGCGAAGCCGGCCGCCGCGACGACCGCCGCGGGCAGCGCGGGCCAGGACAGGTGCCGTTCGGTCTCGGCGCAGGGCAGCCCGGTCCCGTGTTCGGCGGTCAGTTGTGCGGGGGCGCGAACCTCCGCGACGGTGTACTGTCCGGCGGCACGCCCCTGGTGCCCGGCGCGTCCCTCCGCCCCCGAGCAGTCCGGCGTCCGCCCCCGGCGCGCCCGCCATGCGCCGGCGATCCGGCGCAGCCGTGAGTGCGGGGCGGCGCTCTCGGTCGGTTCCATTCCCGTCCCTCTCACAGCCGGCGGTGCCCACGCCACGCGGCGGCCCGATGCCCGACATCCATCAACGGCTCCGCGCTGGAAAACCCTTCCACGTACTCATCAGGAGCACGGGGATGCCCCGACCGCAGCTGGGCACGGCAGGCGCATACCTCAACAGTAGGCCGCAGAAGGCTTTCACGGGCAGCGGTCGTCGACGGTTGCCCGAATGCGCCCCGGCCACCCGTATGCATCTGATATGCGCCGAACGGGTGGTCTTCAACCGCTACTCGCCGGTCGGAAGCGCGACTTCGGCCGCCGCGTCCGGTCCCCGCTCCAGCAGGACGCCGAATCCGTCCTCGTTCAGAACGGGAACCTTGAGCTGCATCGCCTTGTCGTACTTCGACCCGGGGCTGTCGCCGACGACGACGAAGGACGTCTTCTTGGAGACCGAACCGGTCACCTTCGCACCGCGGCTCTGCAACGCCTCCTTGGCGCCGTCACGGGTGTACTGCTCCAGAGTGCCGGTGACCACGACCGTCAGCCCCTCGAGCGGGCGCGGGCCTTCGTCCTCGCCGGAGCTCTCCTCCTCCATCCGGACACCCGCGGCCCGCCACTTGCGGAGGATCTCCTGGTGCCAGTCCTCGGCGAACCACTCCTTCAGCGAGGCCGCGATGATCGGGCCGACGCCCTCGGTGCCGGCCAGCTCCTCCTCACTGGCCCGCTCGATGCGGTCGACGGAGCGGAATTCCCGGGCCAGCGCCTCGGCCGCCACCGGTCCGACGTGACGGATCGACAGGCCGGTGAGGACGCGGGCGAGCGGGCGCCGCCTGGCCGCGGCGATGTTCTCCAGCATGGCAAGCGCGTTCTTCCTGGGCTCGCCCTGCTGGTTGGCGAAGACCGTGACGACCTTCTCCTCGCCGGTCTTCGGGTCGCGCTTGGGCAGGCCGCTGTCCTGGTCGAGGACGTAGGCCTTGATGGGCAGCAACTGCTCGACGGTGAGGTCGAACAGGTCGCCCTCGTCCCTCAGCGGCGGCTCCGCGGGCTCCAGCGGCTTGGTCAGGGCGGCCGCGGCGACATAGCCGAAGTGCTCGATGTCCAGCGCCTTGCGGCCCGCGAGATAGAACAGACGTTCGCGCAACTGGGCGGGGCAGGTGCGGGCGTTCGGGCAGCGCAGGTCGACGTCGCCCTCCTTCATCGGCCTGAGCGGGGTACCGCACTCGGGGCACTCGGACGGCATCACGAACTCCCGCTCGCTGCCGTCGCGCAGGTCGACGACCGGACCCAGGATCTCCGGGATGACGTCCCCGGCCTTGCGCAGCACCACCGTGTCGCCGATGAGGACGCCCTTGGCCTTGACGACGTCCTGGTTGTGCAGGGTGGCGAACTCGACCTCCGAGCCGGCCACCGTGACCGGCTCGACCTGCGCATACGGCGTGACCCGGCCCGTGCGGCCCACGCCCACGCGGATGTTGACGAGCTTGGTGTTGACCTCCTCCGGCGCGTACTTGTACGCGATCGCCCAGCGCGGCGCGCGCGATGTGGAGCCGAGGCGGCCCTGGAGCGGGATCTCGTCGAGCTTGACCACGACGCCGTCGATCTCGTGCTCCACCGAGTGCCGGTTCTCGCCGTAGTACGCGATGAACTCGCGTACGCCGTCGAGGCCGTCGACCACCTTGTTGTGCCGGGAGGTGGGCAGGCCCCAGGTGTGCAGCAGGTCGTAGGCCTGGGAGAGGCGGTCGATGCCCCGGTAGCCCGCCAGGGCGCCGATGCCGTGGACCACCATGTGCAGGGGGCGGGTGGCGGTGACGCGCGGGTCCTTCTGGCGCAGCGAACCCGCCGCCGCGTTGCGCGGGTTGGCGAAGGGCTTGTCGCCGGCCGCGACCAGGCGGGCGTTGAGCTCCTCGAACTTCTCCATCGGGAAGTAGACCTCGCCTCGGATCTCGACGAGGTCCGGGACGCGGTCGCCCGTCAGCCGGTCCGGGATCTCCGTGATCGTCCGGACGTTGGGCGTGATGTCCTCTCCGGTGCGGCCGTCGCCGCGGGTCGCCGCGCGCGTGAGGCGGCCGTGCTCGTAGGTGAGGTTGACGGCGAGGCCGTCCACCTTGAGCTCGCACAGGAAGTGGTACTCCTGCTCGCCCAGCTCCCTGGCGATGCGGTCGGCCCAGGCGGCGAGGTCGTCGTCGTTGAAGGTGTTGTCCAGCGAGAGCATCCGCTGACGGTGCTCCACTGCCGTGAAGTCCGTCGCGTAGGACCCCGCGACCTTCTGGGTCGGGGAGTCGGGCGTGCGCAGCTCCGGGTACTGCTGCTCCAGCGCCTCCAAAGAATGCAGAAGCCCGTCGAAGTCCGCGTCGCTGATGACGGGAGCGTCCTTGACGTAGTACCGGAAGCGGTGCTCCTCGACCTGCTCCGCGAGCCGCGCGTGCTGCTCCCGTGCCTCGGCGGGCACTGCCGTATCCGCTTGCTGCTTGTCGCCGGCCACCGTGTTGTCCTCCCGTTACTCAGGGTTGTCAGCGAGGGATCTCGCCGCCCGGACGCAGTGGGCGAGTGCCTGGCGTGCGTACGCGGGGGAAGCGCCCGCGAGCCCGCACGCCGGGGTGACCGTGACCGCCCGGGTGAGAAGCTCCGGGCGGAGCCCCAGCCTGCGCCACAGCGTCCTGACACCCATGACGCTACCGGCAGGGTCTGACAACGGGCCGTCCGTGGCCGGGACGACGCCGGCGAACAGACCGGTGCCGCCTTCGACGGCTTCCCCGATCGCCTCGTCGTCACGCTCGGTGAGGAGTGAGAGGTCCAGGGAGAGGGCCGCGGCGCCCACCCGGCGCAGCAGGGCGAACGGGACGTCCGGTGCGCACGAGTGCACCACTACCGGGCCCGACGCGTGAACCCCGAGGACGTCCCGGAGGGCCGCCTCGACGATCTGCCGGTCGACGGCGCGGTGGGTCCGGTAGCCGCTGGCGGACTTCACCTGCCCGCGCAGGACGGCGGTGAGGGAGGGCTCGTCGAGCTGGAGCACGAGCCGTGCGCCGGGCACCCGCCGCCGGACCTCCGCGAGGTGCAGCCGCAGTCCCTCGGCGAGCGAGGCGGCCAGGTCCCGGCAGGCGCCGGGATCGGAGAGGACGGCCTCGCCGTTCCTCAGCTCCAGGCCGGCGGCGAGCGTCCAGGGGCCGACGGCCTGCACCTTCAGCGCCCCTTCGTACCCCTGGGTGAACTCCTCCAGGGCGTCGAGGTCCTCCCCCAGCCAGGATCGCGCCCGCTTGGTGTCGCGCCCCGGCCGGTCCCCGATCCGCCAGCCGCTGGGCTCCACGCGCGCGTACAGCTCGACGAGCATTCCGGCGGTCCGCCCGATCATGTCGGCGCCGGGCCCCCGGGCCGGCAGCTCGGGCAGGAAGAGGAGGTCCTCGAAGGTGCCGGTGACGGTCTTGACGGCCTCCCGGGCGTCCCCGCCGGGCATGGACCCGATGCCGGTGGCACCGCCGAGGCTGAACTGGCTGTTGTCGCTCACCCGGGGAAGCCTACGGAACCCTCCGGGGGTCGAGCCGCTTCAGGGGGCGCCGTCCGTCCTTCCGGACGCCCGGAGTCCTTCCCGGGCACCCGGAGACCGGCGCCGGGCAGCCGTCCTTCAGCGTCCCGGCCGTACCGTCAGGTCGTTCACCTCCGCGTCCCCGGGCAGGTCGAGGGCCATGAGGATCGTCGTCGCGACGGACTCGGGGTCGATCCACTTCGAGGCGTCGTACTCCTTGCCCTCCTGCTGGTGGACCCTGGCCTGCATGGGGCCGGCGGTGCGGCCGGGGTAGACGGAGGTGACGCGGACGCCGTTGCCGTGCTCCTCGTGCCGCAGGGAGTCGGCCAGTGCCTTCAGGCCGTGCTTGGACGCGGCGTACGCGGACCAGTGGGCGTGGGCGTTCAGGCCCGCGCTCGAGTTGACGAACAGCACGTGACCGCGGGCCGCGCGCAGCTGGGGCAGGAAGTGACGGGTCAGCTCCGCCGGGGCGACCAGGTTGACGTTGAGCTGGTGGTGCCAGGTCCTGGGCGTCAGCTCGCCGACCGGGCCCAGGTCGACGACGCCGGCGATGTGGAGCAGGCAGTCCACCCGGTCGGGGAGCGTCTGGTGGGAGAAGGCCCAGCTCAGCCGGTCGGGGTCGGCAAGGTCGCCGACCAGCGTCCGCGCGCCGGGGAAGGCGGCCGCCAGCTCCTTGGCCCGGCCCGCGTCGCGCGCGTGCAGCACGAGTTCGTCCCCGCGCGCGTGCAGCCGGCGGGCAACGGCCGCGCCGATGCCGGAACCGGCTCCGGTGATCATATGTGTAGCCATGCCCGCCATGCTCGCACCACCCGATTCAGCGGCCGCCCAGCCCCTCGGCGGCAGCCGCCGATGTCTCGGCCTCCAGGTACGCGAGCGCGCGGGCGGGCTCCTCGGCGAAGTACATGAGCTCGGCCAGCGGCCGGGGCAGGAACCCTTCCTCCTCCATACGGCCGAACTGCTGCTGGAGGCCGTCGTAGAAGCCCGCAGTGTTCAGCAGCACGACCGGCTTGTGGGTGCGGCCGTGCTTCTTGAGCTCCAGGATCTCGGTGGCCTCGTCGAGCGTGCCGGTGCCACCCACCATGATCACCACTGCGTCGGCCTTCTCCAGGAGCAGCTTCTTGCGCTCTGCGAGGTCCCGCGCGATCACCATCTCGTCGGCGCCGGGCCGTGCCTTGGCCGACAGGAAGTCGACCGAGACGCCGACGAGCCGGCCGCCCGCCTCGTGCACGCCGTCCGCGACCACCTTCATCAGGCCGGAGTCGGACCCGCCCCACACCAGGGTGTGCCCGCCCTTGCCGAGCAGCCTGGCGAAGTCCCGCGCGGGACGCGTGTAGCGCTCGTCGAGGTCGGCGGCGGACAGGAAGACGCAGATGTTCATGCGCCCCACGGTACGCGGGCGGGAAACGTGCGCCGTACACGGGAAGAAGCCCGTCCTCGCGGGCGCTGTCCCGGTATGACCCAAGGACACACGATCACCATCGAGCAGAGCGGCGAGCACGTGCGCGTGGTGCACGGCGGCCGGGTCCTGGCGGAGAGCGACCGGGCCCTGGTGCTGCGCGAGACCGGCTGTCCCGCGCGCTACTACCTGCCGCCCGAGGACGTACGCCTGGACCTGCTGACCCCGTCGGACACGCACACCTACTGCCCCTTCAAGGGCACGGCGTCCTACTGGTCGCTGCCGGACGCGGCGGACCTGGTGTGGTCGTACCCCGACCCGAAGCCGGACGTCGCCGAGATCAAGGACCGCCTCTGCTTCTACGAGCCGGAGGTGGGGTGACCCACGGCGCCTCCCCGATGAGTACGCTCCCGCGTGGCAGTCTTCACTGGCATGGACAAGAAGACCATCTCGCGCGACGGCACCCCGCTCGCCCACCACCGCTCCGGACAGGGCCCGGTGGTCGTTCTCGTCAGCGGCGCGATGTCGACGGGGGCCACGCTCGCGCCGCTGGCGGCGGCGCTGTCGGACCGCTTCGGCGCCGTCGTCTACGACCGCCGGGGCCGCGGCGGGAGCGGGGACACCGCCCCGTACGCGGTGGAACGGGAAGTCGAGGACCTGGCGGCGGTGATCGAGGCGGCGGGCGGCGAGGCGGCGCTCTACGGCATCTCGTCGGGCGGCGCGCTGGCCCTCAGGGCGGCGGCGAGCGGACTGCCGGTCCGCCGGGTGGCGGTCTACGAGCCGCCGTTCGCGGTGTACGAGGGCGGCGAGCGGGAGCGCGCGGAGTACACCGGCAACCTGACCACAGCGCTCGCGGAGGGCCGCCCCGGGGACGCGGTGGAGCTGTTCCTGCGGCTTACCGGGCTGGCCCCGCAGATGATCGCGAACGCCCGCCAGTCCCCGATGTGGGCCTCCATGGAGGCGATCGCGCACACGCTGGCGTACGACAACGCCGTGATGGGCGACGGCCTGGTCCCCCGCGACCTGCTGGCCTCCGTCACCGTGCCGGTCCTGGCCGTCGCGGGCGGCGCGAGCCCGGGCTGGCTGCGCGAGGCGGCCAAGGCGGTCGCCTCGGCCGCGCCCCAGGGCGCGTACCGCACCCTGGAGGGCCAGAGCCACGCGGTGGAGCCGGAGGCACTGGCGCCGGTGCTGGCGGAGTTCTTCGCCGGGTGAGCGGCGCCCGGCGGCGGACGGGAGGCGGTTACGCCGCTCCGGCCGTCGCCCGCTCCGTCGAGGCGATGGTCGCGGAGCCCACCACGCGCGCGCCGTCGTAGAGGACGATCGCCTGGCCGGGGGCGACCCCGCGGACGGGCTCGGTGAAGGTGACCCGCAGCTCGCCGCCGGCCAGTTCGGCGGTGACCTCCGTCTCGCCGCCGTGGGCGCGCAGCTGGGCGGTGTAGGTGCCGGGGCCGGTGGGGGCGGTGCCGCACCAGCGGGGCCTGACGGCCGTGAGCGCGCCGACGTCCAGGGCGGCGGCCGGGCCGACCGTCACCGTGTTGGTCACCGGGGAGATGTCCAGGACGTAGCGCGGCTTGCCGTCGGGGGCCGGGGTGCCGATGCGCAGGCCCTTGCGCTGGCCGATGGTGAAGCCGTACGCGCCCTCGTGGGTGCCGACGACCGCTCCCGCCTCGTCGACGATGTCCCCCTCCGCCCTGCCCAGGCGACGGGCCAGGAAGCCCTGGGTGTCGCCGTCGGCGATGAAGCAGATGTCGTGCGAGTCGGGCTTCTTGGCGACGGCCAGGCCCCGGCGCTCGGCCTCCGCGCGGATCTCGTCCTTGGTGGTGACCGTGTCCCCGAGCGGGAACATCGCGTGCGCGAGCTGCTTCTCGTCCAGCACACCGAGGACGTACGACTGGTCCTTGGCCATGTCGGAGGCGCGGTGCAGCTCGCGGGTGCCGTCCTCGCCCACGACCACCTTGGCGTAGTGACCGGTGCAGACCGCGTCGAAGCCGAGGGCGAGGGCCTTGTCCAGCAGGGCCGCGAACTTGATCTTCTCGTTGCAGCGCAGGCAGGGGTTCGGGGTGCGGCCGGCCTCGTACTCGGCGACGAAGTCCTCGACGACGTCCTCGCGGAAGCGGTCGGCGAGGTCCCAGACGTAGAACGGGATGCCGATGACGTCCGCGGCGCGGCGGGCGTCGCGCGAGTCCTCGATGGTGCAACAGCCCCGGGCGCCCGTGCGGAAGGACTGCGGGTTCGCGGAGAGCGCGAGGTGGACGCCGGTGACGTCGTGTCCGGCTTCCGCGGCGCGCGCGGCGGCGACGGCGGAGTCGACGCCGCCGGACATGGCGGCGAGGACGCGGAGGGGGCGGGGGCGCTGCGGGGTGTCAGTCATAGCCCTTCCAGGGTACGGGGGCGCGGACTCGGCGGTCGCGCACGTTCCGTTCCCGCAACTCCCTGACCGCACGGTTCACCGCGGCGACGTCGTCGTCGCGGTGCAGCAGCCCGCGCGGCCGGCCCTCCGGTCAGGTCAGGCCCGCCGCCCGGGCGCGTTCCACCACCGGGCCGATGGCCTTGGCGACCGCTTCGACGTCGGCCTCCGTGGAGGTGTGCCCGAGGGAGAAGCGGAGGGTGCCGCGGGCCAGGTCCGGATCGGTGCCGGTGGCGAGGAGGACATGGCTGGGCTGGGCGACGCCGGCGGTGCAGGCGGAGCCGGTCGAGCACTCGATGCCCTGGGCGTCCAGCAGGAGCAGCAGGGAGTCGCCCTCGCAGCCGGGGAAGGTGAAGTGGGCGTTGGCCGGGAGGCGTCCCTCCGGGGCGGGGTCGCCGCCGAGGATCGCGTCCGGGACCGCCGTCCGCACGGCCTCGATCAGCTCGTCGCGCAGTGCGCCGATCTCACGGGCGAACCACTCGCGCTGCTCGGCGGCGAGCCGGCCGGCGACGGCGAAGGAGGCGATCGCCGGGACGTCGAGGGTGCCGGAGCGGACGTGCCGTTCCTGGCCGCCGCCGTGCAGGACGGGTACGGGGGTGTGCTCGCGGCCGAGGATCAGGGCGCCGATGCCGTAGGGGCCGCCGATCTTGTGGCCGGAGACCGTCATCGCGGCGAGGCCGGAGACGGCGAAGTCCACCGGGACCTGGCCGAAGGCCTGGACCGCGTCGGCGTGCAGCGGGATGCCGAACTCAGAGGCCACGCCTGCCAGTTCGCGGACCGGCAGGACCGTGCCGATCTCGTTGTTGGCCCACATGACGGTGGCGAGGGCCACGTCGTCGGGGTTGCGTTCGACGGCCTCGCGCAGGGCCTCGGGGTGGACCCGGCCGTAGGAGTCGACCGGGAGGTACTCGACGGTGGCGCCCTCCTGTTCGCCGAGCCAGTGCACGGCGTCGAGGACGGCGTGGTGCTCGACGGGGCTGGCCAGCACGCGGGTGCGGGCGGGGTCGGCGTCGCGCCGCGACCAGTACAGGCCCTTGACGGCGAGGTTGTCGGCCTCGGTGCCGCCGGAGGTGAAGACGACCTCGCTGGGTCGGGCGCCGAGGGCTTCGGCGAGGGCTTCGCGGGACTCCTCGACCCTGCGGCGGGCTCTGCGGCCGGATGCATGGAGGGAGGAGGCGTTGCCGGTGACGCCCAGTGCGGCGGTCAGCGCCTCTGCCGCCTCCGGGAGCATGGGGGTCGTCGCGGCGTGGTCGAGGTAGGCCATGGTGAGGCGATTCTACGGGGAAGCCTCGGGCCGCCCTCGGCCGGCAGCGGGGTGGGGTTTCGGACGGGCGGTGTGCCCGGCCGTCCCGCTCGACCGTGCCCCGTCGTCCTCGGGGCCGGGGTCGTGCAGTGCGCTCAGGGGTTCAGAAGCTCCAGGACACCGTGTTGTCCACCTGCATGAAGGCGAGCAGGACGACGAGATCGGCGATGCCGAGGCCCAGACCCAGGTAGGCGCGGCCGGGGCGGGCGGTGCCCCGCCACAGGGCGATGCCGGCCAGGGCGATGGCGATGGGGCCCAGGAAGAGGTTGAGGACGAGGAGGCCGAGCAGGCCGAGGATGAAGGACGCGACGGCCATGCCGTCGGCGTCGCGTGTACCGGTGCGGCGCGTGGCCGGTGCGGTGAGTTGCATGGTGGGTCGGCTCCCGACGGTCGGTTGCGGGTCCTCCGCTCGCGCGGAGCCCGGGGACGGTGGACGAAGGGTCAGTGGGACGTGCCGCGGCGGCGGCCGTGGCGCTCGCGGAGCGCGAAGATGCCGAGCCAGGCGGCGATCACGACGGCGGCGACGACGGTGAAGTCCAGCGGCGCGTGGGCCACGGTGCCCAGGACGACACCGAGCAGCATCAGTGCGGCGACGAGGAACAGCATGGGACAAATCCCCCTCCGGCGTTCTCCCGAGGACTTCCGGCCTGCCTCCCGTGAAGTTTCGGTGAACGCTTGTAGTAACACTTGTTCACTGACTTCTGAGTCTAGCGCGTCCCGGCGCTTTGAAATTCCAGAGAACAGTTGTTAACTGCATGGCATGAGTCACACTCTCGGTGCCCGGCAGGCCCAGAAGCAGAAGACCCGGCAGGCCCTCCTGGACGCGGCGCTGGCCCTGCTGGAGGAGCAGAGCCTGAGCAGCCTGGGCCTGCGCGAGGTCACGCGCGCCGTCGGCGTCGCCCCGACCGCCTTCTACCGGCACTTCCGCTCCACGGCGGATCTCGGCGTGGCCCTGGTCGAGGAGGCGCTGGGCAGTCTGCACCCGATGATCCGGACGACGGTGTCCACGGCGGACGACACCGAGGAACGCATCACGCGCGCCATCCAGCTGATCGCCCGTCACGTGGACGCGTACCCCGCGCACGTCCGTTTCATCGCCCGGGAGCGGCACGGCGGGGTGCAGCCGGTACGGGAGGCCATCCGGGAACAACTGGCCCGGTTCGCCCAGGAGGTGAAGGACGAGCTGGCCAAGGACGCCCAGGCCGTGGGCTGGAGCGACGACGACCTGCTCATGCTCGCCCACCTCTACGTCGACCAGATGCTGATCACCGCCTCGCTCTTCCTGGAGGCGCTCGACGCCCCGGAGCCGGAGCGCGGGCGCGTGACCCAGGTCGCCACCCGGCAGTTGAGGCTGATCAGCATCGGCCGCCGGCACTGGCTGGACGGCTGAGCACGACGATCAGCCCTCCTGCCCCTGCCCGGCTCCCGTCCCTGCCCCTGATCCTGCGCCTGTCACTGCGCGCCCGGCTGTCCCCCGCCGGACCCGCCACAGACGCCGCCCTGCCCCCCCGCCCGGCATCCCGGAGGGAGCCGTGAAAGCACCGGAGCGCCGCACCGGCGCCGTGCCGGTCGGCCCGTCCGACGCCGCCCCCGACGGCGCGACGGACGGCGCCCCGCCGGGCATCCCGGTCGGCATCCCGCCCGGCACCGCACTCGGCATCCCGCCCGGGCCCCCGCCCCGTCTACGCCCGTGCCACCGAGCAGGCAGCCGCACTGATCAAGACCGTACGGCCGGAGCAGGTGACCGGGCCGACGCAGTGCACCGGGTTCGGCGTCCGCACACTGCTGGGCCATGTCGTCGGCGGCACCCTGCGGATCGCGGTCGTCGGCGAGGGCGGCGACGGGCTCGCGGTGCACCCGTTCGCCGAAGGCGTCGCGGAGGGCGATGGGACGGCGGCCCACGACGAGTCCGCACCCGGGTTCTGCGGCGCCCGGGAGAGCGACGAGCGCCTGACGGCGCCGGCCCGCGTGCCGTGGGGCGAGGTGCCGGGGCACGCGGCACTGTCCGGGTACGTCAGGGAGCTGGTGACCCACACCCGGGACATCGGCGAGGCGCTCGGCGGCCGCCCCCTCGAACTCGGCCCCGGACTCGCCGGGTTCACCCTCGCCACCGCCCGGCGCGTCCTGCCCGATCCGCGGCGGGACACCCAGGGCCACTTCGGCTCGGCCGTCCCGGCTCCTGAAGGAGCCGGGACCTGCCGGCAGCCGGCGGCCCGGCCGGGACGGGAGCCGCTCAGCCGAGCCTGACCCGCGCGAGCTGACGGGACTGCGCGACCAGCCGGCCGGCGCTGTCCCAGACCTCGGCGTCCTCCTCCAGGAAGCCGCCGGCGAGGTTGCGGGTGGTGATGGCGACGCGCAGCGGGCCCGGCGCCGGGCGGCAGCGGACGTGCACGGTCAGCTCGACGGTGGGGACCCAGCCCTTCAGGCCGAGTTCGAAGGCGGTCGGGGGCAGCGCGTCCACGGCGAGCAGCAAGGAGAGCGGGTCGTGATCGCGGCCGTCGGCGAGACCGAACCAGGCCCGCATCTCCCCCTTGCCGGAGGGCGCGCCGAGCGCCCAGCCGAGGGTGGCCGGGTCCAGCTTGAGCATGAGCCGGTCGGTGATGGCCGAGCTTCCGGGGACCGGGGCCGGCCCGTCCTGGGGTCCGAAGCACTGCTCCATCGGCGGGATCGCGGGCGGATTCGCCGTGGTGCGGACGTCGTCGGGGAGGGTGTCCAGGGCGCCGTAGGAGGCCAGGACGCGGATGCGCTCGACCTCGCGGCCGTCCTCGTCGTACTGGAAGAGGGAGGCCTGGCCGGTGGAGAGGGTGCGTCCGGTGCGGACCACGTCCGTGCGCACGACGGCCGGTCCGGGCTGGGAGGCGGTCAGGTAGTGCGCCGAGATGGTGAACGGGTCCGGGTGCGGCAGGGCGTCCGCGAGCGCGCGGCCGAGGACGGCGAGCAGATAGCCGCCGTTGACGGCGTTGATGATGGTCCAGCCGGCGGAGAGGTCGATGTCGTAGACGCCGGGGGCGCGCGGGGCGACCGCGGTGTCCCGGTCGAACTCGCTGTCGCCGATCGTGGCCCGCACGGCCGGGGCGGAAGCTGCTTCTGGCATGGGTGAACGGTACAACAAGTAACTACTAAGCGGTAGCTTTTTGCACCCCAGCCCTATGACGAACGCCACTCTCCCGGCGCTTCCACGCAGCTGACCGGTGAGACTTCGGCAATTTCCCGGTAAGTGCCCGTACGCGTCCGTAACCCGAGGCCGCCGTTTTCCCTCTATGAGGACATGAGCCTCACCGGGACTCCGTTCCTGTACACGACCATCGCGCTGGCCGTGATCGCCCTGGCCCTTCCGTTCGTCCTGTGGACACGGCTGAAGGGCCCGAAGGCGCTGCGCGCCGCGGTCCGGGCGCTGATGCTGCTGTTCGCCCAGGCCACGGCCGTGACCCTGGTCTTCGTGCTGGTGAACAACGCCAACAACCTGTACGACAACTGGGCCGACCTGCTCGGCACGGGCAACCATGTGCAGCAGGCCGCCGACCTGGGCGCCGACGGCACCGGAGGAATCGCCTACCGGAAGCTGCCCAAGGTCCGGCAGACGTTCGGCCAGGCCGACGGTCCCGGCATGCACGCCGCAGGCGGGGTCAAGGTCACCCAGCTGAAGGGCCGGGTCTCGGGGGTGAGCGGCGAGGTCTACGTCTGGCTGCCGCCGCAGTACAACGAGCCCGCATACAAGAACAAGAAGTTCCCCGTGGTCGAGCTGCTCTCCGGCTACCCCGGCTCGGCGAAGGCCTGGTTCGGGTCGGCGAAGGTGCACGAGCAGCTGGAGCCGCTGATGAGGAGCGGCCAAGTGGCGCCGTTCATACTCGTCTCCCCGCGCACCAACCTGGTCGCCAAGATCGACACGGGCTGCGCCAACACCCCGGGCACCGTGAACGCGGACAGCTGGCTGAGCATCGACGTGCCGAAGATGGTCATGGACAACTTCCGTGCCGAGCCGGCGCCGAACGGCTGGGCCGTGGCCGGCTACTCGGCGGGTGCGCACTGCGCGGCCAAGCTCACCGTCGCCCACCCCGACCGCTACCGGGCCGGGGTCAGCCTGTCCGGCTACAACGACCCGATCGGCGAGCGCAACTCGCTGGCCTCGCAGAGCATCGAGACCCGGCGCGCGAACAACCCCTACGCCCTGCTGAAGAAGTACCGCAAGCCGCCGCACATCGCGCTCTACTACTCCGGCGAGGCCAACGACGGCTACCAGGCCGGAGTGTCCATGGAGCAGATCGCGAAGGCGCCGACCACCGTGCGCGTGGTCTTCCTGCCGCGCAGCGCCGGCGGGCACAGCATGGCGCTGTGGCGGCCGCAGGTGCCCGAGGTGTTCCGCTGGCTGACCGCGGAGCTGGGCCAGAAGGACGCCCGGCACACCCGGCCGCCCTCCCCTACTCCTCCCGCACCGTCGAGCGCCGGTTCCAAGCCCGCGGAGCTCGCCAGTGGTACCGCATCGCGAGCAGGCGCAGGACGAAAGCGGTGATGGCCGCCAGCCCGCTGGTGAGCGGGCTCAGCGCGTCGTAGCCGATGCACAGCGCCACCATGGTGGCGCCGACGATCGCCGGGACCGCGTACAGGTCGCGGTCCCAGCGCAGCAGTGAGGGCACCTCGTTGGCGAGCACGTCCCGCAGCACACCGCCGCCCACGGCGGTGGCCAGGCCGAGGGTCGCCGACGCGGTGAGGTTCAGCCCGTAGGTGTACGCCTTGGTCGTACCGGCCACGCAGAACAGGCCGAGGCCGGCCGCGTCGAAGACGTAGACCGCGGTCTGGATGCGCTCCATGTGCGGATGCAGGAAGAACACCACGAGCGTGGCGAACAGCGGGGTGAGAAAGTACCCGAGGTCCGTGAACGCGGCCGGGGGCACGGCCCCGATGACCAGGTCACGGAAGAGCCCTCCGCCCAGCGCGGTGACCTCGGCGAGGACGGCGATGCCGAAGACGTCGAAGTTCTTGCGGACGGCCAGCAGCGCGCCGGAGATGGCGAACACGAAGATGCCGACCAGGTCGAGCGTGTGCTGGACGGAGGGGCTGAACAGTTGCGGAAGCACCCCACATTCTTACCCAGGGTGCGGCGTGGGCCTTGCGATGCAAGGCCCACCGGACACTTCCGCCCCTACAGAGCGGGTTTCCCGGTCGTGAAGAGCCACTTCTGGAACAGGTCGTCGAGCCGCTGCCCGGAGACCTTCTCGGCGAGACGGACGAAGTCGGCCGTGTTCGCGTTGCCGTAGCGGTGCAGCTTCGTCCAGGCGGGCAGCAGCCGGAAGAAGGCCTGGTCACCGATGCGTTCGCGCAGCGCCTGGAGCGTCATCGCGCCGCGCTGGTAGACGGCGGAGGCGAACATGGTGTCGCGCTGCGGGTCGGCCACCTCGATCTGCCAGAAGGAGCTGTCGGCCGGGCGGGCGTCGTAGGCGGCGAGGAAGGAGTCGTGCGCCGAGCGGGTGCCCTGGTGCTCGGCCCACAGCCACTGGGCGTAGGTGGCGAAGCCCTCGTTGAGCCAGATGTCCTTCCAGCGCTCCACCGACACCGAGTCGCCGAACCACTGGTGGGCCAGTTCGTGCACGATCGTCGTCTCGTTGCGCACGGCCGAGTAGGCGGGCTTGCTCTGCACCTCCAGCGAGAACCCGGCCTCGGGCATGTCGTCGACGATCGCCCCGGTCTCCTCGAACGGGTACGGCCCGAAGACCTGCGACCAGTAGTCGGTGGCGGCGGCGGTGACGGCGTAGACGTCGACGGTGTTGACGTTCTTCAGCTTGGGGTCGATGGCGACGTAGACCGGGATGCCGGACGGGGTGTGCCCGGTCCGCACGTCGAACTTCCCGATGGTGGCTGTCGCGAGATAGGTGGCCATCGGCCGGCTCTCGCGCCAGTGCGTGTACGTCGAGCCGCCCCGGTCGTACGTCGAGACCAGCCGGCCGTTGGAGACGGCGGTCAGGCCCTTGGGCGCCTTGATCCGGATGTCGTAGGTGGCCTTGTCGGCGGGGTGGTCGCTGGACGGGAACCAGGTGGAGGCGGCGTTGGGCTCGCAGGCGACGAAGACGCCGTCGTCGGTCTTCATCCAGCCGTAGCCGGAACCGAAGACGATGGGCCCGCCGAGGGGCTCGGGTACGCCGCCGTAGGTGACGGTGACGCGGAAGGTCCGGTTCTTGCGCAGGACCCCGCGCGGGGTGATGCGCAGTTCGTCGCCGTCCCGGGTGAAGCGGGCGCGTCTGCCGTCGACTTCGACGCCGGTGACCTGAAGCTTCTGCAGGTCCAGGTCGAAGGAGGACAGGTCCTGGGTGGCACGGGCGGTGAGCGTCGTACGTCCGTCGAGTCGGTCGGTGTCCGGGTTGTACGCGATGTCGAGGGCGTAGTGGCGGGCGTCGAAGCCGCCGTTGCCCGCCTGCGGGAAGTAGGAGTCGCCGATCCCGGGGGCGCCGGGAGTGGGGGCCGATGAGGCGGCGACGGCGAGGAAGGAGGCCGCCGCGGTGGCGAGGGCTCCTAAACGTGCCGAACGGGAGAGTGCCATGGAGTCATCCCTTCGCGCGTGCGTCGATCAGTGGATCGCACGGACAGGGCCGACTCTGCGCTCTCCCGTTCGGTCATGTGCATGACTTTGCCAAGTTGTCATGCCTCAGTCGTCATTTGACTCCTGACTGCCGCTGTCGCCACCGGACTTCTCCGAGGAAGCCGCTTCCGTGTGGGAGGCGGGCTCGGCGGACGCCCCGGCCGCGGGCTTCGCGGCCGTCGACTCGGCCGCGGACGACTCGGTGGCCTCCCCGGTCTCCGCGTGCTCCTCGGCGGCCGGGGAGGACCCGGCGGCCGGCCCGGCGGCGGCCTTTGCCGCTTCCGCCTCCGTCGCCGCCGCCTCCTGGGCGACCTCCGCGGCCACCGCCGCCGAGGTCGCGGCGGACTCCGCCAGCACCTCGTCGGCCACCAGCTCGGCGGCCTCCTTGGCGACCGTCAGCAGCACCGTGTCCTGCGGGGCCTGGTCCTCGAAGTTCTCCGGGTGGTGGCACGCCACCCGCTGACCGGGCTTCAGCTCCTTGAGCGGCGGCTCGGTCGTGCGGCAGATCTCCGTCGCCTTCCAGCACCGGGTGTGGAAGCGGCAGCCGCTCGGCGGGGCGATCGGCGAGGGCACGTCGCCCTTGAGCAGGATGCGCTCGCTCTTGGCGTTCCTGCGCTTGGGGTCGGGGATCGGGACGGCCGACATGAGCGCCTTGGTGTACGGGTGCATCGGCGCCTTGTACAGCGAGTCCCGGTCGGCCAGCTCGACGATCTTGCCGAGGTACATCACCGCGATCCGGTCCGAGACGTGCCGGACGACCGACAGGTCGTGCGCGATGATCACGTAGGTCAGACCCAGCTCCTCCTGGAGGTCGTCCAGCAGGTTGACGACCTGCGCCTGGATCGACACGTCCAGCGCGGAGACCGGCTCGTCGGCGACGACGAGCTTCGGGTTGAGCGCGAGCGCACGGGCGATGCCGATGCGCTGGCGCTGGCCACCGGAGAACTCGTGCGGGTAGCGGTTGTAGTGCTCGGGGTTGAGCCCGACCACCGACAGCAGCCGCTGCACCTCCTTCTTGATGCCGCCCTCGGGCTTGACGCCCTGGAGCTTGAAGGGGGCGCCGACGATCGTGCCGATGGTGTGGCGCGGGTTCAGCGACGAGTACGGGTCCTGGAAGATCATCTGCACGTCTCGGCGCATCGGGCGCATCCCGCCGACGCCGAGGTGCGTGATGTCCCTGCCCTCGAACTCGACCGTGCCCGCGGTCGGTTCGAGCAGCCGGGTGATGAGACGGCCCATGGTCGACTTGCCGCAGCCGGACTCGCCCACGACGCCCAGGGTCTCGCCCTTGCGCACCTCGAAGTCGATGCCGTCGACGGCGCGCACCGCGCCGACCTGGCGCTGGAGCAGGCCCTTGCGGATGGGGAAGTGCTTCTGGAGTCCGGTCACCTTCAGCAGGATCTCGCCCGACGAGGCCTTGTCGGTGAGGGTGGCACCGTCACTCTGCGCAGGGATGCTCACTGCTTTTTCCTCGCTCACAGCTTCGGCGCAATCTCTTCGGTCCAGATACGCTCCCGCTGCTCCTGCGTCATGTGGCAGGCCGCCCAGTGTCCGTTGCCGACCTCGGTCAGCTCCGGGCGGACCGTGCGGGTGACGTTGTCCTTCGGAATGTCGGCGTACGGGCAGCGCGGGTTGAAGGCGCAGCCGGACGGGACGTTGATCAGGGAGGGCGGGGAGCCCTTGATCGGGATGAGCCGGTCGGTCTGCTCACGGTCGAGCCGCGGCATCGAGCCCAGCAGGCCCCAGGTGTAGGGGTGGCGGGGCGCGGAGAACACCTCGTCGGCCGGTCCGCGCTCCACACAGCGGCCGGCGTACATCACCAGCAGGTCGTCGGCGATCTCCGCGACGACGCCGAGGTCGTGCGTGATCATGATGACCGCGGAGCCGAACTCCTTCTGCAGATCCCGGATCAGGTCGAGGATCTGCGCCTGCACGGTGACGTCCAGGGCGGTGGTCGGCTCGTCGGCGATCAGCAGCTCGGGGTTGTTCACCAGCGCCATCGCGATCATCGCGCGCTGGCGCATACCGCCGGAGAACTCGTGCGGGTAGCTGTCCACACGCTTGGCCGGCTCCGGGATGCCCACCCGGTCCAGCATCTCGATCGCGCGCTGCCGGGCGACCTTCTTGCTGACGCCGTGGTGGACGCGGTACGCCTCCACGATCTGGGCCCCGACCGTGTAGTAGGGGTGCATGGCGGACAGCGGGTCCTGGAAGATCATCGCCATCTGCCGGCCGCGCAGCCGGCGCACCTCGTCGGGGTCGGCGCCGATCAGTTCCTGGCCGTCCAGCCAGACCTCGCCGGAGACCCGGGCGTTGGCCGAGCGGTGCAGGCCCATCAGGCCGAGCGAGGTCACGGACTTGCCGGAACCGGACTCACCGACGATGCCCAGCGTCTGGCCCCGGCGCACGTCGAAGCTGACGCCGTCCACCGACTTGACCAGACCGTCGTCGGTGTTGAAGTGGATGCGCAGATCGCGTACGGAGAGGAACGCGTCGTCGGCGTCGGATGGGGCGACGGTGGCCGGTTCGCCGAGCGCCGCCTTGTCGAGCTTGCTCACGAGTACCTCACGCGGGGGTCGATGGCTGCGTACACCAGGTCGACGACGAGGTTGCAGAAGACGATGAAGAACGCGGCGACCAGGGTCACGCCCATCACGATGGGCAGGTCGTTGTCCTTGATGGCCTGGATGGAGTACGCGCCGATGCCCTGCAGGGAGAAGACGGTCTCGGTGAGCACCGCGGTGCCGACGAGGGTGCCGAAGTCCATGCCGAAGATGGTGACGATCGGGGTCAGAGTGGCGCGCAGACCGTGCTTGGTGACGACCGCGCTCTCACGCAGACCCTTGGCCCGGGCCGTCCTGATGTAGTCCTCACTCATCACCTCCAGCATGCCCGCCCGGGTGAGCCGGGCGTAGGTGGCGGAGAAGAGGAACGCGAGGCTGATCCAGGGCAGCAGCAGGTGCCAGGCCCAGTCGGCCGGGTTCTGGGTGAACGGCACGTAGTCGGTGCTGTCCCAGATGGGCCACTGGTAGACGAACAGCGCGTTGATTACCTGCCCGGTGAAGAAGATCGGGAGGGAGACGCCGGCGAGCGCGATGAACATCGAGATCCGGTCCACCGGCTTGCCCTTGCGCAGCGCCGAGATGACACCGGTGGTGACACCGAAGATCAGCCAGATCACGGCCGCGCCGACGGCCAGCGAGAAGGAGATCGGGATGCGCTGGGTGAGCTGCGGCCACACCTCGACGTGGCTCTTGAAGGAGTATCCGAAGCACGGGGCGCTGCAGTGACTCGCGTCGGGGCCGAACTTGTAGTCGGCGCCCGCGAACAGGCCCTTGAGGTAGTCCCAGTACTGGATGTAGATGGGCTGGTCGAAACCCAGGTTCTTCTTGATCGCGGCGACGGACTCGGGGTTGGCGTCCTTGCCGACGTACTGGGTGGCCAGCTGGGTGGCTGTCTGGCCGCCCAGGCGGGGGACCAGGAAGAAGATGGCGAAGGTGACTGCGCTGACCACCAGCAGCAGTACCAATGCGCCGAAGACGCGTCGGATGATGTACGCAGCCACAGCTGTGCGGCTCCGGGTGACCGGGGCGGTGTGTGTCCGCCCCGGCCACCCGGTGCCTTCACCTGCCTTTCAGGGGTATCCGGCCTGCTGTTACTTCGAGGAGCCCAGCAGTGCGTAGTCGTACATGCCGAGGTACGCCTGCGTGACCGTGACGTTGGTCGCGGACGTCGGCCGGAGCAGCAGGTTCTTGCGGTAGATCAGCGGGACGACCGAGGCGTTGTCGAGCACCATCTTGTCGATGTCGCCCCACGCCTTGGTGCGGGCCGCGGAGTCGGTGTTGGCGATCGCGGACTTCAGAGCGCCGTTGATCTTCGGGTCGTTCAGCTCCATCAGGTTGTTGCCACCCGAGGGCTTGATGGCCGCACCGTCGACGATCTGGTCGAGGAAGCCGTAGCCGGTCGGCCAGTCGGCGCCCCACGCCATGGACAGCATGCCCAGCTTGTGCTCGTGCACGTAGCTCGGGACACCGGCGAAGTTGGCGAAGTACTTGCCGGAGGGGAACTGCTTGATGTCGACGGTGATACCGACGGACTTCAGCGAGTTCTGGATGGCGGTGGCGGCGGCCACCTCGGCGGGACGGTCGGAGCGGGCCGTCAGCGTGGTGGCGAAGCCGTTCGGCTTGCCGCACTGCTTCAGCTCGTCCTTGGCCTTCGCCACGTCACCCTTGTTGCCCGCGGTCGGGTAGGTGTCGAACTTGGTGTAGCCGTTGACCGACGGCGGCAGCAGCGTGCTGGCCACGTCGCCCTTCGGGGTGCCGCCGATGGCGTCGAGCACCGACTGCTTGTCGATCGCCCACTGCACGGCCTTGCGGCAGTGGATGTTGTCGAACGGCTTCACGTTCACGTTGAGCGCGATGTACTGCGTGGCGCCGGCGTAGGAGTTGTCCGTCTGCTTGGCGTACTTGCCGCTCAGCACCTTCGGCTGGGTCTGCGGCTGCACACCGGTGCCCGCGATGTCACCCGTGATCTTGTCGGCCAGCAGGTCGTTGTCGATCGTGACCGGGTTGACCTTGAACTTGACCTCGATGCGGTCCGGCAGCGCCTTGCGCACCGGGTCCGTCTTGGCGTCCCAGTTCTTGTTGCGGACGAGGGTGGCGCTGCGGCCCTCCTCGTACGACTGGAACTGGTACGGGCCGGAGGAGACGATGTGCTGGACGTACTTGGCACCGTCGTCCTTCGCCTGCGGCACGGGGGCCGTCTGCGAGAAGGTCGCCAGGTAGTCGAAGTCGGCGAACGGCTGGTTCAGCTTGAAGACGATCGTCTGGGCGTCCGGGGTCTCGATGGACTTCAGACCCTCGGCCGACTTGTCCTTGTAGGGGCCCTTGTACTTGTCGCCGCCCACCAGGTAGCTCTTGAAGTAGGTGGGGCCGTTGGACAGGGCCTCGGGCGCGAAGTTGGAGCGCTCGATCGCGTACTTCACGTCCTTGGACGTGATCGGCGTGCCGTCCTGGAACTTCAGGCCCGAGCGCAGGTGGTACGTCCACGTCTTGGCGCCGTCGCTGGGCTTGCCCAGGGACTCGGCGAGGTCGGGAACGACCGTGAGGCCGTCCTTGCCCGCCGCCGGCTTGAACGTGACGAGCGTACGTGCGTACAGCCGCGAGAAGTTCTGCACGAAGCCGTAGTACGTGTTGCCCGGGTCCAGGGAGTCCGGCACGTCGGAGTCCTCCAGCGTGACGTTACCCCCCTTCTTGCTCGACGCGTTGACGATGGAGTCCAGCGCCGCGTCCTTCTTACCGCTACCACCGCTGCCCTTGTCGCTGCCGCCCCCGCCGCCGCACGCGGCGGCGCCCAGCGAGAGCACCATGACCGATGCCACGGCCGCGGTAACCCTTCTCGTCTTCACGTGAGGAAAGCCCCCTCTATTGATGGATCACTTGCTGCGAGGGTCGAGCGCGTCACGCAGCCCGTCACCCAGCAGGTTGAATGCCAGGACGGTGATGAAGATCGCCAGTCCGGGCACGAACATGTACTGCGGATCTGCGGTGTAGAGATCCACGGCGTTGCTGAGCATTCCGCCCCAGGAGGCCTGCGGCGGAGCAATGCCGACTCCGAGGAAGCTCAGCGCGGCCTCGAAGAGAATGTTCGTCGGGATGATCAGCGTCGAGTAGACGAGGATCGGCGCGACGAGGTTGGGGAGCAGTTCACGGAACAGGACGTACGGACCCCGGGCCCCGAGGCTCTGCGCGGCCTCGATGAACTCCCGCTTGCGCAGGCTCATCGTCTGGGCCCGCACGATGCGGCCGATGTAGGGCCAGCTGAAGAAGCCGATCACGAAGATCAGCACGCAGATGCGCAGCGGCAGCCCCTCGAGTCCGAAGAAGCCGTCCTGAACCGAAGCCGAGATGGCGATGGCGAACAGCAGCAGCGGGAAGGCCAGGAAGGTGTCCATCAGCTTGCTGATGATGCTGTCCACCCAGCCGCCGTAGTAACCGGCGACGACGCCCAGGACCGTGCCGATCACCACCGACAGCAGGGTGGCGCCGCCGGCGACCAGGAGCGAGACCCAGGAGCCGTCGATGATGCGGGCGAGCATGTCACGCCCGTACTGCGGCTCGACACCCAGCGGGTGGGACCAGCTCATGCCGCCCCAGCCGCCCTTGGGGGCCAGCAGGGCGGGGTCGATGAGGTCCTGGTGGAACTTGTCGGGGTCGAGCCCGAAGATCCACTCGAGCGGCTTGGCGAGGACCGCCATGAGAACCAGCAGGATGACCACGACGCCACCCGCCACCGCCACCTTGTCCCGCTGGAACCGGGTCCAGGCGATTTGTGTGAGTGAACGCCCTTCGATCTGGCTCTTCTTGGCCCCGGCGAGCACGGCCTCAGGCTGCGCTCCGGCTTCCGCCCCGGTGGTCTCGATCGGTGCGGTCACAGTGACCTGACCCCTCTCGCCGGTGGTGACCGGCCTTTGCCCGCCGCTGTGGGCGGCTTTGGTTCGCTTACCTGCTGCGCGGCGGCGGCCGCGGATGGTTGCGGCTCGACTGTCCAGCGGATCCTTCGATTGGTTCGATCACAGGATCGGTGGCCTCGCGTCTGAGAGGCGAGTCTTCAACGCGCTCACGATCACTCGCCAGAGCTGATGGAGAATGTATGCGCAACCGTGATGCATTACGGGGGATTCCGTTATCCGAACAGCGGGTAGCGGCCCTCGGACACGGGGCAGTTGGGACAGAACGGCAATTCTGGGCGGTTCGGTACCAATCGGCGATGTCTACGCGCGCAGAAATGCGTCGGGCACGTAAAACATGTGGCGGGGCGTGAAGAGCGTGGCGAGCGGCCCCGGCCACGCCCCCGTCAGTAACCGCCCCGGGCCGGCGGGTAGCCGTACCCCGTCGCCGGTGACTGGGCCGGGGCGACGTGGGCCTCACGGTCGTAGAACGGGCGGGAGTTGGCGCGCAGCCACATCGCGACCGGGTCGTACTCGTCGGACATCGCCACGGTGGACACCGGCAAACCGTCCGGGACCGCGCCGATGGACTGCTGCATCATCGCCCGCACCGAGTCGACGGCCGGCGGCGAGGTCTCGTACACATCCAGGCCGATCGCGAGATACGGCGCTCCGAGCGCGGGCTGCACCCAGGCGCGGCGCAGGGCGCGGACCGCCGGCGTGCGGTGGGCGTTCTGCGTGAGCAGGGCGTAGAAGTGCGGGATCTCGATGGCCGGTTCGGACAGCCGGAGCGGGCCGGCCGGCTGGCGGTCCAGGCCGGTGGCCATGCGGCGCAGATCCAGCCAGGGGATGCCGACGCCGCCACCCGGCGCGTGCGGGTTCAGCCACAGGCCGTAGTGATCGGGGTAGAGGGTGCGGGCCACGTCGAGGCCGTCCACCACCTCGTACGACCGGTTCCAGCCACTCGCCGAGAGCTCCTGGGCCGAGGTGACGCAGGGGGCGTAGCCGTGGCCGTCGACCTCCATGTGGCCGTACTGGGCGTCCGGCGAGCCGGCCTGGCCGTGCCACAGCAGCATCCAGACCTGACCGGCGGACGGGGCCGCGAGGGCGCGCAACAGCGCCTCGTAGGCGTCGTAACGCCCGGGCGTCACCTGGCGCAGCATCTGCTCGACCTGCCCGGCCGCGGTGCCGCTGGCGCTCACTTGTACCGCCCCTCCATACAACCAACGTTCCGACCGAGCCGTGCGACTAGCTTAAGCCGCCGCCCGGGAGCCCGGGACGCGCCGTCCGCCGGCGACCCCGGATCGTCCTGGCCGATACCGCCACACTTCGGCGCAGCCGCATACCGGCACGGCCCCGCCCCCTCGCGGTGCCGTCAGTGGCCGTGCCGGTAGAACGGCCGGACCTGGTCCCGCATCCAGTCGGCCACCGGGTCCTGGGCCACGTCCAGCAGGACCAGGTTGACCGGCCACTTGACCGGGACCCGCGTCAGGGCGCGGCCCAGGGCGTCCAGGGGGCGGGCCCTCAGGTCGCCCTCCCACTGGGACAGCTCGACACCTATGAACATCACCGGGTCGGCCGTCTCGATGGCGGCCAGACAGCGGCGGGCCGCCAGGACCACACCCGTCCCCGCGAACTCCGCGGAGGCGGCGGCGAGGAAGTCCACCGGGTCGTCCTGCCAGTCGGGTTCGAAGAGACGGACGCGGCCGCCGCCCGCGGGGCCGTCCAGCGGGGTGCGGCCCGCCCGGCACAGTTCGGCCACGGCCGGCGGCGGCAGCGGGAGGCCGACGACGCCGTCCGGGTTGATCGCGATACCGGCCTGCGGCGGGAGCCCGCGGGCGAACTCCACGGCGGGGGCGATGGTGTACGGCATGTGGGAGCCGGCGACCTGGCGGAACTGCTCCTCGGAGCTGAACACCGGCACATACGCCTGGCCGTCGATCTCCAGCGTGGGCAGGTCCAGCGGACCGCCCTGCGGGCCACGTCCATTGGGCAGCGGCACCCAGAGGAAGCTGCGGGCGAGCACCTCGACGATCCGGGCGCCGGCCGACGGGATGCCGAGGGATGCCGACAGGACCTCCTCCAGCTCGTTGCCGGGCCATCCGCCGTGCGGGTGGGGGTGCGCCTGTGCCGGGAAGTCCGCGGAGAAGTCCGCCGGGAAGTCCATCTGCCTACCGCCTGCTGAGAACCACTGCTGTGACCGAAAGGCTATCGGGTGCGGACGCGGACGCCCGTGGCGCGCGCTCCCTGGTACGGAGCCGTGACCGCATCCGGAGCGGGACGGTCCCCGCACACCCCGCGCGGAGCCACGCCAGGCCCGCCCGCCACGCCCGCGCGCCGCGCCCTGTGCGGAGCCGTACACGCAGACCCTCCGGGGCCACGCGACACCGGCACACCTGACGGGACCGTACGCACGCGTGCCGTGCGGGACCACCCCTCCGCACCCGCTGCGGGACCTCGCCCGTGCCCCCTCGCGCATGAGCGCATGACCGCCTGACCGCCTGACCGCCTGACCGCCGACTTGACCGCTTGACCGCTTGACCGCCGGCGTGTGCCTTCCGACGGGTCCGGGCCGCGTGCCCACGGCCCCTCCCCCAGGACCACGCACGCCCGCCCGCGCGCAAAGCCGCACCCGCGCAATCCGTCCTCATCCCTATACCTGTCCCTATCCCTATCACCGTCCCTATCCCTATCCCTGTCCCTGTCCCTGTCCCTCACCTCGTGAAGCCGATGCGCCGGAGGCCGGTCGCCGCGGTCCGGTCCAGCAGGGTCGCCGAGGCGCAGCCCGGCGGGAAGCCGCCTCGCTCCGCTGCGTTCAGCAGGCGGGTGGCGGCTCGGCGGTGGCGGAGGAAGGCGTAGCGGGAGACGCCGCGGCCGCGCTCGCGCTGGCCGGACAGGGCGGTGTCGGGGGTGACGTCCAGCAGAAGCAGATGCAGCGTGCCGCCGCGGCGGTGGGCGGCGCGGGCCAGCCAGGCCCGGACCCAGGCCTGGGTGCCGCAGTCGTGGACCACGACGCCCTCGCCGGTACGCAGGGCGCGCCGCAGACCCGCGTAGTGGGCGAGGCGGACCAGGGGGCGGTAGGCCGTGTAGGGGAGGTACGGCGCCAGTCGGGCGTCCCATCGATCGCGGGTGTCCTGGGAGTCGATCCGGGTGCCGGGCACCGCCCGCCGCATCAGCGTCGACTTGCCGCTGCCGGGCAGGCCCGTGACCACGACGACGTCGCGCGGGCCGAAGAGCAGCGCGCGCGGGCCGCGGCCGGCCGGCCGCCCGCGCAGATCGCGGACCACCGGCCCGGGCGTCCCCGCCCGCTCGCCGCTCCGCGGCGTCCCCGCCGGGACGCCGGGCCGCCGGGGCAGGGCGAGGACCCGCTCGGGCAGTGCGAGGGCCTGACTCGTCGCGTACGCCGGGGTCCTGTTCACCGTCATCGTCCTCCCCTGGGGTGGTGACAGTTCACCTCCCCGTCGAGTGTAAAGAGAAGGTAATGCGAGGTGTACAGCCGTTTCGTGCGCGTACGGCCACAGGCCGGTTACAAGTGCCGCTCTGCCACAAGCGCGCCGGGCGTGCAATGATGTCCGCGCCAACTGCATACCGGCCGCTTGAATCCGCGCGGGAGAGTTCCCAGCCAGCCGTCTCGCTGGGACGCCGAAGGAGCAAGTCCCTCCCTTGAATCTCTCAGGCCCCGTTACCGCGCGGGCGAGGCACATCTGAAAAGCGGGCCGCTGCCGCAGTGGCTCCACCCAAGGTGCAAACCGTGATCGTCCGTCCTACGGCGGTCATGGCGAACCTCTCAGGTTCCGATGACAGATGGGGAGGACACGAGATCCGTCCTCGCCGTCATGCCTTGGAGACCGACCGATGAGCAGTACCGAATCCCATCAGCCGTCCCATCAGCTCCGTCATACCGCGCTCGACGCGCTGCACCGCTCGCTCGGGGCGACGATGACCGACTTCGCCGGCTGGGACATGCCGCTGCGCTACGGCTCCGAACGCGACGAGCACCTCGCCGTGCGCACGAGGGCCGGTCTCTTCGACCTGTCCCACATGGGCGAGATCACCGTCACCGGCCCGCAGGCCGCCGCGCTGCTCGACTACGCCCTGGTCGGCAACATCGCCTCCGTGGGTGTCGGCCGCGCCCGCTACACCATGATCTGCCGGGAGGACGGCGGCATCCTGGACGACCTGATCGTCTACCGGCTGGCCGAGACCGAGTACATGGTCGTCGCCAACGCCTCCAACGCCCAGGTCGTGCTCGACGCGCTCACCGGGCGGGCGGCCGGCTTCGACGCCGAGGTCCGCGACGACCGGGACGACTACGCCCTGATCGCCGTGCAGGGCCCCGAGTCCCCCGGGATCCTGAAGTCGCTCACCGACGCCGACCTGGACGGACTGAAGTACTACGCGGGTCTGCCCGGCACGGTCGCCGGCGTCCCCGCCCTGATCGCGCGCACCGGATACACCGGCGAGGACGGCTTCGAGCTGTTCGTCGCCCCGGCCGACGCCGAGAAGCTGTGGCAGGCTCTGACCGACGCCGGCGCGGGCGCCGGACTCGTCCCGTGCGGGCTGTCCTGCCGCGACACGCTGCGCCTGGAGGCGGGCATGCCGCTGTACGGGCACGAGCTGACGACCGGGCTGACCCCCTTCGACGCGGGTCTCGGCCGGGTGGTCAAGTTCGAGAAGGAGGGCGACTTCGTCGGCCGCGAGGCCCTGCAGGCCGCCGCCGAGCGCGCCGCCTCGCAGCCGCCGCGCGTGCTCGTCGGCCTGGTCGCCGAGGGGCGCCGGGTGCCCCGCGCGGGATACCCGGTCGTCGCCGCCGGCCAGGTGATCGGCGAGGTCACCTCCGGCGCCCCCTCCCCCACCCTGGGCAAGCCGATCGCCATGGCGTACGTCGACGCCGCGCACGCCGCGCCGGGCGCGCCAGGTGTCGGCGTGGACATCCGGGGCAGCCACGAGCCGTACGAGGTCGTGGCGCTGCCCTTCTACAAGCGGCAGAAGTGACACCGTCGTAGCCGGCCGGGCGTGACGTGGAGCAGTACAGCCCGTACCTCCCGTAAACCGCGTACACCCGTACCTTCCCCCTTGGTCACGCACGTCCCTTTCGCAGTCCCTCATCCACCAGCACTCCCCGCGTACAGGAGAATTCAGGACATGAACAACCCCCAGCAGCTGCGCTACAGCAAGGAGCACGAGTGGCTGTCGCCCGCCGAGGACGGCGTCGCGACGGTCGGCATCACGGAGTTCGCGGCCAACGCGCTCGGCGATGTCGTCTACGCCCAGCTCCCGGAGGTCGGCGACACGGTGAGCGCGGGCGAGACCTGCGGTGAGCTGGAGTCGACCAAGTCGGTGTCCGACCTGTACTCCCCGGTCAGCGGTGAGGTCACCGAGATCAACGAGGACGTGGTGAACGACCCGTCGCTGGTGAACTCCGCGCCCTTCGAGGGTGGCTGGCTGTTCAAGGTGCGCGTCTCGGAGGAGCCGGCCGACCTGCTCTCCGCCGAGGAGTACGCCGCCGAGACCACCGGCTGAGGGCGGACGGAAGCACATGACTGAGCAGATGACCGTTCTCAACACGCCCCTGCACGAGCTCGATCCGGACGTGGCCGCCGCGGTCGACGCCGAGCTGCACCGCCAGCAGTCCACGCTCGAGATGATCGCCTCGGAGAACTTCGCCCCCGTCGCGGTCATGGAGGCGCAGGGCTCGGTCCTCACCAACAAGTACGCCGAGGGCTACCCGGGCCGCCGCTACTACGGCGGCTGTGAGCACGTCGACGTGGTCGAGCAGATCGCCATCGACCGCATCAAGGAGCTGTTCGGCGCCGAGCACGCCAACGTACAGCCGCACTCCGGCGCCCAGGCGAACGCCGCCGCGATGTTCGCGCTGCTCAAGCCCGGCGACACGATCATGGGTCTGAACCTCGCGCACGGCGGCCACCTGACCCATGGCATGAAGATCAACTTCTCCGGCAAGCTCTACGACGTCGTCGCCTACCACGTGGGCGAGGACGGCCTGGTCGACATGGCCGAGGTGGAGAAGCTGGCGAAGGAGTCCAGGCCGAAGCTGATCGTGGCCGGCTGGTCGGCGTATCCGCGGCAGCTGGACTTCGCCGCGTTCCGCCGGATCGCCGACGAGGTCGGCGCGTACCTGATGGTCGACATGGCGCACTTCGCGGGCCTGGTCGCGGCGGGTCTGCACCCGAACCCGGTGCCGCACGCCCACGTGGTCACCACCACGACGCACAAGACGCTGGGCGGCCCGCGCGGCGGTGTGATCCTGTCCACGGCCGAGCTGGCGAAGAAGATCAACTCCGCGGTCTTCCCCGGTCAGCAGGGCGGTCCGCTGGAGCATGTGATCGCCGCCAAGGCAGTGGCCTTCAAGGTCGCGGCGAGCGAGGACTTCAAGGAGCGCCAGCGGCGTACCCTGGAGGGCGCCCGCATCCTGGCCGAGCGCCTGGTGCGGGACGACGTCCGGGCGGTCGGTGTGGACGTGCTGTCCGGCGGCACGGACGTGCACCTGGTCCTGGTCGACCTGCGCGACTCGGAGCTGGACGGCCGGCAGGCCGAGGACCGCCTCCACGAGGTCGGTATCACGGTCAACCGCAACGCCATCCCGAACGACCCTCGCCCGCCGATGGTCACCTCGGGCCTCAGGATCGGCACCCCGGCCCTGGCGACCCGCGGCTTCACCGCCGAGGACTTCGCCGAGGTCGCGGACGTCATCGCCGAGGCGCTGAAGCCGTCCCACGACGCCGACGCGCTGAAGGCCCGGGTGACGGCCCTGGCCGACAGGCACCCGCTGTACCCGGGTCTGAACAAGTAAGTCACCGCTCAAGGCACCGCGCACGGCCCGAGGACCACACTCCGTGCGCGGTGCCCGCCCCGCCGCCACCCCGGCGCCCCCGCACCACCGCCGTACCACCCCGCAGCACCGCTGCATTGAGGAGTCACCGTGGCCATCTCGGTCTTCGACCTGTTCTCGATCGGCATCGGCCCGTCCAGCTCCCACACGGTCGGCCCGATGCGGGCGGCCGGCCTGTTCGCCCGCCGGCTGCGCAACGAGGGCCTGCTGGAGCGGACCGCGTCGGTGCGCGCGGAGTTGTACGGCTCGCTCGGCGCGACCGGCCACGGCCACGGCACCCCGAAGGCGGTGCTGCTCGGCCTGGAGGGCGACTCGCCCCGCACGGTCGACGTGGAGACGGCGGACGAGCGGGTGGAGGGGATCAAGGCCTCGGGCCGGCTCCGCCTCCTCGGCGAACGCGAGATCGCGTTCTCCTTCGACGACGACATGGTCCTGCACCGCCGCGAGGTGCTCCCCTACCACGCCAACGGCATGACCCTGTGGGCATACGACGCCTCGGGGGCCGAGCTGCTCACGAAGACGTACTACTCGGTGGGCGGCGGCTTCGTCGTGGACGAGGACGCGGTGGGTGCCGACCGCATCAAGCTCGACGACACGGTCCTGAAGTACCCCTTCCGCACGGGCGACGAGCTGCTGCGCCTGACGAAGGAGACGGGCCTGTCGATCTCCTCCCTCATGCTGGAGAACGAGCGGGCCTGGCGCACCGAGGAGGAGATCCGCGAGGGGCTGCTGGAGATATGGCGGGTGATGCAGGCGTGCGTGGGGCGCGGCATGACCCGTGAGGGCATCCTGCCGGGCGGCCTCAGGGTGCGCCGCCGCGCCGCGGTCACCGCGCGCCAGCTGCGCGCCGAGGGCGACGCCACGGCCCGCGCGATGGAGTGGATCACGCTCTACGCGATGGCGGTGAACGAGGAGAACGCGGCCGGCGGCCGGGTCGTGACCGCCCCGACGAACGGCGCGGCCGGCATCATCCCGGCGGTCCTGCACTACTACATCAACTTCATCCCCGGCGCCGACGAGGACGGCGTGGTCCGCTTCCTGCTCGCCGCGGGCGCGATCGGCATGCTGTTCAAGGAGAACGCCTCCATCTCCGGCGCCGAGGTCGGCTGCCAGGGCGAGGTCGGCTCCGCCTGCTCGATGGCGGCGGGTGCCCTCGCCGAGGTCCTCGGCGGCACGCCCGAACAGGTGGAGAACGCCGCCGAGATCGGCATGGAGCACAACCTCGGCCTCACCTGCGACCCGGTCGGCGGCCTGGTCCAGATCCCCTGCATCGAGCGCAACGGCATGGCCGCGGTCAAGGCCGTCACGGCCGCCCGCATGGCGATGCGCGGCGACGGCTCGCACAAGGTGTCCCTGGACAAGGTCATCAAGACCATGAAGGACACCGGCGCCGACATGTCGGTGAAGTACAAGGAGACGGCCCGGGGCGGGCTGGCCGTGAACATCATCGAGTGCTGAGGACTTGGGCCCTGACCAGCGCGTTCAATTCTCTCCTCGTCCTGTGCGACCCCGCCATCCGCGTGCTCGGGATCTGACCCCGCAACACCTCCCCGCACGAGGTCTGCGACATCGAATCCGTCAGCCTCATGTCGAGGCGGGGTGAAGGACGCCGAGGGGCTGAACACCCGGCATGGCTCAGCCGGGCGTCTGCCTCGGCCCCTGGGCCGCCGACGCGGTATGTCATCGAGTGCGGCGTGGGCCCGCCCGCCCGGCGGCACTGAACATCGTCGAACGCCGAAGTGGTTCCTGTTCCCCCAGGGGCTACCGCACAGTAACCACTTACCCCTACGCTGCCGCCGACTCGGCGACAGCGAAGGGGAGTTGACCCATGCGTGTGGCAAGACGACTGGCGGCGCTGCTGGGAGCCGCCGCGCTGCTGTTGGTGGTGCCCGGAAACGCCCGTGCGTCGGCGCCCAAGTTCTCGCAGACGACGGCGATCGGTACGCACAACGCCTACGACAAGGCCAAGTACACGTACTTCGCGCAGGCGCTGGACTCCGGCGCCTCGCTGCTGGAACTCGACGTCTACACGGATCCGTTGAGCCGGCGCTGGCGGGTCAGCCACAGCAACCCGCTGGGCGACGACAACAACTGCGAGGCCGCGAAGTCCCCGGCCGAGCTGTACAGCAAGAGCCGCAACCAGGACCTCGGCAGCTGTCTGGACAACATCGCCGCCTGGCACCAGCTGCACCCGGACCACCGGCCGATCGTCTTCAAGGTGGAGATGAAGAACGGCTTCAACAACAACATCGGTCTCGGACCCGACGAGTTCGACACACTGGTGCGGCAGAGGCTCGGCAGCATGGTCTACAAGCCGTCCGACCTGCTGGGCGGCACGTACAGCTCGCTGGACTCGGCCGCGCGGGCCGATGCCTGGCCGTCCCGGGACGCCCTGACCGGCAAGGTCCTCTTCGAGCTGATCCCCGGCACGGTGGAGCAGGCCAACCCCTTCGACCACTACTGGACCGACCAGGAGTACGGCGACCACCTGCGTGACCTGTACGCGGCCGGAGGCATCGGGGAGGCGCAGGCCTTCCCTGCCGTCCTCCACGCCACGGCCGGCGACCCGCGCACCAGCCGCTACGACGCCTCGATCCGCCCGTGGTTCGTGTTCTTCGACGGCGACGCGGCGACCTACGTGACCAACGGCTACGACACGTCGTTCTACTCGAAGAACCACTACATCCTGATCACCACGGACGCCGCCGGTGTCTCCCCCGCGATCTCCTCGACCAGCCCCACGGACGCGGAGGTGGCCGCCCGCCTCGCCCTCCTGGCCGCCGACCACGCGAGCGTGATCACCTCGGACTGGTCGTCGAAGCCGGCGTCGGTACTGGGCTCGGTGGTCGACCGGAGCTGATGTTCGAACGCCCTGAGGGGATCGTCCGTACGGGAGACGGGGCAGAACTCAACCAACCAACTCCTTTCCCCCCCCACGGCACCTTCAGGGAGTTTGCATGCTGCACGGCATCGACGTGAGCGCCTACCAGTCCACCACCTACGGCACGGACGGCCTCTCCTTCGTCTTCATCAAGGCGACGGAGGGCCGTTCCTACGTCAACTCCAGACTCAGCGCCCAGACGAAGCACGGCCGGGACGCCGGTCTGGTCGTCGGCTTCTACCACTTCCTGTGGCCGGGCGACGTCACGGCCCAGGCCGAGTACTTCGTCTCCCACGCCCCCGAGAGGACGGGCGACATCCTCGCCGTCGACTGGGAGACCACCGGCGAGGGCAGCCATGCCTCCAACTCCGAGAAGGACCAGTTCATCCGCAAGGTGAAGGAACTACGGCCGCACAACCGGGTGATCCTCTACACCAACCGCAACTTCTGGCTCGGCATCGACACCACCTCCTACGCGGGCGACGGACTGTGGATCGCCGACTACGTCACCGCCGGCCACCCCCGCATCAAGGCCGACTGGCGCTTCCACCAGTACACCGACGAGCCCAACGACAAGAACGTGGCCAATTTCGGCAGCAGGGCGGCACTGCGGGAGTGGGCCGGCGCCTAGGTGTATTGCCCCGTGAGGTTGGGGACGCGGCTGGCGGGTGGTTGGCCTTTCAGCGCGGTGTGTCCGCGGTGGTGATTGTAGGTGTGCAGCCACTCGGGGAAGGCCGCTCGGCGTTCGGCCTCCGACCGGTAGGGGCGGGCGTAGGCCCACTCGTCGAGCAGGGTGCGGTTCAGGCGCTCGACCTTGCCGTTGGCCTGTGGCCGGTAGGGCCGGGTTCGCTTGTGAGCGATCCCGGCCGTGGCCAGCAGGTCGCGCCAGTCCCGTGGGCGGCAGCAGGAGCCGTTGTCGGTGAGCACCCGCTCGACGGTGATGCCCGCCTCGGTGAAGAACGCCTGGGCCCGCTGCCGGAAGCCGGTGGCGGCCTCCTTCTTCTCGTCCGCGTGGATCTCGCTGTAGACCAAGCGGGAGTGGTCGTCGACGGCGGTGTGGATGTAGCTGTAGCCGACGCCGGAGCGCTTCTTGCGTCCCGCCTGCCGTCCCAGGGCCTTGTGGCCGCCGCCGTCGGGGATGTTGCCGAGCTTCTTGATGTCCACGTGCACCAACTCGCCTGGCTTGTCACGCTCGTAGCGGCGTGAGACGCGGCCGGTGGCCCGGTCCGGGTGCGCCAGGCGGGCCAGGCCGAAGCGGGTCAGCACACGGTGCACGGTCGAGGGGACCAGGTGCAGCAGGTGCGCGATGCGGGCCGGACCCCAGCGGCGCAGGAGACGCACCTTGATGATCCGTCGCTCGGTACGGCTCGGTGTCCGCCCAGGACTGCTGTGCGGGCGGCTGGAGCGGTCGGCCACACCGGCGGCACCGACGCCCGGTAGCGGTCGGCCCACCGCTGGGCCGTTGTAGGTGAGACCTGGAAGCGTTCGGCAGTCCGTCGCAGGGTCCAGCCGTCGTCGACGACGCAGCGGGCCAGGCGCAGACGGCCGGTCTCGGTCAGGGGTGCATTACGGTGGGTCACGAGGGCCTTGCTGTCGCCAGGTGTAGAAGTCGCAATCCACACCGAGCCAGAAGGCCCTCACCCATTGCAAGGTCACTCAGCAGTGATCGCTGTCACGAACCTCCGTGGACAGAACACTCAGCGCACAATCTGGCACGGATGTATCAAGCCCCGACAAGCTCTCCAAGGCACTCAAGCCCATCTACAAACCCTCGTACGTGAATTCGTCGTGCGGGCTGGTAGGCGACGTGGCCACGCCGACCGTCACGGTGACGTCCACCGTATTCGAGTCGAGCTTGTCTTGCCCCGGCACCGTCGCGACGATCAGGGTCGGCCCCTGGACGGTCATCCGGTCGGCGATTTTGTCCTTGAACCGCACGGTCGCCCCCTTGGCGAAGCCCGAGCCGGTGATGGTGACCTCGTTGAAGACCCTCCCGCTGGGCGGGCTGACCGCGCTGACCACTACGGGCGCGGGCCCGCCGTCGTAGGCGAACTGCCCCAGCAGAACGGCGGGTGATGTGCCGAGGTTGGTGGTGACACGGACGTCGACGATGCCGGTCCCGTCGGGAGCGGTCACGGTGATCTTCTTACCGGACGGGTCGACGATGGGATTGGCGCACGGGATCGGGCCGAAGTCGACTCCACTGTCCTTGTCGAATCCGCTGCCGGTGATGATGACCTGCGTACCTCCCTTTCCGGCGGTTACGTTCAATCCGGTCACCACCGGCCCGGCTGCGACGACGGGCGCGTCCAGCAGGGTCAGATACGTGGAGTTGGCGTGCTGGAACGCGACCTGGCCCAGGAAGTCTGCGGTGGTCTCGTTGATGAGCTTCTTGTCGAGCATCGAGTAGTTCGGGTTCAGCGGCCTTTCGGTGCCGGGCTGGACGTAGTCGTTGCCCTTCCGGAGCCCGATGATCAAATCCAGCAGGCCCTTCACCTCTCCGTTGGCCTTCGGTCCCGGTAGTTTCGGGTCCCAGTACCAGTGGTCCCTGGCGTATACCAGATCGGACTCGACCCAGGCCTGCGGGACCACGTCGTACTTATTGAAGTAGCGCTCGTTCACACTCCACGGCCGGGAGTCGACGTAATCGGCGAAGCTCTTCAGGCCGGCGGTGGGGGCGGCGAAGGTGATGAGCGCGAACTTCGGATTGTTCGGAAACGGGGGCTGGGCTTGGAGGTACGTGGCCAGCATGGTGGCGATGCAGCCGCCGAGGCTGTGGCCGGTCACGTAGACCGTCGGCTGGGACTTTGCGGACGCCAGGAGGCTCTTGAGTGCTTGCGTGAGGGTCGTGCTACCAGGGTTGCCGCGCGCAGTGGCGATCTGAGTGAACGCGGCCATGGCGCCAGCCGAGACGGCGACGTCCATCGATCCGCCGGCGGTGAACGGCACCACCGTGCCGACGTCGAGGTCCTCCATCATGTCGATCGGATTGTCGATCGTGCCGCGGACGACCACGGCGAACTGGTTCAAGCCGGAGTTCGAGGCGATGTACGCGAGGTTCGCATTGTCCGGGCTGAGCGCCAGCCACCTCAGCGCCCACTTGCCGCCCGTGGCGAGCGTCGAGTCCTTCAGTTGGGCTTCGATGCCGCGCCTGGCGCGCTCGGCCTGTTCTGGCAGGGTTTCACCCGACGGGCGCGGGGTCGCCGCGGTGGCGGCGATTGCGGCGAGGGTCATGGTGACCTGGGCGGGGGTCGGATCCGACTGGGTCGCCTTCGTCATACCTGCTCCTTGCATGTCACCGGGGTCGAAGTGGGCCGCGGTGGCCGCACCGTACGGGCCTTCAGGGCCCCGGCCTCCAGACTGGCGCCCCGACGGGTGAACGGCACTCCGACTGTCGCGTTCACCGTATTCATCCTGTTTCGCGGTGCTCGGCCACCCGAGACTCTACGATCACGCGGAGTCGCGGATTTCAGGCTCCTGGCCCAGTACGACGACCGTCGGCATTCCGCCGCGGCCTGTGTGCCATCACGGACGCCGCCGTGGCCAGGCCGGCTCACCTGCCCCCAGCCGGAGTCTGCACCACCCGTCCACAACCTCCCGAGACACAACACCTGGGGGTGTCGTTCGGATCACCCCGGATCCGAGGCGATCCGAACGACACCCCCTGGCCCGTCAGCCCCGCCGGTCGGGGCCGAGATTGTGCAGCACCCGGCCGAGCTGGGGCGCGGTGAGCGGCGGCGTGGGCAGGCCGGGTGCGGCGGGGTGGGCGCGCAGGCCGTCGAGGAGCAGGGCCAGCGGGCGGCGCCAGGCGTCCGGGGCGACCGTGGTGAGCGCGGGGACGGCCCGGCCCAGGGCCGCCAGCGCCGGGTGGTGGCCATCGCGCCGGTTCCCCGGGCGGTCGGCCCGCATCCGAGCGCCGCCCGCCAGGCCGCCGAGCTGTCCGAGGACGGCGCACGCGTCGTCCTGGTCTCCCCCGACAGCACCGCGCGCAGTGCGATGGGCCGCGACATGACGGATGACGCGCGCCGCCCCGCCGCCGCCCGCGCGGGACACGCCCAGGCAGTCGCGCTTGCCGCGTCCGTGGCGGAGGTATTGCGCGGCTGACGCCCGGTTCCGGCCACCGTCTAGGCTCTGACCTGCGGCGGCGCACCGGGCGTCGTACGGAACAGAGGACGTCGGGGGCAGCATGGGTGGGAACGTCAGCGCGGTCAGCAGCAACGGGGCGTACTCCTTCAGCAAGCCGAACCGGGAGAGCATCAGGCTGCTCGCCGGGCTCGGGGTGGAGGGGGACGTGCACGCCGGGGTGACGGTCAAACACCGGTTCCGGATGCGGAAGGACCCCACGCAGCCGAATCTGCGGCAGGTGCACCTCATCCACGAGGAGCTGTTCGAGGAGGTGCGCCGGGCCGGGTTCGAGGTCGCGGCCGGTCAGCTCGGGGAGAACGTGACCACCCGGGGCCTCGATCTGCTGGGGCTGCCCAGAGGGACGCTGCTGCGGCTGGGGGACGAGGCCGTCGTCGAGGTCACCGGGCTGCGGAATCCCTGTGCACAGATCGACGGGTTCCAGCAGGGGCTGATGAAGCAGGTCATCGGCCGGGACGAGGACGGACGGGCCCGGTTCCGGTCGGGGATCATGAGTGTGGTCGTCGCCGGCGGGGTGGTGCGGCCCGGGGACCCGGTCGGGGTCGAGCTGCCGGACGGGCCGCACCATCCGCTGGAGGTCGTCTGAGCCGACGGGACCGATGGACCGGCGGACCAACGAGAGACAGACCGGACCGTCGCGGCCGTCGGGGGCCTGCGCGACCGACGGGGCCTGCGCGACCGACGGGCCGACCGGGGCCTGCGCGACCGACGGGCCTACCCCCGGAAGTCCGCCTGGCGCTCCGGGGACGCCTCCGCCAGCGCCTTGGTGACGGCGTCGGCGCCCGCCCGGAGGCCGTAGACCGGTGTGCCGGGCTGCTGGCGCCAGGAGTCGTCGATGCCGCCGGCGTCCACCGTGTCGAAGCCGATCTCGTCGATCAGGGCCCGGACCTTCGCCTTGGCCGCCTCGTCGTCGCCCGCCACCGGCAGCGCCATCCGGTCGGGGCCGCCCGCCGGTCGGGGGCGATCGAGGAGGTCCAGTGCGTAGGTGCCGTTGAACGCCTTGATCACCGGGTGGCCGATCCGGCGTTCGGTCCAGCGGCTCTCGGTGAGGCCCTCGTCCTCGATCGCCGCGATCCTGCCGTCCCGCTGCCGGGGGTAGTAGTTGCCGGTGTCGATCACCGCCACGCCCTCGGCGGCCCCGCCGAGCAGCCCGGACGGCAGGTCCGGGACCGCCTTGAGGGGCACGGTGACCACGACGACCTCGGCGTCGCGGGCCGCCTCCTCGACGTGCACCGGGATCGCGCCGGTCTCCTCGGCCAGCGCGGTGAGGGTCTCGGGGCCTCGGGAGTTGGCGACGCGGACCTCATGGCCGGCCGCCGTGAACCGCCGGGTCAGGTTTCCGCCGATGTTGCCCGCGCCGATGATGCCGATCTTCATGTCTGCTCGCCTCGCCCTTCCGGGGGTCGATGTAAGTGCGCAGCCTTGACGGCGACGTGCAACCCCGGTGGCGGGCGGACTATTCCGGGTCCCCGCCGAACGGATGTGGGGCGGTGCGGGCACGGCAGAGGCGCCCGGCCCTGAAGTGCCGAGCGCCCCTCGCGTCCGCGTTACTCGTCCAGGGTCACTTGTTCAGGTACGCCCAGAACTCGTCGAAGGACAGGACCTTGTCGCCGTTGAGGTCGCGGGTCCTGATGATGGCCTCGGCCACCGTGTCGGTGACGTTCCAGTCGCCCCCCTGGGCCAGGGCGGACTTGAACTCGGCGGCGGTGATGAATCCGTCACCGTCCGCATCGATCCGCTGGAACTCCTTGCGTGCTTCCTCGATGTCCGCCACCGATCCGCCCCTTTGTGTCGCGTTTCTTCTGTCTTGCTGTCGTACTGACGCAGGTCAGATTAACGGCCCGGCAAGGCCTTCAGTGCCGCGACCACCCACCCGAACTCCTCCTGGTACTTCAGGGGCTCCTGCTCGCCCTTGATGACGGACGCCAACTCCCGGTAACGGGCGACCTCCTGGCCCAGGTCGAGGCGGCGCAGCACGGCCGCGCGGTCGGTGTCCGCGCCCAGCAGCTCGGTCAGCACGGCGTCCGCCTCGGGGTCGTCGGGCGCCACGCCCCGCGCCCGCGCGCTGCCGGCCGGCTCGATCAGCCGCTGGAAGAACCAGATCGAGGCGCCGGCCGGGGTGTCCGGGCCGCGGTCGGCGGGTCATCAGCGTCGTCTCCTCCGCACTCGAGCCGCGTCGTGCCACGGACGACAGCACCGCCCGCGTCACCTTCAGCGAACGGATCTGCGCGTCCGGCGCCGCCACGTGCGCCGCCGCGACCTGCGCGACCGTCCGCTCCCCCGTCAGCACCCGGCGCACGTCGTCCAGGCCGAGGCCCAGTTCGCGCAGGGTGCGGATCAGCTCCAGGCGGGCCACGGACGCGGCGTCGTACAGCCGGTAGCCGCCCGCGGACCGGGCCACCGGGGGCAGGGCGCCCTCGTCGGACCAGTGGCGGATGGTGCGCACGGTCAGTCCGGTGGCCCGGGCCAGCTCGCCGATGGTGAGAAGTCCGGTGCTGTCGTCGATCACGTCTGCGAGTGTGGGCCTTCCAGTGGGTGGAGACTCAAGCGGAGAGTCGAGCGGGGAACGGGGCGACGGTATGGAGACCTTGCGGGACGTTCTCGACGCGGCGGCACACGGTGTCCTCCCGCCCGCGGACGGCAGGACGACCGTCGTGCCGCAGCACTCACCGCGCGACGCGGGCGTCATCGCCTTCACCGCGCACTCGGTGGTGTTCACCGACGAGGAACCCCGGTGGGTGTACGACACTCTGCGGGCCGTTGACTGCGATCCGCTCGCGGCGACCATGAACGCACGGTTCCTGAGCGCCCTCCTGGACCGCACGGGCCGCGCGCACGACACGATCGACGCGCTCCTGGTCGCCGACCCGCTGCCGGGCCGCCCGCGGCCGGCACTGGCAAAGATCGCGGACCCCGCTCATCCCCGGGCCGGCTACGCCCGCCGGCGGCGCGACGGCGTCCGCGCATGGGCGGCGGAGGGCGGCGTGGTGCTGCTGGGGCGCGGGGTCGCCGGGCGGCTGGAGGTGTCGGTGGAGGTGGACGAGGGCGTACGGCACCGGGGGCTGGGGCGGGCGCTGTTGACCGCCGCGCGGCACCTGGCCGACGAGCCGGTGTGGGCGCAGGTGTCGCCGGGGAACGCCCGCAGTCTGCGGGCGTTCCAGGCGGCCGGTTACCGTCCGGTGGGGTCGGAGGCCCTGCTGCTCAGGCGCTGAGCACCGCGTCGGCGGAATCAGCGGAAGATGCCGGTGTGGCCCAGCGAGTACCGGCCCGGCTGCGGGTAGACCGCGAGGCCGTGCGGGCCGCTGCCGACCTTGATGCGGGCGAGCTGGGTGCCGGTGCGGGTGTCGATGGCGTACACCTCGGAGTTGTAGCGGCCCGACAGCCACAGCACCTTGCCGTCGGCGGAGACGCCGCCCATGTCGGGGCTGCCGCCGTTGGGCAGCCGCCACTTCCTGGTGAGCCTGTTCTGGGTGAAGTCGAAGACGGAGATGGTGCCCTCACCGCGGTTGGAGATGTACATCTCGCGGGAGTCGCGGCTGATGTAGAGGCCGTGGGCGCCCTTGCCGGTGTAGAGGAACTCCGGCTTGTCGAAGGTGTCGCCGTTCAGGATCCACAGGCCGTTGGCCATCATGTCGGCGACGTAGAACTTCTTGCCGTCCGGCGAGACCTTCACGTCCTGCGGCATGGCGCCGTGGAAGTCCAGTTTCTGCTGGCCGACCACCTTCATCCCGGCGGTGTCGACCTTGAGCAGTTCGCCGCTGAACTCGCAGGAGACGATGAAGTAGCGGCCGTCCGTGGAGAAGTCGGCGTGGTTGACGCCGGCGCAGCTGACCGGGACGGTCATGACCCGGTTCATGGTGTGCGCGTCGCGGAAGACGAGCTGGCGGTCCTTGGAGGCCATGACGACGGCGTACTTGCCGTCGGGCGTGAAGTAGAGGTTGTACGGGTCGTGCACGTCCACCGGCTTGCCCGCCTTGCCGGTCCTGGGGTCGATGGGGGTGAGGGAGTTGCCGAGGTCGTTGTTGACCCACAGGGTCTTCAGATCCCAGGACGGCACCACGTGCTGCGGCTGGCGGCCCACCGGGATGGTCTCGATGATCTTGTACGTGCCGGGGTCGATGACCGTGACGGTGTTGGAGTTGGTGTTGGGCACATAGACACGGGAGGGAAAGCCCTTGACCACCGGGGAGAGCCTGTTCGGGCGGTCGGCGGCGTAGACGTCGGCCGGGTCCAGGACGGGCGGCATGCCGGGCAGCCCGTCGACGGCGGGCTGTTTGGGCTGCTGGGGCTGGACGGGCGCCTTGCTGCCGAGGGCTTCGTCGGCGTGGTGCTCGGAGCCGCTGCAGGCGGACAGCGCGGCCAGCGCGGCACAGGCGGCGCCGGCGATCAGGACCCGGGTGATGCGGGAGATCGAGGTGGATGGCATCAGCTCAGCAGCTCCGTGGTGGTGACCGCGTGGAGGCCGCGGCGGTCGAGTTCTTTGAGTACGTCGGGGAGGGCGGCGACCGTGTCCGGGTACCCGAAGTGCATGCTCACCACGGAACCGCTCCGGGCCTCGGCCAGCACCTTGCGGGTGATCGCGGCGGCGCCGGGCCTGGTGTAGTCGAGGGAGTCGACGTCGTACGAGAGCACGTGCGGGTATCCGGCGCCGTGGGCCAGCCGCTGCACCAGCGGGGAGGCGGTGGGGGCGCGCGAGGGGCGGAACCAGGTGCCGATCGAGCCGGTGAGCCTCCTCAGCCGGTCCGCGCAGCCGGTGATCTCGGCGCGGGCGTCGCTCTCGGACATGGCGTTGACGGCCAGATGCCGCTGGGTGTGGTTGCCGAGGTCGTGGCCGCCGTCGAGGATCCGGCGGGCCATCTGCGGATACTGGTCGAGCCAGCTGCCGACGGCGAGCACGGTCAGGCGCGCGCCGTGCTTCTCGGCCTCGGTGAGCAGGCCGCGGGCGATCTCGGGGTCGCCCTGGCCGTGGAAGGTGAGGGCGACGCGGGGCTTGTCGCGGGGGCCGTGGGTGATCTGCGCCGGCTGCTGCGGGAAGGGACGCGGGTCGGGCGCGGCGAGGGGCGGGGCGGAGGTGGGCGCGGCGGGCCGCGGGGAGTGGCCGGAGGCGTCGGAGCCGGAGGAGGAATCGTTGGACGCGGCGGAGTGCGGGGCGGCGCCGGTGGAGGAACACCCGGCGGCGAGCGCGCCCCCGGCGACGAGCCCGGCACCGGCCCGCAGCACGCCACGGCGATCGGTGGTGGTCACCCGCACCATTTAAGAGCCGCAAAGTAAGAAAACGGGCGATTCACACGTATGGCTGCCCGGTGAGAGTCGGTCAGGCCGATGCGTCAGGGGGACCGGCAGGTCAGCGGTCCGCCACCCGCATCTCGAACCACGTGGTCTTCCCGCGCGGCAGCAGGTCCACGCCCCAGCGGTCGGCCAGCTTGTCGACGAGGAACAGCCCGCGGCCGCTGACGTCCAGCTCCTGCACCGGCATCAGGCAGGGCAGTCCGCGGGAGGGGTCGCGGACCTCGATGCGGATCCAGCCGCGGCGGCGGCGCATACGGAGGCCGAAGACCCGGGCGCCGGTGTGCCGTACGGCGTTGCCGACGAGTTCGGACACGAGCAGGACGGCATCCTCCGCCAGCTTCGGCGACAGGCCCCAGTGGCGCAGGACGACGACCTGGGCGAGCCGGCGGGCGGTGGCGGCGGACTCGGGACGGGACGGCAACGGAACCTCTGCCTCCGTCGGATTGCCGTACAGCTCCAGCGCCTTCAACGCCCGGTCGTCCTCGACCGCGGGCGACCAGCGCGCCACGGTCGCATGTTCCTGCCCCCGCGGCTGTTCCATGCCCTCCAGCCCCGCCATGCCCCCATCATGGCCGTCCGGAGTGCGCTGCGTGGCCGTTCCGGCGGATTACGCGCCCCGGACGCCCCCGCCTTTCGGTGTCCACCCGGCATGTGCCAGCGGCACTTCGGAGCCCGGAACAGCCCGGCCGACCTGCGCGGACGGCTCCGGCGGAGGCCGCGGGCCGGCTCCCTCGACAAGACGAGCTTAAGGTTGCCTTAAGGCTGCCATAAACCGCCCCATCGGGGGACCCGGGTCGGACGTCATGTCAATTGCAAGCGGAGGACGGGGAATTCCCCGCGGCCCCGAGGCGGCCTCAGAGGAACTTGGCCTTTCCGGGACCCTCCTCCACGAAGCTGCGCATTCCGCGCTCGCGGTCCTCCGTGGCGAACAGCCCCGCGAACCAGTTCCGCTCGACGGCGAGTCCGGTCTCGATGTCCGTCTCCAGCCCGGTGTCGACGGACTCCTTGGCCGCGCGCAGCGCGATCGCCGGTCCCTGGGCGAGCCTCGCGGCCCAGGCGTGCGCCGCCTCGTACACCTCGGCGGCCGGGACCACGCGGTCCACCAGGCCCAGCGCGAGGGCCTCGTCGGCCTTGACCTGACGGCCCGTGAAGATGAGGTCCTTGGCCTTGGAGGGGCCGATCAGCCGGGACAGCCGCTGGGTGCCGCCCGCGCCGGGGATGAGGCCGAGCAGGATCTCTGGCTGGCCCAGCCTGGCGTTGTCCCCGGCGATCCGGTAGTCCGCGCAGAGCGCGAGCTCGCAGCCGCCGCCCAGCGCGTAGCCGGTGACCGCGGCGACCACCGGCTTGGGGATGCGGGCCACGGCGGTGAAGGAGTCCTGCAGGGCGCGGGCACGCAGCACCATCGCCGCGTGGCCCATCGCCTGCATCTCCTTGATGTCCGCGCCGGCCGCGAACACCTTCTCGCCGCCGTAGATGACCACGGCGCGCACGTCCTCGCGGCGGGTGGCCTCCTCGGCGAGCTCCTTGAGCCGGTCCTGCGTGGCGACGTCGAGCGCGTTCATGGGCGGGCGGTTCAGGCGCAGCGTACCGACGCCCTCGGCGACTTCCAGAGTTACGGTCATGCCCAGCAGGTTAACGGGGACTAACGGCAACCGGCCCGGTGCGGTGGATCACACCGGGCCGGGGGTCCGGGGGTCGTCCCCCGGGCAGGCACAGCACGGGGACTAACGGCAACCGGCCCGGTGCGGTCGATCACACCGGGCCGGGCCGTCAGGGGGCGGGGGCGGTCACGCCTTCCACTTGTCCCAGGACATGTTCCAGCCGTTGAACCCGTTGTCCGGGTCCACGGTGCGGTCGTGGGAGTTCTTGACGACCACCACGTCGCCGATCATCGAGTGGTCGAAGAACCAGGCGGCCGGCACCCCGCTGTCGTAGCCGCCGCGCACGTCGCGCAGACCGACGCAGCCGTGGCTGGCGTTGTAGTTGCCGAAGGCGTCGCCGCCCCAGTAGTTGCCGTGGATGAAGGTGCCGGAGGCGGTCAGGCGCATGGCGTGCGGGACGTCCTTGATGTCGTACTCGCCGCCGTAGCCGACCGTCTCGCCGTTCATCCGGGTCACCGTGAGCTTCTCGCTGATGACCATCTGGCCGTTCCAGGTGTCGTAGCCCGGCTTGCCGGTGGTGACCGGGATGGTCCTGACGACATTGCCGTCGTGCATGACCTTCATCGTGTGCTTCGAGGCGTCCACCACGGACACCTGGTTGCGGCCGATGGTGAAGGAGACGGTCTTGGTCTGCTTGCCGTAGACGCCCGGCCGGCCCTCGACGCCGTCGAGGTTGAGCTTGACGGTGACCTTGGTGCCGGCCTTCCAGTACTGCTCGGGACGGAAGTCGAGGCGGTCGTTGCCGAACCAGTGACCCTCGACGTCGACGGCCGGCTCGGTCTTGATCTGGATGGCCTTCTTCACCTCGTCGGGGTGCGTGATGCCCCGGGTGAAGTGGACGGAGAACGGCATTCCGACGCCGACGGTGGAGCCGTCCTCGGGGGTGAAGTACCCGACGAAGGTGTTCTTCGGCGTCAGGGTGGTGAAGCTGGAGTCCTCGGCCGCCTGGCGGCCCGCGGAGTCCTTGGCGACCGCGTGCACCGTGTACTTGGTGGCGCCGGCCAGATGGCCGGTCGGCGTCCAGGAGGTGCCGCCGTCGGTCAGCCGCCCGGATATCGCGGTGCCCTTGGCGTCCTTGACGACGACCTGGGTGAGCGTGCCCTTGCGCACGCCGACCTTGAGCGCCCCGCTGGTGTCGACCGACTTCGCGCCGTCCCTGGGCGCGATGGCGAGGACCGCCTGCGACTGCTTGCTCTGGGCCGTGTCGGAGTCCTTGCCCTTTCCGCCCCCGGACGCCGAGCCCGAGCCGCCCCCGCCGCACGCGGTGACGGCGAGGACCAGCACACCGGAGACCAGCGCCAACACCCCCTTGTTCCCCCGCCGTCCGCCGCGCCCCCGCGCGTCAACCGACGCCCCCGATATCGGCCGCACGTTCAAGTTCGTCTCCCCTCCCCGGGCCGGTCGGACCCGCACCCCAGCGCGATTCCCGTCCGCGCACTGGCGCATAGTAACCACAAGGTCAGGGGCAAGTTGTCAGGCCAATGTCACTGTTGCGTCCCAACTTCAACAGCTTTCGGAAACCGCTTCCCGAAAGCGGCCTCGACAACCGCCCCCACCCGGTCAATTCACCGCGCTGCCCGCCTTCCACTGCTCCCAGCCCATGTTCCAGCCGCCCAGGCCGTTGCTGGCGGAGACCACCTTGTCGTTGCTGTGGACGACTTCGACCACGTCACCGATCAGGCTGCGGTCGAAGAACCAGCCCGCCGGGGTTTCGGAGCCGCCGCCCTTGACGTCCTTCAGGCCCACGCAGCCGTGGCTGACGTTGACGTGCCCGAACGGGTCCGGGGTGGACCAGTAGTTGCCGTGCAGGAAGGTGCCGGAGTCGGTGAGCCGCATGGCGTGCGGGACGTCGGGGATGTCGTACTCGCCGCCGAAGCCGACCGTGCGGCTGTTCATGCGGGTGACCTCGAGCATCTCCATCACCACCATCTTGCCGTTGTACGTGGTGGTCTTGGGCGCCCCGGCCGTGATGGGCACGGTGGCCAGCAGCGCGCCGTCGCGCCGGATCTGCATGGTGTGCGCGGCCGCGTCGACCAGGGAGACCTGGCTGCGGCCGATGGTGAAGGAGAAGGTCTTGTACTGCAGCCCGTAGACGCCGGGCGCCCCCTCGACATCCCTGAGGCGCAGTTCGACGGTGACCTGGGTGCCGGGCTTCCAGTACTGCTCGGGGCGGAAGTCGAGGCGGTCCCTGCCGAACCAGTGGGGGCTGATCTCCACGGGGGGCCTGGCGGTGACGTGGACGGCGCGCTCGACGGCGGCACGGTCGGCGATCTCCCGGCTGAACCCGAGGGAGACGATCATTCCGGTGCCGACGACGGAGCGGTTCTCGGGCGTCACGTAACCGATGAAGCGCTCGTCGGGGACGTAGGTGGTGAAGGTGGTGTGCCGGGCCGAGCGGCGTCCGTGCCCGTCGACGGCGACCGCGTCGACCGTGTACTTGGCGGCCAGCGCCAGCCGGTCGTCGTCGGGCTGCCAGGTCCGGCGGTCGTGGGAGAGACGGCCGGACACCGGGGTGTCCTGCGCGTCCTGCGACTTGACGACCGTGACGGACTCCAGATGCCCGTCGGCGACCCGGACCCGCAGCTTCTGGTCGCGGCGGACGTCCTTGCTGCCGTCGTCCGGGGAGACGCGGACCACGTCCGCGGGTGCCGGGGGTTTGCCGAAGACACCGTCCAGCCCTCCCGTGCCGTCCGAGGTGCAGCCGGTGGCCCCGGCCAGTAGTCCTGCCCATGTCAGTACGGCGGCCAGCGCGGCCCCTGCGCGCCGTGCGCGCCCTTGTACGTGCCTCACGGGCTGCCCAACGACCGGCCCGCCCCCGGGAAACGTGAGTGCGAGGCAAGCTCTGGGCAGAACAGTGGGGAGGAGAACGCGGCGGGGAGCCGCGACCGTGGGCGGGCAGCACGGTCGACCCGCCGGGCGAGCGAGCCGCAAGAGCCGTAAGCAGCCGAAAAAAGGGGCCGACCAGGTGTCCAGCGCAGCCGAGCAGGAGGCGGTGGCGGGCGGGCGCGCCGCCGGGGACGGGCTCCCGTCCGCCGTTGTGAACGGTGCGCGCCGCGCCGCGCCGCCGCCCGGCATGCCCGTGTGGCCCGGTACGCCGACGCCGCTGGGCGCCCGCTTCCGGGCCGGCCCGGAAGGGGTGGCGGGCACCAACTTCGCGCTGTGGGCGGGCGGGGCGGAGGCGGTCGAACTGTGCCTGTTCGACGCCTCGGGCAAGGAGACCCGCGCCCGGCTGACCGAACTGACGCACGAGATCTGGCACGGCTTCGTCCCGGGCGTGATGCCCGGGCAGCGCTACGGCTACCGGGTGCACGGTCGCTGGGACCCGTGGACCGGCGCCCGCTGGAACCCGGCGAAGCTGCTGCTCGACCCGTACGCGCGTGCGGTGGACGGCGAGTTCGGACTGCCCCCGGAGGTCTACGGACACGTACGGGACTGGCCTGACCAGTCGGTCGCGGACACCGTCCGGGACGAGCGGGACTCCGCGCCGTACGTGCCCAAGGGCGTCGTCGTCCACGACGGCGGACCCGACGACGAATGGACCTACGACCGCCGTCCCAAGACCCCTTGGGCGGACTCGGTGATCTACGAACTGCATGTGCGCGGCTTCACGCGGCTGCACCCGGACGTCCCCGAGGAGTTGCGCGGGACCTACGCGGGCCTCGCCCACCCGGCGGCCGTCGAGCACCTGGTGAGGCTGGGCGTGACGGCGGTGGAGCTGCTGCCGGTGCACCAGTTCGCGCACGAGGACCATCTGCTGCGCCGGGGCCTGCGGAACTACTGGGGCTACAACTCGATCGGCTACTTCGCCCCGCACGCCGGCTACGCGGCCTCCGGCACCACCGGTGAACAGGTCGGCGAGTTCCGGCGGATGGTGCGCGCGCTGCACGCGGCCGGCATCGAGGTCATCCTCGACGTGGTCTACAACCACACCGCGGAGGCGGACGGGTACGGCCCGACCCTCTCCCTGAAGGGCATCGACAACCGCCGCTACTACCGCCTGCAGTCCGACGAGCGGCACTACGCCGACTACACCGGCTGCGGCAACACCCTGCACGTGGTCCAGCCCCATGTGCTGCGCCTGATCACCGACTCGCTGCGCTACTGGGTGACGGAGATGGGCGTGGACGGCTTCCGCTTCGACCTGGCGGCCGCGCTGGCCCGTTCGATGCACGACGTGGACATGCTCTCCCCGTTCCTCGCCGTCATCGCCCAGGACCCGGTGCTGCGCCGGGTCAAGCTGATCGCCGAGCCGTGGGACGTCGGCTCCGGTGGGTACCAGGTGGGCGCCTTCCCGCCCCTGTGGACGGAGTGGAACGACCGCTACCGCAACGCGGTACGGGACTTCTGGCGGCACGCCCTTCCCGACGTACGGGAGATGGGCTACCGCCTGTCGGGCTCCAGCGACCTGTACGCATGGGGCGGCCGCCGTCCCTACGCCTCCGTCAACTTCGTCACCGCACACGACGGCTTCACCCTGCGCGACCTGGTGAGCTACGAACACAAGCACAACGAGGCCAACGGTGAGGGCAACCGCGACGGCACCGACGACAACCGCTCCTGGAACTGCGGAGCGGAGGGCGAGAGCGACGACGAGCGGGTACGGGCCCTGCGGCGCCGGCAGCTGCGCAACCTGCTGACCACCCTGCTGCTGTCGACCGGTGTGCCGATGCTGGTCGCGGGCGACGAGCTGGGCCGCACCCAGCGCGGCAACAACAACGCCTACTGCCAGGACAACGAGATCGGCTGGCTGGACTGGAGCCTGCTTCAGGACCCGGGCTGGAAGCAGCTGTCCGAGCTGACCGCCCGGCTCATCGAGCTGCGCCACCGGCACCCCGTGCTGCGCCGCCGGGCCTTCTTCTCCGGGCGCGCGCACTCGGCGGACGGACTGCGGGACCTGGCCTGGTTCACCCCGCGCGGCACGGAGATGACGGAAGGGGACTGGTACGCTCCCGCGGCCACCCTCGGGATGTACCTCTCCGGCCGGGACATCCCCGGCCGCGACGAGCGCGGCGCCCCGATCATCGACGACAGCTTCCTGGCCGTGCTGCACGCCGGCGACCGGCCGGTGAGCTTCGCCCTGCCCGGGCCGCCGTGGGCGGAGCACTACGAGGTGGTCGTCGACACCTCACGGGAGGAACAGGCCACCGCGCCGGGCGTGGTGCACCGGGCGGGGGCGCCCATCACGGTGCCGGCCCGGTCGGTGCTGCTGCTGAAGGTCGCCGACTGACCGGTGACCCGGCTTCAGCCGAGGATCCCCCGGTCGAAGGCCACCGCCACCGCCGCCGCGCGGTCGTTGACGCCGAGCTTGGCGTACAGATGGGTGAGGTGGGTCTTCACGGTGGCCTCTCTGATGAACCACCGGGCATCCGCAGGTCCATCAGGATCACGTCCGGGTCGAGCACGGCGGCCCTCTCGACCGCCTCGGCACCGCCCGCCGCCTCGCCGGGACCCGCTGGAAGGGACATCGGCCGATCGGATGATGCGGCGGTACGACCCCGCCGGGCGTCCGGGAGTCGGCAGGGCCGAACACCCAGGTCGTAGGACCAGCGGCGGAACCCGGTCCGGCCAAAACTCGGTGGGCGATGTCAGTACCGGTCCGTAGTCTCGCTGGTGATGCCCACGACACCTGACACCACCGATGACCCTGCCCACCACACCGGCCCGACCGGCCGTTCGGCCGTCCGTACGCTGCTGCGCCTGTGGCCGTTCGTACGGCCGGTGCGCGCACGGCTGTTCACCGCCGCGTTCGTCGCGATCGCCGCCTCCTGCACGGGGCTGGTGATCCCGCTCGTCCTGAAGTGGCTGGTGGACGGCCCCGTCGCCGACCGCGATCCGCGGGGTGTGTGGCTGGGCGCGGTGTACCTGCTGCTGCTCGGGGTGGCCGAGGCGGTGCTGTTCGGGCTGCGGCGGTGGCTGGTGGCGCGTCCGCTGTCGCATGTCGAGGCGGAGATGCGGGCGGGCCTCTACCGGCATCTGCAGCGGCTGCCGGTCGCCTTCCACGACCGGTGGGCCTCGGGCCAGTTGCTGTCCCGGGGCACCACGGATCTGATGCTGCTGCGTCAGTTCCTCGCCTTCCCGCTGACGTTCCTGCTGGTCAACGGGGTCACAATCCTCGTGGGCGTGGTCATCATGCTGCTCCAGGACTGGACGCTGGGGCTGGTGATCCTGGGGCCCGCCGTGCCGGTGGTCGTCATGTGCGCGCTCTTCGAGAAGCGGTACGCCAAGGTGGCGCGGCTGGCGCAGGACCAGGTCGGGGACCTGACGACGGTGGTCGAGGAGAGCGTGCTCGGCATCCGCATCATCAAGGGGTTCGGCCGGCACCGCAGCCAGGCGCACGCGTTCCGCGAGCTCTCCCGGACCCTGCGCGGGACGGAGCTGCACAAGGCGCGGCTCCTGGCCACCATCTGGGCGGTCATCATGACCCTGCCGGAGACGGCCATCGGGGCGGCGCTGGTGGTGGGCGCGGTGCAGGTCGCGGACGGGTCGCTGTCGGCGGGGACGCTGGTCGCCTTCCTGTCCACGGCACTCGCCCTGCGGTGGCCGGTGGAGTCGATCGGCTTCCTGCTGGCACTGAGTCAGGAGGCGGCGACGGCGACCGAGCGGTACTTCGAGGTCATGGACGCCGAGCCGGAGACCGGCCCGGCCACGGACGCCCGGGCCGCCGCCTCCGCCGGGAACGGGGGCGGGAACGGGAACGGAGGCGGGAACGGGAACGGGCACGGACTCCGCTTCGAGAACGTCCGCTTCCGCTACCCCGACGCCCCGCCGGACTCCCCGCCCCTGCTGGACCACGTCGACCTGCACATCCGCCCCGGCGAGTCCATGGCCCTGGTCGGCGCGACCGGAAGCGGGAAGACGACCCTGACCGCGCTCATCCCCCGCCTGCACGAGCTCACCTCGGGCCGCATCACCCTGGACGGGCGGGACATCACCGCCATGACCCGCGAGGAACTGCGCTCGCTGGTCGCCGTCGCCTTCGAGGAACCCACCCTCTTCTCGGCGAGCGTCGGCGACAACGTCCTGATGGGCGCCGGCGACGGTGCGGGCCCGGCCGAACTGGACCGCGCGCTGTCCGTGGCGCAGGCCGGCTTCGCGCACGCCCTCCCGCACGGCACCCGTACCCGGGTCGGCGAGCAGGGTCTCAGCCTCTCCGGCGGGCAGCGGCAGCGGCTCGCGCTGGCCCGGGCGGTCGTCGGCCGGCCGCGTTTCCTGGTCCTGGACGATCCGCTGTCCGCGCTGGACGTGCACACCGAGGCCGCCGTGGAGGCGGCGCTGCGCCGGGTCCTCGCCGACACCACCGCCCTGATCGTGGCCCACCGGCCCTCCACGGTGCTGCTCGCCGACCGCGTCGCCCTGCTCTCCGGCGGCCGGATCAGCGCCGTGGGAACCCATCACGAACTGCTGCGCACCAATGCCGAGTACGCCCATCTGATGTCCGGTGGACGCGCGCCGGAAGAGGAGGAGGACGACCGATGACGGCCCCCACGACGTCCGTCGCCACCGCCGGGGAAGAGGAGGACCTGCCACGCCCCCAGGACACCGTCGACCCCTTCGACCGGGACGTCCTGCCCACTCCCCCCGGCGCCACCGGCGCCCTGCTGCGCTCCCTGCTCGCGCCCCTGAGGGCCCGCGTCGCCGGCACCACGCTCCTGCTGCTGCTCCAGCAGGCGGCCGTGCAGGCGGGCCCGCTGCTGGTGGCGTACGCGATCGACACCGCCGTACCGGCGTTCCGCGACCACGACCGGGGCCCGCTGATCGCGGTGGCCGTCGGCTATCTGCTGTGCGCGCTCGCCTCCGGCGCCCTGCAGTGGGCGTTCATCGTCGCCTCGGCCCGGGTCAACCAGGAGGTGCTGCTGGATCTGCGCGGCCGGATCTTCCGCCACGCCCAGGCGCTCAGCGTCGACTTCCACGAGCGCTACACCTCGGGCCGGCTCATCTCCCGCTCCACCACGGACGTGGAGTCGCTGCGCGAGCTGCTCAGCGAGGGCCTGCAGGAACTCGTCACGGTCGTCCTGTCCTTCGCCTGCATCTCGGCGACGCTGCTGTGGCTGGACCCGGGGCTGGGCGCGGTCGCGGTGGCGTCCTTCTGGCCGCTGTACCTGCTGGTGCGGATGTACCGGCGGCGCGCGGGGCGGGTGTTCCAGGAGCGGTCCACGGCGATCGCGGCGGTGATCGTGAAGTTCGTGGAGACGATGAACGGCATCCGCCCGGTGCGCGCCTTCCGCCGCGAGGCCGCCAACGACGCCGGCTTCCGGGTCCTCAACCGGCGCCACGAGCGCACGAACGGTGACGCGCTCCTGGAGATGGCCCGCTACGTGGTCGGCTCCCGGCTCGTGGCCAACACGGCGGTCGCGGTGATCGTGCTGTGGGGCGCCTACCGGGTGGCGGACGGCTCGCTGGCGCTGGGCGTGCTGGCCGCGGCGGTGCTGTACCTGCGCCGCCTCTACGACCCCATCGACCGGCTCGGCATGTTCCTCAACTCCTACCAGTCGGCGGCGGCCTCGCTGGAGAAGATCGCGGGCCTGCTCGCCCAGACGCCCTCCGTCCCGGAGCCGGCGGCACCCCGGCGGCTCCCGCCGCCCGCCTCCGAACTCCCCGGCCGCGAGGTGGTCTTCGACGGGGTCCGCTTCGGCTACCGCACCGGCGGCGAAGTGCTGCCCCGCTTCGGGCTGACCATCCCGGCCGGGCAGACGGTCGCGGTGGTCGGCTCCACCGGCGCGGGCAAGTCGACCCTGGCCAAGCTGCTGGCCCGCTTCTACGACCCCTCCGGCGGGCGGGTGCTGCTCGACGGGGTGGACCTGCGCGATCTCTCCGTGCCCGAACTGCGGCGCGGGGTGGTCATGGTGACCCAGGAGGCGTTCCTGTTCTCCGGCACGGTCGCCGAGAACATCGCCATCGGCCGCCCGGACGCGACCCGCGAGGAGATCGAGCGGGCGGCGAAGGCGATCGGCGCACACGACTTCATCCGCGCCCTGCCCGACGGCTACGACACGGACGTACGCAAGCGGGGCGGCCGCATTTCGGCGGGTCAGCGTCAACTCGTGGCCTTCGCACGCGCGTTGCTGGCCGACCCGGCGGTGCTGATCCTGGACGAGGCGACCAGCTCGCTCGACATCCCGGGCGAGCGGGCGGTGCAGCGGGCGATGGCGACGGTGCTGCGCGGCCGTACGGCGGTCGTGATCGCGCACCGGCTGTCGACCGTGGAGATCGCCGACCGGGTCCTCGTCATGGAACACGGCCGCATCGTGGAGGACGGCGGCCCGGCGGAACTGATCGCCGGCACCGGCCGGTTCGCGGACCTGCACCGGGCCTGGCGCGACAGCCTGGTCTGAACCGGGTAACTCTAGGATCCGCGACTTCGTTAGCAATGAAAGTGGTTCGTTAGCAGTGGATTAGCAAATCCGCGATCCGGTTGACAATGGCTACGGTCAGTAGCGATCTCCGTCGGGCCTTTTTCGATCTTCACTGGGTGCTGGCTGCCCTTGCTTCGTACCGTCCTTGTCATGGCGGAACGGACTAAGGGCTGCGGTCGTCGTACGCGCAAGGTTCCAACGGCCTCTATCCGGTACGAGGACGAACTCGAAGCGATCATCCGCGAGTGGATTACCCGGATCTATCACCGGCGCCGCCACCGTGGTCTGTCCGTGCCGGAGGTGCCGGGGCTGAAACTGAGCCCGCTGGACATGTTCGAGCACGGCGTCACCCGCGCCGGACCGCTACGGATCCCGGCCCGCCCGAATCTGGCCCTGGAGTTCCTGCAGGAAGAACGTGTCCCGATCCACCACTACGGGGTCGAGATCGAGGGACTGCGCTACAACGGGGACGCGCTGAACGACTACCGCAACCAGCCCAGTCCTTATCGCGGGGTGGATGCGGGCAAGTGGCCGATCGCGGTGGACCGCGGCGATATGCGGAAGGTGTACTTCCAGGACCCCGGGACGCGGAGGTGGCACCCGCTCGACTGGGAGCATGCGGCCCTGCTGAACGGTCCCTTCAGCAGGGAAGCGCTGATTTACGCCCGCCGGCTCGCCAAGAAGGCCCACCGGTTCCCCGACACCAAGCGGGCGCTGATCGAGCTCCTGGAGCGGTGGGGTGCCGGACTTGCCGCGGACCGCACCGAGCGGCGGATGGCGGTGCGGCTGTCCCAGGAACGGCTGCGGCTGGTGGGCGAGGACGACGAACCGCAGGACGCGAAAGCAGAGGTCGCCGCCCTGCCGTCGGTCCGTCGCATCGCCGACCTCAGCTCAACGGGGTCCGGCCCGGCAGAAGAGTCCGGCGGGCCTGGTCTGCGTGTCGTCGGGATCCAGGACGATGACCTGGGCGGGGACGACGACGAGGACGAGGAGTGCGACGCCGCCTTCCCCGGCGAGGACAGCGCCGCCCCGGTCGACGAAGACGACTACTACGCCGACGTCTGGGGCAGCCGTTGAGTACGGCGGACGGCACCGAACCGTTCGAGGGCGATGACCGCCAGTACACCCCCACCCGGCTGCCGGGCTGGCTGCGGGAGGTCAACGGCCCGGACCGAATCCAGCCCCCGCAGTTCACCCGGTCCCAGCTCGCAGAACTCTCGCCGCGGGATCTGCTTGTGCACAACGACAACCGGGAGGTCTGGCACGCCAACATCGGCCCGATCGACACACCGCAACTTCTCGCGCTGCACGACGCCCTGGAGGAGATCGTCGAGTCGAACCGGCAGGACGGGGACAAGACCAAACCTGCGGCCCTGGTGGACGCCTATCCGGGGCTCGGCAAGAGCACGGCGGTGCGGGACTACGGCCGCAAGCTGTTCCGCAAGCAGGTCGCCCTGCGCGGAGAGACGACACCGAGCGGAGACCGCCGGGTCCCGGTCATCCACATTGCGCTGAGCGGGAACACGCAGATCCGCGGTCTGAACGCGGCGATCTGCCGCTTCTACGGTCTGCCGACGTCCGGGAAACGCCGACACCCTGGCCGAGCGGGCCGTGGACGCCGTGTTGTCCATGAAGACAGCCGCGATCATCATCGACGACATCCACTTCCTCGCCGGGGCGAACTCCAACTCGGTCACACCCTGCTCAAGACGATCGAGCAGAAACTCGTCCTGGCCGAGAAGTACCCCGGGATGCTCGCCCGGGACCTGTCGGACTACCTCTACGCACGCTCCACCGGACACTTCGCCTCCCTCATGGCGCTGGTCAACCGCGGCTGCCTGCGCGCGATCCGCTCCGGCCGCGAGCGCCTTGATGAGGAGCTGATGAACCAGGTGAAGAACGACGCCGCCGCGGAGGCAGCCCGCAAGGAACTCGAAGCCGCGATCGAGGCCGGCCTGCTCACCACCCGCCCGACGTGCCCGGCTGATCGCCGCCGGAAGTCGGCATGACACGGTGGACCGACGAGCGGATCCCGCTCTGGGTTCCGCCCGTCGAGGGCGAAGCCCTCGACAGCTGGATCGAGGCATACGCCCGCCGACTGGCCGTCAGCGGTGGAGAGTTCACCCGGTTCCTCGGGCTGTCCGGAACGGACCCGAGGTTCATGATCCGCAGGCTGACACACGCCGAACGCGACGCCCTCGCCCGACGCACCGGGCTCCCGCCCGAAGCATTGGCCGCGATGACACTCGACCGGTTCGACGGTGTCACCGTGGTCATCGACCCGGACAATCGCACCGCTGGGCGTTTGTCCTTCCACTACCGGCTCCATCCCGATCTGCACGAACTCCTGCATGCGCAGGCGGCCACGAATCTAGAAGCCCACGGCATCGACGAGCCCGTCACTTGGGAACCCCCACTAACTTGGATCACGGATCCCAGCCTTCCGCCGGGCCCCGAGACGATCAACCGCGGCCAGCTCGCACAGCATGCGGCGAACGGACCAGAGCCCGCCGAGCTCGCCCGCCTGCTCGGCCTGGACGACGCCCGTCTCCTCCTCTCGGTCGAGACCTTCGGCACCACCGCACCGCACCCCGTCCAGCAGCAGCCACCCGCCCCAGGCCGACGCACCCCACGACAGGGAGTCCTGGCCCCACTGAGCCTTCAACAGCTCTACCAGGAACAGCAGTTACGGCAACATCAAATCGCCGAGCTGGCAGGTTGCAGCATCAGCACCGTCCGGCACGCACTCGACGAAGCAGGCATCCCGCTCCGCCAACGCCGCCCAGCCGGCCATCTTGAGAAGATCGTCTCTCGCGCCTGGCTGCAGAGGGAGTACCACGACAAGGGGCGCTCTTCACCCGACATCGCCCGCGAACTGGGCGTTCGCAAAGACGACGTGATGCGACTCGTGAGCAAGTGGGGCATCCCTCGACACCCCACGAGTCAGTTCACCAACCCGTTTGCGTCACTCGATACCGATCTGTGCCCCGCGATGCACGCCGTCAGCCGTACGAAGAACTCCCTCCAGCGCCTACAGCACCTCACGGTGATCGCCAGACACCGCACTCTTCAGGACGCCGCTGCCGAACTCGGAGTGACCTGGGGCACTCTCAATTACCAACTGAAGAGGATCGAGGAGACCGTGGGCTTCACCATCATCGGCACCGGACGGTCCCGGCCCCTCACCATCACGGAAGACGGACATCGCTTCCTTGACGAAGCCACTCGTCTCCTCTCCCTCCTCGGCGACTCAAGATCGGAAAAGACAACAACTTCTCACGATCGTGGAGGAGGCTCTGTCTCTGCGTCGGGGCGTCGTGACGAGTCGCGTCGGCGCGCCACCAGAGTGGTACCCGTGACCACCAGGCCGATCGCCACGACCTTCGCAGCCTGGTAGATCAGTGAAGGGCTGGAACTTGCCCGGCCCAGGAACGCCCACAGGAGCAGACCCAGTCCAGAGAGCATCAAGAGGAAGCCGCCGATCGGGCCCAGGCCCCCCCAGCTCCAGGGAGACGCCGCTAACTCGTGCTCCGTGCCAGGTTTTTCACGTTCATCAGCTGTCATGGCTCGCACATTAACGTAAGTCCGGTCCGCGGTCGTGTGGCTCCGGGCCAGGCCAAGTAAGCGACGCACCCAGGCCGCGCAGCCTGTGCACGAGGGACCTCGGCGGCCCGTCGTGCCCGCCACCTCATGGACTGGTGCGGGCGATCTGGTCAGGGGGCAAGGATTGGTGTTGCGTGAATGCCGAATTCGTACTTCAGTGCGGAACGGGCGGCCAGGTAACCGGACATCCCGTGTACGCCAGGTCCTGGCGGTGTGGATGCGGAGCACAGGTACACGCCGCGGAGCGGCGTGCGGTAGGGATTCACCCGGGGGGCTGGGCGGAGCACGCTCTGCTTCAGGGTCACAGCACCGCCGTTGATGTCACCGCCGACGTAGTTGGGGTTGTAGGCCTCGTAGTCGCGGGCGCTGATACCGCGGCTGGCGACGACGGTTTCTGTGAAGCCGGGCGCGTACTGTTCAATACGTGCCTGCACCATGGGCACGGGGTCCTGGGAGCTTCCGTTCGGTACGTGGGCGTAGGCCCACACAGGCCGCTTTCCGTCCCGGGCCCGAGTGGGGTCCGTCACGGCAGGGTCGACGACCAGGACGAACGGCTCTGGTGCGGCGGCACCTGCGGCGGCGAGGCCTTCTTGGTGACGTATCTGCGCCTGCGTCCCACCGAGGTGTACGGTGCCCGCCAAGCCTACGTCAGGATCCTTCCAAGGGATGGGAGCGTTGACGAGGAAGTCCACCTTGGCGGCCCCGGGGCCGTGGCGGAAGCGGGAGAGGTGGCGGGCGTAACGGGCGGGGAGCAAGTCGCCGGCGGCCTGGAGAAGACCTTTCGGGGAGGTGTCGAACAACACCACCTTCGATCCCTGTAGTTGCCTCAGATCATCGATCTTGCATCCGGTGTGGAATGTGCCACCGTGCGCGGTGATATCCGCGGCCAGGGCCTCGGCGATGCGGCTGCTGCCGCCTTCTGGAAGGGGCCAGCCGCTACCGTGGGCAAGGTGCCCCAGCAGCAGTGCGATCGCGCCGGACGCAAGACTTGGAAGTCGTCCCACAGCGTGTGCCGCGACACCCGTCAGCAGGGCCTTGCCGGCTTCGGTTGTCAGAGTGCGCCTTCCCAGCCGGGTGCCGAGCGTGAGAGTCCGCGCAGCGAACCTGACTGCGACGAGCAGGTCCTGCGGAATGGCGCGCTGGTGGGAAAGGACGAGATCGATTACGTCGGAGCTGCGCTCCAGCAGTGGAGTCATCATGCGTCGCCAGGGTTCGCCGTCCGTCCCCAGCCGAGCACAGGTTGCCTCCAGGTCGTGGTGAGCCAGGGCAGCTGTGCCGTCGGGCAGTGGGTGGGCGTAGCTGATCTTAGGTAGACGTAATCGCACCCCACGCGAGGCCAGATCGAACTCTCGGAAGAACCGCGACGCAGCTGCCATGGGGTGAACGGCCGCGCATACGTCGTGCGTGATGTCAGCGTCGAACAGTGACGTAGTCCGCAGGCCGCCACCGATCTCGCGGTGACCTTCGAAAAGTTGCACATGCAATCCAGCGCGCGCCATGACGACTGCAGCCGCCAGCCCGTTCGGACCCGTCCCCACGATCGCGACGTCCGCCTTCATTACCGGCTGTTTCCCTTTCGTTGGCAAGCGCCGCCTCCAGGGTCGACCGACGCAGGCCTACCAGACGGCTCACCCAATACGAAACAAAGCAAACACGAAACGCCACCGCTCAGCAAGGTGCGATGTCGGACGTGTTCGTTCGTTTCACCTCAGTCATCCCGGAAACGACCGTTTCGTGTGTCACTTTTCAGTCACAGGGGTCTCATAAAAATCACTTGTCCCGTCACCATGGGCACGCTAAGTTAACTGTCAGGAGCGAACGCGACCAAAGGTCCTGACTTTCTAGATGTTGGGATTTGCTTACTCCGAATGGTTGCTATGCAGCTGACTCCAGCCCTGAACGCGGGGGACATCCCCGGTGATCAGTGGCGCTCTCATCCGGAGGCGCCGACGGGATCCGGGAACCGTGGGGGCTGTGGGCAATGACCGACAAGACGAAATGGGGAACGATGCAGAAGCGAACTGTCGGTGCCGTCATCGGTGCCGCTGTCGCGGGTACATGCCTTGCACTGACCATGCAGGGCTCGGCCCAGGCCACGCCTGTGGCGCCGGTGAACGAGAAGGTGGCCGTCAGCAAGGGTGAGGCCGCTGCGCCCAAGGCTGTCGCAAGCGCGGTCGGCCGGGCGGCCGCCCGGGCAGCCGTGCACGCCAGGGCCGCCTGCCCTTCCGTGGGCCACGCCGTAGGAGCGCTGACGGACAACCTGAGTCTCGGCGGGGTGTTCCGCGCGCCGGCCAAGATCTCCGGCAGCGTCTCCAGCGCGACCGCGTTCGATAGGTGACGGCGACTCGTCGCGTCCAGAGGGCGGTACTGCTTGCCGGTGCCGCCCTCCTGGGCGCCCACTTCTCCATTGCGGCCTTCTCCCAGACGCCGCTGAGTCCTGCCAAGGTGCAATTGGCGCCACTCCTGAACGCCTATCTCCAACCGTACTTCTCGCAGAACTGGATGCTCTTCGCCCCGGATCCGGTGATGGTCGACCAGGGGATCATCGCGCGGGGCCGCTGCAGCGACGGTGAGGTCACGAAGTACTACGACGTGACAGGCCCGACTATCCGGAGGGTCCAGAACGACAGATTCTTTCCCTCGCGAATGTCCCGGGTGGTCAGCAACGGCATCCAACAGTACAACTCGACCGATGACCTCCTGAGGCGCCTCCGCGAGCAGAAAGAAAAGGGGAAGGCGAAGAAGCCGGGAAAGAATCCCATTCCGCTGCTGCCATACGAGAAGCGTACGCGCAATCAAGCGGTGAACTACCTCTCAAGGTATGCACTGACCCAGATGACTCAGGCGTGCACGGACGGTCGTAGCCTCCAAGCAGTGCAGGTCCGGATGTACGTCCGGTCTCTCCCGCCTTGGTCACAGAGGGACAACCCCCACGCACACGACAAGGTCGACGCCTACGACTTTCCATGGAAGAAAGCTGCTGATCTGCAGTGAAACTATTAGACAAAATCGACACCTGGGCCAGCCGTCCTGTCGCGGTCCTGGGTGTGTCGGGAACCCGTGCGTTACTGGGGTTCGTCGGCCTCATGTTCTATGTCAGCCAGTACGGGGACCGGCGCTACCTCTTCGGCCCCGGAAACGACACACTGCTGCCCTACCACCTCTTCCTTGACGAGTTGAAGGACTCGGGGAGTTTTAGTGTCTACGCGTGGAGCAACTCGCCGGTCGTATTCGAAGTGCTGTTCCACCTCGGACTGATCGCTGCTTTGGCTGTCACGCTGGGTATCGGGGGCCGTCCCGTCCTGGCGGTGCACGCCATATTTCTGTGGTCGCTCTACCAGCGGCAGTCGGCGCTGATGGACGGCGGCGACAACCTCATGCAGCTCGTCGTCCCGATGCTGCTTCTCACACGCTGCTATGATCATTTCTCCTTGCGCTCTCCTTTGGGGCACCGGGTGATACAGCGCATACCCAAGGCCCTTCGAGCTGCCGGTGCCCCACTGCACAACCTGGGTGTCACCGCGATCGCGGTGCAGATGTGCCTGGTCTACATGGTCAGCGGGCTTTACAAGGTGCAGGGGCAGGCGTGGCAGGACGGAACCGCGCTCTTCTACATCATGCGGGTACCAGAATTCGAACTCCCCGGAATTTCACAGTTCGCGTACAACAACGACCTGTTGGTGTACCTCGGCACCTATGCAACTGTCATCTTTCTCGTCTATTTCCCCATGGGTGTTCTGGTACGGCCCCTGCGCCCATGGGCGGCTGCCGCATCCATCGGTTTCCACGTCTCCATCGGCTTGTTCATGGGGCTCACCGGATTCGCATTGACGATGATCGCGTGTGACCTCGTCTTCCTGTCGCCGGAACTGTCCCGCGCACTGCAGGCAGCGCGAAGGCTGAGCGCACGTCGCAAGGAGAAAGCAGCGGCGGACGGGACTGGAAGCAGTGCGGCACATAACCGCGAACCGGTAGCGGCCGCTTCCGCCGACTGAAAGGCTCCCCGTGCGACGCCCTCCCACCTGCGTCATCGGCAGTCACCTCGATGCTCCTCGTGTGACCGGCGGGCATGATCCCGACGCGTACGTGGAGCTGGGCTCGTTCACCAAGGTCCTGACCGGAACCGTGCTTGCCGTGCTTGCCGAGAAGCGCGTTGTTTCCCTCGACGACCCGGTCGAACGGTGGCTGAGCGCGCCGGCAGGTACCGGCGTCACCCTTCGACACCTCGCCGACCACACCTCCGGCCTTCCGCGGCTGCCTCCTGACACGGGCCTGTTCAACCCGTACAGGGACTTCACGCAGACTCAGCTCGAACAGTTCGTGGGTCGTCTCGACAGTTTGGTCACCGCAAGCCCGGGTGAGCGCGAGGAGTATTCCAACTTCGGGTACGCCGTGCTTGGCGCTGCACTCATGTCGGCTGCTGGCCAGGACTACGAGGAACTGGTCGGCGATCACGTGCTCGCGCCTCTCGGCTTGCCCTCAGGGGCGGTGACCGCCAGACCACCCGCGGACCAGCGTCTGCTGGCGTCGAGCTGGTTCGGCCGCCCCGTGAAGCCATGGGACTTGACCGGAGCCGTCCTGCCCGCGGGTGGCATGTGGGCCAGCACGCGTACAACCGCTGGCCTGCTCACCGGACTGCTCGTCGAAAAGACCCTCGGTGAGCCGGCGCTCACCTGGCGCCGGGTCGGAGATCTGCCGCTGACCTACCACAACGGTGCCACCCGAAAATCGAGGGTCTTCGCTGGAGCGTTGCCCGACGGCCGCTGGGTGGTCGTTCATCGCCTCTCCGGATCCATCAAGGACACGGATGCAGCGGGAATCGACGAACTTCGCGCATCGGCCAAGGAAAGCGGATGAAGCAGCGGTTTCCACAATGCTTCAATCGAACGGCTGCGGTGCGCGGGGCAGTCTGCGTGAGCGGATGGCGCGGCACAAGGCATCCCAGGCGGGACGCGGCAACGTGCCGCGCGGCGCTGATCTGCGGAAACAGCACCGCGCGGCACAGTCGGCACCACCCACCCCGATCGCGGTAGCCCTCGTAATGTGCAGGTCTCGGGTTCGAATCCCGAAGGCGGCTCCACTCAGGACCAGGTCAGATGCCCGCTGACCTGGTCTTTTGTGTTGAACTACTGATGGTTGGTCAGATTGCGGGGTAGCCTCGAGGAACTGGAGCGCAAAGGGCGCGCATCGGGGTGCGCTAACCCGGTCCTGTGACCTGGGCTCTTGGGATCCACGAGCGCGGGGGCTCCTGGCCGGGGAAGCCGACCTGGGAGCCCCTCCCCACACCATGGCCGAGTTCGCGGACTTCTTCCCGAACGCTGAACTCGCCGTCCAGCCCGGCGCCGGACAGTATCCGTGGCTCGAGGACGCCGACCGGTTCGTGGTAACCACCCCAGATTTCCTGGGACACACCACCGCCCCGTCGTCATAATCCCAGCCGTGAAAGTCCCCCAGACGAAACCACATGGCACAACGGAAAGTAACCGCCTCGCCGACCACCAGGGACCGGATTGCTCACCATGCACCGACGCGGCCAGTGCTCGCGACACCCGGATTCCGGCCTTTCCGCAGGGCCCAATGCTAACGATCAAAGGGAACCTACAGTAACGGGGGAGCGATGATCGACGCGTACGAGGACCCGGGGACGCCCGACTGCCGGGGCGGGTGGCGTTACCTGTGGTGGCTGGTGATGCGTCAGCCCGGGCGGTCACTGGCCGGGGCGGTGCTGGCCAGCGTGTGGATGGTGCTGCTGGCGGCGGCGCCGTATCTGATGTCCCGGGCGGTCGACGACGGGCTCCAACCGGGCGACACGGCCTCGCTGGCGGGCTGGACGGGGGCGCTGTTCGCGGTCGGGGCGTTCAACGCCTGGCTGAGCATCATGCGGCACCGCACGATGACGCGGGTGCGGATGGACGCCCACTTTCGCACTGTCAAGGTCGTCGTCGACCACGTGGTGCGGCTGGGCGCCGCACTGCCGCGCCGGGTGGGGACCGGGGAGGTGGTCACGATCGGCGTGAGCGACGTGGAGACCATCAGCCAGTCGCTGACGGTCATCGGGCCCGGCGTCGGCTCGGTCGTGGTGTACCTGGTGGTGGCCGGGCTGCTGCTGTCGATCTCGCCTGCGCTGGCCGTGGTGGTACTGCTCGGGATGCCGCTGATCGCCGTGCTCGTCGGGCCGCTGATGCGGCGACTGCAGGGCGTGGAGGGCGAGTACCGGGAGCTGCAGGGCGTGCTGACCGCGCGGATCGGGGACCTCGCGGGCGGGCTGCGCGTCCTCAACGGCCTCGGCGGCAAGGGCCTGTTCGCGGACGCCTTCCGTGACGACTCGCAGCGGCTGCGGGCGCAGGGGTACCGGGTCGGCTCGGTGACCAGCTGGATGCAGGCGCTGGGGGTGGGACTGCCGACGCTCTTCCTGGCGATGGTGACGTGGCTGGCGGCCCGGTCGGCCGCGCGTGGTGAGCTGACTGTGGGCGAGCTGGTCGCAGTGTACGGGTATGTCGCGGTCCTGGTCGGCCCGGTGGCCTTCCTGGTGGAGATGGGCTACGAGCTCAGCCGCGCGGTGGTGGCGGCCCGCCGGGTCGTACGGCTGCTCCGGGTGGAGCCGGAGCCGGACGCCGGCACCCGGGACGCGCCCTGCGAACCCTCCGTGCTGCACGACCCGGAGTCGGGGGTCCGGGTGCCGCCGGGACGGCTGACGGCGCTGGTGTGCGCCTGCCCGACCGACGCGGCGACGGTGGTCGACCGCCTGGGCCGGTACGAGCCGTCGGCGGCCACCTGGGGCGGGGTACGGCTGGACGAGATCCGGCTGTCCGACGTACGGGAGCGGATCCTGGTCGCCGACAACGAGGCCGACCTGTTCGCCGGCCCCCTGCGGGAACTGGTTTCCGGCCGGCGGGAGCACGAGCGGACGGCCGTGACACGGGCGCTGCACACGGCCTCCGCCGAGGACATCGTGCGGGGACTGGCGGACGGCCTCGACTCGGCGGTGGCCGCACAGGGCCGGAGCCTCTCGGGCGGCCAACGGCAGCGGGTACGGCTGGTGCGGGCACTGCTGGCCGACCCGGAGGTACTGCTGGCCGTCGAGCCCACCTCGGCGCTGGACGCGCACACCGAGGCGGTGGTGGCGGACCGGCTGCGCGGGGCGCGGGCCGGCCGTACGACGGTCGTCACGAGCACCTCCCCGCTGGTCCTGGACCACGCCGACACCGTGCACTACCTGGTCGCCGGCACGGTCGCGGCCACCGGTAGCCACCGCGAACTCCTCGCGCGGGAACCGGGATACCGGGCGCTGGTGGCCCGGGACGCCGAGGACACCGACGACACCGACGACACCGGCACTCTCACCGCAGAGGAGGCCGTGCAATGACGGCGGAGGGGACAGGGCGATGAAGGCGGAAGGGACCGGGCGGCTGCCCGTGGCCGTGCCCACGGACGTGCGGCGGGCCGCGGTACGCCTGATCCGGGCCGACGGACGGGCTTTCTCGGCCGTCCTGGCGCTCAACTCGCTGGCCTCCGTCGCCGGACTCGCCGGACCGTGGCTGCTCGGAAGGATCGTCGACCACGTCCGGTCCGGCGGCGGGGTGGGCGCCGTGGACCGGATGGCGCTCGCCATCCTGCTCTGTTCGCTGGTGCAGTTGCTGCTGGCCCGCTGGGCCCGGTATGTGGGACACCGCTTCGGCGAACGCACGCTGGCGCGGGTGCGCGAGGAGTTCGTGGGCCGGGCGCTGGCGCTGCCCGCGTCGGTCGTGGAGCAGGCCGGGACCGGTGACCTGACAACGCGCGGCACCGCGGACGTGGCTGCCGTCGGCACCACGTTGCGGGACGTGGGACCCGAGTTGCTCGTGTGCGGGGTGCAGGCGCTGTTCGTGCTGTTCGCGGTGTTCGTGATCGACCCGCTGCTCGGTGCCATCGGGGTACTGACGCTGACGCCGATCTGGCTGGCCCTGCGCTGGTATCTGCGCCGGGCCCGGGACGGTTACCTCGCCGAGGGCGCGGCCACCTCCGAGGTCGCCGAGATCGTCGCGGCGACCGCCGCCGGGGCCCGTACGGTCGAGGCCTTCGGGCTGGCCGAGCGGCGGATCGCGGCGAGCCGGGACGCGCTGGAGACGTCCCGGCGCGCCCGGCTGTACACGTTGTTCCTGCGCAGCGTGTTTTTCCCGGTGGTCGAGGTGTCGTACGTCCTTCCGGTGGCCGGGGTGCTGCTGGCCGGCGGCACGCTGCACGCACGGGGCACGGTGAGCCTGGGAGCGGTGGTGGCCGCCGCGCTGTATCTGCGGCAGTTCACCGAGCCGCTGGACCAGATCCTGATGCGCGTCGAGCAGTTGCAGAGCAGCGGTGCCTCGTTCGCCCGGGTGGAGGGCCTGGCACGGGCCCCGCAGTCCGCCCCGACGGCCGCTGTCGCTCCGGCGGACGACCGCATGGACGTCACCGGTGTCCGCTACTCCTACGAGCGCGGCGGCGACGTGCTGCGCGGGGTCGACCTGACGGTGCGGCCCGGCGAACGGCTGGCCGTGGTCGGCCCGTCCGGCGCGGGAAAGACCACGCTGAGCAGACTGCTGGCCGGGATCGACGCACCGACTTCGGGGACGGTCACGGTGGGCGGGGTACCGGTCGCCGACCTGGAACCGGAACGGCTGCGCCGCCAGGTCGTCCTGGTGACCCAGGAGCACCACGTCTTCCTGGGCACGGTCCGCGACAACCTGCGGATCGCCGAACCGGCTGCGGGCGACGAGGAGTTGTGGCGGGCCCTGGCAGCGGTCGGCGCGGACACCTGGGTACGAGACCTCCCGCGCGGCCTGGACACCGCGCTCGGCACGGGCGGCCACCCCGCGGACGGCCCCCAGGCCCAGCAACTCGCCCTCGCCCGCGTGGTCCTGGCCGACCCCCACACCCTGATCCTCGACGAGGCCACCGCCCTCCTCGACCCCACCACCGCCCGCCACACCGAACACGCCCTGGCCGCCGTACTCCGGAACCGCACGGTCATCGCCATCGCCCACCGCCTCCACACCGCCCACGACGCCGACCGCGTGGCCGTCATGGAGAACGGCCGGCTGACCGAACTCGGCACCCACGAGGAACTGGTCGCGGCGGAGGGGGCGTACGCGGGGCTCTGGCACACGTGGCACGGGGACGGGGACGGGGCGGAGCCCGCACACCCGGTCGAATCTCCGTGGACGAACGAAAAGCCGATCCCATAAGGTTGGAGCCGATCGGCCGGTTCCGTCGACGCCTGACCAGCGTCGCTGGGCGGGCGGCCGGGCTCTGCGAGGGGAACACGAATCGAACAGGACCACTGTGCGCCGTGCTGCCCGGGCCGGCGCCCTTGCCTTGCTCACTGCCGCGATGACGGCAGATGTCACGGGCGGAGCCCTCGAACTCCCACGGGACGCCCGTGGTTCAAGAGGAGAGCGTCGTGTGGGGCATTGAACGCAAGCACTGTGCACGCGGTTGGGCCGGTGAGCCCTGTCCCCGTGCCGTCGGGCGGGTCGGTACGGGCGGTACCGGGATGGGGGCCAGGTGCTCGTTGACTTCGGCGAGCGCTCGGACTGCCTTGTCGCCGAGCCACGGCACGGGTTCCGGCGTGGGCGGTTCGGCTGCGCGGCCGGGGACCACCTGACGTGCTGCACCACCCTGCGGGGCATGAGCGTCCAGGCGGTCGACCTCCGTCACGGAGCGAAGGCCATGGAACTGGCCGACGCCGCCGCCGTGGCTTCCCCGAAAGCCGGGCCCCGGATGCGGGCCTTCCTCGTCGGCCAGCAGGCGCACGCCACCGCTCAGACGGGCGACCGTTCGGGCGGGCTGCGCTACGTCCGGGAGGCTGAGACGGCCATGGATCGTGCGGAGTCACGCGGAAAGGCGTTCGGCGCGTACGACCCCTCTTCGCTCAACTACCACGTCATCCAGGTCCGTTACGAAACCGGGTGACAAGGCCGGAGCCGTCGAAGCCATGCAACGGGCCGACCGGCTCCGCCCCAGCGCCTATCAGCGCACGCGAGTACACCGTCGTGGCCTGCCGGCCGAGCGGCAGCGGGGCCGCATCTCGCCTGCCCCATCCAAGTCCCAGCCCAGACTGACCAGCCGGTAAGTTTCACCTCTCTCTATTCCATCCCGACCGCAAACCTGCGACTGGTTCGTATACCGAACATGAACATCCGGACAACGAACGAATTCCGGCCAAGTTTCTGACGCGCTCCTGACAGACGTCGCGATCTCCTGTCACTCTTCCCCTCGGTCGTGCCACAGCCACCCCACAGCACCCCCACAGTTCAACGGCAGTGCGCCGGCCGGTACTTCCGCACCTGGTTCCGCGTTACGACCTGTTCTGCCCGGGCGGCTCACCCCCCGTCCGGATCTCCCCCTGGCCGTGCGATCCGCGGCCACGCAGAAGGAGTCAGTGTTGAGTAGCAGCAGCTCTCGCAGACGCACCTCCCACATCACCCCCCGCCGGACCGCGGGCGTCGCCCTCGCCGGGGTCGCCGCGCTGATCGCCGCGGCGGTGCAGACGGGCACCGCCAGCGCCGCCCCCACCCAGGCACCGACCGGGAAGGCCAACCCGGCCCATGCCGCCGTGAAGCTCACGCCCTCGCAGCGCGCCGAGCTGATCCGCGACGCCGACGGCGCCAAGGCGCGCACGGCGAAGGACATCGGCCTGGGCAGCCAGGAGAAGCTGGTCGTCAAGGACGTCGTGAAGGACGCCGACGGCACCCTGCACACCCGCTACGAGCGCACCTACGCCGGCCTGCCCGTGCTCGGCGGCGACCTGATCGTCGACACCGCCGGTTCGGGGAAGACCGAGCGGGTGCTCAAGGCCACGAACGCGACCGTGAAGGTCAGCAGCCTGACCGCCGCCGTGTCGAAGGCGACCGCGCAGAAGCAGGCCGTGCAGCGCGCCAAGGCGCTGGGCAGCACCAAGGCCACCATCGACCAGTCCTCCCGCAAGGTGATCTGGGCGGCGAGCGGCAAGCCGGTACTGGCCTACGAGACGGTCGTCGGCGGCTTCCAGGACGACGGCACCCCGAACCAGCTGCACGTCATCACCGACGCGAACACCGGCAAGGAGCTGTTCCGCCACCAGGGCATCGAGACCGGTGTCGGCAACACCCAGTACAGCGGCCAGGTCTCACTGACGACGACCCAGTCGGGTTCGACGTACACGCTGAACGACGGCGCGCGCGGCGGCCACAAGACGTACAACCTCAACCACGGCACCTCCGGGACCGGCACGCTGTTCTCGCAGTCCAGCGACACCTGGGGCAACGGCACCACGTCGAACGCCGCCACCGCGGGCGCCGACGCGCACTACGGGGCCGCGGCCACGTGGGACTTCTACAAGAACACCTTCGGCCGCAGCGGCATCCGCAACGACGGCCAGGCGGCCTACTCGCGCGTCCACTACGGCAACTCGTACGTGAACGCGTTCTGGGACGACGGCTGCTTCTGCATGACCTACGGCGACGGCTCGGGCAACGCCGACCCGCTGACCTCGCTGGACGTGGCCGGCCACGAGATGAGCCACGGCGTCACCTCCAACACCGCGGGCCTGGAGTACAGCGACGAGTCCGGCGGCCTGAACGAGGCCACCTCCGACATCATGGGCACAGGCGTGGAGTTCTACGCCAACAACTCCACCGACGTCGGCGACTACCTCATCGGCGAGAAGATCGACATCAACGGCGACGGCACCCCGCTGCGCTACATGGACAAGCCCAGCAAGGACGGCTCGTCCAAGGACAGCTGGTACTCCGGCCTGGGCAACCTGGACGTGCACTACTCCTCCGGCCCGGCGAACCACTTCTTCTACCTGCTGAGCGAGGGCAGCGGCGCCAAGGTCATCAACGGCGTCAGCTACAACTCGCCCACCGCGGACGGGCTTCCGGTCACCGGCATCGGCCGGGACAAGGCGCTGCAGATCTGGTACCGGGCGCTGACCACGAAGTTCACCTCCACCACCGACTACGCGAGCGCCCGCACCGGCACGCTGGCGGCCGCGGGCGAGCTGTACGGCACCTCCAGCACCGAGTACAAGGCGGTGCAGGACGCCTGGGCGGCCATCGCGGTCGGTTCGCGCTCCGGCGGTGGCGGCGGTGGCGGCACCTCGTTCGAGAACACCGCCAACGTCTCGATCCCGGACAACGGCCCCGCGGTGACCTCGTCCGTCACCGTCTCCGGGCGGACCGGCAACGCCCCGTCGAACCTTCAGGTTTCGGTCGACATCGTGCACACGTGGCGCGGTGACCTGGTGATCGACCTGATCGGCCCGTCGGGTACCGCCTACCGCCTGAAGAACTCCAGCGGCTCGGACTCGGCGGACGACGTGCACGCGACCTACACCGTCAACGCCTCCTCCGAAACGGCCAACGGCACCTGGAAGTTGCGCGTCCAGGACGTGGCGACGTACGACACCGGCTACATCGACGGCTGGAAGGTGACCTTCCCGTAGGCCCCTCGGGACCGAAGGCAGGGCGCCGTCCCGGTGGTCCAGAACCCCGGGGCGGCGCCCGTTCACATTTTCGAAACATTAACCGGACAGTCGATTTTCGGCCAACATCACTTTGCCCTCCTGACATGTACGCGCCCTCGATGTCACTCTTCCTGCACCCGCCGCACGAGCACAGCAACCTGACATCCGATCCGGTCCGGCATCCCCACGCCGACCGGCATCCCCCACATAAGGAGCTTGTGTGACTCCCCGCTACGCGCGTCACAAGCGCACCACTCTGGCCGTCGCCACCGCTGTCGCCGCCGGAGCCCTCCTCCTCAGCACCGGTCTGACCACCAGTGCCTCGGCGCAGCCCACGGCCGACTCCACCGGCAGGGCCGCCCTCGCCGCCGCCCCCACCGCGCTGTCCGACGCCGCCCGCACCTCCCTGATCCAGCAGGCGCAGGCCGGCGCCGCGCAGACGGCCCGGCACATAGGCCTCGGCGCCAGGGAGAAGCTGGTCGTCAAGGACGTCGTGAAGGACGCCGACGGCACCCTGCACACCCGCTACGAGCGCACCTACGCGGGCCTGCCCGTGCTCGGCGGCGACCTGATCGTCCACACCTCCAAGGCCGGCAGGACGGAGGGCGTCACCAGAGCCACCAGGGCGACGATCAAGGTGGCCTCGCTCAAGCCGCAGATCGCCACCGCCAAGGCGGAGAAGCAGGCGCTGACCGCCGCCAAGGCCGCCGGTTCGCAGAAGACCGCCGCCGACCAGGCCCCGCGCAAGGTCATCTGGGCGGGCAACGGCACCCCGGTCCTCGCCTACGAGACGGTCGTCGGCGGCCTCCAGGACGACGGCACCCCGAACCAGCTGCACGTCATCACCGACGCGGCCACCGGCAAGAAGCTCTACGAGTACCAGGGCGTGGAGACCGGCACCGGCAAGACGCTCTACTCGGGCACGGTCAGCCTCAACACCTACCTGTCGGGGTCGACGTACCAGCTGTACGACACCACCCGCGGCGGCCACAAGACGTACAACAAGGCTCACAAGACCAGCTCCACCCAGGGCACCCTGTTCACCGACTCGGACGACGTGTGGGGCACCGGCACCGCCTCCAGCTCCACCTCGGACCAGACGGCGGCCGCCGACGCCGCCTACGGCGCCCAGGAGACGTGGGACTTCTACAAGAACACCTTCGGCCGCAACGGCATCAAGAACAACGGCGTGGGCGCCTACTCGCGGGTCCACTACGGCAACCAGTACGTCAACGCGTTCTGGGACGACGGCTGCTTCTGCATGACCTACGGCGACGGCTCGGGCAACACCCACCCGCTGACCTCGCTGGACGTGGCCGGCCACGAGATGAGCCACGGCGTCACCTCCAACACCGCGGGCCTGGACTACTCCGGCGAGTCCGGCGGCCTGAACGAGGCCACCTCCGACATCTTCGGCACCGGCGTGGAGTTCTACGCCAACAACGCCTCCGACCCGGGTGACTACCTGATCGGCGAGAAGATCGACATCAACGGCGACGGCACCCCGCTGCGCTACATGGACAAGCCCAGCAAGGACGGCGGCTCCGCCGACTACTGGTCCTCGTCCGTGGGCAACCTGGACGTGCACTACTCGTCGGGCGTCGCCAACCACTTCTTCTACCTGCTGAGCGAGGGCAGCGGCGCGAAGACGATCAACGGCGTCAGCTACAACTCGCCGACGTACAACGGCTCCACGGTCACCGGCATCGGCCGCGCCAAGGCGCTGCAGATCTGGTACAAGGCGCTGACCACGTACATGACGTCGACCACCGACTACAAGGCCGCCCGCACGGCGACCCTGAACGCCGCGTCGGCGCTGTACGGCTCCGGCAGCGCCGAGTACAACGCGGTGGCGGCGGCCTGGTCCGCCGTCAACGTCAGCTGACCTGCGCACAGCAGACGCCGGCCGGCGCACGGCCGGCCGGGGCGGCCCCCGGGGGGAGAACCCTCCCGGGGGCCGCCCTACGCTTGGGTCCCATGTCTTCGGAGGACTTCACCTACGAGGAGGTCGGCGCGACGCGCGACAACGCCTCCGCCTGCCCGCCGGGCTTCCACCCCATGCACGTGCGCACGCGCATCGGCGAGGGCGAGGAGGTGTTCCGGCGGGCGTCCGATGCCGTGCTGACCTGGGAGATGCACCGGGCGATGGGCATCGGGATCGCGTCGGCCGCGGACCGCGCCGCGCCGGGCGTCGACGTCACCGTCACCCTGGCGGGCATGATCAAGGCCCCCTGCCGCGTGGTCTGGACGGCCGAGGAGCCCCGCCGCTCCGGCTGGGCCTACGGCACCCTGCCCGGCCACCCGGAGTGCGGCGAGGAGTCCTTCGTCGTGGACCGCACGGGCGACGGCACGGTCTGGCTCACGGTGACCGCCTTCAGCCGCCCGGCCAAGTGGTACACCCGCGCCGGCGGCCCGGCGACCCGCGGCCTCCAGCACGCCTACGCCCGAAGGTGCGGCACCGCCCTGCGCAGGCTGTGCGCCGACACACCGCAGCCCTGACCGCCGCGGCCGCTCAGCGCAGCAGCACCCCCGCCCCCTCCCCCGTCTCCTCGGACGGCACCGCCAGCAGCCCGAGTTCGGCGCTCGAGGCGAGCAGGCGGTGGGCCGGGAGGATGCGGACCGTGTAGCCGTAGGGGCCGGTGCGGTCCAGGGAGAGCGGGCCCTCGTAGACCCAGCGGCCGTCGGGGTCGGGGGCGCCCGCCGCTTTCAGGGGGACCGTGGTGGCGTCGGCGATGTGGTCCTCCTCGTCGACCCGGCCCGACACGGCCTGCACCTCCACGTCCTCCGGGCCCAGGCTGCCCAGGCCGACGCGCACCCGCAGGCCGAGGGTGGCGCCCAGCTCGGCGGTGGCCGTGGAGGCGGGCACCTCCATGCGTTCGGCCACGGGGGAGGACGTCTCCACGTGGTCGACCGTCACCTCGTGCCAGGCCGCCCGCACCCGCGCCTTCCAGGCCGCCAGCTCGCGCGCCGCGTCCGGGCCCAGCGCGCGATGAGCGTGCGCGGCGGGTGCGTAGAGGCGCTCGACGTACTCGCGGACCATGCGGCCCGCCAGCACCCTGGGTCCGAGCAGGGTCAGGGTCTGGCGGACCATCTCGATCCAGCGGTCGGGCAGTCCGCCCGCCCCGCGCTCGTAGAAGCGGGGTGCGACCCGCTGCTCCAGCAGGTCGTAGAGCGCCGCGGCCTCGACGTCGTCCCGGTGGTCGGCGTCGTCCCCCGTCGCCGAACTCATGGGGGTACCCCCATCCACCCCGTCGGCGGTCGGGATGGCCCAGCCGAAGTCGGGCTGGAACCACTCGTCCCACCAGCCGTCCAGGACGGACAGGTTGAGGCAGCCGTTGAGCGCGGCCTTCATCCCGGACGTCCCGCACGCCTCCAGCGGGCGCAGCGGGTTGTTCAGCCACACGTCGCAGCCGTGGTACAGCTTCTGTGCCATGGCCATGCCGTAGTCGGGCAGGAAGACGATCCGGTGGCGTACGCGCGGGTCGTCGGCGAAGCGGACCAGCTCCTGGATGAGCCGCTTGCCGCCGTCGTCCGCCGGGTGGGCCTTGCCCGCGACCACGATCTGGATCGGCCGTTCGGGGTGCAGCAGCAGATCCATCAGCCGGTCGCGGTCGCGCAGCATCAGGGTCAGCCGCTTGTACGACGGGACCCGGCGCGCGAACCCGATGGTCAGCACGTCGGGGTCGAGCACGCCGTCGATCCAGCCCAGCTCGGCCATCCCGGCGCCGCGCTGCCGCCAGGAGGCCCGCAGCCGCCCGCGCACCTCGTCCACCAGCTGCTCCCGCAGATCGCGGCGGAGCTCCCAGATGTCCTGGTCGGGAATGTCGGCGACCGTGTCCCAGCGTTCGGAGCCACCCACGGACAGCGCGTCCTCGGTGCGCTGGGCGCCGATCTCCCGGGCGCCGAGCCGGAACACCTCCGGGGCCACCCAGGTGGGCGCGTGCACGCCGTTGGTCACGGAGGTGATCGGCACCTCCTCGGGGTCGAATCCCGGCCACAGCCCGGAGAACATCTCCCGGCTGACCCTCCCGTGCAGCAGCGAGACACCGTTGGCGCGCTGGGCGAGCCTGAGGCCCATCACGGCCATGTTGAACAGGTTCGGCTCACCTCCGGGGTAGCTCTCCATGCCGAGCCGGAGGATGCGTTCGACATCGATGCGCGGCAGCTCGGCCTCGGGGCCGAAGTGGTGGGCGACCAGCTCCCGGTCGAAGCGGTCGATGCCGGCCGGGACGGGGGTGTGGGTGGTGAACACGGTTCCCGCGCGCACCGCCTCCAGGCCCGCGTCGAAGTCCAGCCCCCGGTCGCACAGCTCGGCGATCCGCTCCAGGCCGAGGAAGCCCGCGTGCCCCTCGTTGGTGTGGAACACCTCCGGCCCGGGGTGCCCGGTGAGCCGGCAGTACGTCCGCACCGCCCGCACTCCTCCTATGCCCAGCAGCATCTCCTGCAGCAGCCGGTGCTCGCTGCCGCCGCCGTAGAGCCGGTCGGTGACCCCGCGCTCGCCGAGGTCGTTCTCCTCGACGTCGGAGTCCAGCATCAGCAGCGGGATCCGGCCGACCTGGGCCAGCCAGATCCGGGCGTGCAGCGCCCTGCCGCCGGGCAGGGCGAGCGAGACCTGGGCCGGGGTGCCGTCGGCCTCCCTGAGCTGGGTGACGGGCAGCTCGTTGGGGTCGAGGACCGGGTAGTGCTCCTGCTGCCAGCCGTCCCGGGACAGCGTCTGCCGGAAGTAGCCGTGGCGGTAGAGCAGGCCGACCCCGATCAGCGGTACGCCGAGGTCGCTGGCCGCCTTGAGGTGGTCGCCGGCGAGGATGCCGAGGCCGCCGGAGTACTGCGGCAGGGCGGCCGTGATGCCGAACTCGGGCGAGAAGTAGGCGATGGCGGCGGGGAGCCCGGCGGGCTGGGCCTGGTACCAGCGGTCGCCGCGCACGTAGTCGTGCAGGTCGTCGGCGACAGCGGTCAGCCGGCGCAGGAAGCGGCGGTCGTCGGCCAGCTCGGCCAGCCGCGAGGGACGCACGCTGCCGAGCAGCCGTACGGGATCGCCGCCCGAGGCGGCCCAGTGCTCGGGGTCGACGGACTGGAAGAGGTCACGCGTCTCGGCGTGCCAGGACCAGCGCAGGTTGCGGGCCAGCTCACTGAGCGGGCGCAGGGGCTCGGGGAGAACGGGACGGACGGTGAACCGACGGATCGCCTTCACATTCCACCTCGGCGTGGCGCGTTCGCTGGATGGACGCACGGCACTGTGCGCCCCGTCACTGTCGACGGTACCCGTCCTGGCGGGGCCGACGCGGGTTGCAGGGCCCCCGAACTCCTGTACCGGCCTGAACGGCCTGTCCCCACCTGCCGGACCGGCCGCTTCGTATCACCCTCTTGTACCCCTTGCCGCCCCACGAGACGCTGCTCCCCTACCCGAGTGGAGGAGGGGGACTCGGACCATGGCACGGACGCACCCGCGGCGTCTGCGCCGGGTGGGGGGCATGATCACGATCGCCGCGGCCGCCGCGCTGTCGGCCGTCACCCTGCCCGCGCACGCCGCTCCTCAGGGGCCGGTACTCGGAGCCGGCCGGCCCGGCACCATCAGAGGCAGCTACCTGGTGATGCTCAAGGGGGACACCAGAGCCTCCTCGGCGGCCGGCCGGGGCATCGCCGAGCAGTACGGAGCGAGAATCGGCCAAACCTATGGCACGGCCCTGAACGGCTACGCCGTCCGCGCCGACGACGGGCAGGCCCGGCGGCTGGCGGCCGACCCCCGTGTGGTCTCGGTGGTCCAGGACAGCCGGGTGACGCTCGACCGCACCGAGAGCGATCCGCCGTCCTGGGGCCTGGACCGTGTCGACCAGCCGAACCTGCCGCTGAACAGGAAGTACACCGCGCCGGACGGCGGCGGCCGGGGGGTGACGGTGTACGTGATCGACACCGGCATCCGGATCACCCACGAGGACTTCGGCGGCCGCGCGAGCTACGGCTGGGACTTCGTCGACGACGACCCGGGCGCGGGGGACGGCAACGGCCACGGCACACATGTCGCGGGCACCATCGCGGGGACCGCCTGCGGTGTCGCCAAGAAGGCCTCACTCGTCGCCGTGCGGGTCCTGGACAACCGCGGCTCCGGTACGACGTCGCAGGTCATCGCGGGCATCGACTGGGTCACCCGGCATGCGCGCAAGCCCGCGGTCGCCAACCTCAGCCTCGGCGGCCCCTACAACGCGCAGCTGGACGCCGCCGTACGCAACTCGATCAAGGCCGGCGTCACCTACACGGTCGCCGCGGGCAACAACGGCGGTCCGGCGGGCCTGTACTCCCCCGCCGACGTGCCCGAGGCGATCACCGTCGGCGCCACCGACGGCCACGACGGCCGGGCCGGCTTCTCGAACTTCGGTTCGGCCCTGGATCTGTTCGCCCCGGGCGTGTCGATCACCTCGGCCTCGTACGCGAGCGACACCGGAACGGCGACGTACTCCGGTACGTCGATGGCGGCGCCGCACGCGGCGGGAGCGGCCGCCCTGTACCTGGCGGGACATCCGGGGGCCGCCCCCGCCGAGGTGGCGAAAGCGCTGGTCAAGGGCGCCGCATCCGGCAGGATCTCCGGCGCGGGGCCGGGCTCGCCGAACAGGCTTCTGCAGGTACCCCGGACATAGCCGCGCAGGCCCCGCACCGGCCCCGTCCGTATCCGGACGGGGCCGGTCTTGTGTGTAGACATACGCGTGAGTAGTTAACAAAGTGCCGGATTGCTCACCCGAATAGGGTGGGAAGGCTCCTCCGGTACACCTCACAGGTAGACCACGCAGGACCCACCTCCCCACAGACATCCGCCCACACCCTCGTTGACGCGGACAGGAGCGGTCATGCCCGCCACGCACCACTCGGCAGCACCCCCGACAACCAGCACGAGCAGCAGCACAAACGCCGGCGGCACCGCCGGCAGGCCCGGCGGCGGCACGCCGCCGGCGCGTCCCGCCGACTCCGGTCCGCCGGTCCCGGAGCGATCCTCCGCGGGCGGCGCCACCGCCGTCGGCCGGATACCCGTCCTCGACGTCCGGCCGGTCGTCCAGCACGGCCGCAGGCCGGCCAAGGCGGTGACCGGCGAGTCGTTCGAGATCTCGGCCACCGTGTTCCGGGAGGGCCACGACGCCGTGGCCGCCAATGTCGTCCTGCGCGATCCGGAGGGCCGCCCCGGCCCCTGGACCCCGATGCGCGAGCTGGCCCCCGGCACCGACCGCTGGGGCGCCACCGTGACAGCCGGCGAGCCCGGGCGATGGACCTACACGGTCGAGGCCTGGAGCGATCCGGTGGCCACCTGGCGGCACCACGCCCGGATCAAGATTCCCGCAGGGCTGGACACCGATCTGGTCCTGGAGGAGGGGGCACGTCTGTACGAACGGGCGGCCGCCGGGGTGCCGGAGGGCGGGGGCGAGGACCGGGACGTCGTCCTGGCCGCCACGGCGGCCCTGCGGGACGGGAACCGGTCGGCCGCGGCCCGCCTCGCGGCGGCGTTGACGCCGGAGGTGGACGCGGTGCTGGCCCGGTATCCGCTGCGGGAGCTGGTCACCGCCTCCGAACCGCTTGCGCTGCT